>CBDUTJ010000037.1:0-24381 GCA_965370415.1 uncultured bacterium | reverse complement strand
CAAAACTTCAAAAGCAAAGACAGGAAAACAACAAAAAGGAAATAGTGTTTTTTCTCCAATGCCGGGGTTATTAGTTAAAGTCCCGGTTTCAGTGGGTGATAAAGTAAAATCAGGAGAAACACTTGCCATTATAGAAGCCATGAAAATGCAGAATGAACTTCCCTCTCCCAGAGATGGGATCGTTAAAAAAATAAACGGAAAAGAAGGTGAGCAGGTTGACGCTTTGCAGATGATCGTTGAATTAGAATAAAAATTATAACCGTCCCCCTTCGTCCTAAACAGCGGGACTACGGAGGACAGGGAGGAAATATGAATTATAAATACCTAATTGTTGAACAAAAAGAAAAAATCGGTTACATTAAGTTTAATAGACCGGAAGTTCTCAATGCAGTGAATATTGAGACAGTTCTGGAAGTAGAAAAAGCAATGCAGGATTTCAATAGCAACGAAGAAATTCTGGTTGTAATTTTAACAGGTGAAGGAAAAGCTTTTGTTGCCGGCTCGGATATTTCCAGACTTGCAAAGATGAATTCTCTCGAAGCTCGTGAATATAGTCAGGTGGGACAGCGGGTTCTGACTTTTATGGAAAATATGGAAAAGCCAGTTATAGCTGCAGTGAATGGTTTTGCTCTTGGTTCAGGATGTGAAATTGCTATGGCTTGTGATATCAGGATCGCTTCTGAAAAAGCAAAATTCGGTCAACCGGAAGTTAAGCTGGGAATTATTCCCGGTCACGCAGGTTCGCAAAGACTTCCAAGACTTGTGGGAATAGGAAAAGCCAAGGAACTTATTTTCACAGGAGACGTTATCGATGCTTCTGAAGCACTTAGGATCGGCCTGGTTAATAAAGTAACAATCCCGGAATCTCTTATGGAAGAAGCAGAAAATGTAGCTAATAAAATCATTGCAAATGGACCCACAGCAGTTCGTGTTGCAAAAACCGTAATAAATCGCGGAATAGATTCCAACCTGACAACAGCAAATTCCTATGAGATGGAAGCCTTCAGTATGCTTTTCTCAACCGAAGAAGCAAAAGAAGGAATGAAAGCATTTATGGAAAAACGTAAACCAAATTTTTAGTTACGAATTTTCTCGAAATAAAGTTTATAAATTAAATATAAAAGGAGATTAATATGAATTTAGACGAACGATTACAAAATGTGACAGTAATCGGAGCAGCTGGAAAAATGGGAAGTGGAATTGCTGTTCTCGTTGCCCAGGAAATGTCCAAGCTAAAGCTAAAACCGGAAAACAACGATAAGATTTACCGTTTGAATCTGGTGGATATCACAGAAAAAGCTCTGGACGGACTTCGCAGTTATATGAAGGTACAGCTTGTCAAAGCTGCAGAAAAATCAACTGTTCTTTTAAGGCAGATTTATTCAGACAGGAAAGATTTGATCGAGAATGCTGATATAATTAACACTTTCGTGGATGATACTTACACACTCTTAAATTTCACAACTGATTACAATATTGCTAAGGATTCACATCTGGTTTTTGAAGCAATATTTGAAAATGAGGAAATCAAGATCAAAGTACTGAAAAATTTAAAAGAAATTTGTTTACCTGATGCTTTATTCCTGACAAATACTTCCAGTATCCCGATTTCCTATCTCGATGAACAAGCAGGACTGGGTGGAAGGATCGTAGGTTATCATTTCTATAATCCGCCAGTAATTCAGAAATTAGTAGAAATCATTTATGCTGATAACACGACTGAAGAATTGAAAGAAATCGGAATGGAATTTGGTAAGAGACTTCGTAAAAAATTAGTTCCTGCAAAGGACATTTCCGGGTTTATTGGAAACGGACATTTCAGCAGGGACGGTCTTTATGCCATGAATAAGGTTGAAGAACTCAAAGATGAATATGGTTATCACGGGGCTCTTTATATTATGAATACAGTATCACAGGATTTCCTGGTTCGTCCAATGGGAATCTTCCAGCTTATCGATTATGTTGGACTCGATGTTTTCCAATCGCTATTAAGAGTGATGAGAACACATCTCAAACTAGAGCACCTGAATAGCGACCTGCTCAATAAATTTATGGATAAAAAAGTTTCTGGTGGTCAAAATCCGAATGGTTCACAAAAAGACGGATTTATTAAATATGAGAAAAATCGTCCTGTCGGAGTTTACAATATTGAAGATGGAAAATACTATATGTTCGATGGAGATTGGAGAGCAGGAATTGACAAAAAGCTTAATCCAACCAATGAGAAATTTGCACCATGGCGAGCACTTCTTATGGATGCCAAAAAAATGGAAAAACTAGAAACTCATTTCAATAACCTGAAAGGAATGAATACGTACGGCTCAACTTTAGCTCTCGATTTCCTGAAAACAACCAAAGAAATTGGTGAGAACCTGGTTAAAGACGAAGTTGCAAATTCAGAAAAAGAGGTGAACGAAGTATTAATGAACGGATTCTTCTGGCTTTATGGTCCGGTAAATAATTTCATATAAAGGAGCAATCATGAATTATTTTAGAAAAAAAATCTACGCAACAGCAGGTTTTAATACGGTTTCACTGGGAACAGGTAGAAAAGAATTCCATCCAAAGAAACCCCGACCCGGAATCGAACACTATATAAAAGAAGCAGGTATGGGTTCAATTAATCAAATTCAAAATCCTGAAAATATTGATGAAGGCGTAATCGGAAATTTCATGGCAGGCCGATTCTGTAAACAGGGAAACCTGGGTGGGTTTTTTCCCATGGTCCATCCCACATTTCAGTATAAACCCTGTATACGTGTAGAAGGAGCCTGCGACTCAGGTGGATTGGCCCTTGTTACAGCTATCAAGACAATCCTCGCAGATATGGCTGATGTGGTTATGTGCATCGGAGTTGAAGTACAGAATTCAGTAAAAGCAATTTACGGAGCAGACTTTCTTGCTGGTGCTGGCTGGTATTCCGGAGAAAGAAAAGATGGACATGCCTATTTCTTCCCGGATCAATTTTCCCAGCGTGCAGGTGCTTGCTATGAGAAATTTGGTAATGAAAAAGTGCGAGCAGGTATGGCTCACTGGTATGTAAATGCCATTGAAAATGCACGTAAAAATCCGGATGCACAAGAATATCACAACAAATATTCCGACCTTTTAGCCACAGGGATGACACCACCAAATCCAAAAGCTTTCTGTGAACACATTAATGTATTTGATTGCTCAAAAGTTTCTGATGGCGGCTCAGCTTTAATATTTGCATCCGAAGAGGGACTTAAAAAGATCGGTGTGGAACTGAAGGATGCTATCGAAGTTGTTGCTTTTGCTCAGGTTCAGGATAATCTTACGACTCCCCCACCTGATCTAACGAAACTTTCTACTTGTGCAGTCGCCGCTAAAAGGGCTTATGATCGAGCAGGTATCAAACCCTCAGATCTGAGCGTATTGGATGTACATGACTGCTTTACTATCGCAGGATTACTGGCAGTTGAAGGTGCTGGTGTAGCTGGTTATGGCGAAGGAGCAGATTTCATTACAGATGGAAATACAAAATCCGATGGAATAATTCCCACCAATACAACAGGCGGTCTGGTTGGTTACGGACATCCCACAGGAGCCAGTGGTGTGCGACAGGCCATAGATGTTGTGAAACAATTATTAGGAAAAGCAGGTGACTGCCAGGTGAAAATTAGCCTTGATAAACCTTTTGGAATGATGTCCAGTATGGGCGGAAATGATAAGACTGTAGTGGCTATGGTTTTTCAAAAATAATCAGTAAAATGAGATAATAAATGGGACTATAATTAAATAGTCCCATTATTTTTACAAATGAAAATTAGATTGATCGAAGCTAACCGGAAAAATTCGACCACAAAAAATGAAATTGCAATCTTAGTCGATATTCTACGAGCAAGCTCAACAATTACAACAGCATTATTTTATGGAGCAAAAACAATTATCCCAACATTGGAAATTCATACAGCTTTTAAATTAGCAGAAGAAAATAATGCCTTGCTAATGGGTGAAAGAAATTGTGTTAAAATTAAAAACTTTAATTTTGGAAATTCACCTATAGAAATTACTGAAGAAAAAGTTAGAGATAAAATTATTATCTTCTCTTCCACTAATTTTCCAAAAACACTTTCTTTATCAAAGAGTTCACCTTTGATTTTGGTCGGTTCTTTTCTAAATCTTAATATTATAACAAAATATGCTTTTAACTTTGCGTTAGAAAACACACTCGATATCTGCTTTGTTTTAGCTGGTACAGAAACAAACCCGAGTGATGAAGATTTAGCTTTTGCTGGTGCTTCTGCTCTGATTATTTCAAAATACGATAATATTTCTTTTGATAAGAACATTCAAAAAGCAATACATTTTGTTTTAAAAAAAGGAATTGAAAATTGCATTTTAGATTCGATTCATGCCAAAAAATTAATTAAATTGGGATTTCATAAAGATGTAGAATTTTCTATTGAACGAGATAAATTTAATGTAATTCCGATCTTGAAAGCAAACAGAATAACTGAACTAAATTGTAATAGATTTTCAATAATTTAACAAACTACAATCAAATATTTGACATTAACATCTAAAAAAAAAGTATTGTTCTGATAAAATTTAAAAGGATTTGAAATGAAAATCGCTCTTGCCTCAGATCATGCCGGATACAAATTAAAAGAAGCCATAAAAGAATATTTAACAGAATATGAAGTTATAGACTTTGGTACTAATTCAACTGAATCCATGGATTATCCAGACACCGGGTTCAAAGCTGCAGAAACAGTTGCCAAAGGCAAATGCGAAAGAGGAATCCTGATTTGCGGTAGCGGACTTGGAATGAGTATCGTTGCTAACAAAGTGAAAGGAATCCGGGCAGCTCTATGCAATTCAGTGGAACTTGCACGTTTGTCTCGTCAACACAACGATGCAAATATCCTTGTTCTTCAGGGAAGGTTCATTTCCAAGAAGCAAGCAGGAGATATCATAAAAACATGGTTTTCCACAGAATTTGATGGAGGAAGGCACCAGAGACGAATAGATAAAATATCAAGATATGAAGAAATGCCACAAGACTAACACTGATAAAACACTGAATCTTCTTGTTACTAAGCCCCAGCTTAGTAATATACAACATTTTTAAAGAGGAATTTGGGAACGAGAATAAAGTCAGTGCAAGTCAGTGGCAACAAAAAGGAGAAAAATAAAAAATGAAATTCATAAAAAAACAAGATCCCGAATTATATGCAGCGATGCACAGCGAGTTAAAACGCCAATCTGAAAACCTGGAACTGATAGCTTCCGAAAATTTTGTTTCCCGCGCTGTTCTGGAAGCTGCCGGTTCTGTTTTAACAAATAAATACGCTGAAGGTTATCCATATCGCTGGAGCAAAAAAACAGATAAAATAAATTACAAACTTTATGGTCGATATTACGGAGGTTGTGAATTCATTGATGAGGTGGAAGAGCTTGCTATCGAAAGAGCCAAAGAGATTTACGGCGCAGAACATGTCAATGTTCAACCTCATTCCGGTTCACAGGCAAACATGGCTGCTTATTTTGCTATTATCAATCCCGGTGATACTATTCTCAGTCTGGAACTTTCGCACGGCGGACACCTTACTCACGGACATCCCCTCAGTTTTTCCGGTTCTCTATTTAATATCGTTCCTTATGGAGTTAACAAAGAAACCGAGCAATTCGATTACGACGAGATCAGAAAAACAGCATTGGAAGTGAAACCACAGATGATCCTTACTGGAGCCAGCGCCTATCCGCGAAAAATTGATTTCGTTAAATTCCGGGAAATCGCAGATGAAGTAAACGCAAAATTCGTAGTAGATATGGCACACATTGCCGGGCTGATTGCTGCAGGATTGCATCAATCTCCGATTCCTTATGCCGACATCGTGACAACCACAACTCATAAAACTTTAAGAGGACCGCGTGGTGGCATGATCCTGTGCAAAGAAGAATATGCCAAAGCTGTTGACCGCTGGGTATTTCCCGGTACACAAGGTGGACCTCTGATGCATATCATCGCAGCCAAAGCTGCTGCTTTCAAAGAAGCTTTAACTCCTGAATTTAATGAATATCAGAAACAAATAATTAAAAATGCGGAAACTTTAGCAAACTCACTTTCTGAAAAAGGATTTAACATTGTTTCAGGTGGAACAGATACTCACCTGATGCTAATAAATCTGGGTACTGAAGAAGAAGGTGGGCCTTCAGGTAAAAAGATGGAAGGATGCCTGGATAAAGCTGGTATTACTGCAAATAAAAACACAGTTCCTTTTGATACACGCAAGCCGTTCGTTGCTTCCGGCATTCGCCTGGGAACTCCAGCAGTTACCACTCGCGGTATGAAAGAAGAGCAAATGAAACAGATCGTAGAGTTCATTTTGCAAGTTCGTACAAACTACCAAGACGAAGAAAAACTTTTTACCATCAAGAAAAAGGTTGGTGAATTTTGCTCTCAATTTCCACTTTATGCCGATCTTTTAAAAGAAAATAAATAATCATTAAAGCCTACCAAATTGGGTAGGCTTTTTTATAATTTTTCACACCTGTTTTATCTTAGTTCAGAATATAATTAAAATTATCTGCTAATATATTCAACTCATCTTTTTTCTGTATCCGATAATTTTGTTGACACACTGGAAAAAATTCACAAAATATACTTATGTATAGATTTATTTTCTTAAATTATAAGAAGTTGTGTTTACTTTTGTAAAATTGGAGTTTGAGAATGAATGTTGAATTTCATTATTATCTGACTAAATATATAGCTCTGGAAGCAGGATTTGATTCAGATGAAGCAGAGATAATTGCCTATTCGTCGCAGTTTGTAGATGATAACACGACCAGGTTTAAAATCGAGGTTACCGATGGTTCATTTTACGAGAATTATTTCTCTCAGACCATGAACATTACAAAACCAAAAAAGAAACTGATGCGTGTTTATCTGCTTTTCCATTTCCTGCCTGGAGATCCTACCAGTGCCAAAGCACGCCGCAGAGATGGGAAAATGCATCTTTTAATGACCACACCTTCCAGCACTCATGCCCAGGAAATATTTTTTGAAACCACCAAAACTGAAAATCTCTACTCTCTTGGTATAGCCTCGCATATGTTAACCGATACATTAGCTCATCAGAATTTTGTAGGAACTTTCGAAGAGATCAATGCTATGAAAGGTGTGTGGCAAACACTTTCTCCAAATATCGGTCATGCTGATGCAGGATTCAAACCGGATATTCCAAATTTGATCTGGCAAGACCCGCGTCTGATAGATAATAATAAAGAAGTTAATAATATCGATCGTGTCTTGCTGGCTGCCAATAAATTATACACGAATTATCTCATGTTCACAACTAATGCACCCGAATGGTCAAAAATTAAAAAGAATATTTCTAATATCATCAGTGAACCTATTAAAGAATCTCAAATTAAACTTTATCCGAAACAAAAAAAAGTAAGGATTGAAAAATATAAAGAGCTATTGGCAATTTTTGATACGGATGGAGATTACGATCCCCATGCTTGGTTTAAAAAAGCTGTTAAGGAAGACATCAATTTCCTGGATGATAAGAAATACAAATTTGATCCTATTAAGGATAAATTAAGATTCAAAAAAAATTATAAACATTCTCACTGGTTCAGATTCCAGGAAGCAATTAAAGAATATCAACGAATTGCTACCATGAAACTTGAACCAATTCTCAAGCAGATTGAGATAAGAGAATGGTAAAATGAAAGAGAACCTACTTCGCTAACCCGTCGTTTGTAGTAGCACAGCTACGAAATGTGGAAGCTATGTAGGTCAGGAGGAAAAATGAAACAAATTAGTATAATATTTACTTTATTTTTATTAGCAAGCTCTTTTTATGCACAGAATATCTGGCTTAATGAATTGCATTATGACAACGTTGGCGCTGATGAAGGTGAATTTATCGAAGTTGTTCTGGAAGATGCAGGAAGTTATACATTAAGCGATTTTACAGTTACCCTTTATAATGGGAACGGAGGAGCAATTTATGGAACATATACTTTAGATACTTTTACAACAGGGGCTGTTATTGATAATTTCACAATTTATTATAAATTAATTGCCCCTATCCAAAATGGAGCTCCGGACGGTATTGCCCTTGATTATCAGGGAACACTTATTCCAGGTCAATTCCTTAGTTATGAAGGAACTTTTACTGCTGTTGGCGGACCGGCAAGTGGTGTTACTTCTATTGATATTGGTGTTGCTGAAAGTGGTACTACACAAATCGGAGAGTCACTTCAACTTCTGGGTGATGGTTCTATATATACAGATTTTATCTGGCAACCACCTGCTGCGGAAACTCCCGGAAACCTGAATAATGGTCAAACTATTGGAGGTACTCCACAACCCACAATTATCGTAACCAGTCCAAACGGTGGAGAACAGTGGGAACAAGGTTCCACTCATGACATTACCTGGATTTCATTGAATTTTACAGATAATGTAAAAATAGAATTGGAGCAGGTTTGGGAAAGAACACGCGAGGTTCTGGTTGCTTCCACCGAAAATGATGGTGAATGGGAATGGAGCATTCCTGTAGATCAACTTCTAAGTGAATGGTATGTAATTATTATTTCCGATGCGATTGATGGTGATCCAACGGATCAGAGTGATGGTACATTTTCGATAATCGAGCCAATACCTGTAACTCCCTACACTATTTATGAAATCCAATATTCCACCACAGGTTCGTCACCTCATGTTGGCGAATTAGTAGAAACTACAGGAGTTGTTACAGCTATTTTTGAATATTATTTTTTCATTCAGGATGATTCAGGAGCTTGGAACGGAATAGTGATCTACCCTATGCAATCTGTTGAAATTGGCGATGAAATCGTAATTTCCGGTATGGTAGATGAATATTTCGATAAAACCGAGATCACAGACATTATTAATATGACCGTTCTTGGAACGGCAGATATTCCTGCTCCTGTAGTTATCACTACATCTGCTCTTGCTTCTTCCGAAGAATACGAAAGCGTTCTCGTTCAGGTTCAGAATGTTACTGTTACTAACGAAGACCTTGGCAATGGAGAATGGGAAATAGATGATGGTAGTGGACCATGTATTGTTGGACATCTGGGTGATTATACATACATTCCTGTACTGGATGATTTTATTTACAGTATTATCGGTGTTTCTGATTATACTTATGGTGCTTTCAAACTTGAGCCCCGTGACGATGACGATATCGATCTGATAGGAGTTGGTGTGGATGATCAAGTTTCTGCAAGTAAAATCCAATTATATAATTATCCCAATCCGTTCAATCCATCAACGACGATTTATTTCACCGCAGACCAGGCTGAGAACACTGAGCTTTTCATTTACAATATAAAAGGACAAACGATAAAGACGCTAATTGATAAAAACATCCCGGCAGGAGAGCATTCAATTATCTGGAATGGTAAAGATGATAATGGAAAACCTGTGGCATCGGGAATATATTTCTATAGATTGAAAGTTGGTGACTTTGAGAAAAGCAGGAAGATGTTGCTTCTCAAATAAAACTGAAATAAAATAGAACCAGCCTGAATATTAATTTCTTCGGGTTGGCTTTGATATGGAATTCAGAAATGATTTGACAGGATTTTTAATAATCCCTGGAGTTTATCTGATTATTTTTTTGAGAAAAAATGAAAAAAATATTAATATTAACCTTTTTACTTTTTACTGTAACTCTTTACCCTGATTGGGTTGAAATACCTGAGAACTCAAACAGACAGTTATTTGAAAATATTTTTACCGATAGGATGACCACAGAGATTAAATTCTCCTTAAATGGATATGAGTTAAGCAATATAAATGAATCAGGTTATAACTTTCAGAAGGTATCTTATTGGAATGAAGGAGAATTGTTAGAAGTAGGAAAACCTAAACTTCCAACATTTACCAGGCTAGTTGCTCTACCGAATGAGGGAATTGTTTCTGTTGAAATAATAAGCTATAAAAAAGAAATTTTTTCGGATATTCTGGTTTATCCTCAACAGGAATTATTGTCAGAAAGCCAACCTAATAGAAATGAATTCATAATTGATGAGTTCTTCTATTCTGGAGATGAGGTTTTTCCCAAAAATATGATTGAGATTGGTGAACCTGCAATTATGCGTGACTTGAGAGTAGTGAATGTAACAGTAAATCCTTTTCAGTATAATCCTCAAACTCATGAATTAACGATATTCAAGAATGTTGAGTTTATTGTAAAGTGTGAGGGTTCAGGTGGAATTAATGTAAAAACAAACGATAAACCGAATTCAAAATCTTTTGAATCCACTTATAAATCATTAGTATTAAATTATGATTCACAATCCCTTCGACAAGATGAGTTTCATCAACCGAATTATCTTTTTATATATCCTGACGATCTTCAAGTCGAATCAATATTGCAAAATCTAATAGAATGGAAACACCGGAAAGGATTTCATGTTGTAAGTGCAAGTACTTCTCAAACCGGAACAACGCTTAATTCCATTAAAAATTATATCCAAAATGCTTATGATACTTGGGAAAATCCCCCGGAGTTTATTTGTTTAGTGGGTGATGCAGGAGGAAATTTCTCTATACCTACAGGTCATATTGATGGCGGTGAAGGAGATCATTATTATGTACTTCTGGAAGGGGATGATATTTTAGCAGATGCATTTATCGGTCGCCTATCTTTTAATTCAATTTTTGAGTTCCAAACCATAATTTACAAAATTTTACATTATGAGAAAGAACCTTATTTAGGAAATACTAACTGGTATAATAAAGCATTATTAGTTGGTGATCCTACTACTTCAGGGCAATCTTGCATAGATACAAAAATTAGTATTAAAGAAATGATTAATCAATACTCAGAGATTTTTTCATTTACAGAGGTCTATTCAGTTCCCTGGATTTCGCAGATAAGTAATGGTTTTAATGAAGGAGTCAGTTATTTTAATTATCGTGGGTATTATGGTATGAGTGGATGGGGTCTCGATGAAATTAGTAATTTGAATAATGGTTTCATGCTGCCTGTTGCTGTGTTCTTAACTTGTAGCGTGGGGGATTTTGAAGGAACCTATGACTCGAGAACCGAACGATTCTTAAAAGCTGGTTCTCCAGGCAATCCAAAAGGAGCAATTGCAGCAATTGGAACTGCAACTTACAATACCAATACGTGTTTTAACAATTGTGTTGATGCAGGAATTTATTATGGAATTTTTGTAGATAATATCTATCATTTAGGTGGTGCTCTTAATCGAGGAAAATTAAATCTATTCAATTGTTACCCTAATAATCCATACAACGCTGTGTATAAGTTTTCCTATTGGAATAACCTGATGGGCGACCCCGGTATGGAAATATGGACAGGTTCTCCTGAACCAATGATGGTTACTTACGATTCACAAGTAGCTGTCGGTTCTAATTTGTTGGAAGTAACGGTTTTAACAAGCGCAGGTATTCCTATTGAAAATGCATGGGTTACAATTTTAAAAGGAAACGATGAGATATTTTCAACAGGATATACTGATGATAACGGTGAAATATATCTTCTAATTGAAGCAGATAACACCGGTGAAGTAAACCTTACAGTAACCAAGCATAATTATATACCGCATTTAGGGATTTTTAATATTGTTCAAAATGATGTATTTGTAAATGTTTTTGAAATCGATATTGATGATGATAATTTTGGAAGTTCTTCTGGTAATGCCGATAATATTATAAATCCCGGAGAAGAAATAGAATTAAATGTTAGCTTAAAAAACTTCGGTTCTGTTACTGCGAATTCTATAATAGCTTCAATAACTTCGGATAATGATTTTATTAATATCACAGATAATATTGAATATTACGGCAATATTCCTGCTGGTACTTCAGTTTTTTCTCCTGATGATTTTGATTTTACAGTTGATTCAAATGTTTTAGGTGGTTCGGAATTAATAATCGATATTTCAATTCTGGATATCAATAACAATGAATGGAATGATAAACTCTATCTGGATATTGAAGGAGCAAATCTTCAGCCTGTTAGTTATTCGATTATTGATGGTAATAATGGTATATTAGATCCTGGAGAAACGGCTGAACTCACTATCACAATTGAAAATATTGGTTCTGTTTCTTCTAATCAGGTATCTGGTTTTTTAACTTGTTCTAATAATCAAATCACAATTGTAGATCCTGACGGTTATTTTGGAAACATTTCATCTGGAGGTCAGGCAACCAACAATACAAATAGATTTATTGTTTCAGCAGATGCTCAAATCATTCCCGGGACTCAATTCTCCCTTGACCTGCAAATCTATAATTTAAGTGGATATGACCATACGGTCAGTTTTCTTTTAGAAGTTGGAGAAGTATTGGTAACCGACCCACTTGGTCCTGATGGATATGGTTACTACTGTTATGATGATGGCGATATCAGTTATGATCTTGCTCCTGTTTATGATTGGATAGAAATCGATCCAAACTATGGTGGTCAAGGAACCATAATCCCTTTGTTCGATAATGGAGATATGGGTGATATAGAAGATATAGATTTGCCATTTGTTTTCAGATTTTATGGGAATAATTATACAACAATCACAGTTTGTTCAAATGGTTGGCTTACACCTGATGAAACAGAGATAAGGTCTTTTATGAACTGGCATATCCCAGGTCCACTGGGACCTTCTCCGATAATTGCTCCTTTCTGGGACGATCTGAAAATTGGTTATGGAAATGTTTGTTATTTCTATGATGAATTATTACATTATTTTATTGTAGAGTGGTCTCATCTTCAAAATGATTATGATAATTCAGAGGAAACTTTCCAGGTTATATTATATAATTCAAACCATTACCCTACAATAACCGGAGATAGTAAAATTTTATTTCAATATGAGACAATAAACAATGTTGATCAGGGCACTTACGGAACATTTTCAAATCATGGTGAATATGCAACCATTGGTTTAGAAGATCATACAGGGACAATCGGGTTGGAATATACATACAGTAATCAATATCCAACTGCTGCAAAAGTTTTAGAAGATGAAATGGCGATTTTATTTACAACCCCTTCAGTTCCCAGCCAAGGTCCTTTTATTATTTTAGATTCCTTTGAAATCAATGATAGCCAGGGAAATAATGATGGAATCGTAAATCCCGGTGAGTCAATTGAGTTAAGTATTACTTTGAGAAATGTTGGGATTGATATAGCGACTAATGTATCTGCAATTCTATTAACTTCGGATCTTTTTACTTCTATTGGTGATAGTATTCAATATTTTGGAAATATATTTCCTTCTTCTATCTCTACAAGTCAGGATAACTACAGCTTTGATGTTGAAATTATTTGTCCAGATCAACATGATATTATTTTTGATTTGAGTATTAATGCTGATGATTACAGTTCAAATTATACTTTCACTATTGAAGTATTATCTGCAAACATTGCAGTGTCAACTGATGAGATACATTTTTATGAAGTTTATTCTGGGTATCCTGTATCTTTACCTTTAACAATCTATAACACAGGTTCGGTAATTCTGCATATTACCGATATTTACTCTAATACTATTTATTTCATCCCTGATATCACATCAATGAATTTGGAAGGCGGTGATAGCCAGGAAATATTTATTACAGTTAATCCAAGTTCAACTGGTACACTTTGTGACACATTATATATTATAAGCAACGACCCTGATGAACCGGAATTAGAGATTTTTCTTATTGCTGAATGTGTTTTCCCTCCAGAAATTTCATTATCTTTATATTCAATCAATATTGACTTGATTCCCGATGAAATAACTATAGAAATATTTACAATCTATAACACTGGTGGAAGTAATTTAAACATAGATTTAGAAATTGCAGGAAATTCCAGTTCAGGAATGGCTGCAAGTTTTGATGGCATAAATGATTATATGAGTATATTCGATAATGTTATAAATACAAATTATTTTACTATAGAAATGTGGGCTTTAATGGAAGGTCAGGGAGGAGGTAGTACTCCTCATAATCCGATATTCGAACAAAGAGATGACCAAGCAGGAGATAATCATTCTACTGTTGTATTTTACGCCCAGGTTTATACATACAGAACCTATTTATTTGTCAGAAGCAGCTCAGGATCTGGTTGTATTGTAGAAACAGATTGCCAGCCTTATGGAGAGTGGAATCATTATGTTGGAGTTATTTCTCCGACAATGATATATTATTATATTAACGGTATAATAGTAGATTCTACTGCCAATGTTCAGCAAGGAAATTATACGACTTCAATTGATTATGTTGATTTGGGAAGACATACATACAGTGGCTATCCCCACGCCTATTTTAATGGTTTATTAGACGAAGCAAGAATATGGGATTATCCTCGCTCTCACAATGATATTTTAGAAAATATGAATAATTCACTTTCGGGTAATGAAGAAGGATTGGAAGCTTATTGGAATTTCGATAGTAATGAACCATGGTTTGACTTAACCGACAATAACCACAATGGTACACCACAAGGAGGTTTAACACTTGTTGAATCAACAGCACCAATAATAAATTGGCTTTCAATATCACCCGAATCTGAAACTGTGTTTCCTGATTCATCGGTTAATATTGATGTTATGTTCGATGCAACTGATTTAGAGATTGGAACTTATGATGCTCAAATCATTATTTATAGTAATGATCCAGAAAACCCTGAAATTGTTATTCCTATTATACTAAATATTATTGAGGTTGATTCTAAAGAAATTCTTCCTCCTTTAATTACGAAGCTTAAAAACAATTATCCCAATCCCTTCAATCCTGAAACAATTATAAAATACCAGATTGCAAAAGACAACAATGTTCAGCTGCATATCTATAATATTAAAGGTCAATTGGTTAAAACATTAATTAACCAAAAACAGTCTGCAGGAGAATACAAAGTTATTTGGAATGGAACTAACGAAAACAATCAATTAGTAACATCAGGTGTTTATTTCTATAAGTTAAATACCGGAGAAAAATCATTAACGAAAAAAATGCTTCTACTAAAATAGAACTTATTTGAAACCCTATTTGGGGCTTTCTTATTATTTAACAATTTTATTCTGCTATCTTATCAAATATTTCTTCATCTTATCCAGTTCTGTTTTTTCGTAGAATTTGAAAATGTATAATAAAATCGGAAAAGATAAGCATAAAACAAGTTTAATACCAATTCCAAAATAAATATTGGCATCTGCCAAAAATCCTGAAGTAAAGTATAACGCAAATCCAACAGCAAAGACTATCAGCATTTTACCAATTTCATATTTAACCGGATAGAACTTTTGAGAAACAAGATATGAGATAACAGAAATCAACAACGAAGACACGACTGTAGTTAACGCTGCACCCCATATTCCAAATATTGGGATCATTATAAAATTCAAACCAATATTTACAAACAGTGCAATTGTAACAATATAGGCTACATACTTGGTTTTCTTTACATAATGAAAACCCAGAAGGAACATATATTGTATACCCTTAAAGATATAAGCAATTGTGATGAGTGGTACAATTTTATAAGCAATATAGAATTCCGGTTTCTGTGCAAATACAAGTAGTATCTCTCGTGAAAACAATGATAATCCCAAGGCACCGAAAACCAATATCATAGAAAGATATTTAAAGACCTTCTTGAAAAATATTTGTGCATCAGGTGAATTCTGTATTTTGTAAGCTATTGGTAAGAAACCCAGTGCAAATGACTGCACAACAAACACATTCAGCACTCCAGCGATCTTATAGCCGAGTGAGTAAATTCCTACTTGCGAATAATCCATTAGATATTTAATGATATATCTATCTCCAATTGCCAGCAGTTGAACCGAAATTGCACTAAATATCAATGGAAAACTATACGAAAACATCTCTTTGATCAAGCTGAGGTCAAAAGTATAATGAAAGTTCTTAAGCAGCATTGGCAGACACAAGATCGTGATGCAAACATTCGCAATAAGTTGACTATAAAATATTCCAATAATTCCGATATTTGCATAAACAAGAAAATAGATATTAAGAAATAATACAAGCAGTAATCTTCCTGCGAATAATAAACTATAAATTGCAGGTTTTTCTCTAAATCTGAGTAGATTAAAAGGAACTTGATTTAATATTTCAAAACCAACCGACAAAAAGATAACACTAAAAAATGAAGCATTTGCATTTGAGCCAAAGAAGAAAATTGAAAATTGATCTTTTAATGGATTCAAGATCAGGTTAATTAGAACCACTACAAACAATAGTATTAAATACGTATTAAAAAGGATTGCCCCTCGCTGCTTTTCAGATTTTGCATCTGCAAACCAGCGCATCATAGCGGTGACCAATCTTAATCCCAAAACCATAATCAAGAACATAGAAGTGATTTCCAATATTGCAAACTTACCATAATTATGGACGGATAATTTTGCAGTATATAAGGGTAATAAGATAAGTCCGATTATCTTGGTTGATAGATTTCCCAGACTATAAATAAAAGTATGTTTGGCTGTATCTTTAAGTTTATTCAGCATATTCACTCTTAAGAACATAATTTTCCATTTTAACACGTTTAATAAAAAAATTTCTATACCTTGCCTTTTCTAAGTTAGGAAAATCCTTATCATAACCGAAAATTACTCCTGTACGAATTTTATATTGTTTGGGAATGTGTAGATAATTACGTAAAAAATATTCAAAGTTATTTGAATTAATCGAATGTAATCTAAATAGTTTCTTTAATTCTTTCATTTCTTTTCTTTATTTAAGAGTTTCATTATTTCCTGATAAACCCTTTCTGAACAATTTCCATCATAATATTTATGAAATCTTTTCTTTCCTAAAATTCTTTTCCTATAATCAAGTTTTGGATTTTTTAAATAAGCCTGTATACAATTATACAACTCATACTCATTATAACATATTTTACCCGGCAATATTTTTTTGTAATTATAATAAAACCCATTTTTCTCAGTAAATTCCTCTAAATCATAAGCATAAAAAATTATTGGTCTTTCAGTTAGCAAAAAATCAACAAAACAACTTGAATAATCTGTAATCAGAATATCTGTTATCCTTAAAAGTTCTTGAGTATCAATACATAAACCTGATATATTTACAACATTATTGTAATTTGGAAAAATATCTTTTGCTAAATTCTTTTCCCTTGGGTGGCTTTTATCAAAAATAATAACATCCTTTAGCTTAATGATATTCTTAAATTCCTGGAATAATGGTTTATACGTATCTCGATATTTTCTATGAGTAGGTAAATATGAAATGATTTTTTTTCCAATATACTTATCTAAATGATATTTTTTTAATATCCCAACATTATCGACTTCATTAAAAAGGGCGTCATATCTGGGTTCACCAGTAATCGCTATTTTTTTTATTTTTGGAAAAATATTTTGTCGAACTTTAATAAATAATTCAGAGGAAGCAATATCCAAATCATCTTTTCTATAATACTTTTTTAATTTTTTAATAACCATTCCATGGTACAAGTTTACAAATATTGCCTTTCTTATTGAGTAATTCAATATATCATCTCTTCCATATGAATGAATATAAACTTTAGCTATTAAACCAAAATAGAAAGCTTTCAAAGAATTAAAAAGGTATGCTTCACCTCCAAGATTATTTATTTTTTTAACAATATCCTTTTTTTTTGTAAACCAAATTGGACGAATCATTTTTTTATATTTGATGATATATAAAAACAGATACTTGGAGTTACTTAAAAATTGTTTTCCTCCTGCTTCTCCAAATACCCAGATAGTTTCATTCTTCTTAAAAAAAAGTCCCAATATTTGTAATAAGCATTTATTGAATATCCCTAAAATTCCTTCATTTTTAATTATATTTCTTATTTTTTTAAACATTTTTTTTTATTAATAAATATTGAGTATATCAATTCTTTATTAATCTATTTTGATAATTCTTATAATCAGAAAATCTATTGATTATAATATTATATTTTTTACACACTTTAATGATTTCTTCTGTAAAAACTTGCATCCTATGATAAGCATCTTTAAGGAATATTTTCGTTTGTACCCTCTCATTACCCATAGCACCAAGTGAGCAATAATCTTTTCCCTCACTTTCGGAAAAGTCACAACCAATTAAATTGATTTCTTTAAATCCCAGGATTAAAGCGCACCAAATACCCGTATGCAAGCAAGTTCCATTTGATGAATATCTAATATTTTTCCCAGTTAAAGCTGAAATAATTTGCTTCTCAACATCTTTTATTCTTAATCTTTTTGGGTTGTATTTTAAAAAATACGGTGATATATTCCCCACATTTTTCAAAATTGAATTAGGATCTACTAAAGGATAGAAAGGATTATTGAATAATCCTTGAATTTTAAAAAAATCAGGCCTATTATTTTTTAACCATTGAATTCTATCAGCTTCAGAAATATGAGTATAAGTAGGGCTTGAGAATTTTAAGAAAGCTAAATGAAGTGTCATTGATATCTTACCTTGTAAAAAATCATCAGGATAAGTATCTAACGAAGGCCCAGACCCAACTAAAAAAATTGTTTCTCCTTTATTGTTATCCCTAATTCTCTCAATATTCTTCATGCTTATTTTTCTTGGTTCTAATGAATCGACTATAAATTTAATATTAAGAAAAATTCTTTTAAATACTTTATTAATCTTTTCTCGGAAATATTTTTTTTCATTATCTTTCATTGCTTTCATGTAAACTCCATTTATTTTATTGAAAATTCCGAAATCTGCTCTCTTTTTAATAACTTCTCAAACATTATTCAATTTAGCAAATTTTTTATTAAAAGCATAATTTCTTTTTCTCTTTTTTCAATAGAAAAATTTTTAATAATTCCTTGCCTTACTTTTTCTCCTATACTGTTATTAGAATTTATTGCTTTTTCAATACATTTTGCGGCATGCTTTGGGTTTAATTCAGGAATTAAATAACCCGAATTAATAATTACTTCTGAAGTTCCTCCATAGTCATAACCAATCGGTATACACTCACAGCACATAGCTTCTAAAATTGCAACACCAAATGCTTCATAACGAGAGAATTGGCAAGCTATTTTTGCTTTCGAAAATTCATTAATTAATTTAGAATGTGATATTCTATGGAAAATTTCTAAATTTTTTGGTTTTTCTTTACTAATATATCTATATGCTTCCTCTTCAAGTCCATAGATTTTAAATTTATATTGAGGTAGTTCAGAAGCTACTTGAACAAAAAAATCCACTCCTTTTCTCAGTACAGTTCTTATATCTGAAGCACCACAAACGGTAATAATGTTTTTTTCTTTTTTTATATTATAATTTCTTCGAAAAACATTTATATCAACTCCATTATAAATTATTTTTGTTTTTATTTTATTTTTACAATTAACATATTTGAAAAATTCATTGTGCGTAAATTTAGAAACCGTCAATAAATTAGTTGCAAAATCAGCTGTTTTTCTTACAAACCAACCGTATAATTTTTTTGTATGTGCACCATAATTCAGTTCTGGGACTTTCGCAGCATCATATCCTCCAATAATAATAATACTTTCTTTTCTAAATATTCTGAAAAAAATTGTTGGTAACAATGTGTGATACCCTGCAAACCAGCAATAAAGGAGATCAAATTTACAAATGTTTATAATTAAATATAAAATCATCTTGATAAATTCAAATGAAAAAATAAAAAGATTTTTAGATAACTTGTATTTGTATTTTGTAACTTGATACTTTTTATTCAGGATTTTATGATCCATTTTTACAAAAGAAATAAAATCAACATATACAAATAAAACTGATTTTTTAAATCTCAACTAAACCTCCGCTTTAATCACAAAGAAAATACCGATAGCAGCAAAAGCAATATTTGGAAGCCAGGCTGCAACCATTGGAGAGAGAACTTCATTATGCCCCAAACTCTGGCAGATACGCAATGTAGAAAGATAGATAAAACAAATCAGAAGTCCCAATCCAAAGATTAGACCTCTTCCTTTGCTGCGCGAGGAAGTAGAAACCAGCGGCACACTAAAGAGTAAAATAATAAGATTGGCAAAAGGGAAAGAAACTTTCAGATTCAATTCTACCAATTCTTTACTATACTTCTCACCCACTTTTCTCAGGCGGTTGATATACTCCTTTAACTCAAAGAAGTTCATGGACATTGGCTTTTTGGCGCTCTTAATAAAATCAATAGGAGTAACATCCACCTCATCTATCACAGTCGAATAGTAATACCTCATCTCGCTGAGTTTACCATTTTCAAAAGTCCTGATATAACAATTCATGAAATTCCAATGATTTTCTTCCCAAACAGCATTCGTGGCTGTGATCTTTCTTTCCAGTTCACCTGTTTGTGAGTTGAACGTTGTAATATCTATCGTTTTTAAATGATTACGATAACCATCAAAAAAACCAATGTAGTAAAGGTTATTATCTTTACCCAAGTAATGAATATGAGACCGCATCTTTTTATCTTCCACTTTCATGTTCTTGATCTTTTCTGTATATACATACTGGCGGTATTCCTCTGCTTTAGGTAATACGAACTCGCCAAATATCAAGATTAAAATACTAAAGAAAAATCCGAACCAGAGCAAAGGAGTTACCATCCTAAAAATACTGATCCCGGCTCCGCGAATTGCAACAGATTCACTATATTTGGAAAGATTATTCATCAGGAAAAGCCCGGAGAGCAATACCATTACAGGTGAAGTGAGTACAATAAGATATGGTATTCTTAGCAGGAAATAGAGCATCATTGTATCGAAAGGTGCGCCTTTACGCAAAAGACGGGGTAAGCGGTCGGAGACATCAACTACAAAGAATAAAACCGAGAAGGCGAAAATAATGATCAGAAAAGTTTTAATATATTCCCTGAGGATATATTTATCTAATATTCTCATTTCAATCCAAGCAATTTATTAGTTTTATCTTTTATTTTATTCAAATTTACAAATTTCATTTCTTTCACCGACATTACAATAATGTACACACCTATTATACTGAAAATTATATTTGCTATCCACATTGCCAGGAACGGCGAGATAACTCCTTTATCTGCAAGTTCTTCGCCAAGCGTAAGACACCCATAATAAATAAGAAAGACAAATGCACTCACCGAGAATGCCATTCCAACACCTGTTGTCTTTGTCATCATACCTACAGGAGCACCTATCAGCACAAAGATAAGGCAGGCAAATGCAATAGCATATTTCTTGTGAACTTCCACCTCATATTTCCTGATATCAGATTCCAGCGTTTTAATCTTATCATTTTTTATTTTAAGACTGTTAGTATTTTTCTTAAGCTCTTTTTTAGGAATGATGCTGAGTGTATCCTCTTTCAGCTTTTCTATCTTACTCAGAAGCTTTCCTGCAGCTTCGCTCAAAACAATAATTTTTTCCTTTTTTCCCGAAATAATATCCAGCATTGCACGAGAACTTAATTCGCGATCACCCCGATAATCAGAACTTGCTTCATTCATTTTATAACCCAAGTCGGGAAGATTCAAAGTAAACTTCGCGAACTGGCTAACCTGGTATTTATCAGGTTCTTTGGGATCACGTTCGTGCATTTGTCCATTGTAAAGAATAGCTTTAAGACTGTTTCCACCATTTGAAAGAAATATGTTTCCACGTTCGGCTGATATTGTCTGAGGAAATTTCGTACTTTCGCGGCTATATATAAGGATGCCGCTAAGTTCTTCATCTACTCTTTCCTTTGCGTAGATCGTATATTTTTTCAGTGTGGTAAAAGTTCCCGGTACAATAGCAGTTGCCGGACGCCTGTAATTAGCTTTTATCATCAGGTTTTTAAGCATATGGTTGGTTTCCGGCAGAATTGCATTATTAAAGAAAATCATGAAAATCGAAATAAGTAGAGCAGCTATCACTGTTGGACGCATCAGCGTGTAAATATTTATTCCACAAGATTTGAACGCCACCAGCTCATTATCCACGGATAGTCGACCAAAAGACATAATTGAAGCTAATAAAATAGCCATGGGAACACTGAGCGCTAACATGAAAGGAAGGCTTAGACTAAAAATTGAAATGGTAGTTACAAAATCCAGTTTCTTATCTATTATCAGGTTCAAAAGATCAATTATTTTATCCAGAAGCATTACAAAAGTTGCCACAAACAGTGAAACCACGAACGGTTTGAAATTCTCTTTCAGTATATAACGTTCTAAAATTATCATTTTGTAATGTTTTCACTCTGAACTAATTTTAAAAAATCTTCTTCATTAATTATCTTTACTGTACCCAATTTTTCTGCTTTTTTTACTTTTGAACCTGGGTTTTCTCCAACGATCAGATAATCCAGATTTTTACTGACCGAAGAAATTATCTTACCCCCGAATCTTCCTATTTCTTCCTTTATTTCAGTTCGTGTGAAATTCTTTAATGTGCCGGTAACAAGGAATTTTGCGCCTGTTAGTTTGTTGTTGATATTTTTTTTCTCACTCCGGAAATTTACTCCATTTTCTTTCAAACTTTCTATCATTCGTAAGCTTCTTTCATCATGAAAAAAATCATAAAGAGAATGTGCTATTTTTTCTCCGATCTCTTCTATTTCCAGAAACTCTTCATAATCAGCTTTTATCATTTCATTGATATCAGAAAAATTGTTTGTAAGTATTCGTGATGTACGGTCACCAACGTAGCGAATTCCCAATCCAAACAAGATCTTATGGAATTTTTGGCTTTTGGAATTCTCGATAGCAGTTTTCAGATTTTCTGCCGATTTTACTCCTTGCTTTTCTAAAGCTTGGAATTTTTTAAAATCGAGATGATAGATATCTTCGATCTTCTCAATCAGGTTATTGTCCAGAAGCTGCTTAACCACTGCTTCTCCCAAACCTTCTATATCAACGGCATCGCGTGATGCAAAATGCTCTATCCGTTTTTGAATTTGAGCAGGACAACTAATATTATTGCAATAATAAATAGCTCCATCTTCTTCCTTTTTCAGGTGGGTTTTACAAACCGGACAAAGTTTAGGAAAATTTACTTTCTGCGCATTAGGTGGACGTTTATTAATATTTGCTTTAATTATTTTAGGAATAATTTCACCAGACTTTATCACGGTTACATAATCCCCGATCCTGATATCCAATCTTTCTATTTCATCTTTGTTATGAAGTGTAGCGTTGGAAACAGTGGAACCGGAAATAAAAATTGGTTTAAGACTGGCAACAGGGGTCACTGCACCTGTTCTTCCCACCTGGAATTTTACATCGATAAGTTGTGTTTCTTTTTCTTCAGCTTTAAATTTATAGGCAATTGCCCATTTAGGAAATTTGGAAGTATAACCAAGTTTTTTCTGAAGTTTAAAATCGTTTACTTTTATAACGATACCATCTGTTTCTACGTTCAGCTCACTTCTTTTATTCTCCCAAGTTGAACAGTACTTTTCTAATTCATTATAACTTGAAATGACTTTATTATACTTGTTTATGTGAAATCCATTTCCTTTCAGAAAGTTAAGAAGTTCATATTGTGAATAAATTGTATCATTATCAAATTTACCAACGGAGTAGATCAGGGAATCCAATTTTCTGGATGCAACAATAGATGAATCTTTAAGTTTTATTGCACCGGCAGCAGCATTTCTGGGATTGGCAAAAAGCGTTTCACCAAGCTGCTCTCTTTTTTCATTTATTCTTTCAAATTCTTTAACAGGAAGATATATCTCTCCCCTTACTTCTATCGGTTTATTATAGTTAATTTTGTGAGGAATAGATTTTATTGTTTTAACGTTTTCTGTAACATCTTCACCTTCAAAGCCGTCTCCCCGTGTTGTAGCATATTGCAGTTTGCCTTTTTCATAATATAAATTTATACTGAAGCCATCGATTTTTAATTCTGTAGTTACACTTAAGGGTCTATTATCAACTTTTTCTATTTTTTCTACAAAGTTTTTAACTTCTTCCAATGAATAAGCATTTTCCAGGCTGTACATTCTAACTTTGTGGGAAATAATATTTCCTTTCTTTAGGAGATCAGAACTAACTTTCTGTGTGGGAGATTCTTCGATTTTATATTGAGGATATCTCTCTTCCAGAGACTGAAGACGTTTTACTAATTGGTCATATTCATAATCAGAAATTTCTGTTTGTGCTTTTTTGTAATACAGATCGTTATGATAAGTAATCTGATTTCTTAATTCAGCGATTTCTTCCTGTATGAACAGATCTTCCAATTCATCCTCCGTTTTTTGTCAAAGATTGGAAAAATATATATAAAGGCAATAAATTTCTTATAGTTGTAAGAAAAACTCAGATATTACAGCAAATGTATTAAATAAAAAGCGCTCCCTTTTGGGAGCGTAGATAAAAAGTTAATGAGCCTTTAGCGATGGCGGCGACCTACTCTTCCACACCGTCGCCAGTGCAGTACCATCGGCGCTGG
>CBDUTJ010000036.1:0-27912 GCA_965370415.1 uncultured bacterium | reverse complement strand
TCCTGCAAGTTTTCGGAGATGAGAGTTTTTACCAGTTGTCCTCGTGTATTGTAAACCTTCAGGCTCATGTAACCTTCTTCTTTGATGCTGAAGCTGATATTGGTATCGGGATTGAATGGGTTTGGATAGTTCTTACCCAGATTGTTCGTAAATACAGGAACTACTTCCGGCTGGCTTCCTGATGTAGGATCGAAAGCATTACCGGTTCTTCGGGGATTGCGCTTGAAGTTTGCCCAATGTATTATACCACTGGAATTTTTGTAATCTACCAGAATGTAGGATGTCTGGTTTGGTACCAGTATCTCAATGTCTCCGTCATTATCAGCATAACCTATAGCAGGAGCGGTTTTGATAGTACTTCCTAAATTTATCGGAAACAAGTAGGTTTCGTTACCGGTGATATCTATTGAATGTAGATATCCCGCATTATCTCCAAATACAATATCAAGAGTTCCATTTACGTCCATATCAACAATAACTGGTGTTGATTCAACTGATGCACCGATAGCAACCGGGAAATTCGGAAGATAATTTCCAGCCTGGTCTATAAGATGAATGTTACCACTCTGATCTATAAAACAAATATCGTTGTTCCCATTATTATTGAAGTCTGCAGTTACTAATGATGTATTAACTTGAGTACCTACAGCCATATCCCAGATAAGAGAACCATCATTATCGATCACAAAAACGGTACCAATGGTCGTGGTGACCAGCACTTCAGGATCAGCATCGGTATCTACGTTTGATATAGTTGGACCCTGAGTTGAACCTGAACCAAGGACATAGGGCCACCCGGAAAGATTGGAACCGGTACTGGAAGAGATTGCATACAGAGAACCAGTTAATGTTACGACCAGAACTTCAAGGTTTCCATCGTTATTCAAGTCACCAATAGCAGCAGATGACATCACTGGACTATCTAGAGTCGCCGGGAAATTCGGAAAGGATGTACCATCTGAGTTAATAATATGAACTGCACCGACCGGGAATGTACAAACTATAACTTCCATTGTACCATTACCGTCAACATCGGCAATCATGGGATTACTTTTAATATTTCCACCAGCGTTATAATCAAAAATAGTATTTCCATTACAATCATAAGCAATCACGTGACCTGCATCATTTCCGATAACGATATCTTCATTATCATCATTATCTACAAAGCCAACTGCAACTGCAACCGCAATTGTAGCTCCCGTATCGATGGGGAATGGGGAAACAGGGGTTCCATCTGCTTGCATAACGTGAATCATTCCTGCCTGATCACCAAAGATTATTTCTTTTGAGCCATCATCTTCAAGGTCTATAATAACCCCGCTTGATGAAGAAGCACTTCCCAAATCCAAAGGCCAACCGGCTTGAACCAGAGTTAATTCAACTACTATTTCACGTTCTACAACATAAGGCCAGGTAGCACTCGGATTAGCTGAGATGGTCATAGTGAAAGGAATAACGAAGTCAGAAAGTTCGGCAGGAGTTTCAAAGCTAAAAGGATTACCGGAATTCCAGCCACTTGATCCTGATGAAATATCAGAATATGTAGTTTCACCATTGAGTATCGTTACTTCAGCAACTTCACAACTGAGAGTAGCTGTAATATCTTCTGCATCAAGCCAGAACGCATCATTTTCCAGGTTAATCAATAGGTTTACTACCTCACCCGGATTAGGAACGCCATCACCGTCACCAGTTTGTTCGATCATATTAATTTCAGCAATAGTAAGATTGGGGATCAAATCGTACATGGTTCCTTTAAAAGCATTAACACGTCCCGCTCCTAACATACCAACATAACCTGGATTAGCTGCATCAATATTATCACAAGTGTATTCCAATCTGGTTTTAAGTTCCTGGGAGGTCAAACCGGTATGGATAGACTTAATAAGACCTGCCACACCGGCTGCAACTGGAGAAGCCATAGAAGTACCACTATAGCTGTAGTAACCATTTCCTGCAATTATTGTAGAATATATACTCTCACCCGGTGCGGAAACATCAACTGTAGTTCCATAATTCGACGAGTATGCTTTTACATCACTATTGGGACCGGTAGATGCAACACAAACAGCGTTTGTAGCATTACCCGGGTAATGAGGATAAGAAGCAAGATTTACATTATCATTTCCTGCAGCACATGTTACTATTGCTCCAAGACCCATGGCATAGTTAATAGCACTATTATAAGTAGCACTTCCGCCAGGTCCACCAAAACTACAATTGATTATATCAGCTCCTGAATCTGCGCAATATCTAATTCCCAGGTCGCCATTCCAAATCGAATTGGAGGGTGTATTATTCGGTGAATGGCGGGATGAAATAAGTTTAACGGTCATCATTGGACCCGTAACACCAATATAGTTGTCTCCTACTGCACCAGCACATCCGGCAACGTGAGTGCCATGGGCATTATCTGCATAACCCTGATATGACTGATTACTTTGACCACCATAGAAATTCCAGCCGATACAGTCGTCTATTTTTCCATTTCCATCATCATCGATGCCATTACCCCCGGAAATAGATCCGGTAGCCCAGTTTATATTCATAGGATTTCCACCGGATGTTGAGTTAAGTTCAGGTTCATTGACCCAGATATTATCCTGCAGGTCAGGATGAGTCCATTTTATACCGGAGTCCACAATACCAATAACAATATCTTCATTTCCGGTTGTATAATCCCAGGCTGGTTCGCTTCGAATATATTCATGAAACCATTGCTGACCATAAGAAGCATCATTAGGTACGTAATCAATTTTGTAAACCGGCTCATACTCAGCATAGATAATATTAGGATCAGCTGCAAGTGCTTCAACAGCCGTTTCGATATTATCGTTACTTGCCAGAGTAATATTATAAATACATCTTGGATAGAGTCCGTTATCGTTCCAATCCAGATCTCTCACGAAATCGATACGCTGTTTTAAATCTACAAATTCATATTGCTCGGATAGAAGATCAAAACTTGATATACCGATTTCAACAATACCATCGTTAATTTCATGATCCAGGATACATTCCCGGTTACCGATAGCATCCCATTCAAACCCCACAATTATTCTTCGGGGCAGAAAATACTCCTCATTAAATGGCATTACTGCATCAGCAAAAAGTGATGTAAAACACATCACAGTTACGATAAAGAAAAAAATTCTTTTCATAATTACTCCTTATAAATAATTTTATTATCTCACATTTTTTCTTAGATGGAATTTACCTGATGTTTTGTCAAGTTCAATAATCCATCCATAATTCAGCTGGCAATAACAACAGCCAATTTATTTTCCTTACGTATTTCTACTTCATTAAAATCATTTTTTTTACTTCTGTATAACCTGAAGCTTCTAATTTGTAAAAATAGATACCGCTGGAGACCTGAGCTCCAACGTTATTTGTACCATTCCAAACAACAGTGAATATTCCGGCAATATTATAATTATCAATCAGGGTTTTTACAAGTTGTCCTTTGGTGTTATATACTTTCAGTGTGATCTTACCTGATCCCGGAAGATCGAGTTTAATAGTGGTTTCAGGATTAAATGGATTGGGATAGTTTAACATTACAGGTTTATTTGGAATTAATTCCAGTTCGGTTCCTGTAGGATTACTATCCACAATCGTACGGACCATTATATTTCCGGTTTCTAAAAGCTCCCAGCCGCTTACATCGGAATAAGAAAAACCGAAGCTATCTTCATCCAGTCCGATGGCAGGAGAATTGGCAAATTCCTGGATACCGGCAAAGAAACTTCCCTCAGTTAGAACGGGTTGTTCGCCTGTTGGAATTATCAGCGTATTCCAACCTTGAACTAATTCGGAGGAGGAAAAACTTATAGGATTGATCAGAAGATCTCCGGGGGTTCCATTATTATCATCCCATATTTTTATTACCAGTGGTCCTGAGTTCAAAGATTCAATATTAATATTTATATGGGTGAGAGTTTGAGATTCCCGATTATAATTCGGAGTAAATTTAACAGCTAAATTGTTTAATATTCCACAATTAAATCCTGATTCTCTTGTACCATCATCGTGCATTAAAATATTTGCAGTAGAAGATGGAACAAAAACAAATGCTTCGTTTGAATATTGCGATTCTTCACCATCATAGATAGCAGTGATTACATAAAAATTGAAAGAATTTGTAGATGGTTCCTCATGAACAAAAGTTGTATCTATAGTGGAACCAGCCAGATCATAACCACTTGCACTGCTGGTTGAGTGATAGATATTAAACCCTTCATAACCAGGAGAATAGGGTTCATCCCAGTTTAATATTACTGTTCGGTTTTCCAATAAAATGGCAATATTATTCTGGGGTGGAGAACCAGGATAAGTTACAGCTGTTATCATAATGTCGTCCAATTGAATCCCGAAAGTTGAAGGTTGGTTGCTATTCGAATAGAAACCGATTCTTAACTTAACGTTATATCCAGCTAGAGCCGATAGATCATTATACCCGGACCAACTCTCAGAAAAAAGTGTCCAATCGTTAATTGAGCCGGTAAAGACAGCATTTATTCCGTTAGGATCACCCATAGGATTTGAAATTGAATTCCAGCTTGACCATCCAAGATTGGTATAATGGCGGATTTCAATGGAAAAATAATCACAATCAGGAAATGAAGTATCATCGAGTTCCGAGCGTATATACATATCAAAAAAGAGCTGGCTGTCTGCAGGAAGGTTAATAATTGGACCTTCAATGTAGTTTTCCATATTTGGGTTGTAAAAACCTGTTACTACATCAAAGCAGCCTAAAGCAGAGATAGGAGAAGGTGCATTCGGATCATTGAAAACATGCCAGAGATCACCACCTTTTTCAGTATTAGAAAAGCTATAAAATCCGGTTTCATTTTCTCCATCGTTTGTGAAAACATCTGCAATGTTGATGTTATCAACAAAAACTCCTGTAAACTCAGGATTGGTAGAGGTTGATGTATTTGGATCGGAAGCAAAAGCAAAACTGATGATTACATCCTCTCCCTGGAAAGAGGAAGGAATATTCACAGTAGTTTCGACCCATTCAGAAGATGCTCCCCAACCGGGAATGCCGGGGGTACCGTCAGGGTCTTCTCCATGTTCGTAGCCAAAACTGTACATACTTGTGCTATTGTATGCAGGGACGCAATCAGTTAAAATTGTAGCTTCTTCATAATCCTGTTCGGAAATTCTGATACGAATATTAAATCCATCCCAGCCATCAAAATTACCAGTCCCGCCAAGCTCTTCGATAGCTCTGTATTGAACAAAAGAGATTGTAAGATCACCGGAATTTGGCAGTGAAATAGCAGGAGTATCCAGCACCTGGTACCAGCTATCTAAATAACCACCATCGGGTAAAATATCCGGGTCTGCCATGCGCCATGATTTGCCGGAACCCCCATGAGCGTTGAATTCTGATGTACTCCAGAATGAACCGGGATCGGTTACATCTATCGTGCTCCACTCAATTAATCCACTCTCAAAATCTTCTACATAAACAGTATCTATTATTTCTCTGGTGGGTATTTTTACATTTCGAGCAGCATTGTTTCTGATAACGGTAATGTTATTAGAAAAAAGCAAGCTGGTAAAACCCAGAATTGCTATGAATATATAAGAATATTTTCTCATTAACCGATCCAATACTTTTTGGATTTTAAATGTGCAGATATTATTCCATTTCAGAAATATATTTTATAAGATCGACAATCCGGCAGGAATACCCCCATTCGTTATCATACCAACTGAGTATTTTTATAAATCTGCCGTTTACCATGGTAACTTTAGAATCAAAAATAGAAGAAGCTGGATTCCCGATGATATCTGTGGAAACAAGTGGTTCTTCGGAATATTCCAGGATATCTTTCAAGTATGTTTCAGATGCATCTTTCATCAGTTTATTTATTTCTTCTTTGGTAGTTTCTCTTTCCACTATGATGGAAACATCTACCAGGGAAGCGTTGGGTGTGGGTACTCGTACAGCCATACCGTCTATCTTACCTTTCAGAACAGGAATTACTTTACCGGTTGCAGAAGCAGCACCTGTAGTAGTAGGAACAATATTCAAAGCAGCAGCACGTGCTCTTCTTAGATCCTTATGTGGGTAATCCAGAAGTCGTTGATCCATCGTGTAGGAATGTATCGTTGTCATAAAAGCGGACTTCACATCAAAATTATCTGTGATGACTTTCATTACCGGGGCAAGGCAGTTGGTTGTACAGGATGCATTAGAAATGATATTGTCCTCTTTTTGCAAAGTTTCATGATTCACACCTAGTACTATCGTTGCATCTACATCGCCTTTAGCCGGTGCAGAAATTAAAACCTTTCTTGCTCCTGCCTGCAAGTGTCTGGAAGCTTCTTCCTGTGTGCGGAATATGCCTGTAGATTCAACAACAAAATCTACATTTAGATCATTCCATGGAAGATTTTCAGGTGCTTTTTCCGATAGAACTTTTATACTTGTGCCATCCACAATAATGCAATTTTCGCCTGCTTCCACGTTTCGTTTGTAAGTTCCATGTACGGAGTCACGTTTTAAAAGGTGAGCAAGAGTTTTTGTATCCATGAGATCGTTGATGGCAACAATTTGAAATTCTTTTTTTTCAAATAATTCCCTGAAAACCAATCTACCGATCCTTCCAAATCCGTTAATGGCAACGTTCTTCATTTTTCTCTCCTTAAATACTTTATAAAAGTATGGATTTACCGGCACTGCCGGTAATTTGAACTAATTGTTCTACAGCTTCCTGCATGTTTTCTTCACCTTTGATAATCCATTTACGCGGATCGAAACGTTTTTTATCTGGAGTATAATCATCATCTGAAACAGCATCCGGTTTCACGATAGAATCTTTTTCCTTTTCCCAGTAAGCCTGAGTAGCAGCGGCAAATTCCATCTGGTAGCGAGTATCTTTATTGATCTTAACTACGCCGTTTTTGATGGCATCTATCTGCTGCCGTGCTGTTAAGCCGGAAGCTCCGTGCAATACAATGCCGGTCTCAACATTATTGGCAATCAATAAATCATCGATCTCTTTGATAAGATCAAGTTTGAGGGATACTTTAGAGCCTTTTGTTACACCATGATTTGTTCCCACAGACGCAGCAAAAAGATCTACATTAGTTTTCTTTACATATTCCAGAGCTTCTTCGGGTTTGGTGTATAGTTCTGTATCAGAAACTATCTCATCTTCAGCGCCTTTGATATAACCAATCTCACCCTCTACCAGAACGCCATGTTTGTGAGCCACTTTAACTACTTCCGAAGAAATGCGGATATTCTCGTTAAATTCTTCTTTGGAGGCATCTATCATAACAGAAGAAACCAGGTCGTTTTCTATGCAATAAACCACGAAATCGAAATAGTTGGGAGTTGCATGATCTATATGCAAACCTACTCCGGAATTTTTGAACTGCTGCGATAATATTTTAATCATGGAAGAGATCAATTGTGCTCCAATATTTATATCCTTGCTGGCACCGGCTGCATATTTCACAGCTCCGGAGCTCATCTGCAATAACCCGTCAGACCGCTGAGCCTCATAACCATATAAAACACCTCTAATAGCAGCATCGAAAACAACATTGGAAGCTACAATCCCAAAACGTTCCTTTTTTGCTTTCAGGAATACTTCCTTCAATTTGTCTCCATTATAAAACATGCTTCCTCCTTGAAAGACAGGATTAAAGATCTATTCTGTTAAAAATATTACTTATCAATATTTTCCGATTCAAAATTCTCGATTATGTTGCTGTTGCCTTCCAATTCGGAGATCATGAATTGAGCGGATTCATGCAGGTCATCTACTGGGAATTTTTCCAGGAATTCATTAAATATTTTAATGGCGTTATCCTTGTCTTTTAATTCTTCTGCATACAGGAAAGCTTTCATGAACATAGCTTTGTAATCGTCGATGTTGTTCTGATAATGTTTAATTATCTCATCATAATAGAATACCGCATCTGTGAATCTTCTTCTTTTCTGGGCTGCTTCTGCTTTGTTGAAATATTCTTCTGCAGTAAGGATCACGATTAATTTATCTACATATTTTTTTAGATGATATTTTTCCTGTAATTCTTTATTAGTCTGGTCGAATAGTTGTCTGGAAAGGTCTTTCATCATTGTAGATTTAATTTTACCTTTTATTTCTTCGAATGGTGTGGGAATTGCAGTGATATCTTCCAGGATTTTAAAGAAGACAAAAACACCTTTGGAATTTTCAAATATCTTACTGAGTTTACCGGGTTTTGTATTCCACACCATATCAGAGTAAACTTCATCTTTTCCAATGCTGGGAATTATATCGTTCTTGTAGATGTGATCCAGAACACCATCTTTGGCTTTATATTCCGAATGTTCTTCGATAAGTTGTTTCAGAGCTTCTTCGTTGTTCTTTTTATAGTATTTCTTAACCAGTTTCCTCATTTTTTTGGCAGTATCTTTGGATGTAAAACCGAATGTCTGAATCTTGCGATAAGGGTTAGTACTGAATTTTTCTATGTTGTTATTATAAAATTCCTGTGCGTTTTCATCACTATCATCGATAGCATCTACAACCAGCATGTTGTAAACAGTTCGCATCATCATATTGCGCTTGATCTGTTTAACGATTTCCTGAACAGTCTCATTTTTATCGAACTCGTTTTCAATCGCGTCTTTATAAAAAACATCCAGTTTAACCTGGTTATCGATGTAATTTTTAAGTGCTTGGGGATTCTGAAGTGATATCTGTGCGGAGGGTTGGATAGCATCATATCCATCAAAAAAATCTTTAACTGTTTTCTGAAGAGTTGGATCTGTACTGTTTACGAGTATCTCATCAAGAATTACTTCATTACTATCTATATGTACAAGGTTGATCTGTTCCAACAGATCGTAATTGATCTCCACTTTAAATTTTGTATAGAACTCATCAGTTTTTTCAGAAATGAATTCTTCTTCTTTCTGAGGTCGCATTCTCTGTTCTATTTCTTTTTCACATTCCTCGTATGTACGTCCGGCAAACATTTCGGAGTTGTCTTTGAAATAAGTATTTTTCTCATCGACTGTAAAAGTGATATTGCTTGCGGTAAGTTCTTTTTTGTACTCATTAAAATAGGCGGTTTTTATCTGTCCATCTATGCGAGAGAAAAACTTTTCATCTTCTCCAATGTTTCTCTGAAGAGCTTCATAATAAAAAATTTCTTCTGTACACATCATATCGAGCAATTGCTTTTTGCCTTCTTCAGTGGAGTATTTAGGTTGATACATGGGTGGTATTTTAGAAAGTCTTTCTTCTAATTGCCCCATAGTGATTTTTCCACCATCGAATTCTGCTACTACTGTTGTATCGGGAACTCCTTTGGCAGCAGAAAGAACTACTGTTAACATTATAAACGTTAACACAAGCGCTTTTTTTAAAACTTTTTTCTTATACATAGTTAAATCCTCTCCTAATTATAAATTTGCATCACAAAAAATTATTTGACTGTTTAAAGTCAAGGAAATAAATGGAAGAGTTTGAAGGAGTTTTTTAAAAGCTGGAAAGAAGGTTTATGGAAATATTTTCACCTGATCTGATAAAGTTGAATTACTATGCTCTCGATAAAAAGAGCTGTCTGACTGAAATGGTAGAATTCTTGCATGAAAAAGGAATAATATTGTCCTCAGAGAATTTTCTGAATGAAATTATGGAACGGGAAAACCTGATGTCCACAGGAATTGGCAGGAAAGTAGCCATTCCTCATGCCCGTTCAATGGCTGTAAAAGAATTGAAGATCGGTGTATATCTGCTTGACAACGAACTTGATTTTAACTCGATTGACGACGAACCGGTAAAAGTCATCTTTATGATAGCGGTTCCGGAAATGATGAAAGATGAATATATGAAAATTCTCAGTTCTATTTCCAATTTTTTCCGGGATGAAGATAACAGGATGCGATTATTAGCTTGTTCTTCAGCAGAAGAAGTATATGAATTATTGAAAGGAATTAACGATGAAATATAAAATAGTATTATTAATGCTACTTTTATTCGCAGCAAATACAGCAGCGGAAGATACTGCCGGTACTACCGGTTTCACTTTTTTGAAAGTGAATTATTCAGCTCGTGCTGCTGCCATGGGAAATGCATACACCGGGTTGGCTGACGATGCTGGAGCTGTTTTTTTCAATCCGGCCGGATTGGTACAGATAAAGTCTCCACAGGCTTCTGCCACCTACATGAGTTATTTCGATGGAATTCAATGTGGTTCCGCAGTTTTTGTAATACCCAGAAATGAAAAACTGGTCCTGGGTTTTTTTGCCAAAGGACTTACTGCTAGCGAAGACCGTACCCTGGCTGATGAAATGGGGCAATATGCCGGAACGAATGGTACTTTTGGTATGTCGAATATTGTGCTGGGAGCATCTGTAGCACACTATTTAATCAATATTCTTGATGTAGGGATCAGCGTAAAATACATCCGGGAAAGCCTGGATGATAATAATGGTTCCGCCCTTGCTTTTGATATGGGGATCTTACATCAGACTACCAATGAAAATCTGAAATTTGGGATTACTTTCAGGAATTTTGGTAAACAACTTTCTTATTATACCGATAATGAGTATGAAGAAAACCTGCCGCAGACAGTAACTGCCGGGTTCAATTATCATCCCGATGAAAAACTGTATGTTACACTGGATATCCACAAACCTCTCGACTATGATTTCTCGGGCAGGATAGGCTGCGAATTTCAATTGCATGAAATGTTAGCTTTAAGAGTGGGATACAAAACAAATGCTTCCGACTGGAAAGCCGGTGGAGATTATGATGCCTTCTCCGGTATGTCTTTTGGAACCGGTTTCAACCTGGATAAATACCATCTGAAAATTGATTATGCCATTGTTTCTTACGGTGATCTGGGCTTTGTGAACCAGGTGACGATGAATTACTTATTTTAATGTTTTCAGGATTAAAACTGACTTATAAAAGTTAATTATAGCGGTCTCTGTTTTGGTGACCGCTATTGTTACTTCAAATTGAGAAAAAAGGTTAGACATAAAAAAAAGATTTTTGAAAGTTGTTCAAAATTTATTTCGGAGTGAAAATGCCGAAGAAAGATTTTCTTTTTGAAATTGGAGTAGAAGAAATTCCTGCCGGTTATATCGGCGGAGCTATTACTAAATTAGTATCTTTTTTTGAATCGAGCTTGAAAGAAGCTAAACTCGATTTTGAGGAAATAATTCCGTTTTCCACTCCCCGCCGCCTGGCTGTTAAAATAACCTCTTTGCAATCCCGACAGGAAGATGAGATTATAGAAAAAGTGGGGCCTGCCAAAGCTGCTTCTTATGATGAAAAAGGAAATCTGACAAAAGCCGCACTTGGATTCTTGAAAGGAGTTGGTGCAACAGGGAAAGATATTTTTATAAAAACAACCCTCAAAGGCGATAAAATTGCTGTAAAAAAAGAAATTGAGGGAAAAGAAACAACAGAAATTTTAACTCAAATTATCAAAGATGTAATTCCAAAAATCCCTTTCCCGAAATCCATGAAATGGAGAAGCAGGAAACTTTCTTTTGCCAGACCCATTCGCTGGTTGGTTGTGTTATTTGGAGATAAAATTATTGAACTTGAAATTGAAGGAGTAAAATCGGGAAATGTGTCTTACGGAAATCGTTTCCAAAAATTGGAAAACCCGGTTGAAATAAAAAGCAGTAATGAATATGAAAAAAAAATGGAAAGTGTTTTTGTGATACCAGATAGGGAGAAACGGAAAAAAGTAATAGAAGATAATATTAAACGAGTTTTAGGGAATTTTAATTATAAAGTTGATATTGTTGATGAAAACGAAAATCTACTTAATACGGTTACAGATTTAGTTGAATATCCCACTGTAATTTCATCGGAATTTGATGAAAAATATATCGATTTATTTTTAGAAGTTCCAATGGTTATAACTTTGACATTATCCGAACATCAAAAATATTTTCCCATAAATCGTATGGATACAGTTAAACTAAAAAATGAATTTCTGATAATTTCTAATGGAGATCCTGCAAATTCTGATCTGATAAAACATGGCAATGAAAAAGTAGTAAAAGCCCGTTTGGAAGATGCAGAATTTTATTATAAAGAAGATATAAAACAACCTCTGGATTCTTATGTCCCAAAATTGAAGGATGTAACTTTCCAGGAAAAATTGGGCTCGCTTTTTGAAAAGACCGAAAGGATAAAAAAACTCACAAAGTATTTGTGTACTAAATTAAAAGTCGATAAAACGATTAAAGATAATTCGTTGCGTGCTGCCCATTTATGCAAGGCAGACCTGGTTACTATGATGTTAGGTGAAAAAGAATATACAAAATTGCAAGGTATGATAGGTTGCGAATATGCTCGAGTTTCAGGAGAGAACAGTAAAGTTTCGATTGCAATCTATAGTCATTATATGCCCAGAAATAAGGACGATTTTTTACCTTTAACATTTGAAGGTGCGATCTTAGCGATCATTGATAGAATTGATACTGTTTGTGGTATTATCGGTGTTGATATGATCCCTACCGGTTCCAAAGACCCTTTTGCTCTGCGCAGAGCAGCTAATGGAATTGTGCAAATTATAGCAGATCAGAATTTTGAAATCGATCTTCATAAATTAATTGATAAAACTTTCACAGTTCTCCAGAATAAACTCGAAAAACCTGATAATAATAAAGACATCGTTTACGACTTTTTCAAGCAGCGTGTGAACTGGCTTCTTAAACAGAGAGGAATCGATTACGATGTTATTGAAAGTGTAATGCATATAGATCACTCCAATATCCCTGATCTTGTACATCGTGCTGAAGCACTCAAGAATTTCTTACAGAGAGAAGATTTTATAAAACTTGTTCTTGGGTTTAAACGTGTTTCCAATATCATTGCTGAAGCAAAGAATCTGGGAGAAATAGATACAAAACTTTTCTGTGAAGATACAGAAAAATTACTTTACGAAAGATATTTGGTTTTAGTAGAGAAAATAAAAAGTCTTCTTCTAAAAAAGGAATATGAGAAGATCCTTGAAGAACTGGTTATTTATGGAGCAACGATCGATAAATTCTTTGATGATGTACTGGTGAATATTGAAGATATGAAATTAAGACAAAACAGATATAATTTGTTAAATAAAATCAGAAAACTTTTTCTGCAGGTTGCAGACATTTCTAAAATAGTCGTCGAAGGTGAAAATAATAAATAAGAGGAACAAATGACAATTCAAATTTCTAAGAGGGCAAAGGCGATAAAACCTTCACCTACTCTTACCGTTTCAGCATTGGCGAAGAAGATGAAATCGGAAGGGATAGATGTAATAAATTTTGGAGTGGGCGAACCGGATTTTAATACACCGGAATATATCAAAGATGAAGCCAAGAAGGCAATCGACGATAATTTTACACGTTATACGAATACTTCCGGTATTATCGAATTGCGGGAAGCAATTGCAAACAAATTGAAACGTGACAATGATATTGAATGCAATCCCAACGACATCCTGGTTTCACCAGGAGCCAAAGCTTCCATCGTTTTTGTTTTAATGACGGTTTGTGATTCTCGTGATGAGGTTCTTATTCCTTCTCCTTATTGGGTGAGTTATACCTCCCAGGTGGAAATGGTGGACGCTTTACCCGTATTGCTTCCTACAAACATGTCTTCAAATTTTAAAATAACTGCCAAACAACTTGAAAAGGCAATACTTTCTCTCAGCAGACCCAAAGTGCTTATCCTGAATTCTCCCAATAATCCAACGGGTTCTGTTTATGGTAAAAAGGAGCTGGAAGAGATTGCACAAGTCTGCTTGAAATATAATATCCTGATTATTTCGGATGAGATTTATGAAAAACTCATCTACGATGGGTTGGAACATATATCTATTGCATCTCTTTCAAACGAGATACGCGAGAACACGATTTTAATAAATGGAGTTTCCAAAGCTTATGCTATGACCGGATGGAGACTTGGTTATGCTGCTGGTCCCACCGACATAATCAAGAATGCCAGCAGGATACAAAGTCACACCACATCCTGTGTAAATTCGATTACGCAAAAAGCCGCAGTTGTTGCTTTAGACAAATGCGAAGAAAGTATCTCTATCATGCGGGAAGAATTTCAAAAACGAAGGAACTTCCTGGTGGAAGAACTGAGAAATATCCCGAATGTAAAATGTAACATGCCACAGGGTGCTTTTTATGCCATGCCCAATGTTTCATTTTATTTGCAAAACAACAAGAAAGGCATTACAAATTCAATCGAACTTTGCGAATATCTACTAAAAAAATATAAGGTAGCAATTGTACCGGGTTCTGCGTTTGGAGCAGATGAATTCGTAAGATTTTCTTACGCTACAGATATGAAGAGTATAAAAGAAGGATTGAAAAGATTTAAAGAAGGTTTATTAGACAGTGTTTCCCATGAGTAATAATTATTTCCCGGGGATAAAAAATGAGAGAATTTAAAGAGGAATTTGAAAGACGACGTGAAGAAAGAAGAAGGTACAGAAGCAATACCTGGACTAATTTTTTCATCAGAATTCTGGCTCTGATCTTTGTTATTTTAGTTATTCGCCATTTCGGTAAAAGAGCTCAGGAATTGAAAAACTCCAATTCTTTTTCTCAACCCGATACAATAGAAATTCAAAAAAGGTATTAATGAGTCTTGTAATTGTAGGATCAATAGCATTCGATGGAGTAAAAACACCATACGGTGAAGTGGATAAAGTTCTGGGTGGTTCGGCAATTTATGCATCTATGGCAAGTAAACATTTCTGCAAAACACATATTGTGGGAGTTGTAGGCGAAGATTTTTCCAAAAATTATATAAATATGCTGCAGGAAAATGATATTTGCTGTAAAGGTATAAAATTTGTTCCTGGTAAAACTTTCTACTGGAAAGGTGTTTATAATGACATGAACCGGGTAGAGACATTGGATACACAATTGAATGTATTCGCTAACTTTGATCCCAAGATCCCAAGTGATTATAGAAAATGCGAATATCTTTTCCTTGGTAATATAGATCCTGAACTGCAACTCCGGGTGCTTAATCAGATGGATAATACAAAAAAAACAGCTTGCGATACAATGAATTTCTGGATCGAGGGTAAAAGAGAAAAATTAGTGGAAGTTATCAGTAAGATTGATATCTTGTTTATAAACGATGATGAAGTGAAAATGCTGACTGGAGAGCAGAATATTTTTGTAGCTGCTGAAGCTGCCGGGAAATTAGGTCCGAAACTTATTGTAATAAAGCGTGGAGAATATGGTTCAATGGCAGTGGCTGAAGATTTTATTTTTTTTGCACCTGTATATCCTGTAAAGAACGTGATCGATCCCACTGGAGCAGGTGACAGCTTTGCCGGTGGATTCATGGGATATCTGGCAGCACAGAAGAAATACAATAAAACAGCTATAAAAAATGCCATGATATATGGGGCAGTTATGGCATCATTCAATATTGAATCATTCAGTCTGAATAAATTAAGAGAAATTGATTTGAAAGATATCGAAGCAAGAAAAGAGAGTGTCATTAAAAGCATAAAATTCTAAAAAGGAGAGCTAATGAAACAGAATTTTGAGATTAGAAAAGCTGCCAGGGAAACGTTGGCAGGTAGTTGGGGAAATGCAATAGTTGCCGTGCTTATCTATATGGGTATCACTTCGGTTGTAGCATCCATTCCGGGCTTGGGGCAGATTGCAATGATTGCCATTATGGGACCACTCATGTATGGATTTTTACTTTTCTTTGTGAAACTCGTACGAAAAAATATTACTGATTTTAATTTTATTTTCAAGGCTTTCAATTTCTCCGGTCCTAATTTGGGGCTTTTTGGAAGAAGTCTGGGTTTATATTGGTTGATGAACCTGTATGTTTTCTTGTGGAGCTTACTGCTTATAATTCCCGGGATTATTGCTGCATACGGTTATAGCATGGCTTTCTTCCTGCTTATTGATGATCCCGAGATTGGAATTTCGGAAGCACTTCGTAATAGTAAAGAAATGATGTATGGATACAAAGGTAAATTATTTATGCTCAATTTGAGCTTCATCGGTTGGATGTTCTTATGTATATTATCTTTCGGTATCGGCTTTCTCTGGCTTCAACCATATATGATGACTTCTATGGTTTTATTCTATGAAGACCTTAAAAAAGAACGTGGAATAAATACAGAAACAAATCAAAAAAACGATGAAAAACCAGATGAAACAGAACCTATAAAAATCGGTGGCGTAATTGATGGGTAAAAAAATATAAAACCAATTACATTAATATTGCGGAGTTGACCCAGCAGAATGCGGGGTTTATTCCGCAATTTGCACTTATTTGAATTTGAAATGATTGTGGGAAAAAACTTGAAGATTTTTTATATATCGGTGTAATTGTTTGGAATTAATGAATATATAATAATATGTAATAAAGCAAATTATTTTATATATTCAATATTATAAAAGGAATGTGAATTGCATTTTAAATGATTCGGGAAAGATATTTAAGGGGTACATGAAAGATGAAGTGGAGGATTTTAAATACCGGTAAAATGTCACCTGCCATGAATATGGCGATCGATGAAACCATTTTCATCGGGGTGAAGGAGAAGCGTTCATTGCCTACAATACGCTTTTACGGATGGGATCCTCCCACAGTCTCATTTGGTTATAACCAGGAATTTTCTAAAGAGATCGATTTAAAGGCATTAAAAAAATTCGGTTTTGGATATGTTCGTCGTCCCACAGGAGGTAGAGCTGTTCTACACGATGAAGAAGTAACTTATTCTGTTATAACCCCAATTTCCGAAAACTTAAATGGTAATATTCTGGAGTCGTATTCCGAGATCAGTCGAGCACTTGCACAAGGATTAAAAAACCTGGGGATAGAAGTAGAATTTGAAAAGGGTGAACTTTCTTCCCATCATCAAAGACAAGCAGTAAATCCGTGTTTCTCCAGTAGTTCCAGATTCGAGTTAAATTATCAGAAAAAAAAGATAGTGGGAAGCGCCCAGGTTCGAAAAGATAACACTCTCTTACAACACGGATCGATCCTGTTACAGAAAAATCAAAGTAAATTAGCATATGTTATACCGAACCTGAGTGATGAACAACACAAGAAATTAGCAGTATTTCTTTCAAAAAAAACTATAGCTATCAATGAAATCTTGAATAAATCTGTGAATTTTGATGATGCTGTTTCAGCATTGATAAATGGCTTTAAAATGACCTGGCAAACTGATGAATTTATTGAGAGTGAAGATATTGAAAAATGGGAGAAGGATAAAGCAGAATTTTTAGCAAGTACTAAATACTTGACAGGTGAGTGGGATAAAAGAAATTAAGATTGAGAAAATAAATTTAACCAAAAAAAAATTGACATGAATTTTCTCAATATTGTTTTTGTTCGATGTAAAACTATAAATCATAGGGGGAGAAATTGATGCAAAGGAAAATTCTTTTTTTGCTGTTAGTAACAATTTTTATTTGTACTTCATTAACTTCTGGTACCACTGGTAAACTCGCTGGAAAAGTTACTGATAATGAGGGGAATCCTATCCCTTTTTCAAATATAACTGTTATGGATGGTGAGACTCTTATTGCCGGTATACGGACCAAAGAGAACGGTTCATATTATATTATCAATATTCCACCTGGCAAATACGATGTTTTTTGTATGCGTGGAGGTTTTCGTCCGGGTAAAGCTGTTGGAGTAGTAATTAATCTTGACCTTACTACAATGCAAAATTTCCAACTTAAAACACAAGCTGTAGAAATCCCTGGGTACAGCGTAGTTGAAGCTAGTGTGCAAATGGTGCAGAAGGAGAGAACTTCATCGGGAATTACAGTAACTTCTGATACAATCGAAGATATCTCGGTTTCCAGTATTGAAGATATTATTGCGATCCAGGCTGGTGTGACTCTTACAAATGGTGAAATTCATATTCGTGGTGGCAGGTCAAACGAAGTGGCATATACTGTGGATGGTATGTCAGTTTCTGACCCGGTAGATGGCGGTGCAGCCCTTACTATAGACACAGATGCAATTGCAAATATGGATGTAATGACCGGGGGACTTACTGCTGAATATGGTAACGCTCAATCGGGGATGGTAAATATTGTAACTAAAAGTGGATCACGTGATTATTCTGGAAAAATCGAATTTAGTTCAGATCATTTAATAAATTCTTTCGATAATTCAAATAGTGATGTTTTCAAGTTCGCAATTGGGGGACCTGTTTTAACTTCATTTGTTTCATCCCTGAGAGATAAATTTACATTTTATTTTAATTGTGTGGGAAACTGGCATGATACCAGGTATCATGGTTATTGCGATTTAAAACCCTACGATGAGATTGATGGACTGGTTAGTAGTTGGTCCGATTATGAACCTTATACACCATTTGAAGGTAGAGAGGATTTTATTGGTTTCGATCTGGGCGATAGAAACTATAATGATTATAATGCAAACTTGAAACTAAAGTATAGATTTAATGAACGCCAGAATCTCACATTTGCTATACGGGGTGATAGTTATGATCATCTTCCATTTAGTCATACTTGGAGATATGCCCTTGAGCATTATGCAAAAACTTCTGGTGATCAACGTCAATATATTGCTACATACGATCACACAATAGGATCACAGATCAATATAAAAGTAAAGGCAAGCATGTACGAAAATATTATAACTCAAGCTCCTCGAGACATTTCCAGAGATGACTGGTTTGCACTTGATCCTGATCCTGAAACGTTCGATCTTTATGGTGATAATCAACTTGGAAATACTGATGGAATTCTCTACTTAACAGCTGAAGATGATAATATAGTTAGCGATGTAGAAGATTATGCATGGGTTTATGAAACCGGAGAAGGCAATGTAATTGCTGTGCCATTTATCGAACCGGGAACTGTTTGGGGCACATACATCGATGACGAAAATCTGATTTATCAATTAAGATCAGATGTTGAATATCAAGTGAATGAAACTCATGGATTGAAGAGTGGATTCGAAGTTATCAAGCATTGCATCAAAAAAGACCAAAGGAGAAATCCCTGGAACCTTTCAGATGCTCGATATGAAAAATATCTGCAAGATTGCACTCCTGAAGAATCTTATGCTGAAGGAGATACAATTATTATCAATGAAGAAGAAATTATTATCCCAGCTGGTGGCTTAGATTTCTATTCAAGAGAAGACCTTTTAGCAGCCACGATTGCTGCTTCGGGCTTAACAGATGGTTACGAAGCAGAGCCATGGCAAGGTGGTTTCTATGTACAAGACGCAATGGTATGGGAAGGATTGATCATTAATGCCGGTATCAGATGTGATGTTTGGTATCTTGGTAGTGATTACAAGATAAAAACAGCAAGCTACAATGGTTCTTATCTGAAATCAATTGATCCTGATGACTCTCTAAATGTAAATACTTATTATGTTCTAGAGGATGAAAATGATCCTGATTCTCCATTGGTACCCCCAGATCCAATTCTTTATCCACAGGCTTATGCAAAGTATATAAGTGCACAAGAATACCACGATACGATTAGTGATAGATTCAGCAAGCCACAATTTATGATTTCACCACGACTTGGTGTCTCTCACCCAATTTCAGAAAGAAGTGTATTGCACTTTGTTTACAATTATCAAAGGCAATTACCTCAGATGCAATATATCTTTACAACTGGAAGGCCACAGGATGTCATAGAAAACCCGGGTGCAAATATAATTGTTGGTAACCCGGAACTTAAAGATCAGACTACTATCACTTATGAAGCAGGCTTGCAATATCAGCTACATGAAGATTATGTAATGGATCTTACAACTTATTACAAGAATATATATAACTATGTAAGCACTGAAGAAAAGGTTGATCCTGCAGATAATTCAATAAAATGGAATGAATATATTTCAGAAGATTACGGTAGTGTTCGCGGAATTGATTTGAACCTTCAGAAATTACTCTCAAACTTCTTTCAGGGTTCGGCTTCATATTCGCTATCATGGGCATATGGTAATCATTCCGAGACTACTACTACTGGTGATGAGAGCTTGCGAGAGTTTCCATTGACATGGGATTTAAGGCATAGCTTCAATTTGAACCTTGTTTTCAAAGTAGGCGCCGGAGAAGATTTCTATATTCCATTCACGGAAACAGTTCTTCCGCTTCGTAATTTTACCATTAATTTCCTCTATGGAATTTCTTCGGGCGCACCTTATACTCCAATTAGTGAAGATGACGTTGTACTTGAAACTAACAGTGCAACAAGACCTTTTAACGAAACTGCTAATTTGAAATTTTCCAAGAACTTTAGCTTTGGCAAGAATATGAAATTGAAGTTTTATGCAAACATAAAGAATCTTTTTAATCGACCAAATCATAATTCGGTTTATGGAAAAACTGGAAGCCCATTTTACAGCGGTATAGAGTTAGATTTCAATAATGATGGTTATATTGATCCGAATACTTATTCAGTATATTCAGTATTAGACAGGAATCCATCGCATGTATCGGTTGGCAGAACTATTTCGTTTGGTTTAGCCTTCCTTTGGTAATATCAAATAAAATAAATATGTATAAAAATTAGGAGGAAATAGTAATGAGAAAAAGGTTTTTGATAATAATCTCATTAATAGCTTTAGTTATTTTGATGTTTACAGTTATGGCTTTTGCTCAGGAAGAATTGACAGATGAAGCTGTAGCTGAAGAAACAATTACTGAAGAAGCTGTTGTAGAAGAAGAGTTGCCATTTGATGAAGCACCTGAGTCTGGTGGCTTGGAAATGTTTGCCCGCAAGATTGTAGGTAGCGGTCTTGTGGATATATTCATTCAGGGTGGATTTGTTATGTATCCAATTCTTCTTCTTGTTATCTGGGGTTTGGCTACAGTTATCTGGAAAATAATTTCCCTGAACTATGCTAAAATTAACCTGAAAGAATTTCTTGATAAGTTGATTCCTTTGGTCGCAGATAAAAAATATGATGAAGCAATTAAACTTTGTGAAGGAACTAAAGGACCTGTTGCAGCTGTTATGCATCTGGGTCTTTTAAAAGTTGATAAAGGTATTGATGCTGTTGAAAAGGCTATCGAAAATGCTGGTGTTATCGAAATGGCTTTCCTGGAAAAAGGCTTTATTCCTCTTTCCACAACTATAAACCTTGCGCCAATGTTCGGTTTCTTTGGAACAATCGTTGGTATGATCAAAGCTTTCCGCGATATTGCTGCTGCAGGTGAAGTGGAACCCACAATTGTTGCTACCGGTATTCAGATCGCACTTGTCACAACAGCAGCCGGTCTTGCTGTTGCTATTCCCATGCAATTTTTCAACAATATGTTCCTGGGAATGGTCGATGGGCTTGTAATGGATATGCAGAGAGGTTCGGAAAAACTCGTAGAAACCCTTGTTGAATCCAAATAGGGGGGATTAATGTTTCGCAGAAAAAGAAAAGATATGGGTGGAATTCCCACCGCATCAATGTCTGATGTGGCTTTTCTGCTGCTTGTTTTCTTCCTGTCAACTACCAAGTTCGATATTAAAAAAGGTCTTGGTATAGTTTTACCGGCAGCAGCGCAAGCAGATATGAAAAAGGTGAAACTTAAAGATGAGAACCTTACAAAAGTCTGGATCGATAAAGAAGGTCAGGTAACCGTTATATCCGGTGGTGTTGATGAACAGGTTCCCATGAATCAATTAGAAGCCAAGATCAAAAGGCTTGTTACTCAAAATCCCGATATGGTTATTTCATTAAAGACCGATAGAAAAAGCAAATACCAGTTTATGGTTATGGCTCTTGATAAGATCCAGGCGGCTGGTGCAGAAAAGATATCTCTATCAACAAATTAGGAAGTGATTATGGCAAAAATAAAGAAAACCAACAAACCTGAAACAATGATCCCTACAGCTTCCATGTCTGACATTGCCTTTTTGCTTCTATTGTTTTTTATGGTTTCCACAGTATTCGTCAGAGAAAAAGGCTTACCGGTAAGAATGCCACGGGCTGCCAGTATCGAAAAGATACCGCGTACTCACTCTTCAACCATCTACGTGAATAGAAACGGTATCATCTCGATCGATGATTTTATAGTTTCCATTCCCGATGTTAAATGGGTTATGCAGAAGAAACTATCGGAAGATTTTAATTTGCTCGCTTGCTTCAGAACAGACAGAGAAACAAATTATGGCATCATGTCAGACATATTAAATCAATTACGGGAAGCAAATGCTCTCCGTGTATTTTTTGAAGCTAAGCTGAAAAGGTAGGTGGCAATGCATAAAGAAAATATTGATTGGAAAGATATTGCTCAAACATATTACGATAAGTCAGTTAGTCTGGCAATCTTGATTCTTCTTTTTGCGTTTATTGTATCTCCCAAAATTGAAATAAAACCTTTTGAGAGAGTAATAAAAATAACAGATGTATATGATATACCACCTGAGATCAAGGAAAAGATCAAACCACCGGAAGAGACATTGAAACCTGTTGTGGAAATTGTAGTGGAAGACGATCTGGAAGGTGATGATGACGAAGATATCGAAGTGATCGATACAATCGACAAAACCACACTTGACCCCTATGATGATATTCAAAGCAGAGTATTGGGTAAGACCTCAAAATTTGTAATTTATGAAGAGGCTCCTATACCGATAAAACGGGCTCCGTTGGAATATCCCGCATTTGCCCGGAATGCTGGAATTGAAGGCAAGGTTACTGTTGAAGTTGAAGTATTCGCCGATGGTTCTGTTGGTGCTATTGAAATTGTAAAATCGTTACAAGCAGGACCTGGCGGTTTAGATGAAGCTGCTATCAAATCGGTGAAACAATGGGAATTTCAACCTGCTAAAAGCGGGGGACGGTCTGTTGCCTGCTGGGTAGTATTCGATATAGATTTTTACTTAAATTAAAGATGGGGAGACGTATATGAATTTTAAAAATGTTAGATTCCTAGTTATTCTGCTGGCTATTCTAACCATTAGCAGCTTTCTTTTTTCTATGCACAAAGATAGTACAATAGGGAATAGGAAATTTGATACTTCAGCGGTACACAATATTGGAAACATCTGGTTACGTGTCAGTAATTATGGATTCTTTGGTTCAGGAGGGGATCAGTGGCCATCACTTGAATATCCCGGAGGTTCTTCTATTGACTATTTGTTCTATGGCGGATTGTGGTTTGGTGCAAAAAAGGTAAGAAGAGATCATCTGGGAAGAAAATACTTTTGGCTTCATTTTCCACCAGTAGCAGATGATGATTATGTGGTTTATGGTGATTCTTTGTATAACGATACTTTGCATGTAGTAGTTGATACATTAGTAAGTATAGGTTGTGACGGATGGCATAGTATCAATGAACTTTTACCGGCATATAATCCTTTGGAGGCTTCTCACCTGGGAGCGCATTATACTGCTCATAACTACCAGGATAAAACCATCTCAGCTTCTATAAGGGTGCAAAGAAAGGGTGTAGATGATGACAATGATGGTCTTATAGATGAAGATCCTGTAGGATATGCTTTTCCTTTTATTCCTGCAGAATTTTTTATAGGAGATGCAAGTGTATTCTCTGTTTATGGCGGTGATTGGCTTCATAATTCACAAGGACCTTACGGAATAGATATCATTACCGATGAAGACAACCAGTCAATCTGGTTTCCCTTGGGTTTTTTAGATTTAAGTGATAACTCAAATACTTTATATAATTTCTCAGAAACAAAAGATGATGATGGAGATGGAATAGCTGATGAGGATGGTTATCCTGTTTCTGAACAAGATTTTATATCATACTATTATGACTATAGTCCTTTCCCGAATGGAAATCCTGATCCGGATAGAGATTATGGCGGAAGCTCCAATACAAATAGACATTCTCCTCTTAATATTCGTGTTCGTCAGATGAGTTACCAGTGGAGCTATGAGTATATAAAAAACCTTTGCTACGTAGAGTTTGATATTACAAATATGAACATTGAATATGATGATTGGCTTTATGATTGTGCTATGGGAGTTTATATGGATTCCGATGTAGGTCCGCAATCTTATGGTGGATCTGCTATAGCACCAGATGATATTAGTAGTTATGTTTCCGGTGAAGGATACGAATTTGCTTATACCTATGATAAAGATACAGACGGTGGACTGACAACCGGATTTGTTGGATCTCGTGTGTGTACTCCAGATCCTGACTCATTAGTCTTCGCTTGCTGGACTTGGGATGTAATTTGGGGTCCCGATGATTGGACACCATTGGATTATGTTTCAGTTTCAACTGATAATATAACAGCCAATGAAAAATACTGGCTTTTAACAGGAAGAAATCCTGATGAAGCAAAATGTGTAGATATTAAAGAAAATCCGGATTGGCAATTGACACATAATGTTAATGGTATTGATACAAGATACCTGTTTGCTTTTTATGGAGATATGCAGGGAATGACAAATCCAACAGACGGGTCTTGGAACCTTGCCCCGGGAAGAACAATGAAGATCGTTATTGCCATATTCCCGGGTGAAAGTATTCATGAATTAAAGCAGACAGCTAGATTTGCTAAGTTTATATATGGGAAAGCTCAAACATTAACTACAGTTGTGGAACCTGATATATTTCCTCATTATCAGGCTCCTGAACCACCACTCTTTCCAAAAATGTATGCGGAGCTTATTAATAATGGCAACGCAATTGAACTATACTGGGATAATAGATCTAAATTCACTATAGATACTGAATTCGTTCCTCCGAGTAATGTGGGTTGGCAGGATCATTATCCGGGTATAGATAGTTATTATGAAGCTGGTATTACTGATACTACCGGTATGCCGGAAGAATATTGGCCAAGTGTTTATGGCATAAATAATGAAAATGCTCTGTTAAATCCGTGGACTGCATTCAGATTAAGGCATGATTTCCAGGGTTACACACTTTATGGCAGATCGGGAAGCGGATCTCAGGAAGACTGGGTAGAGAAAGGAAAATGGGATAAATACGAAACTGATCAGGACTTAAACGATTATGAAGTAAATTATGGTGATTCACTTTTTATAGATTATAAAGGTGATCTCGGGATTGGTACTTATAATAAATCACTTCCCAATAGAAGACCAATTACTGAAGAAGATCTAAATTATTTTAATTATGACGAATATTATGAGTTAATTCCATATGATATGGCAGATGGTTATGTATTTGGTGAACCTCTTTATGACTACACAAAGACACAGGCAACAGCATTAGATGAAGGAGTAGATAATTGGTCTGATAATGAACAGGCTTTATACTTTATAAATCCCAATCTTCAGGCACTGCCCTGTGGTGAAGATGTTTATCTTGAACTGTATTTGAGAGGACTTATTCCTCTGGAAGGCTTTGTGAGTGAAGCAGTTTTTGAAGATCCTGAAAAAATTGAGGAAATCAGAGTGAAAAGATTATCTCGAAGATATTATAATCATACAATTCATCATCCACCCAAAGGAATCGAGTATTACATAGCAGTAACAACATGGGATAGAGGTTATCCATCAGAAAACATTCGTTCACTCGAATCTGGTAAAGATGCAGATGCAAACATGAAGATAATATTCCCAGGACCATCAGCAAAAACTAATATGGATAACATTTATGTGGTTCCAAATCCTTATGTGGGACAGAGTGCATTCGACGGACGAAGGGAAGATGATTTAACCGGTGATAGAAGCCGAAGATTGTGGTTTGTGAATTTACCTGAGAATTGTACAATTAAAATCTATACACTTGCTGGAGATCTTGTTGATAAAGTTGTACATCATGGATCGGAAGGTGAAGATATTATAACTGTAGGAGCTGCTCTTAACAAAGATAAACTGAAGAGAAGTGATATCACAGCATCAGGTATGGCATCCTGGGATCTTTTATCAAAAAATAATCAAATCATTGCAGCCGGTGTGTATTTATTCTCGGTAAAAGACCATGAAACCGGGGATATCAAGGTTGGTAAGTTTGTTATAATCAAGTAATTGAGTAGGCAGATTCACAGGCTTATAAAGCCTGTGAATCTGCCTACTAATTAATTATGAATGAGAGGTAAAATATGAAAAAATATGTTGTTAGCTTTATTATTCTTACAGTTATTCCCGGAATGATATTTGCCGATATATTTCCAAAAACAGGAACAGCTGGTCTCCAGTTCCTAAAAATTGGTATCGATGCTCGAGCTATTGGTATGGGTGAGGCTTACACAGCAGTTTCTGATGATATTTCATCAGTATATTGGAATCCTGCCGGTCTTGCCTTAAGATCACAAAATCAAGTTATGTTTGCTCATACGGAATGGCTTGCCGGTATTCGCTATGAATATGTGGCAATATCGCGGGTTACAACGCTGGGAACTTTTGCATTCAGCACAGCTTTGCTGCATATGGATTATATGGATGTAACCGATGAAGAAACTTTTGCACCCACAGGTGAAACATTTACATGCTATGATTTTATGGCTGGTATTACGTATTCTAATTCGTTTACTGATAAATTTTCGTTTGGAGCAAACATCAAGTTTTTACGCGAACAGCTTGATATATATGATGTGAATGGCTTTGCTATTGATATAGGTTCGTTATATAATACAGGTTGGAATAATTTAACAATTGGAATGGCAATAAAGAATTTTGGACCTGACCTTGAATATAAAGTTGATGAGGATGGTGATGGTCTTTTAAATGAAGATCCTTTCGACCTTTTAGATAACGACGGCGATGGATTGATCGATGAAGACCGTGATGAATTCCCATTTAAGATCCCGATGGGCTTTTCTCTTGGGATTGCAATGGATTTATATGCAATGGATAATCAATTATTGTTAGCTTCTGTTCAGCTTGATAACTGTGTAGATAGACAGGAAACTTATAATGTAGGAATGGAATATAAAATTGGTACATTTAAAATAAGATCAGGATATCAAATTAATTATGATGCAGCAAGTTATTCGGTTGGTCTTGGCTGGACCATCCCTACCAGCTTTGCAATAATTGATATTGATTATGCATATACAAATATGGGAGATCTTACAGAAAGTTTCTTAAAAACACCTCATAGGTTATCATTAAAATTATATTATTAAAAAAGTGTTAATAAAAAAACACACAAAAAAAGGAGGAAAAATGAAAAGAATTTTAATTCTTTCGGTACTAAGTTTGTTTGTCTGTGTATTGCTGGCTAATGATTTTATGCAGCCAGCTCAAGTTGCCAAGGATGGCTACTATCGAGGAATGCGGGGTGGCAGCAGGTCTGCATTTAGAGATCAGGATCCTGCTCCGGAGTATTCCTTTATTCCAAATGGTAATGGTGATGACACAACTTTTCTGATCGCTTCGTACTATGATTACCAGCCTTTCAGCTATAATGGTTACAACTTAAGGCTTCAACCTGAAATTTCAATGCCATATTATTATCCGGCAGGTGGAATGTTTGTCACCTATATGTGTTCTGAGAACACAATTTATGAAAATGGTCGAAGAGCTTTTTACAGTTATCTGAACCCGGATGGAACTCTTTATTACAGTGGTCCATTGAATCTTTACACTTCCCCGCCCGTACGTGAGGGTTTTACATCTTGTGCGATCGATCCTTTTACAGGTGACCCGTTCGCTGTCTGGCACGCTGTTGTTGAAGAAGATCTAAGCTATGACAGTCACATAACGTATGAACTGTATCATGCTACCGGTAATTCATCAAGCTGGCTACAGCCATTTATTCTTTTTGATAATCCAGAAATGAGCGCACCACTAACAGGACATGATAATGATGAATTTATCTGGCCTCAGGTATGGGTAGGACCATCTCCACTAGAAGGATATCGAAGAGTTCATACTTATGGGAATAATTATCCAGCACCAGGTGCTCCCGGTCATTATAATAGTCTTTATCTGTATGCAGATTTCGATGCCGACTCTCTATTATATTCATCACATCTTGATTGGACAG
>CBDUTJ010000035.1:0-28502 GCA_965370415.1 uncultured bacterium | reverse complement strand
TATATTCGCTTTTTGAATACTCTATCAATTCCTTTTCAATTCTATTCAGAAAAAAACTTCTTTCTAATCTGTATTCCTTACCCATAATGAATCTTCTTTTTGCATAAGTTAGAAATAGAAATTTCATAGCTCTTGTCATTCCAACATAAAGCAGTCGTTTTTCTTCATCGAAATCCGAAACCTGACTTTCAAAGAGAGAGTATGGCAGCAAACCATCCTCACAGCCAACAATGAAAACACACTGAAATTCAAGACCTTTAGAAGCATGAAGAGTCATCAAAGTTACTTTTTCCAGGTTCTGTTTGAAAACATCTACTTCTGTCCCCAGGGCAATATTTTTCAGGAATTCATCTGTATTATTTCTGAAGTTTTCAGCAAAGGCGATTAATTTTTTTATTTCCTCTTTATCCTTTTCTTCTTTAAAATAGTTATCAATAATTTCAAGAATCGTATCTTTTAATGATTTATTTGAAGTCCTTTCTTTCAGTTTTTCAATATCTATACTTTTCGATTTTTTAAGCAATTTTTCTTTTAAATAAGTTTGGTCAGGATTTCTTAAGAAATTGATTATTTCAATAATTGACTTAATCGGTTCCTGGTTAAAAAGCGATTCTGTTCCAATTTTCTGATAAGGGATACTGTGGTCTTTGAATGCTTTTTCCAAAACTTTCATCTGGTTTTTGATCCTGCAGAGCACAACAAAATCGGAAAGACTCTTAATGTCTGCATCTTCATTACCTTCAGTAATTTGACTATCAATTGAGAAGAATCTTAAGCCACCCATCATTCTTTCGATGGCTCTAGCAACGTATTCAGCTTCACTTTTATCTGAATTATTTTCTGAGATTTTTACTTTAAGACCGGATTCAACGCCTTCCATAAATCTTTGTTCTGATTCTTTTTGAATAACATTCCTGGATGCTTTAAGAACGTTTTCAGGACAGCGATAACTTTTTTTCAATTGATAAATCACTGCTTTTGGGTAATCGTCAATAAACTTATTTATGAACTTAACATCAGCTCCTCGAAATCCGTAAATCCCCTGATCTGGATCACCGATAACACAAAGATTGGAATCGTTTTCCGGCATTAATTTCCGGATCATCTGGTATTGAGCATAATTAATATCTTGATATTCATCTATCATTATCCATTGATATATTCTTTTGTATTGAGAAAGTATTTCAGTATTTTTATCAAAAAGAAGAACCGGTTGATAGATCAAATCATCCAGGTCAAAAAGATTCTGTTCTTTTAAGATTTCTTCGTACTTTTTAAAAATTTCGGAAGTTTCTTTTTCATTAATTTCATCGGAAGTTTTCAAGTTTTGTTTAGCTTTTGTTATGGAATCGGAGATTTTCTTAACCTGCTTTTTATCGCATCCTAACTTTAGTTGAAGAATTGATTTTTTATCATTTTCATCAATAATGGAAAAATTCTTCCTTCTACCTGTGTTATTGAGATATTCGTTGATAATGCCATATCCGAAAGCGTGAAAAGTGCTAACCTGAAGTCTTGAAATAATTTCTTTGTCGAGAATAAGTTCTAGGCGTTCTTTCATCTCGTTTGCTGCTTTGTTGGTGAAAGTTACTGCAAGAATGTTTTGAGGATTTACCTTTTTGTTTTTGATAAGATTTGCAATACGAACCGCAATCACACGGGTTTTTCCTGTTCCTGGTCCGGCGATGATCAAAGCAGGTCCTCTCGTGTGTTCAACTGCTTTTTTCTGTTCAGGATTCAGGTTACTTAAAAGGTCTTGTTTTTCGGACATCACTTCTTTCTTAATTTCCATGTCTTTTGATTGCTGTTCATTTTGCATATTTTGTAATCTTCTGTATTCTTCCAAATCAAAGTTAATGAGCTTTCTTTTTGGAGGAGGTTTTATCTGAACAAAATCATCGAATAATGTATCATCAAATGACTGTATTTCTCCTTTCCGGAAAACCTTGATTACACCAAATTCTCCATCAAAACCTTCTTTAATGTAAATTTCCCCTTTTCGCATTCTCTTGATAGCTTCAGAGAGAATTTCCGTTCCTTTGTTTTTAATTTCATCGATCGGGAGCTTGAGAAGAATATCGAGTTCAGAACTAATATTTTTCAGAAGTGAGTAATATTCTTTATCAATCTTTTTGGAATTTGGTCCGACACCTGAGATTTCTGATAGGATCTCCTTTAAAGGAATGATCGAATAAAAGGGAAGACGGTTTCTTCTTTCTTTGGAATCCTCTCTATCTGATAGCTGGACAACGCGGTTCATAACACCTACAGTAACTTTTTTCCCGCATTCAGGGCATATTCTGTTATGCTTTAAAGTTTCAACCGGATCCCAGAGAATGCCGCATTTCCTATGACCGTCATAATGATATTTCCCTTCCTGTGGGAAAAGATCGATAGTTCCAAGACATTGTTCAGGGTCACCTGATTTCAAAGCATCTACAATTGAATTATAGGAAAGTTCGGTATTAAAAATATTGGCATTTCGTCCCAACTTTTCAGGAGAATGAGCATCGGAATTGGAGATAAGAGTGTATTTATCAAGAAAACTGCAAATCCAGTTCATAGGCGGATCTGATGATAAACCTGTTTCCACTGCATAAATATATTCCGAAAGCTCTTCGTAACATTCCTCAATTGAATCAAAGCCGGATTTGTCACCCAGAACAGAAAACCAGGGAGTCCAGATATGAGCAGGAACAAAGAAAATTTTTTCAGAAGCGTTCAAAGCTATTTCCAGCAGGTCTTTTGAATCCAGTCCCAAAATCGGTCGCCCATCTGAAGTTATATTTCCACCAATATTTATCAATGACTGTTGAATCTTTTCTGAAGTTTCAAAATCAGGAGCAAAAATTACGTTGTGAACTTTTCTAACCTTTCCCCCTTTTTTATAAATATTACTGATTTCTGCTGTGAGAATGAAGCGGACTTCTTTTTCAGAAAAACTTCCGAAGTTTTCGAAACTTCGGAAGTTCATGATATATTCTTTTTTCAGTTTAAATAAACCTTGTTCAGCAGGTTCAAGCTTTTCCTTTAACTCTTTCAACCAACCCGGATGAGTAAAATCACCAGTTCCAATCACTGTTATGCCTTTCAATTTTGCCCAGTAATCCAGATATTCTGGCACAAGCTGTTTGCTGGTGGCAATCGAGAAATGTGAATGTATATGGAAGTCAGCTATAAATTTCATTTTTTCCTAAATCGCGAATGAACGCTAATTTTCTACACTTGTTTCCAAAGTGGCTTTAGGAAGAGGATTTTATCCCTCTACTTTGTAACTTTCCAATCCTTCCTTACACATTTGCAAAAACCATGATAGATAGCACAGATTCCTCCAAAAATGGCAAAAAATCCCCAGAAAAGCGGCATTGCAAAAATATAAAAAAGTGAAATCTGCCCGTTATTGGCTTTGATTTGCTCTGCTATCATCGGTACATAATATATTCCTGCTGTAACCAGCATACATCCTACAACAATAACCATGTGCCCGAAAATAATGTTGCCATAACGACTCTCAGTAAATTTCAACATGATTAATCCAGCTCCGATAATAAGCTTGATAACAGCCCAGAGATATACTCCAATTACAAGATGATAAATTCCAAAAGCCAGTAAACCTATCCCCAAGATCAATCCAATAATTCCTCCTGATTTCATTTTCTCCTCCTATTTTTTATATGTTTTTCCGTTTCGTTATGAGATTATTAACTAATCCATAGCTTATCAAACCAAGCGAAGTTGCAACAATTCCCATATAAAGTTCATCTACATTTTGCCAGAATCCGCTTAATTTAATATTTCCCCAGACGCTTACAGTTATTACTCCTAATATACTTGCGAAAACGAATTGATAGTCTTTAATCTTGTTTGGAAAAATATATCCGTATAGAACAGGAAGAAGCAAACAACTAGCAGAATAGCTTCCCAGAGTTTTCCACACAGCTTTAATGTTTCCTTTGAAAATAACACCCATCAGCACAGCAATAATTCCAACTGCGATTATTCCAAAATTATGAACATATATTTTGCCTTTTAACTTTTTGGGCATCATATCATAAGAAACCGTGGTTCCTGCAATGAAAAGATATGAATCGAGAGTTGATAAAATAGTAGCCAGAATTCCTGCCAGAACAAGACCCCTTATTCCATCGGGAAGGATTTGAAGCGCATATATCAGATAGGCTTTATCCGGAGCTGCTTCCGGGATCACAGCTCTGGCGTACATGGCTCCAGCCGTTGTGCAGATATCGAATAAAATCCAGATTATTGTGGAAATGAGTATTCCCCGTTTTGCCACTTTTACATTCTTCGCTGCAAAAACTCTTTGATAAAAATTGGGATCGACCAAAGTAGATAAAGCAATAAATCCCCAAACGAGCGTAGTTGCAATTCCTACCCCTCCTGTAGGCGAGAAATGAGATTCGGGAAGATTTGCCTTTAAAAAACTGATTCCTCCAAATATTTTAACTGAGAAAGTAAGAACCAGGAAAACTCCCAGACACATCACAAAGAATTGCACAATATCGGAAAAAACAATTGCCCTGAACCCACCATACAGTGTGTAAAGGACAACAACTGTAACGCCAATGATCATACTTTGTAGAAATGAAATACCAAACAAAGCCTGAATCAAAATTCCCAAACTTATCACATAAGCAATTGGCAGAACATTAAAAAAGTTGAAAACTGCACTCAGTTTTCCTGCTTTCGGTCCAAACATCTGTCCCACAAGATCGGGGAGAGTAAGTGCTTTATATTTTGCAACTTTATGGGTGATGAAAAATGCAAACAGAATATATGCAATATACCAGAAAACCCCTTGCGTGATAAAATTGAAAATGCCTTGTTCAAAGGCGATCTTGGTTACACCGAAAATTCCACCATACCAGGTGGCGACCAGAGTTGCAACGAACATAGGTAGAGTGAGCTGTCTGCCCATTAAGAGTAAATCTAAAAAAGCCAGTTCTTTATTATCTTTTAGTTTTTTCTTTTTATATTGTCCATAAATAATTGCAGCTATGGTTAATATCAGTATTGAAAAAAACACAATCCAATCAATTTTTGTTAAAATCGTTTTATAATTAATCGTTAAATCAAAATTCAATTTCTTACAACTCCTTTTTCGGCATTACCCGATAAGTCTAAGGGTCGCATTATCTATACCTCTCAGCACTCAATGAGGCTCCCCTGTTATTTATTTTTAAATTCAGTAGGGCAGATTATAAGTCAAATCTTTTCTATTTTTAGAAACAATTTGACACATTTAGTGTCTCTGATTTTCATACGTGCAGAGTTGTTCTTTAAAAAACTAATTATGCTGATTTAGGGGTGCTGACGGAAACTGCCGCAGCTGAGAAAATACCCTTGAACCTGATCTGGATAATGCCAGCGGAGGAAAAATGAGGATGGAATTTTAAACCATATTCCGGTTTGCGCTGGTGTGTGGTTTTTTTATTATTTTTAACGCAGATCAACGCAGATTGATTATGATTAATTATGATAGAAACTATTATCCTGAACCTCTAATATCTGATTCCGAAGCTTCTGCTTCGGAAAGGAAGGAAAAATATTATCTTCCGAACTGAAAAGTTCGGAAGAAGAGACATGGAGAAAAAAATGGAGGAAAATTATGAAAAAAATATTTGTTGTTTTTATACTATTACTTGCTTGGAGGGCAACCTTCGCAGACACTCTTACCGGTTTGACCCTGGATGCTGATTCAAAGAAATCTATTGAAGGAGTTTCAATATACATTCAAGAGCTTAACCTGAGTACTATTTCCGATATAGATGGGAAATTCTTTTTTTCTGATCTTGAGCCAGGCACATATAAAATAACTATAAAACGTATCGGTTATGCAGGTGAGAAGCTTGAAATTATTTTTCCCGAAACGAATAAATTGAATATCCATTTGAAATTTAAACCACTGGTTGTGGAAGGAATTAAAGTATCTTCTACCAAAGCCAGAGAGCGGGAAACGCCGGTTACCTTTACAAATCTATCACAGGAAGAAATTATCCGAAACAATTTTGGTCAAGAAATTCCCATGCTATTAGATGAAGTGCCTGGTGTATTTACTTATTCGGATGCAGGTGGAATTATTGGAAATGCTCATCTGAAGATCCGTGGTTTTGACCAGAAACGAATTGGTGTGATGATAAACGGTATTCCACTGAATGATCCTGAAGACCACAATGTGTATTGGGTAAACATGCCGGACTTTGCTGAGAGCACATCCGATATCCAGTTCCAGCGTGGAGTAGGAAGCTCACTGTATGGGATTTCTACTTTCGGAGGTTCCCTCAATATGCAAACTTCACCACTGATCTCGGAAAACAGAACGGAAGTTTTTGCCAGTTATGGTAGTTTTAAAACCTACAAAGCTGGAGTTAAACTTGCCAGAAGATTTGGCAAATACAGCACGAATATCCGTTTCTCAAAAGTTGGTTCAGATGGCTACCGCGATAATTCTGCATCTGACCTCTGGGCAATCTTTACGAATATTTCCAGGATCGGAGATAAATCTGTGACTGAGTTCAATTTCTATACCGGACACGAGCTTACACACGCTGCCTGGGAAGCATCCTGGGAAGGCGATCTGGAAGTAAATCATCAGCACAATCCTTATACTTACGATAATTACGTGGATGATTTTTCACAGCCGCATTTTGAACTGCATCACAGTTATTTTCTGAATGAAAGATCGGATATAAAAAACTCATTCTTCTACATCCGCGGAAAAGGATATTATGAACAATTTAAAGATGGTAAAGATCTTTGGGAATACGGATTAGCTGATGAACCTTTTGAAGAAGATGATGACGGGAATGTAATTTCAGGCATAAAGAGTGATCTGATCCGTCAGAAATGGGTAACTAAAAACCATTATGGCTGGGTTTCTCAATATAATTTACACCACAAATTAGGAAGCCTTACTTTAGGAAGTTATCTCAGTTTATTTGACAGTGATCACTGGGGAGAGATCAAAGAAGTTATCGGTGCTGATACTTTAGATATTTCTTATGAAGAAGGACAAAAATATTACAATTATACCGGTGATAAACAGTATATTACATTCTACGTGAATGAGTTGTTCAAACCAATTAATAACTTATCAGTTATGGTAAATCTATATTTTCAGCACATTAATTACGAGTTTGCTCAACAGGAAGCAGGAAATTTTGCAGGAGAATTCCTGAATTCTTATGAGGTGGATTACAATTTCTTCAATCCGCGCTTTGGAATAAATTATAACTTGAACGAGAATTTTAATATTTATGGGAACGTTTCTCTTTCCAGTCGTGAACCTACCGACGATGAACTTTACGATACCTGGGATGGACCGGATGATTTGGGAGTAACACCTCTATTTGCCACAGCAGATACTGTTTTTACCGACACGGGCTCGGTTGAACGAGTTAACTGGAGTGATCCTTACGTAAAAGAGGAGAAATTAGTTGATTATGAATTTGGGATTGGTTATGTAGGCGGAATCTGGAACTTGCAGGCAAATCTTTTCTGGATGAATTTCAACGATGAGATCGTACCTTATGGTGGTGCCGATGATGAGGGAAATCCGATTCGTGGGAATGCAGATAAAACTGTGCATCGGGGTGTGGAATTAAGTGCTAAAATGCAGTTACCAGCCAACCTGGAATTTTCGGGAAATTTCAGTTACAGTGATAATTATTTCGAAGATTTTATAATGTATGAAGAACAATGGTTTGAAGATGAATTTGGTAATTGGTATTCAGAAACTGTAGAAACTGACCTTTCCTGTAATACAATTGCCGGTTTCCCTGATATTATCACCAGCGGTAAACTTTCCTACAAAACAGAACCACTGCATTTCTTCACGCAATTGCAATATGTGGGAAAACAATTTTTGGATAACACCGAAAACGAAGACAGAACCATCGATCCATACGCGATCGTGAATGTTGGAGGATCGCTCAGCTTAGCAAAACTCTTTGGTAAAACCGATCTGCAATTGAACATGAGGATTAATAATGTTTTAGATAAAGAATACGAAACAGCAGGTTATTATGATTCTTGGGGCGGACCGGATTGGAGCGGTGCGAATTATTATTGGCCCGCTGCCGGACGTAATTTGATAGCGGGGATTAGAGTGGGATTTTAGATGGTTGAAATCCCTTGCAGTTCCCTTTTATTAAAAGGGAAACGTAGAAAAGCAGGGAGAGTTAAAGCGGGTAAGAGAATAAGCGAAAAAGTGTAGGAGCAGATCGGTTATCTGCCCATTTTTATTGAATACTATCAGTCATCTGCCTGACCGCTCTGACGGATTTTCTTCGTAACAATCAAAGATATTAATGCTGTTCTTGATTCAACGCTTTGCTTTGAAAATTTCTTAACTTGATTTCTCTGTGTCTCTGTGTTGAATACCTTCCATCAATCCCAGCTTATAACCGTTCCCGCATAAAAAGGTTGGATCATGCCTGATTTAAGTTCTATGAGCAGAGCACCGCTTTTGTTGATGCCTTTTACAATGCCAGTAAATTTATCGAAATCCGTATCAAGTTCAATATTGCGTCCTTTCAAAAGTGAATGTTCATTGTAATATTTCACATCCAGGTTTCCCTCGATAAAGTCGGGCAGATCGCTGGCAAAATTATCAAAGATCTTTGTAATTAGAATTTTGTTATCGATGTTGTGATTTAATTCTTTTCTCAGTGAAATAGCAATATCATTTAATTCAAACGGCATTTCGCAAACATTTGAATTCAATCCAACTCCTAATAGATGGTATTTTTCTGCTTGAAGGTTGCTGGATAAAATGCCACAGAGTTTTTTATTATTCAGATAAATATCGTTTGGCCACTTGATCTTCAAGTTGCTTTTTATTTCAGGAAAAAGCAGTGTAAGTGCTTTGTGAATGCAGATACATGTGAAGATAGTGAGATTGGAAGAAACGGTTAAACCATATAAACTAGCTGTCATCCAGATGCCGCCATCAGGAGAGAACCAGCGATTTCTATTTCTTCCTATCCCACCGGATTGGACACGGGAAATTACCAGGAAATTCCCACGAGCAGCTCCATCTTTGATCAGCTTCTTTGCTTTTAAATTTGTGCTTTCTATTTTATCGAAAGAATAAATTTCATCGAACAGGGGATGTTGAAAATCTTTCATATTACCTCATTTCATTTCTACCCGAGATTCTTCGTACTTTAGTGTCTTAATGCTCGTTACGAAAGTCTTCTTTCGTAACGCGTTATATTCCCAAGCTGGGGCTTGGGAACAAGCTTTTAATCAAGAACTTTCCGAATCTTATTTCTAAGAATTTCTTCGTGGGAAGCTTCGCAAAGTGCGATAAAATTCTTTTCCATCTTTGTGTACGCCAAAGGCGTATAAATCTTTGTGATTAGATTACAATATCAACATTGCGTCACCATAACTGAAAAAACGGTATTTTTCATTCACTGCAATTTTATAGGCATTCATAATATTATCATATCCGGCAAATGCGGAAACCAGCATTAAAAGTGTGGAATACGGCAGGTGGAAATTCGTGATCAATCCATCGGTGATCTGCAATTTCTTTCCCGGATATATGAAAATATCCGTCCAGTGTGCACCGGATGTTAATATCCCGTTTTCTGCAAAACTTTCCAGAGTTCGGATGGATGTAGTTCCCACAGCTACTATTCTTCGACCTTCACTTTTTGCTTTATTTATTTTCTCTGCAGTTTCTTGTGTGATCCGGCAGAATTCACTGTGCATTTTGTGTTCATCGATGTTTTCAGTTTTAACCATTTGGAAAGTTCCCAATCCCACATGAAGAAGGACTTCCAGGATTTCTATACCTTTTTGTTCGAGCTTGTTTAGAAGCTCTCGGGTAAAATGTAAACCTGCTGTGGGAGCTGCCACAGACCCTCTTTCTCGTGCATATACTGTTTGATAGGTTTCCTTATCTTTTTCTATGGATTCTCTTTTGATATATGGTGGTAGCGGAGTCTTACCAGTTTTTTCCAAAATTTCCCAGAAATCTCCTTCCCAGTCGAATTCCACTAATCTTTCACCATCTTCTGTGCGGTCTATTATTTTTCCGGAAAGATCCTGGGAAAATCTAACTTCGGTACCCACTTTTAATCTTCTACCCGGTTTTACCAAGCACTCCCATGTTGTATCGGTTTTTTGATTTAGCAGGAAAACTTCAACCTTCGCACCAGTAGATTTTTTCCCCAGAAGACGTGCAGGGATTACTTTGGTTCGGTTCAATACAAGTACATCGGATGGCTTCAATAATTCGAGAATATCAGTAAATTTGTGATGTGAGATAGCACCGGTATTTTTGTTCAGATACAAAAGCCGTGAAGTTGATCTTTTATCTTTCGGGTATTGAGCAATCAGTTCGTCCGGAAGCTGGTACCAGTAACTACTTTTTTTTGTAAGGGACGTTTTTTGCATCTTTCAGAATTGCCTTAAAACTGCCAAATATAATTTTACTACTCATTTTAACAGGAATTTTATGTTCATCAGCAGTGAGCCAGATGAGTATTTTTCCTGTTTGTTTGAAGATCGCTTCGCCCTTCAAAATGGGCTCGATCACGAAACATTCCTTCTCACCGAAAATCGTCTCCATGGTTTCAGTGCGGTGTACAACTATATCAGCAGGATAGTTCCTGCCATCGGCAGTAACATTGATCGTGAGCGTATCTCCCACAGAAAAATCCTGCAATCGGAAGTAATAAAAAGCGCTGAAAATATCTTGTGTGCCCGGTGGAATTTCCATCCTTTTTTCTTTGGTTTTTTTTGTTTTTCTACCAAATTTTGTATAGATCGTAAATCCCAGATCCGGATAATAAAAATGAATGCGATGTTGGCGGTACTTCCCTTCTCGCAATTTTTTAGTGAACCGAAGGGCTACCAGTCTGCGTTTTTCCCAGATCGATTCCATTTTATCCCGCACTTTATAAATTTTGTCGAAAAATGAATTTGTTTTGACCAGTGATTCAATTTTGTAACATTCGATAGTATCTTTGTAAGTTGTTTCCTTGATTTTCAGGGTAGCTTCACCTGCAGAAATAACGCCATATTTAATTTTAAAAGTAAGTTTCTCACCATTCTCAAAAGCGTTTAAAAAAATAGAAATCAGTATAAAGAGAAAGATCAATTTTTTTTTCAACAATTACTCCTGCTTAACTCAATATGCTTCTCTGCTGGACATGGAAATATTACAGTTCACCTCTCCAAAACCAATATCAAAACAAAGGTTTAGTCTGTCTTCTAATAAAAATGAAAACCGGAATCCGAAGCCATAATTCAGTTTAATATGTTCGATAGCGAATTCATTAAATTCATGAGCTACCTGGCCTGTTTCGACGAAAACAACAAATCCTAACCTTTTTCGAAAACCATATTGCCATGGGAATACACGATATTCTGTTCGTATGATAGCCATATGTTTATCAATGAAAAGATTGGAAGTAACCCCTCTCATATAATCATTCAAATAAGACATCCGGTAAAAAGGAGGATCACCATTGATAAAAGAAAAATATCCCTGCAAGGCAATAACCTGAGTTTCCGAAAGAGAAAAATATTCCCGTAAATCCAAATAGTATTGATTATAATCAAAATCACTTCCAACTCTTCTATTAAAACTCATTATCTGAAAGCTGTACAATCCACCTTTTGTAGGATAAAACTCATTATCATATCTATTGTAACTTACCTGCCAGCCCAAACCGGAATTTATACCACCCTCACTACCAGGAATCGAGCTAGCATCTAACAAACCATTTTCTTCCATCTTTTCAATTTCGTATTTACTGAAATCGTATATAAGCGAAATAGTTAAGTTATCGGATATCCGACGCTGCCAATCCAAAATGAATGAGAACTCGTTTGGAGTGAATTTTTCAGAGTTGTTTTTATTGTTATCATTTCCTATTCCATAGAAATTGGAAGGCCAATATTTATATTTCAATTTAGTAGAAATTGTGTATAATCCGTTCAATAAACGAATTTCCGGTTCAAATTTCAGAGAAAATTGTTTCTTCTGGCTGTATTCGGTTGTAAGGTAAAAAACATTCTTGGGAACGGTTTCATCAAATTGTGTAGAACGATAACGCAAGTAAACAGATCCACCACCAAAAAAACCTGTTTCGTTAGAATATCCCAGGGAAGGATATCCTGCGATCTCTGGTTTTGCATATGTCTTGTGAAACAATAATAATAGTGTACAGATCAGGAGGTGTTTTCTCAAATTTTTCCGCCTGTGATGAAAAATTCTTCGCCGGTTATGTACGAATTTTCTTCAGAAAGCAGAAACCTGCAAAGACCAAAAATATCTTCGAATGAAGCGCAGCGTTTCAAAGGAATATCGCGAATTTTCTTATTATAATATTCTTCTCTGAATTTGCGGTAACTTTCCGAAAACTGGCTGTCATCTATCTTGATAGGACCGGGAGACACGGTGTTTATGATAATGTTATTTTCTGCCTCTTCTGCTGCAAGTGTTCTGCTGATATTAGCAATTCCCGCTTTGGAAGCAGAATAAGCCGAACCTTTCGGTAAACCGATACGGGTAACGTTCGATCCAAAAAGTACGATCTTACCATAGTTATTTTTTTTAAAGTAAGGAATAAGGCATTTTAAAATATTGAAAGTACCTACAATGTTCATCAATACAATTTGTTTCCAGATTTCAGGATCGGTATCTACCAGTGGTTTGAAATCGTGACTGCGCTTTGTGGCTGTATGGATCAATCTATCCGGTTGCCAACCTGTTTCTTCAATCACTTTGGAAAGATTGTTTTTTAATAGAGATATATCGATCAAGTCAACCTTGATGATCCGGAGATTATGAGCAAACTTTTGTTGAAAATTCTGCAGTCTTTGTTCGCTCTTATGTATCAGCAGGATAAGGTTTTCACCTGATTCTAAGAATTTACGCGCAAAATAAGATCCTACATTTCCATTGGCACCGGTAATTATGATCGCTTTTTTCATTTCGATTTCCGTTATTTATTAAATATCAAATCAAATATTTTATGAGCTACCTGGAATTTTCTACCAGTCAGTTTCTCTTCGATTTTTTTTCCAATTAAGATTATCTCAGTATCATCTTTACCGGCAATGTTCAGGTTATTAGCAGCAATGAAATCCAGATTCTTCTTTTTTAATTTCAGTTTTGCATTTTCAATAATTTTTTCTGATTCAGCAGCAAATCCAACTAACATTTGTTTGTCTGTTTTCTTTTTTCCAAGTTCAAGAAGAATATCTTTTGTTCTCTTTAAGTTCAAGACCATATCATCAGCTTTTTTTATTTTCTTTTTGGAAGGTGTCGACGGTGTGTAATCACTTACTGCAGCTGTCATAAAAGTAATTTGATTTTTGGGAAATTCTTTCGTAGTTGCTTTAAACATTTCATCAGCAGTTGATGTTTTTATACATTTCAGATATTCTGGAATATCTTCTGTGATACTTCCTGCAATTAAAGTAACTTTTGCACCACGAATATGAGCAGCACGAGCCAGTGCTATCCCCATTTTTCCGGTTGAGTGGTTTGTGATGAATCTCATCGGATCCATGTTTTCCCTGGTAGCACCTGCTGTGATAAGAATAGGAATATCTTTCAGATTTTTTTTATAGTTCAAATATGTTTGAACAAAATAGATAATCTCATCGGTTTTTGGAAAGCGACCCTTTCCTTCATAACCGCAGGCAAGCATCCCCTTTTCCGGTTCCATAAAGAAATAACCGAGTTTGGAAAGCCTGGAAATGTTTTCCTGAACTATCGGGTTCTCATACATATGAACGTTCATTGACGGAACAAATAGTACTGGAGAACGGGTTGCCATTATCGTTGTGGATAAAAGATCATCAGCAATCCCACCAGTGACTTTTCCAATGATATTTGCAGTTGCAGGAGCTATGATAACTATCTCGGCCCAATCTGCCAGAGAGATATGCTCGATATCTGCATTTATATCGAACATCTTTGTAATTACGGGCTGATGGGTAATGGATTTAAACGTGATCGGACTGATCAACTCGCAAGCATTTGCGGTCATAATGGTTTTTACTTCCGCTCCCAGTTTTGTTAATTTGCTTGCCAGATCGACTGCCTTATAAGCAGCGATGCCGCCTGTGACTCCCAATAATATCTTTTTATTTTTTAACATGATAAACTCCGTAACCTTAAATAAGCAAACAATTTGGCATCTACTTTTTTGTAAAGTTATTTGTTACCGTAGTTTTTGGATTGACAGAATAAATTAAATTCAATTAATAAAAACCAAAATGGAGGTAAATATGAAAAAAATTCTTGTAAGTTTGTTATTGATCATTTTTGTCACTTCACTTTTTGCCGGTATTCAGGAAAAACTGGAAAAGTTTGGAGTAGATAATGGAAAAGGTTATATTAAACCCTTTGTAAATGCTTATGGAACTAACTTCAATTCCGGACTGTATAATACAGCGAATGTTCTCAAACCATTCCGGTTCGGGCTTAATATTAATATGATGCTGGCATTTGTGCCTGCTGAAGATAAAACATTTATGCCTACTCGTCCGGATATTTATATGGACGATCCATTAAATCCCGGGGAAGTGATTTATTTATATGAAGAACCAAACGATGAAACGGCAACGGTATTTGGTAAAGATGGGAGTACGATTCTTCCTAACTCAGACTTAGATGCTATCCCTGGTTTGGATACATCTAATCTCGAAATTGATCTTCCTAATGGTGCAAACCTGCCGGCTGTTCCTTTGATGGTTCCACAATTCAATTTTGGTCTTCCAGCCGGTAATGAACTGATGATAAGGGGTTTTCCAAAGTATGAGATCAGCAAAGACATCGGTGATGTAGGTTTCTGGGGAGTGGGCTTGAAGCACAGTGTAAGCCAATATATTCCACTGGTTCCCATCGATATTGCAGTGCAGGGAGTTTATCAAACGCTTTATGTGGGCGATATTATAGAATTGAGCAACCTGGCTTTTAATGCCGAGATCAGTAAAAGGCTATTAATGTGGACACTCTACGGTGGTTTGGGCTTTGAACAAACCAAGCTGAAAGCCGAATATGAAACAGAAATAATGGTTTATGACGAAGATTCAAATGCTTTCGTTTCTGAACCTTTGAATATAGATTTTGAGATTGATGGAGATAATAATTTCCGTACTACTTTCGGTATTCGTTACAGCCTGCTTCTGCTTAAACTTTATGCCGATTACACGATGTCAAAATACAGCGTCTTCAATGCAGGTATCGGAATCTCGTTCTAAACTTAATGCATTTTAATAAGCCCATTCACTCGAGTGGGCTTATTTAATATTGACAGAAAACCGGTTGCTCCGGCAACTTTTTTACAGAGGTATTTTTATATGGAATTTACAGATGTTATTTTATCTCGCAGAAGCGCACGTAGCTTTTCTAAAAAGGAAATTCCCGAAAATATTCTAAATGAAATGCTGGAAGCTTCACGTCTTTCTCCATCCTCCCAGAACAGGCAGTGCTGGAGATTTGTAGTTGTGAAGGAGGAAGAAACCCGTAAAAAACTTGCTTTGAAAAGTGGGTTTATTGGGAAACTCAATTTTTTCATTAAAGATGCTCCTGTTATTATTGTTGCATGTGCTGATCCTTCTAAAAGTGTTCGTTTGAATAAACAGAATTATTATCTGGTAGATGTTGCTATAGCTTTTCAGCAGATGATGTTGGCAGCCTGGAATCATGGAGTAGGAAGCTGCTGGCTGGCAGCATTCAATGAACAGAAAGTTAAAGAAATTCTGGATATCCCATCTAAGATCAGGGTAGTAGCAATGAGTCCATTCGGATATCTCAAAAAGAAAGCTTCACTTTATGATAAAGCTTTGAAAACTTTTGCTGGAAGCAAGAAGAGATTAGATTTAGATAAAATTGTGATGTGGGAAAAGTGGGAAAAATATTGATTTCTAATGTAAGGAGCTATAATTATAAGATAATTATTAATAAATTAAATTGACAATTCAACCAGTAAGTTAGTTTTTTACAACATACTGGAGGTGATATGGAATTGAAGTTAAGGCATATTATTCTCAATGAAGAATTTGATTATGTAATGCTGAAAAGCGCTTTGAAAAACTATAAAAATCCAAGAGTAAAAATAAATGATTTATTAAAAAGAAATGAAATTATCCGGGTAAAAAAAGGTTTATATGTCTTTAGCTCAAATAATTCAACAAATTTGTATATCAAAGAAACTCTGGCAAATTTAATTTATGGTCCTTCCTATATTTCAATGGAATATGCACTTTCGTTTTATGGCATAATTCCAGAAAGAACTGAGACTATTACAAATGTAACAAACAAGCGAAATAAGATGTTCGAAACACCCATTGGCAGATTTGCATACAAATACATTAATCCAGAATTATATTCATTTGGAATTACTCAAATAGAAATTGATAATCTTCATCGAGTATTGATAGCAACAGAAGAAAAAGCAATTGCAGATTTATTGCATTTTTCCAAGAGTATGAAAGAAACAAGAGAGTTGGAATTATTTATTTTTAATGATATGAGATTTGATGAAAATCAACTGAAAAGACTGAATAAGACTAGATTAAAACAACTGAGTCGATTGTATTCAGGAAACGTAGCTCTATTTTACATGCTATGGGAGAAAATTCATGAATGAAGTATTGGATATCATGCTGAAGAAGTACAACTGCAAAAGCATCAATGATTATGAAAATGCATTGAAAGAGATAGTTCAGGAAATCGCTTTACTTGGATTATGGCGTGCCAAATTTTACGAAAAGGCTGCTTTTTATGGTGGTTCTGCGTTACGGATTCTGTATGGATTGAATAGATTTTCCGAAGATCTGGATTTTTCTCTTCTAAAATCAGATGAAGATATTAATTTGAGTAAATACCATAAAGCAATTGAAATTGAATTAACTAGTTTTGGTTTGAATGTGGATGTGATTCCCAAAACTAAGACTAACAGAACACAAATCGATTCTGCTTTCATCAAAGCTGGAACGCTGCAAAACATGATTTCAATAGAAGTGCCGGTGAATCTTAGAAAAAAGATTCATAAAAATAAGGTAATTAAAATAAAATTTGAAGTTGATAAAGATCCTCCGGAAGGTTTCGATACAGAAGCAAAATATTTACTCCAGCCCATTCCTTTCTCGATTAATACTTTTACGATGCCAAGTTTATTTGCAGGGAAAATGCATGCAGTACTTTGTAGAAAATGGCAACATCGAGTAAAAGGAAGAGATTGGTATGATCTTGTATGGTTTACTGGTAGAAACACATTATTGAATTTAAAGCATCTTGAATCGAGAATGAAACAATCAGGGCATCTAAAACAGCAGGATATTCTTACTAAAACAAAATTATTAAAATTAATAAATAATAAAATTGATAATGTTGACTTTCTATTGGCAAAAGACGATGTGAAAAATTTCATTAAAGATCAAGATGCCCTGAAAGTATGGAACAAGGATTTTTTTAGAGATATTGTTCAAGGGTTCAAATTTAAGAATAGAATATAAAGGGATTAACCAGTAAGTTAGTAATTTACTAACATACCGGATTCAAAAATGAAAAATTTTAAGGAGCAAATATATGAAACTTAAAAGAGAATTTATTGAAAAATTACCAAAAACCGATCTGCATGTGCATCTGGACGGTTCGTTGAGAATATCAACGATCTTTGAACTTGCTAAAGAGCAGAAAGTAGTGCTTCCTGCAGATAATGAAGATGACCTGAAAAAAATAGTTTGCTGTGGTAAAGATTGTAAAAGTCTGGATGAATACTTAAAAGCATTTGAAGTAACGCTGAGCGTTATGCAAACAGAAAAAGCTCTGAAAAGAACTGGCTACGAACTGGCTGAGGATGCTGCAAAAGAGAATATCCGTTACATGGAAGTACGCTACTCACCAATTCTGCACACACAGAAAGGATTAAAGCTGACTACTATCTCGGATGCTGTTCTGAATGGTTTGGCAAAGGCAGAAAGAGATTTCAATATAAAAACGGGTGTGATTATTTGTGGGATCAGAAATATGGATCCGGGAACCTCTTTGAAACTTGCAGAACTTGCCGTTGCCTATAAAAATAAGGGCGTTATCGGTTTCGACCTGGCAGGTGCAGAATACAACTATCCAGCAAAAGACCATAAAGAAGCTTTCTATCTGGCTTTGAACAATAACATAAATATCACGATCCACGCTGGTGAAGCATACGGTCCAAAAAGCATTCATGAAGCCTTGCATTATTGTAGCACACACAGGTTGGGGCATGGAACAAGATTGATCGAAGATGGTGATCTTCTGAATTATGTGAACGATCATCGTATCCCGCTGGAAATTTGCATCACCAGCAATCTAGATACGAAATCAGTAAAAAATATAAAGAATCATCCGTTAAGTTTTTATCTGGATTATGGACTCAGAGTTACTTTGAATACAGATAACAGGTTGGTTTCTAATACAACCTTAACAGATGAATATATGCTGGCAATTAATGGATTAAATATAGACTATTCAGAAGTGAAGAATATCATTATAAATGGTTTTAAAAGTGCTTTTATTCCCTATCGGGAACGCGTAATTCTGATAAATAATGCTTTAGCAGAAATGGAAGTTCTGGAAGAAGCTGAGTTGAAAAGAAAGATCAAAATAGAAGAAAAAATATAGCTTTTTCTTTGCGGAGGAGAAATGAATTTTCTATTTCTAACGATTGGATTAGTTCTAGGCGCGGTTGTCTCTATTCTTATCGTAAAATCACAGAAAAGTAAGTTGGAAGCAAAAAATGAAATTTTAGAAAGAGATTCGGAAAAAAACGAGACTGAACTATCCGAAGAACGAGAAAAATCCACAAACTTGCAAGCGGAGCTTGCCAAGCAGGATACCTTAAACACAACTCTGGAAGAAAAACTGGAGAATCAGAAAAAGGAAATAGAAGAACTGCAAAAGAACTTTAAAGATGCTTTCAAAAATCTGGCTAACGAAATTCTGGAAGAAAAAACTAAAAAATTCACCGAACAGAATCGTTCCAATCTGGATGAGATACTTAAACCGCTGAAAGAAAAAATCAAGGATTTTGAAAGTAAGGTAGAACAGTCCAACGAGAAAAACCGCTTGAGCCACACTTCGCTTATTGAACAGATAAAAGGTCTGAAAGAACTGAACAAGAAAATTAGCGATGATGCCGAAAATCTGACTAAAGCCCTGAAAGGTGACGTGAAAATGCAGGGTAATTGGGGAGAGGTTATCCTGGAAAGAATTTTAGAAGAATCCGGTCTTAGAAAAGGGATCGAGTATGAAACGCAAGGTAGAGGAATGGGGCTGAAAAGTGAAGAAGGAACTCCTTCCAAACCTGATTTTATTATAAAATTTCCAGACAATAAACACATAATTATAGATTCAAAAGTTTCTTTAGTTGCCTATGAAAGATTAGTGAATTCGGAAAGTGAAGAACAGAAAAAAGGTTACAGAAAAGAATTGGAAAGGTCTATTAAATCTCATGTTGACGACCTGCATGATAAACACTATCAAACCAGAGAAGGATTAAATACACCGGATTATGTTTTCCTGTTTATGCCCATTGAAGCCAGTTTTACCATTGCTTTACATCCCGACAGTTCTTTATTCAAATATGCTTTTGACAAAAAAGTTATTATTGTTGGACCCAGCGGTCTGATGGCAATTTTAAGGACTATCGAATCTATCTGGCGGCAGGATAATCAGACTAAACATGCAATGGAGATCGCCCGACAAAGTGGTAATTTGTATGATGCTTTTGTAAGATTGCTCGAAGACCTAGAAAAAGTAGGTTCGAATATTAACAGAGCTTCAAATTCATATCATGATGCAGTTAAGAAACTTTCTTCAGGAAAAGGAAATCTAATTGCCAGAGTTGAAAATATCAAGAAACTGGGAGCCAAAACCAGCAAACAGATACCTGAAAAATTCCTGGAAAATGAAATAAATGAACAACAATTTTTGGAGCAAAGTAATGACCAAGAAGAATAATGATGTTGAACCACCTAAGTATGTAAGAATAAGAAAAGTAAAAGTTCGCCGAAGAATAAATAGACCAGAAATAAACAGCAAACCATTTATTCTTACAATTGTAATAATATTTCTCACACTCACTCTGGCATATATTGGGATCAACGTACTGCTATATTTATTGGATATTGTGTTTTAGAAGATTCTTAACTCGGATAAACCTCGTAGGATAATTATTTCTTCTCTGCCAGTTTCCTTAGCACATAACTTGCAGCCCACATGCCCATTATTGCAGGTAGATAAACAACTGAAACCAGGGTTCCTCTTTTTCTTCCACGACCGGAAACCCATTCGGCTTCTGCTCCAGCTTCATGACTAAATTGCGCGATAGGTTTCTCATAAGAATAAATAACAGGGATGCCTTTTTCTATTCCTCTTCTATGCAGGTATTTCCGCACTTTTTTTGCCAGTGGACATACCCTGCTTTTTGAAATATCACAGAGCTCGATCTTAGATGGGTCAAATCTGCTGGCTGCTCCCATTGAAGAAATTATAGGAATATTTTTTTTGTAGCAATCTTCCAGTAATCCTGTTTTTGGTCCCAGACTGTCGATGGCATCTACTACAAAATCGATATCTTTCAAAAGAAGTTCACGTGATTCTTGAGCACAGAAATCGGAATAAATATCCACTTTTGCATCGGGATTGATATTGAGTATTCTATCTCGCATAGCTTCTGTTTTCATTTTACCTATGGTGCTGTGCAATGCCGGTAGTTGCCGGTTCAAGTTGGATAGACTTACTATATCAAAATCTACCAGCAGGAAGGCTCCGATACCGCTACGAGCCAGAGCTTCTGCCGCATAGCTGCCTACTCCACCCAAACCAATCACTGCTACCCGTGATTTCTGAAAAATCTCGATAGCTTCTTTACCGAATAAAAGTTCTGTTCTGGAAAACTGGCTCATAAAATATCCTTAAATTACAATCCGAATATCTGTTTAAAACTTTTACTTTGAATTGCTTCCAACTTTTGTTTGTCAAGTTCTGTAATCCAGGAAACTTTATCAACTGTCCACATTAGGTTTTTCAAGTGATTAAAATCATTTTTATCGTCTACCGGTTTCTGATAGGGAGCATCGGTCTCGAACAATAAGAAACCACGATTTATGATAAATTCCAGTACTTCTTTTTTGGGTTGTTTGCAGCCCAGTGAAAAAGCCAGGTTAAATTTTGAAAATAGTTCTGCGATTTCTCTGGATGCATTAAATCCATGCAAGCAACCTCTTATTTTCGGGAAGTTGTTTTTCAATAATTTATAGAGTTCATAATATTTTCGTACAATATGGAACACAACCGGTAAACCATAATTTTGTGCCAGGTCGAGCTGCTTTAAAAGTATTTGTTCCTGCCACTTTTGGTCATCATTTCTGCCATCCAAACCGATCTCGCCAATGGCAACTATTTTATTTTCATCACAGAGTTTAATGAGTTCACTAAAATCATTTTCACTGCTTTTTTCGTAGTACGGATGAATACCGGCGCACCATTTCATCTGAGAGATATTTTGGTTTTGATGCCATTCAAATTCTGCTTTGCATAAAGCGGAGGAAATGAAGCAGGATATTCCAGCTTCTTTAGCTTCTGATAATTCTTGTTCCAGGTTAGCTGCAATTCTACTATCTGCCAGATGGCAGTGGGCATCTATGAAACCGAAGGACCTTGCGCAGGTTTCAGACCTTCGCAAGGTTGAATTGTTAATCTGCATCAAAGAAAATATCCCTAAATTCAGTTGTTATTTTCTGTGAATCTTCATAGTCACCAAAGAATTTTTTGTAATTTTCGTGATTGTCAAAATATTGCTTCAATAAGTGATGATTGAACAATTTATTCTTTCTGATTCCGATCCAATCGGAATAATCTGAAAATTCCCATTTTTCTGCTTCTGTTACTATGCCTGCCTTTACGGGATTGTAATGGATATACCGAATTAAATGTATTAAATGATTTTCAATCGTAATTTCTTTATTCCTTGGTTTGCCTTCAAAAATGGTGCCTTTCCTGTTTTCCTGTTTGTTAATTGCTTGAGAATATCCATTAAATACAGTTTTTAACCATTTTGAAATCGAGATATTAGAATTTTGTCTGACTAATAAATGATAATGATTCGACATCAGGCAATACGCAGAAATTTCAATTTCATATTTTTCAATAGTATCATTGAATTTTCGGATTAGAAATCTATAATTCTCATCGCTGAAAAAAATCGGTAATCTGTTACATCCCCGATTATAGACATGATAATATTTTCCTTGTAAATACAATTTCGTCCTTATTGATTTTTTATATTTTAACCTTGCGGAGGTCTGGAACCTGCGCAAGGTTAAACCATCTTAAAAACTAAATTCAACACCCAGGCTCATGGTTTTTATTGTTTCGTCTTTACCTTTTATCTTTCCGTCGCCATTCAGGTCAACGTAACGTTCCTGGTAAGAACCCACCAACTGCGTACTGGCACCCAGTTCATAACCCAATGAGCCGTTGATGATAGCATTGGGAGTTTTGAATTCTTTCAGTTTGTCAAACCCTGTCTGGGTATAACCGATCTCAGCTTTTGTAAGCTTGGGAATAAATTTTGTATCAAAATTGGCTTTACCCCACAAGGAGCGGAAATTCACATCATCTTCACCATACATATCTTCATAAGCTACAGTCAGGAAGATGAAATTAAAGAGATTAGCGGTAATACTACTATACCAACCCTGGGACTTGGTCATATCTTTCAGAAAAATTTCTTTAGTTATTACGCTATCAATATCAGTGTAGACTACTGCTCTTTGTTCATCATAAAGCTGGTCGAAGAAAGCAGGCATGAAATCATCCTGGTAAATTCTGTATTCCAGGTTCATGTGAAAGATAAGGAATTTAGAGTAAAAACCCGGGAAGATAAATCCCATGTTGTGATCCAGGATTTTAGCAGCTTCACCATAATGACTCAGGTAGAAAAGTTTATTTGTCACAAGCGGAAGTTCATAATCTACTCCAATAACGGTTATATCATCTTCTCCCAGGTCGGAGAATGATGGGTTACGAAGTGCATTTATTTCATCAGAATAAAACCATTCAGTAAATCCTGTTGTATCTGCATGTTCGGGCATTGAAACATAAATAAATCTATAGTAATCTATTTCATAATCTATTTCATTATGCCAGCTATCATCATACGGGAAATCATCAAAATGATCAGGATAATCATCATCATCAGAATCGAGCAGTCCTTTCACCTGGTTGCGATCATGCGCCACAGTTCCACCGAAAATAAGATTTTTAAACAAAGGTATCTCTGTATTATTTAATGGTTTAATAGTTAATCTGCCAGCCAGGATCTCGTTCTTCACAGCGTTGGAAGTAAATACTTCAGCCGTCATACCGGCAACAGGAAGTTTACCTCCCAGTTGCACACCGATCTGACGAACATTGGGATATCGCAGCATATTGGAATAATCTTTCATAACAAGTCCATGCCCCAATGTATAGGAAGGAAAACCGCCTAAACGACCGTAGAATGAATCTCCTCGCTGACCATAACGAAGATAGTAGATTTTATTTACATAATCCTCGAAATCATCCCAGTCTTCCTTGCGAACGTTGCCATTGCTGTCTATCATCAGATTTACATCCAATCCCAAACCGAATCTGCCGAAAACCAGTTCCGGCATCAGGCGGATTTGAGTATAGGTGTTATCACCCAGCATCACAGTTCCTACACCGCCACCCATGTTGAATGGACCAGCATCTTTATGTGTTTCTTCTTCCGGCATTTCAATTTCCGGTTCTGGTTGTTCAATGGGTGGAATTTCTTCCTCTTCTTCGATCTGCTCTGGTTCTTCAATTTCGATAGGTTCAAGTTCCTCATTAATAAAATTGCTGGTAGATTCACCGATCTCATTAGGATCGATTGCAGTGATGAGAATGGGTCCCTGCCCTGTACTTGTACCTCTCTGTCCTGCCCGAATAAGAGCAGTTTCTCCATCGAGTTTATTCTGGAAAAGGACTTCTCCTTCGAAAGTATATAGATTAGTTAAACCTTCATTTGTTACATTCATCAGGAAATTTGTACCCTTCACGGAAGCGACTGTTGTAGATGTTTCAATTTCAAACTTGCCAGTTCCCTTTTCCACTTTAGCCCATAATTCCCCTATTTTCAATACGCTTTTCTTGTTTGTTTTTCCTTTTTCCTGAACGGTGTTTATGTTCAATATACTATTAGGAAACAGCTTTAATACCGAGCTTTGATCTGCAAACTTTACAGCAGCATAAGATTCGTTTTTCGTTTCAAGTTCATCGCCATTAAAAAGCTGATCTCCCACCAGAGCAGGAGAGATTTGCAAATTACGGGTAAGATTCACTACACCTTTCACCTTTAGAGTTCGAGCTATGAAATCAATTCCAGAAAGATTTAAAGAAAGCAGCATTGCTACAATAATAAAGAAGAATATTTTCTTGTTCATTTTTTACCTCCGAAAATTTTTCTTAAAATTCTAATCAAGAATTTCGATGTCAAGGATTATCAAATAATGAATTGATAATTTGGTTGGGAGGCATTTCTTTTTGTAGACAAAATAAGGATTATTTTTTGCATGTTCAAAGATAGTTTGGAGAGGAAACAATGCAATACAGGTTTTTGGCAAAGTGGTCAAAAGAGAATTCAAAACAGAATCTCATCTTTCACGTACTGGAGAGATTTGAAGACCAGTATATTATCAGGTTCAGGAAACAAAAGATAGTATTGCAGATCAATCTCTTTTCAGTAGATGGATTCTGTTTTTTCACAGAAAAAAAACTACTTCCGTTAAAAGAGAAAAAGGAATTATCGAATTTTAATGATCATCTGAGGAATGCAAAATTGAATGCGATATCCGTTTCAAAGAAAGACAGGATAATCCTGCTGGATTTTTCTATCATCGATATTTATAATCATAAAATTTCTTACAGGCTGGTGCTGGAATTGATTCCACGATATCTGAACATTATCCTGCTTAAAGGTAAAATTATTCTTGATTGTATAAAAAAAATAAGCTATGCAGAAAACAGACACCGTCAGCTTTTACCCGGTGTGGAATATATCTCTCCTCCATCTGGTTATGAGATTCAGACGTGCGAAGTTGAATATCCTGTTACTGTTACCTCCAAACTGGAAATTGAAGAAACAAATGATAAAGCTCCAGGTTTCTCGAAAATGAATGCTGCCTTTGAAAAATTGTATTACAATGGGATTTTCAAAAAGAGGAACGATCAACTTCGCAGGCAAAAAATTGCAGTAATTTCCAAAAAGATAAAGCAAAAACAACGGAAAATAGAAAAACTGAGAAAAGACCTGGGAAATGCTAAAAAAGAAGAAAAATGGAAACAATATGCCGAACTTCTAAAAGCGAATTTTGATAAGATAAAAAGTGGAATGGAAATCATAAAACTTCAAAATTATTATGAAGAAGGTTTTCCTGAAATCGAGATAAAATTGGATAAAACCAAGCATCCAAAACAAAATGTGGAATTCTATTTTAAGAAATATCGAAAAGCCAGAGACGGAAAGATTAAAATTGCTGAACAAATAGATAAAACGAATAATGAAGTTGAGCTACTGGAAAAAGAAATTTTTGAGATCGAAGAGATAGAGTTCATACTGGTTGACGAAAAACAACAGAAGAAAAAGAAATTCAAAGCACAAAGTGGTTATAAAAAATTGACCATAGATAAAAATTGGGAAATCTATATTGGCAGGACAAGCAAAGAAAACGACCAACTCACAACCAGGTTTGCTAAACCTCATGATTGGTGGTTTCACACACGGATTTTCCGAGGAACGCATGTTATCCTGCGCAACCTGAATAAAAAAGAATTATCGGACAACCTGAAACTCCTCTGCTGTCGGTTGGCAGCTTATTACAGCAAAGCAAAAAAGTCTTCCAACGTTCCTGTAGATTACACTCAAGTGCGCTATGTACGAAAACCGCATGGTTCTGCTGTGGGATATGTGACTTATATAAATCAGAAGACTCTTTACGTTGATCCTATAAGTATGAGAAATGCAGTAAAATTTATAAGTCGGTTATTATGAGAGAAATTGGACTTAAACGTGGAATTGTTAAACTATTTGAATATCAGAAAGGATGGGTTTCGCTTTATAAAGCAGAACATCAACAGTTGAAATCTGCTTTAAATGATTTCGTCTCTGATATACAGCACATAGGAAGCACTTCTGTGCCCGGTTTATGCGCAAAACCAATAATTGATATTATGATCGGTGTCAAAACTCTTGAAAACTATGTTGAACTTATCGATATTTTAAAGATAATTGGATATGAATTTCGTGAATGTGCAAGTGAACCCGACAGAAAATTCTTTTTAAAAAGAAATAATGATATCAGTACACATCACCTGCATATTGTTGAGATAGATACCGAAGAGTGGAATAAACATATTATTTTCCGGGATTATTTGATCGATCATAAAGAAACAGCAGATAAGTATGGTTGCTTAAAATTAGAACTGGCGAGGAAATTTCCGGAAGATCGAGATAATTATATTGTTGCAAAATCAAAATTTATAAATATGATTGTAGATAAGATAAAAAAAGAGGTTTTATGAATAAAGCTATAGTTCTTGTAAGTGGTGGAATGGACAGCCTGGTAACTGCTGCAATTGCAAAACAAGAATGTGATGAAGTTTACTTTCTACACCTGAATTACGGACAGAGAACGGAAGTGCGCGAGTTGCGGTCTTTCCGCAAAATGAAAGATTTCTTCAAACCCAAAGATGTACTCATCGTCGATGTGAGCTACTTGAAAGATATCGGAGCTTCCAGCCTTACCGACAAGAATATGGAAATTAAAGATTTTGATGGTTCTGATGAAGTCCCCACTTCCTATGTGCCTTTCAGGAACGCTCATCTCATCACGATAGCTGTTAGTTGGGCAGAAGTTATCGGAGCAAATAGAATTTATATTGGAGCAGTGGAAGAAGACAGTTCTGGTTACCCCGATTGCCGCGAAAGCTTTTATAGGGCAATGGGAAAGGCTATCGTTCTGGGAACAAAAGATGAAACAAAAATCGAGATAATCACACCGATAATTCATAAGAAGAAATCTGAGATAATCAAGTTGGGAATAAAACTGGTTGCTCCCCTGGAATTGAGCTGGAGCTGTTATAAAAATAACGATATTGCTTGTGGAGAATGTGATAGTTGTGTGTTGCGTATTAATGCTTTTAAAGAAGCTGGTATTAAAGATCCGATCCTGTATGAAATTGAGATCGATTGGGGAAAATAGAACACGGATGACACCCGACTTCACTTTGCTTCGACGTGGCAAGCGGATAGGACGGATTTTCGCAGAAAATATTAAGTTTTATATCTCGTTCCCAAAGCCTTCTTTGGGAATGTAAGTGAAAGTAGATGAAAAAGATAAAAATAATTGGCGCAGGACTGGCAGGAAGCGAAGCTGCTTTGCAGCTTGCTGATAATGGCTGGAAGGTAGAAATTTATGAGATGCGTCCCCAGGTTCAAACTCCAGTTCATCAAACTGGAGATTTTGCCGAACTGGTTTGTAGTAATTCTTTAAAATCAAAATTGATAACTACAGCTTCGGGACTTCTGAAAGCAGAAATGAAGATTTTGGGATGTAAATTGCTTCCCATTGCCGAAGAATGCAGCGTTCCGGCAGGAAATGCCCTGGCAATTGATCGAGAATTTTTTGGCAGAAAAGTCACAGCGCTCATTGAATCTCATCCGAATGTTTCAATCCATCGTGAAGAAGTTACAGAATTAAATGATGAATTAACAATTATTGCAACCGGTCCCCTTACTTCTGAAAATCTAACAAAAAGCCTGATTGAAATTATTGGGAATGAACAACTCTATTTCTTTGATGCAATTGCACCAATAGTTTTTGCAGAGAGTTTGGATTATAACATTATTTATCGCAAAACACGTTATGATAAAGGCGAAGCTGATTATCTGAACTGTCCATTTTCCAGAGATGGATATTTCCAATTTGTAAAAGCTTTGAATAAAGCGGAAAAACATGAAGCAAAGGAATTTGAATCCGAGTTCTTTTCAAAAATTGATTTTCATTTTTACGAGAATTGTACTCCCATCGAAGAACTGGCAAGGCGTGGAAAGGATACACTTTGCTACGGTGTGATGCGTCCCGTTGGACTAGAAAACCCGAAAACAGATAAGCGACCTTATGCGGTAATTCAACTGCGAACAGAGAATAAAGATAAGACTGCCTATAACCTGGTCGGCTGTCAGACAATGCTGAAATATGGTGAACAGAAAAAAATCTTTCGCTTGATTCCCGGATTGCAAAATGCAGAATTCCTGCGCTATGGCTCCATTCACAGGAATACTTATTTGAATGGACCGCATATTTTAAATCAAAATTTATCATTAAAGAATAAACCGAATATTTTTATTGCCGGTCAACTCAGCGGAGTGGAAGGTTATGTGGAATCCATTTTAAGTGGT
>CBDUTJ010000034.1:0-28871 GCA_965370415.1 uncultured bacterium | reverse complement strand
TTGCACCCATCTTTTGTAAGGCAATGTTATCATATTCTATCCGGTGAATTGCTCCTACCACCTGTGGTAGGAATTCAGCGTGGTCGATCTCAATAATCGGATTGTAGTATATGGCAATATCAGCAATCCAGTTAACTCCTGCAGTTATCTTCAAATCCAGAGGACGCATAGTATGTTTCTTGTCAGGATCGATATCCAGGTAATTATCCAGATCAAGAAGGTCAAGTTGAGAGCGGGCAGATAGCCTGGGTTGATTTATTATGCTTAAATAAAATTCCGGCTGCAGGTCTATTCTTTTATTCAGGATAAGTGAAGGATAAATTTGAGATTTATTAGATGCTCCTAGCCACAATCCTATAGACTCCACATAAGGTTGCCAATCTGATGAGATGGAAAGCTCTCCACAAAATGAGTTACGCAGGTAATTTCCTGAAAAATTGACCAGTGCAAACCGGGTTTTCTGCGATATAACCGATTTGAAATAAAAGTCATTTTCTGTGTTGGAAGCTCCATTTTTTTGACTTAGTTTGTTAATGCCCAGAGTGCAATCTATTTCTGTAGAATTTTCATTGGAAAAAAGGGAGTTTATATTTTGCAGGTTAAAACCGAAACCAGTTATTTCCGTTTTAGCATTATCGAATTTATAAACATTCTGCTGGAAATTTATATTCAAGTCTGAATTTAGAACTTCGGGCTGCCAGCCAAACATGAACCTGGTTGTTTTCCAGTTATCTTTCAATTCCTTGTTACTGAATTTAGATGTTAATTTCAGGATTTTATTTGCATGATAACTTCCCTTGAAATCCCCAAAATAATGATTCCCACCCTTAAGCTGGATGGCTGCTGTTCGTGGAATAAATTCAGGTTTCGGGAATGGAATATCCACAAAAGTAAAATATGATTTATACTCAAAACTACTGGTGGAAACTGCATAGTATTGGGTCATATCTCTGTCCATACCGGTAGTATCGGAAGGAACGGAAGTCTCTCCGTAGATATGCACATCACCCAGATCCAGAGGAGTGTTATCTATTTCCTGAGCATACAAACAGAAACCAAACAAAAGACTGAGAGCGATCAATGTTTTTTTCATTGCTCTGCCCCCTCTCCCAAAAGAGATTCAATCGTTTGTCGCTCTCCACTAGAAATATCTTTTGCTATCACTTCGTAGATCTGTTTTGCTTCCTCTATCCTGTCCGATTTTATATATCCAAGGCAGGCGTAAAATTCGGCTTTGTTCCTGGTTTTTACCATTTCCGGATAAAGATATCTTACTCGAAGAAGTTCAGGTATTGCTTTATCGAATTGCTCCTGCTTGAATAATACATACCCTTTCAGAAATTGAGCTTTTGCTTTCACAGTTTTGAACTTGCTTTTTAATAGTTCAGTCAGTTTATCTCTACCGCTGTCATAATCCGCTTGATTGATCTGCCATTCCATGTAAAGAAGTTCGGCAAGCTGTTTGTTCTCTCCTTTGGCAAACTCGCTGTATTTGGCAAAGTCGTTAGGAAACAACTTGTCTTTCAACTCAAGTTCCAGTTCCAATAGCAGTAACCAGAGCTCAGTTCGCCGTGATATCATGGAAGCTTTACGCAGCTTTTCCACCGCTGATGGTTTATCACCTTTCAAGAGGTGAAGCTTTGCCCAATTCAGTAGAACTTCAGGGGCATTTTTGGTTGACTGCAATTCAGCGTATACCTGCTGAGCTTTATCAAATTGCTCTAATTCAACAAAGCTGAGAGCTTTCAGAAGTTTTAGTTCATTTATTTTTTTATAACCGGGAGACAGAATTTCAAGTTCCTTGCAAGTGGAAATCACATCCTGCCATTGTTCTTTTTTATATTCAAAATAAATTTTCCTGTCCAGAAGCCGTACTCGGAAATCTTTTTTATTACTCTGTTCCAGCAAATCATCCAGTATCCTCAGAAAATCAACAATTTCATTTTGCTCGGCAGACCATCTCAAACCATTCAAGGCATTACTTAATAGCTTGTTATCAGAAGTGGGAGTAATCAACTTTTTATAATATTCTGCAGCTTGAACATAATCTCCCAGGTTATAGTAAGAATCGGCAATGCCAAGCAGTACAATATGATAATCTTTACCGCCCGGGAAATTATGTTCATATTGCTTGAAAAAATCGATAGCTCGCAGATAGTCTTCTGCGCTAAAAGCAGCAGTAGCTGCTTTAAAAATATATTTTTCAGGAGAAGAGGTGGTTCCGGAAAGCCTGCTGTATAATTGAGATGCCTGATCAAAACGTTTCAGCTGATAAAGAGTCCAGGCCTGGCGGGAAACAGCAAGTTCGGTTTCCTGCGAATTATTTGATTTGTCTTCCGCAAACGAAAATGTTTTAAGAGCTTTATCGTATTTCCTGGCTGCAAAATAAATATTGCCTTTCAATAGAAATTTATCAAATGCGTATCTAGACAGTTCAGGAATGTTTTCCAGGGAACTCATGGCATCATCAAATTTACCCTGTTCCAGATAGATTCGAGCTATTCGTTCCCAGGTATATCCTGCATCACTTTTACCTTCCAGAGCTTGCACATAGTATTTCAATGCCGTGTCGTAGCTGGACTGAAAGAAATTGATCTCCCCAATATAGTAATTGCTCATACCTGCTTTATCGGAATATGGATGTTTTTTCAGAACTGTATCGAACGTAGATAAAGCTTCAGAATAATCCTTTTCCCTGAAATGAAGCAGCCCAAGCTTAAACAGTGCTTCATCAAGAAATTCCCCTTTGGGATATTCACTTATATATTCTTTATATTTTTCAAAAGCCTTCTGCTCTTTTCCCATCAGGAAATTAGCTTCCGAAGCAAGATACGATATCTGTTCCTTAAAGCTCGTGTAAATTTCAAGCGATTGAGGATCTGTAGATTGATGTGACCTGCTTCGGGCAATATCGAAGTTTTCCAAAGTTCCTGCGAATTCACCAATCAGGAAATAATTGTAACCTATCTGGTAATAAGCAGATGGAGTATATAAATGAGATGGATTTTCTTCTACAAATTCCTTCAACATACCTATTGATTTTTGTTTATCGGGCTCCATTTTTGCCAGGTAAAAAAAGCTATTTGAACTGATCTCGTTATCGACCGATCTAACCAGTTCTGCAAGGATATTGCCAGCATCTTTACTACTATCGGTTTCGTACAAACATAGTGCCCTGAAATAACGGGCTTTCTCAGAGATCAAAGGTTTCAGTCTTTTCAGTGCTTTCTTATGCTCTCCCAAATAGTAAAAAGCTCTTCCCAAAAGCAGGAAATAATCCTGGTAATATTCTGATGAAACAGGGATCGTATCAAATCCGATATTCAGGATTTTATTATAATTCTTTTTACGAAGATTGAAGTTTTGATAAATAAGCAATGCTCTATTTCTCTGTTCATTTCTTACTGCTAATAAAATTTGCATTACCTTATCAGCTTTTTGGGTTTGATCTTGTGCTACAAATACTTCCAGCCGAGCAATTTTTATTGAAATATCATCATTTATAGCAGCAGCTTTATCCAGAAATAGTAAAGCTTCATCGAGTTTTTTTCTTTTAAGGTTAATTCTTCCCAGAAAATAATCTACTTTCCATCGTAAGAGATGCCTTGGAAAGATCTTAACGAAATCCTGGAAATGTTTTTCACTTTCTGAAAGATCACTTTCAAAAAAACTACATTGCCCTAATCCCATTAATACTTCCGCTCGGATAGCTGGATTAGGATCGAAACGGTATAATTCGGAAAAGAGTTTCAAAGCTCGATCATAGTTCTTCTCTATCAGAAGAACATTTGCCAACAGAAATTTTGCATCTGCCAGTAAATTGCTTTCCGGATTGTTGGAAATAAAATTTCGGAGTTCAATTTCCGCCAGTTTGTAATTGCCGTCTGTATATAATCCCACAGCAAATTTCATATCATCAACGGGAGTAGCAATAAGCATAACAGTTAACATTGTCAGCAGTATACACAATAAGGATCTTTTCATCTAAACCTCGTTGTTAGCATTTTTTTTCAAAATTGAAGATATCGCGTTTTTCATTTCTTCTGTTTCTATGGGATCAATGCTTTTTACACCTTCGATCACCTCACTATTATCAAGACAGATCATTATTACATCTAACTGTGAAAATATTTTTGCCAGTTCAAGGCTATCTGTCAAAAACAGGTCGCATTCCCTGGTAAGAATGAACAGGTCAAAGAGATTTTCATATTCAATATCTTCAATGTTAATGAAGTTCTTTTTATTAATTGTTCTACCTGTAAGATAGATATTAGCGGAAAAGTTCTGTTTTAGTGTAGTCACTACACCTTCATTAACCTTTTGGGTAATCGATTTATTTATATCCAGAATATAATTCGGGAACCTGTTCTGAATAAAGCGATGTGTGGCAATGTTTTCTTCTGCTATGGTAAGCTCTAATTTTAACGGGCTTTTTTGAACAGGGAAATTGAAAAATCTGGCGAAATTTGTAAAGAGCGAAACAGGTGAATCCGGGATTGGGAAAAACTGCAGGTTGGAAGGATTTTCAATATCAATAATTGCGGAATTCTGTGATAGTTTCAGATTTCGAGTTACTTGCTTGTTGTGGCAAAAATTGAAGATCACGGAATTATTGAATGGCTTTAAATCTGTTTTCTGATTAATAATCGTAAAATTTTCCGGCAGGTTTAATCTTTTGAAGAACAAAAAAGAGAAATCTGGTACTATACAAATAATATCCCGGAATAATTTCTTCCAACCCAACAGGTAGGAAAAAATTTCGAATGTATGTTGCGAATTAGCAGAAAAGTATATGACTATACTTTCTCTTTCTTTCATCAACCTTGTGAAATTCTGTTGTTTTTGAGGATTATTTTTCTTTTTTAATGATGCTAAAAATTCTTTCATTGATTTTTTTCCTATAGTTTTAATAAGGTATGGCTACAAATACGGTTGTACCTTCGTTTTCTTTGCTGTTTATCCAGATCTTGCCCTGATGAAGTTCAGTTATTAATTTGGCTGTGGAAAGTCCCAATCCCAGACCACTGGATTTGAATTCTATTGAACCGGATTTATGAGTGATAATATCTCCCAGTTCGTAGAATTTCTGAAAAATTTTCTGGAGCTGGTTTTCAGGAATTCCAATGCCATTATCTTGTATATACACCACAATGCTTTCTTTACCGTTTATTTCTTCCTGCTGGAAAGTTGAGTGTCTTGCCCCAATGATGATCGTACCAAAATCTTTTGTAAATCTGATGGCATTCAACACCAGGGAATAAAGCAAGAGATAGAATGCATCCCAGTTCAAATGTGACTGTTTAAGCTTTCTTTCCACTTCCAGTTTGAAGATCATGTGCCTGTCTGCAGAGATTTTCTCGGCTTCTTCTTTCAGGGCAGATAGTAATGACGTCAGGTTAACAGGTTCTTTTTCCAGTTTTGTCAGCATCTGGTATTTATTAAAATTCAAGATGTCGGTAATTGTAAGATGAAGTTTATTAACACTTTGGGTTATCTTGCCAATGGTTTCTTTGTCGCTCTTGGAAAGTTTTGATTTTCTAATCCTGTTTACATTGCCCTGCAAAGAGACCAGCGGTGTTTTAAGTTCATGTGATACGATGTTAATAAAATCCTTCTTCAGATTATCCAGGGAACTGATCTCGCGATTTTTTTCTACAAGAGATTCATACTGTTGTGCATTTTTAATGGCAATATCGATCTGTGTAAGCAGCAGTTTCATAAACTCAGGATTGATCATCATCAAGTTATCTGTATTATTATAATTATCAATATAAAGATATCCATAAATGAAATTATCTGACATCAAGGGCGCACAATAAACAGATAAACCAGCTACATTCAGATCAAAGGATCCATCCTCTGTATTATCTTCAAGTGTATTGCATAAATAAAGTGGTTGCCGGGTTCTCTGAACTTCACTCAAGACAGATTTACTGATATAAGCATAGCTTTTAAGGAGATGTTTGGAATCGTCTAATGCTACTTTGTAAACATAGTTTTCGTATTTGTCTTTCTTTATAAGAAATCCTCTGCTTCCACCAGTAAAATCAAGTGTGAAAGTAACAATTTCCTGTTCCAATTTATCAAGGCTGAGAATAGTAAAAAATTTGCGGGTGATATCAATAAGTTTAGTCATTAATACCATATCTTCGTTCAGAGTAGCAAATTCATTTATCCGCATTAGAATAGAAGTAAGGTGAAGTTTAAGTATCTGGGCAATTTCCTTCTCGGAATCCTGGAAAGATAATTCTCCATTATCGGCAATTATCAAACAGCCAACAGCTGAAGTCTTGATCCTGAGGGGTACGAACAGAAGATGGTTGTTATCGATCTTCCTTGAAAAAACTGTGTTTTCATCCAGACATGACCTGATATTATCAACTATCTTAGTAGAATAAAGTTGTTCAAGGTCAATGTTGAATTTAAGGAATGGAGTGCTTTTATTCTCGATTTCTTCCAGCAGAACAATCGCAAAAAAATGAGGAGAAAGCAATTTATTGATCGTTTTATCTATGAAAAATTTTATACGGTCAATCTCCCGTAATTTAAGAAGATCATAAAGTTCATCCTGCCATTTATGAGAATCCCTGGTAAAACGGGGTTCTATTTTTACAGTTTTAAGACCCCTATAATTGTTAAGAAAGTGTCTTCTTTTTCTCAGGAAAAGCTCTTTATCGTGCTCGGGTAAACCTTCGGTGGATTTTAATAACTTATCCTTATATCTTTTAAAGAATAACTGTGCTTTCGTTTTTACGTTCAAGCTGGCATAGATTTGAATTATTAACTCATATACTTCTATCTCAAGCAGAAAAAGATGATTTCCCTGAACATATTTTATCATATTGAAGAGATTTCTTAAAAGAATCCTTAAATTAACATTTTCGTCCAGCAGACGAATTTTAATTTTTCGTAATTCCAGCAGAGTTTCCCAATACCTGAAATTATGTTTTTTACACAGGATCTCAGCTTTTTTACAGGTTTCATAAGCTTTATCGATATCATCGATCCCCAAATAATATTCAATAAACCTGATATAAGTGATAACCTGTGCATAATCGCTTTTATTCTGCTTCGAGTATTGGAAGGCTTTTTCAATGTTTTCCAAAGCAAGTGGATACATATTATTGGCCATCATTACAAAACCCGTCATCTGATAAAAGAATTCATGTTCTTTATGTTCGAACAAGATGCTTTCAAAACGTTTAAGCAACCGTTCAATCTTTTCGTAATCGCCTATTTCATATAAATAATAGAAATAAGTTTTGGTAAGAGGAGTAACTTTGTAAATATTATCATTTACCAGGCTCGGTACCTGTTCTTTGATGAATTCCAGATAGTAATTAAAATTATTGACTTTGCTTTTGGCAATCGCCAGGTTATTTATAATAGAATCATAGAACGGGTTTGTTTCCAGATTTTTAGTCAATTTCAAAGCATCAGCAAGATATTTTTCTGCAATATTAAAAAATCCCAGCTTAATATAGGCTATTCCCTGATTGAGTTTGCCAAGCACTTTCACTCTCTTGCACCCGATCTGGGAACAGATACTATTTGCTTTCCGGAAATAATCGAAAGCCTGGTTTGTATCTCCCTTGGTTAAAGCTACATCTCCAATATTATTATAAACCGTTGCCAATTTCCGTTTGTAATCAATTTTTTCCCAGACTTTTCTGGCAATGTCATAATTCTTATATGCTTCATCCAACATTCTTTTCTTATTATAAAGAAAGGCTAGATAATTGTGCAGAGTTCCAAATTTAATGAAATAATTTGGATCATTTTTTGTTTTAATTGTAGGCAGGAATTCTTCCATTAAATTAATTCCTTCATCCAATCTACCTGTGGAACCAAGATGGATACCTTTATAGGCAATAAAAAGAATTGTATCTTCTTCAGTTAGTTTTAATCCTTTCAGTTTATCAATACTTTTTTTCATCTCTGTGAGTTTATTTCGAAAAAGACACGTTCTGCATAATTGAAGTAAAATATAAATTTTTTGTTGTCTGGTATGAGACAATTTATAAGCAGTTTCAAACCGTTTATTGGCTAGTTGAAATTTTTCCATTACGAAGTAGAATATACCCATAATAATATGTTTTTCTGAGATATTGGGCATTTTAAGAATATATTGCCGCAAATTATCTGGAATTCTACTGTTCGTAGCCCATTCGGATTTTTGTAAAAGTAATTGCAGGTCATTGCGTAGTTCACTTTCTTTTATTTTTGCTTTCTTAGAGAAATCCAGAACAACGATTTTACATACTTCATCGAATGCTTCTTCCTGCTGCCCCTTCTCTGCAAACAGAGCTACCTGAAGCAAACGGTATTTTCTTACAGCATTCAAATCTTTTGCAAATTCAGCATGCTCAATAATACCCTGCAGGACCGGGATCCGGGTTATTCTTTTGTTTTGAAAATATTGCAGGATCTTTTTGGAAATGTTGTTCTTAATAATATCTGATGTTTCACTATTAAATTTATCTTTTGATTCTTTAAAGGTCATATAATAGTATTCATTTTGTTTAACCAGCAATTCTGTATTGAAGCCATCTTTCAAAAGAAAGAAGAGTTCTTTTTCATCTATGTTAAGAATAAATTTTATAAGATTATTGGAAAGTGGTGTACGAATAAAAGCCAATTTCTGAAAATATTTGTAATTTTTTTTGGATAAGAAATCCAATCTCTGGATAATGGATTTTTGAACTTCTCCTGGTAGAATATAATCATCAAGACCACAGTCAAAATTGAATTTATTAGAGTCCCAGATCATCTTCTTATTTGTTAAGTCTATCAGAATCTGTTCGATAAACAGAGGATTTCCGTTTGAACGCTTCCAGATAGTTTCAATAAACTCATCCGGAGGTGTTTCCATCAGTAGTCGGGAAATATACCTTTTTGATTGTTCAAAGCTTAGAGCCTCGATATTAATTTGAACAGGATGCATTAAACCTTCAAGTTTGCGCGGATTAATCAAGCTTAATATGATCAATATAGGTTTGCTGGTTATTTCGCCCGAGATATAATTAAGAAAATCAAAAACTTCCTTGTCCAGGTATTCTCCCCATCTAATTATATAAATCAGGGGTTTTACTTCTGATAGATGAAATATAAAATTCAAAGCTGATTGAAAATCGAGATCAAGTTCCTTCTCATCCTGAGCTAATTCCATTGCATTCTCTTCTGATTCGAAGAGGTATTCCTGAAACTTTTTGGAAATACACGAAAGATCCGAAGCCAATTTCTTATTACTCTTGGCAGCATAAGAAAATTCTTTGATAAGAGCATAGAACGGATCTTTTTGTTTAGGACCACATGTGTAATCGAAAATGTAGTATTTATCGGTGAGAAGGTGGTAACGGAAAAGAGTCAGTACGTTTCCTTTGCCCAGACCATTACCAGCGGTTAATGAAATTATCTTCCCGTTCCCACGTGATATTATTGGAACATAATCCAACAACTGGTGAGCATGATCTTCCCGTACAAGATAGTCGCTGAACTTTATGTTATTTACAGCCGACCACCTTTGAGAGAATAAATATTTTTTCGGTTGTATCTGATTGATATAGGAGATAATGTCAGGTGCACTGTCAAATCTATCTTCAGGATTTCTTTCCAGAAGCCTCAAGATGAGTTTTTCCAGTTTATCGGAAATTTCCGGGTTCAATTCACGAGGAAATTTAGGAAAAAGATTGAATCTATCACCTGCCATAAGCGCAGATATCTGTTCCACTGTAAACGGCAGCGAACCAGTAGTTATCTTGTATAGAATGGCTCCTAATGAATAAAAATCACTTTGAATAACAGCTTTGTTACCAAGATAAATTTCGGGTGCAATAAAAGGAAGCACATTGCCAACACGCTGATTTGTTCTTTCTATGTCTACTTTTGTGAATCCATAGTCCATCAGCTTCAGAACAGGTTTATTATCTTTTATTTTATAAACAACATTATTCGGTTTAAGGTCACGATGTATAATATTCTGACTGTGAAGAGCATTTAGCGCATAACAAATTTGAACAATGATATCATATAGCAGTTCCTGGGTAGATTTCTTAAATTTAAAACCAGTAAGAGTTTTACCTTCAAAATATTCACTCAAGTAGTAAATATGTTTTCCAAAATTTCCGAAATCGGTTACATGGATCAGATTGGGATGATGTAATCTGGTGATATGATGCATGTTCTCAGCAGAGAATTTCTCATATAAGCTGTCTGAATCAAGCATGTGAAACAGCTTAAGAGCAAAGGTTTTATTTGTTCTGAGGTCTTTAACTTTATATACTGTAGCCCATATTCCTGCCCCAAGTTCTTTCAGCACTTTATAGCGTGAGTCAATTATCATTTCGTTCTCCTTTATCTGGCAACCGATAATAATAAGTTCAAATTCATTGTCAAGAAAGTGATATAATCAGTTTAATAATAAATAAAAAAGCGATGCAGAATTTCGCACCGCTTTCCCATGATCACAATCAATTACTTCATTTTCTGAATGATTTTCTGTACGATCTTTTTGAATTCCTTTGCTGGTTGAGAATCCTGAAATGATTCCAAATAAGAATTACCGGAATCTCCAGTTTTTACAATATCCACATCTATTGGTATATTGCCCAGAATATCAAGATTAAAATCTTTAGCTGCTTTTTCTATGCCCAATCCAGCAAAGATATTGGTCTCTTTCCCACAATGCGGACACACAAAAGTGCTCATATTTTCGATGATCCCAAGTACAGGAACATTCATTTTTTGTGAAAATTTAATGGTCTTTCTTGCATCTAAAAGAGCAACATCCTGGGGTGTGGATACAATAAGAGAGCCATCCACTTTTTTCAGTGTCTGCACCACACTCAAAGGTTCGTCACCTGTTCCGGGAGGTGAATCTACTATCAAGTAGTCAAGTTCAGGCCACTGTATGTCCTGCAGAAATTGTTTTATAGCTCCTATCTTCAATGGACCTCTCCAGATGATCGGTTCGTCGGGATTTCCTACTAAACTGGCAATGGTGAGTGCACACAGATTTTTTGTCACTTCCACCGGTTTAGGAAATTCTTCTGATTCGGATCTCGTTAAACGCTTGCCTTCTATGCCCAGCATCTTGGCAATGGAAGGTCCGTGAATATCAACATCGAGAATTCCTACTTTCTTACCTTGAAGTGCCAGACCATATGCTACATTTACTGCAATAGTACTTTTTCCAACTCCACCTTTTCCGCTGATAACAATGATCTTATGTTTGATCCTATCGAGATTTGCCTGCAATCGTTTATCTTCAGGTTTAGGTTCATTATCGAATTTAACTGTCTCCATATATCCTCCGTTTTTTTCATAAAGATAATTCAGTTTCTATTAATGCCAAACAATAATTGTTATTTATTTCGGCAAACTAATTTTTGTTAATCCGGAAAGAAAATAATTGACGGATAATATCACCGAATAAAGTAAAAATTGAAAAGTTAAAAAAGGAATGACATGAAAGCAATTATTTTAGCAGCAGGTATGGGAAAAAGATTACAAAAGGTGTCGGGTGGTGCTCCAAAAAGTATGATAAAGATAGGAAGGAAATCTATTATTCATCATCAAATAGAAAGTTGTCGGAAGGTTAGAATTAAAGATTTCGTTGTGGTTGTAGGTTACAAAAAGGAAGTACTCCGATCTCATATCCTGGAAATACTGGATAAATCCCGGGTAGTTTTTGTGGAAAATCCGATTTACGATACAACAAACACTCTTTATTCACTCTGGCTTACCAAATCTCATTTTGATAATGATTTTATCTATTTTAATGCAGATGTTCTTTTTGGCAGCAATCTTCTGGGAAAAATAAGTGGTAATTCCAAATATTCCGAACTGCTTCTGGAGACAAAATCATGTGCAGATGAAGAAGTAAAGATGATCATCGATGATGATTACCGCATTCTAGAAATAGGAAAAGAATTGGAGATAGCTAGGTGTGCCGGTGAATTTATTGGTATAGGTAAGTTCAAGCGAAATATACTTCCACAGTTTGCAAAATACTTACAGTATGGTGTGGATACCGGGCAGGAAAATAATTACTTTGAATATGCTGTGGATCTTCTGGCTAAAGATGTGATCTTAAAAGCTGTTCCCACCGATGATATTCCCTGCATCGAAATAGATTTCCCCGAAGACCTGACTAAAGCAAAGGGGATGTTCTCTTTATAAACGAGTATATCTGAGATGAAAAAAATTCTGCTGATAGGCATTAATGCCCGTTATACTCACTCAAACCTGGCTATCAGGTATCTCAGGACTTATGTGTCCGACCTTCCATATCAAATTATTTTAGAAGAATATACCATAAATCAACCGCTATTGGAAATGCTTTTTAAAATTTTCAAACTTCGGCCCGAAATAATAGCTCTTTCCGTTTATATCTGGAATACTGGAATAACCCGGAAATTACTGCCGGAAATCCATAAATTACTTCCAGATAGTAAGATCATACTGGGTGGACCGGAAGTAAGTTATAATCCGCAAAAGTGGTTAGAGGAATTTCCTTTTCTCCATTTCATTATCTGTGGAGCTGGCGAAGTTGGTTTTCGATATCTTTTAGAAAAGAAGTTATTGGTAAAAGAACGAATTATAAAAATTCAAAATCCTGCCTTCAATGAAATAAAATTTCCCTACGCAGATGATGATTTTCCAGGACTTAAGGATAAGTACATCTATTATGAAGCAAGTCGTGGCTGTCCCTTTAAGTGCAGTTATTGTCTTTCTTCCAGATCGGATCAGAAATTGGAATTAAGGGAATTGAAAAAAGTAAAGCAGGAACTTGATTACCTGCTTGGTAAAAAGCCTAAGATCATCAAATTCGTGGATAGAACGTTCAATGCGAACAAGGAATTTGCCCGTAATATCTGGCAGTATCTGATTGAAATTGATCCTGATACAAAATTCCATTTCGAGGTTTATCCTGTACTTCTGGAAGAAGAAGATTTTAAGTTACTGGGAAAATGCCCGGTATATCTTTTCCAGTTTGAAATAGGAATTCAATCAACGAACCCGGCTACCCTGAAAGCCATCCACCGCTCGAATGACTGGCACAAAACAAAAGAGAAGATCCAAAAATTGATCTCAATTGGAAATATCCATATTCATGTCGATCTGATAGCTGGTTTGCCTTACGATGAATTCAATGATATAAAACACTCTTTTAATGAGATATATTCTTTGCAAGCAGATCATTTCCAGCTTGGTTTTTTAAAGGTTCTGCCGGGAACAGAAATTGCAGAAAAAATAAAGGAATTTGGCATTGAATGTCTATCTTATGCTCCTTACCAGGTTCTCAAAACAAAATGGCTGGATTTTAACCAATTAAAAAAAATACAGCAGGTAGAATCTCTTCTCAATACATTTCATAATTCTGGTAATTTCAAACTAACAATTGAAAATCTGGTTAAGGAATTTAATACACCATTCGAGATGTTTTCCGGTTTAACAGAATATTTTAATGAGACTGGAAATGATTCCGGAATTCGTAACTGGCAAAAAAGCGCAATTATGTTTCTTGAATTTATAAGATCCAATTTAAAGAAAAAGCTTGAATTCTATCAGGATTGCCTGCGCTGGGACTGGTGTTACCTGGCAAATGCTCATCAATATCCTGCTTTCTTGAATTCAAAGAGATTAACACAGGCAAAGAGAATGGGATTTGAATTCCTGAAACAGAAATCCAAGAAAGGTTCAATTAATTTCAAGGGAGATAATTTCTCTTTTAATGATCTAAAAAAAGCAATTTTTTTTCAACCTTCTTCAGTTGAATTCAAAACTAAATTTCTTCCCGATGAAAATATCTGTGGATTTATTAAATCTAAAAACGGTAAGGATTGTATTAGATTAAATATAAAGTAAAAGCCACCGAAAATTCGGGGTATTATTTTTGTTAATTGTAGATGAATAGAAAATTATTAGCTGAAATAAATGCTTTTTCAAAAACCGGCATAATATAAATTACGTTAAGAAATTGGCAATAAACAAGCGTTAAGAAAAATCTTCTGTTTGAGTTGTTTCCTACTCTCTCGTAGCTTTAGCGGAGGAGGATTCTTTGCTTCGGTTCTTTTGTCGGTACAAATTGCTGGTTCAATTATGCTAATTGAACCAAATATTGTGGTGTATCTTTATAAAATCTAAAGTATGGTTCAGGTTGCAAACCTGAACCAGCAGTAGTTATTAAATCCCTCTAATTAATAGCACCAAAAACCCCCTTTTATTCCCCCTTGAAAAGGGGGATTCAATTGGACTCCCCTTCCGTCTGAGCCGGAAAAGTAACAAGGAAGACTATTAATGTTTATCAGGTTTGTCATCAAAGCAAAAGCCACCGAAATTCGGTGGCTTTTTTTATATCTTCTTTCGTTTCTATTTATTTTGTTAAGATCATCTTCCTGGTAAATGTTTCTTTTTGGGTCTGTAATTTGTAGAAGTAAATGCCTGATGCAACCTGCCTACCGGAATCATCTCTACCATCCCACAAAACAGACTTAACGATATCTGCCGGCACATTACCTTTAAACAAAGTTTGAACCTTCTGACCTTTTGTGTTATAAATTGTTAAGATAACATTACCGCTTTCTTCCAACGCAAACCTGATCTCGGTAGAAGGATTGAACGGATTGGGATAATTCTGTTGAAGGCCATAATCATCCGGGGCAGCTGGAGTACCGGAGTTTCCACCGCCAAGCGGAATTGTGAGAGAAATAGGACCGAACATTTCGGTCTCACCGCTATAGTCTACACTTTCCAGCCAGTAATAGTAGGTTGTATTTTCTACCACTCCATTTTGATCTGTATAAATATAATTGGTAGGCTCGGAAGTTGTTCCCTGACCAAGGATCAAACCACCTGCATTCACTAAGATAGTTTGTCCCATATTCTGAGAGGTTCCACGGTAAATATTCCAGCCTTCGTTATTGGTCTCACTCTGAGTTGTCCAATACAGGGTTGGACTACCATTAGTGAATTGAGCAGTAAAACTGGACATGGTCACTGGAAGCGGATGTTCACCACCGGTTATTGGGAAAGTTCCTAATACTGCTGCTGAGTATGCATCAATATCTGAAGCATATTCAATCTGCGCTCCAATAGCATCACTACCTTCTGCAGAAGAGGATACATCGATCGTTAAGAAATAGTAAGATCCACTTGTTCCAATCTGTTCATCTGTAGAGAAATTGAATACTAATGGATCAAAACCACTTGATATTGTAAGTAAATAAGTGTCAGCAGATGAACTAAAAGAATTATCTGTAGAATGCCAGATCTTGATATTATCGATATCGTTTGCATCCATAGAACCGGTTGTATCAAAAGTAATATCATCAACCGGTAGAGCAGTTCCAGATGTACTTTTCTTTAGATACAACCAGAAATAAGCATTATTCGTTGAACCCGGATCAAAACTAGCACCTTCATTATAATCCCCTCCAGACGCTTCAATTGCTTCGTCATCATCGTAGAGAACACCGCTATTTTGATCACTTGCTGCACTATTCTGGGCAAGGTCCTGATACTCAATTTTTACTGTATATTCGGCATCATCAACTAAAGAATTTCCACCACTATCTAACTCAACTTGGTTTGCACCACCCAAATTTGCTCCATGAAGTGTGAATGATATATCTGTGCCACTTGCTTCACTCACTACTTCAAGTACATGGGGAGAATTTGGGTCTGTAGTTCCACCGGTTTGGGTAAAGGTTATTTTTACTGTACCTTCATACGCTGTTTCGGGTTGATCATATTGGAATTCAAAACTTGTCCCTATGGTGGAAGTTGCTAATGGTTTATCTAATGTGGGTGGATCGGTGGAAGTGTCAGAAGAATAAATAATATATTCATAATAATTTGTAGGAGGATTTCCTGAACAAGCAGAATACGAACCTTGACTTATATAAGTCATTAAACGCGTTCCTTCATACAAATCAAAATTTCCATCTTCTCCATACAAGCCAAACATTAATTGAAAACTTTCTGTTAAAGCTGGTCCTGTGGGAATCGAAAACTCAAAAGTCGCAATTTTATTTGTTCCTGTTCCACCACTAATCCAATTAGTAATTGAAGCTCCAGCACTTGATATATTTGAACCATTATTAGGATCCACATCATCATACCAGTAAAGCCTTACTTTGTCATGATTTGTACTACTATAATAAGGTCCTTGAATACTTTCCATGCTACTTGTCGTATAATCCACTCGAACATGAACTGTTTCACCTTCTGATCCTGTTTGATCACCTGTAGCATCAACGTACATACCAACATTATTTATTGTAATAGACTGTGCAAAAATAAAAACTGGAATAAAACATAAAATCAAAAATAATAATTTTCTCATATATCCTCCTCACTTAAGGATTAAATTTTTCCCGAATTATTTTTAATAACAACAATTAATAATTCATCATTTAAATGTCAAACAAAAAAAATATTTAACTAATACTTATAAAGAACTATCTTAGTTTCTTACGCAATTATTCATCCAGAATTATAAATTAATACTAATAAAATAACCATCATTTCAGAAAGCACTTCAAATCCACAGATACTGTGATAACTTAATTTTAATATAGATATACGCAAGAATAATTATTCACAATTACTGTGACTTTTAGGAGACAAATTCGGGGCACATTGTCACATTAGTATTACAAAAGGGTTCTGCAAAATGAAAAAAAGACTGTCTTTCCGTCAAAAGCCGGACACGGTCTGAGGATGAACTTACATAGACAATCGACGAAGAATCCGTCAAAAGCCGGACACGGTCTTATTATAGGCCGAGATCCTTCGTATGAAAAACTGAAAGAATTTCTCCAACCTTCGCCAGCTTCGGCTTGGCAAGCAGGATGACAAAAACACTCTATTTTGCAGAACTCATTAGTATTACAGAGAAATAATTATAGATAGCCCCATTTCATACAGATCGTATTCTTTTTCTGTTTCAATATCAAAATACGGGGAATCGGTTATACGTTTTTCAAAACGTGTAGATCCTTCCAATTTCCATTTATCAGAAAGCATGTATTCCAAATCACCTTTTACCTGCCAAATCTCATCGTCCCTGCTCAGGTGATATTCATCTCCCGCATTTTCAGATTGGAAATAACGCTGTTCAAAGCGACTGCTGGCAGAAAAATCTACAGGTAATTTATTTATAAAAAAAACCTTAGGAAAAGTGAATGACAGGTTGTATATATTCGCTTCGTAAGAAGCATCTTTTATTACATCTACCTCTGCCGGGTTTTCAAAGGCATCTTCCCCATCTGCTGTTGATATTTTATATGAATATCTTGCTCTAATTCTTACTTTCTGAGAAGCTAAATATGTTAGTCCCAATGCATTCTCCAGGTTATCGGCATCATATTCAGTAAAAAATTCATTATAATATACTTGAGAAAATTCAAATTTGTAATTCAAATTTAATTTCGTATGAACCTTCCAAGTCAGCTTCCCTGTGTAAACGTTCTTGGCGTAGGTAAAATCGTGAAATGCATCATCCAGAACGCTCCGGTAGCGGTTCACATAGATATGGGGATAATAAAAATAACCGAGATAAAGATTCACTTTCCGGCTGAAGAACCGCTTTGTATCTATACCGATCGCAACTTCATCTTTCATTCCATTGCTAATATATTTATCGTATTTCAGGGTAATTTTAGCAATCTGGGTATGTCCGAAAAATTTTGCGTGTTTTATTCCGGTTACTGCTTTTGCAGAAACCACCATGTCATCCACCGTGTTTATCTTGAATTTTTCAGTATCATTCTCATTTTTAAAACGGGAAATATCAATATCGGAAAGTTTGAGGACATTACTGTTATAAGTGCTTTCTATAGTTAAATCTACAAACATATCCAAAGGCTTTGCCATCAATATTACAGATCCCAAAAAAATGATCAATACGGTTAAGAATTTCTTCATTCTTGAATTATCTCCACAGAGGATTTATTGATGTAAAATCTAAAGATCACATCTTTGCCGGGTTCACAGATAAGCGATAGTTCATGAGGACCTTCTTCAAGATAAATAATGTTAATATCTCCGGAAGTTGGAAAATAATTTTCCTCAGGATCAAGTGATGCTTTCTTAGAAATTCCGGCACTTTCGAAAAATTGATTCTGCATCTCTCCTTTTTCAAAGATCTGAAAGTAGTATTCACTCTTTCCGGTTGAACCGGCAGATAATAAAATGCGGCTTATTATCTTTAATAAAACAGGTCCATTTAAGTTGAGCCTGATACTACCCTTCAATGGTTGAAAATATGTATAAGATTTTCCCCCGATAAAAACCATTATTTCATCTCCGTAAGCCTGCGGAGAAAATTTAATGTATTCCATTTTCCGGCTACCACTCCTCAATTCCTTTGATGTTATACGGATCAGTAATTGTGAAGAAGAAGTATTTTTTATCTGGAAATTACTTTGCTTTCGGGGAGGTACAAAAATAATTTTATTATAAGCCGATATCTGCTCTCCATGCAACCCTTGAGATATATTACTCCGTCTTATCTTCTTCTTTATTTCTTTCTTTGTACCGGTTGTTTTTAATTGATAAGAATAAGCTATCTCTTCATCGATCGTTACTCTCGATAATATTATTAGAGTGTCCACATCGATAGTTTTGAATTTCAGCTTCTCACCAGGTTTCAAGTGAATATAATTTATTATTTTGTGATCTTCTTTATTGTATATCTTGAACTTTGTATAATTTTTTTCAAATTGTATCAAGCCGGAAAACACAAGATTAGGTACCAGGATGAGAATTAATGGAAGCAACAGTTTTATTTTCATGATACTATAGATTGATCTCGTCTTCTTTCAGTTTCAATTCTTTATGGTCGAAGAAGATAACCACAGCTATCAGGATGAGCATAATTATAAGTGCAATGGCAGCAATGGTCATATTGTAACGTTCATCCTCAAAAACGCGTCCGGTACCGGGCCTGGGTAATGGTTCAGGAGCAATGGGAAGTTCATAATCTTCAGCAATATCCAGAATATCTAACAAGTGTAGAACAGGCACACCTTTTTCAGCAAATAGGAACATTGTGCCTTTTACAGGTAGATTTTTCAAATACAGAAACTTGTGAAATCCCGGTGTTACCAGCCTACCATTGATAGTGCTTCCTAAGCTGGACAATCCACCTCCGATATTTACGTACAATTTTATATCTTTTTTCCCTGATTCATTTTCAAAAACAGCCATTTTCTTCTGGATATTTTTTTCCAGGCTTTTTTCATGAACGAGTTGAACATTATTACGTTCTATTGCTTCTTCTATTAATTCACGACCGGATCTGCTCAAGCTTCTTCCCAGGTCACGACCTCCTCCCAGAGAAGCTGCTACGCTTTTGTAGGAAAATATTTCTTTTTCATTAAGAAGTGATTCAATATCGAGCCAGGTAAAAGTGGTATCGGTAGCACCAAACATGGAAGCTCCTACAGAAGAGATCATTATAAGATCGAGATCCAGAACCCTGGCAGCACTCATTACGGCAAGGTTTATACCAGGAAATGAACCTGTACAGCTCACCGCTACTTTATCGCCTTTTTTTACTTTTGCCCGTTTGAACATATCCACCATAACGCTGGCGAAATTGGGATTCAAGCTGGTGAGTTTAGCTGTGAGGTTACCGCGATCTGTTGTGATAGCAGTATTCTTCTCTCCGATTAAAGCTGTTGAATTGGGATCATTCACCTCATCTATCACCACACCTTGCGATAAACGGTACTCGATTATTATCTTTTCTGCTTCCTGCATTAAAACAGCAGCTTTATATTTTTGCTCAAAATATCTCTCTTTTACAAATACTCTACTGTTATCCACCCAGATAAAAAGAACGATTGCGATTAAACAGACAGATATCAAACTAAATTTGGATTTTGCACTTGGTATGAACATAACACCTAACCTATTAATTTTCCACCGAATATCAGAACAAGTAAAAAACGTACTACTACAGCAGCTACTATCATGATAGATAATGTTTTGATAATGCCCTGTTTTTCCATGGAATTTGCTATCAATCCCGGAATAATAAATCCGATTACATTTACAGAATAATCTGAATGAAAGCCTGTAAACAGACCATAGTACCTGGAAGCCCATCCCAAAATAAATCCCAGTAGTACGGTGATTACCATTCTGCGGCGACCATAAATAAACATTACATTTCCCAGTAATTTTACCAGGAAATACACAATGAAACTAATAATTAAAGTAGCCAGGATGGTCATCGGTTCATGCAGGAACATAGCCACGTAACCAGCCACCACAATTCCCCCGGCAGCAGCACCAAAGGTTTCCAGGAAAAACAAACTTAACAGTACTCCCAGCCCAATTGCAACTTCAAACATTTTATATTTTCCTCTCTTTAAAGTAATTGACAATGATGCCACCATTTCCACCGATATTACCAATACCCAACATAAGGAAGTCTTCGGATTTCAGCTTCGAAATCATCTCTACAAGTTTTTCTCCGCTTGTCCATCCGATGTCAACAATTTTGTTAGCAGGCAGATGATGTCGTAGTGCATACGATCTTATCGTACCGGTTTGTTCCCCGATAAGAAAAAGTTTATCGTACTCTATTTTCGTTAACATTCGAATGAGCTGTTTGGAACGGAACATCCTGTCTGCCCGGGTGCTTAAAACAATTATAACTTCATCGATCTCAGGATGCAAATCCTTGATGTACCGGATAAGAAATTCTGTAGATTCAGGATCATTGGCAGCAAAAGAATGAGCAAAATAAATATCTTTATTTTTGTATTTCGAAAAAAATATTTCTGTTGCGCCAATATCTGGCAGAGCATTGTACATTCCCTGTAAAGCAGTTTTTTTATCCACGCCAAGATGTTTACAGATGCCAAGGGATAGAGCTACATTTTCTTTGTGTTCGATATGCGAAAAATCTTTCATATCTTCATCTGTAACGTCTTCCTTGTGCGTTTGAATCAGTTCGGTATGTGTCTTTTTCGCTTGTTTTTTTATAAGGGAAAACATGTTTTTCTCTGCAGTAAAAGCAATTCCTTTTGGTGGTAATGTATTACACAGAGATAGTGTTACGTTCTTTATACCCGGACCCATCAGATCCAGATGATCAAGCCTGGAATTTGTGATCACCCCGATATTGGAATTGACTATTTCATGCTCGGTAACCCACTGGTATTCGGGATTCACGGCCATGCATTCCAGCACCAGAATCTCTATCTTGCGTTTAGCTACGAATTTAATAATTTTTAATTGCTCTCTAATATTTGCACCATGATGTCGAATGATCGGAGTTTCTTTCCCATTTTCAAAGATCAATCGAGGAGCAGAACCGGTTGTTTTAGCAATCGTTTTTTTGCCACCGGCACGTAAACCAGCTGCAATTAAACGAGTAACACTCGATTTTCCGCGGGTACCATTAACATGTATTATCACAGGAATGCGCTTACGATAGATTTTATTTTTATGAAACTCGATAACTCCAAAAAGTATTAATAAAAATAAACCGAATATTAATCCATACATAATGAATTGTTACTCAACTATAATAAGACCATTTACCAGTTCCATCTCGTCAAAACCTTCTATAGGATCACCATTTTCATCGATCAGGCTTAAATTTTCAAATGTGATATCACCTTCACCTGCCAATAACCCAACCAGGATAAATTCAAATAATGTGCCATCACCGGTTATGCCGTCTTCTCCAGCAGTCTGAATCTGCCCGATGGCAACACAGAGCCTGTCATATTCTATCTGAGTTATCATGATAGCATCATCACCCCAGAAATCTCCTTTGGTTACGGAATTAATGGGAACACCGACTACACCATTATTGAATACTATTTCCACAGATAAAGCAAAGACATTTACTCCGCTATATAGTTGTACACTAAAAACAGCTTCTTCATCGATAGCTATTGTCTGCTCTGCTGGTTCAATTCTCAATTGACGAAATACAACTTCGATCTCAATTGTTGATGAATTACTATCATCATTATCGGAAACAGTACATGTAATTTCACACGTTCCGGGTAGTGCAGGAGCTGTCCATGATACGTTAGCACCACTTCCTGCAAAAATACCGTCGGAAGCTTCCCAAGAATAGGTAAGCTCATCCCCATCGGGATCAACAGCTTCACAGGAAATATCTATGGTTTTATTTACAGAAACTATAGAATCACTGGCTGTAAGTTCAATAATTTCTGGAGATTGATTATCAATTACTTCAATCTCAATTGTCAATGAATCACTGACATCATTATCGGAAACTGTACACGTAATTCCACACATTCCGGGTAGTGCAGGAGCTGTCCAGGCAACTATAGACCCGCTTCCCTCAATAACACCCTCTGATGCTTCCCATGAATAGGTAAGTTCATCTCCATCGGGATCAACAGCTTCACAGGTAATGTCTATGGTTTCATTTAAGGAAACTATTGAATCACTGGTTGTAAGTGCAATAATTTCCGGCGGTTCATTACCACTTGGATCCGTACCGCCTCCACAAGCCGTGGAAAGAATTAAAAATACTATCGGGAAAATCCATAAAATTCGTTTCATTTAACTGTCTCCTTTATTTCAGTAAGATCATTTTTTTTGTATCTATAGCCTGTTCATTACATTTCAAACGGTAGAAATACAACCCGCTGCTCACACTTCGATCTACAGAATCTTTTCCGTTCCACTCTACTATATAACTTCCTGGAATTGCATATTCGCTAAATAGTTTTTTTACAAGCTGACCTTTCACGTTGTAAATTGCAAGTTCCACTTTTCCCTCACTGGCAATATCAAAAGCGATCTTTGTAGTGGGGTTGAAAGGGTTGGGATAATTCTGTTGAAGCTTGCTGATCTCGATCGGAGTTACTATCGGGAAATCGAATAGTTCTGCTAAATAATTCTTCAAAAGCAGACTGGTTCCGGAATTCTCCAGAGAATTATAGATCTCCTGAAAGTTTTCTCTGTAATCTTCAAGGTTTACAATTGGTGAAAATGAGCCGCATGTGGTAGCATGAGTGTAATTCCAATTCAGGCATATTCCCAGAATATCTGTAATATTCACTTTCCCATCGCCATTACAATCAGCTACGGAAGCCATGGGTTTATCCCAGTCACCGGGATAATCATTTCCTGCCCATTGAAAGGAAACAGCATCCCTTGGTAAACCTTCCTCATTCCAAAAGATCCCTATCACAATAATATCTTCAATACTTACCACACCATCGATATTTGTGTCACCGGGCCAGATAAGATCTTCTGATGGAAACACAGTAATAAAATCGTCATGTGTTATAGAATCTGTTCCTTGCGAATTCGTGGCTGTTAATGTAACGCTGTAACTTCCCACTTCCTGGTAAGTATGAACAGGATGAATTTCTGAAGAATTGGGAGATTCATCACCAAATTGCCATTCCAATGTACCAAAATATGAGAGCGGTGAAGTCTGATTTATGAAGCTGATTTGCAGTGGGGCAATTCCATAAGTAATTTCTGCAGAGAAATCGGCAATAGGAGTTGTTTCTTCAATGAACTCAGGAATTTCGGTGGTGAATTTTATAGCCAGATTATTACAAAGTTGTGTTGCACTAGCAGGATAGATATTGGCATAAGTGTAAAGGAGTCCATCACTTTGAGTAAAGTTCTCGATCCCAACTGTGGAATAATTGTTGTTTGCATCTGGATTATTAGCCGTGTGATAATTGATCTGGATGATGCCATTTCCATCTGTTGTGGGATATACTGTCGGATCATAAAGAACGATCTCGAATTTTTCTGTGGAAGTATAATCAAATCGGTTTACGCATTTATTCCATTCGATCACAAAAATGTTTTCATCTTCAATATATTCATAACATATTCTCATCTTGGCATATTCATTATTACCGAGGGGAAAACCGATCAAGTCATCCCAGTAAGCAGCTATCATACCATAAGGTCCCAGGGCAGAAGGTATGTTCCAATTACGGAAATAGGTTTCCCAGGTTGGCTGTAATGATATCCAGCCATTAGTACAGATCGTGATGCTGTCGCTGATTTCCCCGTAAAATGGAAAATCAAACGGCATTGCTACAGTTTGGGAAACATCATCCCCCATCTGGATAACAGTTCCATCACCACCTTCCAGAGGATCGAGTTCCTTCCAAAAATACTCGGGGCAATTCTGATAAAAAACATCATAGCTATCGAGAGCATAATAACCAAAACTATCCGGTCCGGTGGGAGCAGTATTTTCTACCATACCGGCTTCCATGCTGAAATAAATATTTGTTTCCAGCAAATTCTCATCGATCAGGGTAATATAGAAAGGAAGGTTCTGCCCGATGTAGCATTCCCCGGAAAGTTGTATGGAAAATTCAGCCATAGAAGTAGCATCCACCGCAACGTTTCCGACACTAAACTGGGAGGAGGTTATGGTAGCGTCAGGAGTTTGAGAAAAAAGTTCTGCCTGCAAATTACTAACATCAAAGATGCCAATGTTCTTTATACTTACCGAAATGCTGTTATCTTCCAGAAGAAGCAGCACTTCTTCTTCGTTATTCACCACTATCGAGGTTATTTCAAAGATAAGTCCATTTACCAGCACATCAAATTTGGCTGTACTTCCTCCTGAAATATCAAGATCAAATTGGATCACAGTATTATCCGGACATCCCGGAAGTATCTCGACATCGTATCCCTGCATTGCGGTACTACCCGGATCGATATTACCAAAGTTGGCAGAAGTGGTTAAAATATTCACATAAGAATTAGTGCATGACAGGTCTGCCGTTACGTTGTTTGCTACTAATGTGCCATAGTTCTTCAGTGTAAGATCGAGTTGGAATTCCTCACCGGTTATCACGTTGCCATTTGTATCAAAATCAAAAAGTCCCAGTTCAATATCATCTGTAATCACATCTATCGTTTGAATGAATGGATAATAATTTGGTTTTGTAATAGTTATTTCTATCTGATCGGAATTTTCAAGGTTAAAGTAAAGCGTTGCCTGTCCATTCTCTACAATAGCGGTACTGAATATACTTCCTTCCATTTTCGCTGTTACAATACCACCTTCCAGGTCAGGAAGATCTATTTCAAGGTAGTTTGTACCTTTATTTATCTCCGCAGGTAAAGTGCAATTAATGGTCTGAGGTACAGTAGTCCACATGGTCAGTGAAGGATCACCAAGAATATTATAAACATGAAAATAGAATTCAACCTTACCCTCAGGTTCTCTGTCTAAAGGAAAGTTGTTATATAATTCTATCTTTCCTCGCAGTACATCACTGCCGAATATCAGGTTATCTTCATCCAGCATTCCGGCATAGAAACCGGAAAAGATGGAATTATTGTATTTTGTGTTTGTATGAAGATCGGAAGGACCTACGAACACAACTCCGCCCTGCGGATTGGAAGGGCTTCCTACTCGAAGCCATTTTTCACCAAAACAAGGATCAACTGAACTATTGGCAAAATCACCTGTATTACATACAATAGATGTCATTACAGGCAGGAACGGATTATTATTCAAGTCATCAATATTTTCCTTATGGAAGTACGGATAATGCCAGCCATTGGCATCTCCCCAACCACGGTAAGTAACAATTCCCACTCCATTATCAATTGCAGATATGATTTGTGGTGTACCCGGATAAGTTGGCGGATAATATATCTCTGTAATATTATTATAACCGTAATTCACCATTTTATCACGCAGCCATTTGGTTACTTTTACAGGTGTAGAGGGAGTTGGTGGTGAACTGCTCCAATTACCTGCAACCAAAAGAGCATCCTCAAACCAGTGTGTACTACCCATGAAAGGCGTTTTTTCATAATGCAAGACCTTGGCGATCATTGTAAGAAATTCAAAAGGTTGATCAAAAGAAAACCTGCCGATGATCATCTCAGGGAAATAGTCATCACCTTCCAAGAGAGTATAGGGATGATCTGTAACATCGTACTCTGTTCCGCTGTGAATATAGAAAGATGGTATAGTGTACACTTCATCCATATCACCTGTAAGAAGCACATAGTCCGGTGGAATTTCAGAATTATCATAAACCGACTGGATATAATCTTTTATCTGGGAACTCTGTGATCCGATATCTTCGATGGTAACAACTTCCGTAGCAATACCTTTGGCATTCTTCCAATCTGTGAAAAGCTGAATATCACTAATTAAGCTCTCATGAGTGATGATCAGCATTTTTGATGGTCCTTCCACAATATTTCTCAAGTATGAATTTTCGAAATTATCGACTAAAGCCCGATAAGTAGGCAGAAATGCTTTGGATATTCTCGTTGGGACCTGTACTCTCTCAATTGGTTTGATAGTAAAATCAATGTTCTTAACGATGCGGTCATATTCTTCTGAAGAATCTTTTAATGTTACTTTCACCCGGTGGGCATAAAGTTCACGCATTACAAAGCTTGATTCTATCTGCACGAATTCATCACCATCAATCGATTCCGTTCTGATAAGATCGCCATCCTGGTCGATTACAGATACTTCGCAGCTATTAACAATAACTTCAGCACTTAATGCCGGTAATGCGATCACTTGAGAAAGCATATCTTTTTGTGTAGTTAATTCCTGATTTACATAACTTATTCTTAGTTCATCGCCTTGTGTTTCGTACGTAATACCTGCAGATATTAAAGAACTTATCATTATGAAAGTAATTAGGATCAGTAGTTTTTTCAATTTTCCTCCCAAAATATTTATCTATTTTAATAAAAGCATTTTTTTAGTTTTGTTAAAATTGTCTGTTCTAAATTTATAGAAATAAATTCCACTGGCAACGTTTCTACCACTTTTATCTGTACCATTCCAGATAACAGAATGATGACCTGCATCAAGTTTTTCATTCAACAGATTTCGAATTTTTTCACCCTTGATGTTATATATCTGTACAACGGTTTTAGAAGCGGAACTTAAAGCAAAGCTTATCCTGGTTTCCGGGTTGAAAGGATTGGGATGATTACCTTTAAGATAGGTTACTTTGGGAATAAGCATTCCGTCTGCATTTGTCTGAACGTGCTCAATGACAGCATCTGAAGATAGAGTAGATTGATAGCCACCGCTATAAACTGCCCTGATATTGTAAGAATAAGTCCCGTTCGGTACCTCAGGATCCAGATAAGAAGTATCTAGAACATCCTCTGCGATCATGATCAGGTTGCGATAAACTTTGTAATAAACAAGTGCTCTGGTGGCAGGTTCATCCCAGGTTACAAGAATATCTGCTCCCTGGGTTACAGCTTGTGGATTTTGAGGTGCAGGAAAAGTTATGATCACATCATCCTGATTGGAAGGCAAAGATTCTCCCAAATCATGAATTGCGGTTACATAGTATTCATAAGTTCCGGCAGAAAGCGTAAGATCAGTATAGGTAAGGATCATGGGATCGTTTATCTCTGCTATTTCTACACCTTCACGATATACTTTATAACCAATAAGTTCGCGCCCATTATTCGCTGCTGGTTTTTCATATCTTTTTATGCTTGCTTCTCTGCTAATTTCATAATCTCTACCTGAAGATTCGGGTACATCCCAGATCAATTCCACATCGTTATAACCAACTACATTACAGATGAATTCGGTTGGTATGGGAAGTGCTTCCAATATAAAGTCAACAACTGTTGTTTCATTTTCAACAACATAAACATTGTTCACGGTAATTGAAGTATAGCCGGTCAGGCTTGCTGTGATATCATAGGTTCCGGGAAGCTGTGGATAGATGTAATTACCGCTCTGATCAGGATGAGTATAGGTGGTTCCATTGCTGATAACTACTTCGTCAACATTTCCGCTTCCTCCGAGTAAAGTAACCTGCCCTGCAACAAATCCCCAATACTGGGAAGAAGTTGTAAAAAGAAGAGCCATTTCATTTTGCAGGCTTTTAGCAGCAATTGGGTATGCATTATTAAATGTATATTCCAATCCAACTGTTCCCGTATGATCTTCTATTCCTACTGAACTGTACTGACCGTGTTCGGAAAGACCGCCACCTGCATCGACATTATTGATAACTTTATATTGAACTTTTATCTCACTATCTCCAGTGAATGTCGGATAATAGTTTGCATCATACAGAATTGCTTGGAATGTTTCTTCTGCACCAGTACCATAATCATTCTGCATATGATCCCATTCAATAACTACAAAATGTTGTACAGCATCATGATACCAATAAACATCTCCAGTATAACCATTTTTCAGATCATCCCAGAAAGGAGCGATCATAGGTGAGGGACCTTGAGGACCGGGTATCCGGCTGTTCATAAATGAAGCTTGAGAACTGCCGCCCGGAGCGATCCAGCCATTGGAACATATTGTGGCAGTATTATATTCTTCACCGTACATACTAAATGTTATTGGCAAATTGATGGTTTCACTATCTCCGGTATCACCGCCATCATAAAGCTGAAGATCTATTCCAATGCTGTTAATTTCGATCCAATCATAAGTAGGAACGTTGAAATAGCCGATATCACCATCATCGTAGCAGAAATACGAGTATGAATCAGGACCTAACGGATCAGTTATGGTAACTTCCCCCACATTCAGAAAAAACTGGGTAGTATTATCATAACCATCAGCATTATAGAGATGAAGTTCCATGATCACTTGAGTGCCAACTATAACCTGTGTATTGGCAGTAACTTCAAATGTATCTGAAGTATTGGTAGCCTGTCCGCCTTCACCTGCAATAGTTCCAAAATATCCGATAGGATCAGATACTGTAATTTGACTATTGGTAGAAGTCAGTTCGCCATAAATAGCATTTGCTGTTACACTGCCATTATTTTGCAAAGTAACGTTCATTTCCACTATTTCACCTGGGTCAAGAAAGCCGTTACCACCATCTAATATTGTATAATCT
>CBDUTJ010000033.1:0-29335 GCA_965370415.1 uncultured bacterium | reverse complement strand
GTAGGGCTGGTCAGTGCTCTTTGTTTGAATCTTCCGATTCAAACGGCTGGTCGGTTTGTTTTTGGCGTGATCCGGCAGCTGTCGGATTCCCGCAGCATACAGGAACGTTATGGGCAACACTCATAATTAATGATAATATATTTCTAATAACAAAAGGAGTTGAAATGAAAAAAACATTTTTCATATTATTAAGTATTTTATTTCTATTCTCATGTGAGTCTCAAGAAAACAAAAACAGTAGGATAATAATTGACAAATTCACGAGGAAATTAAACTCAATTATTCTTAATACCGTTAATAGCAGAGAAGAGGAAGGCAGCCAATCAAGATTAACCCTTAATAGTTTTTATGAAAGATATACTAGCAAATTAGAAGATTTTAATAATGATCTGAACTTTGAGACTATTTCTGTTAAATATACTCCTAATAGAGATGAACTTATATTTGTATCTAGAAATATGAATGAATATTTAAATAGCAGAAAAAAAGCTATAATTCATATGTCAAATGCAATTTCTGCCTACGAATCTGTAATTCGATACAAAGAAGATTATGATGAGTATTTAAATGAAATGGAAAAATCTTCAATTTATTCAATGGGATTTTAACAGTGATGGTATTGTTGATTCGTATGATCAGAATCCTGTATGGACTTATGAAGAACCGGGAGATTATACTGTTACATTAACTTCGTCTAATGCTTATAATGAAGATACGGAAATTAAAGAGAATTACATTCAAGTTACTGAAGGAACCTCTGCAAATGAAGATATCGTACCGACAACATCACAGTTAATTGGAAATTATCCGAATCCGTTCAATCCCACAACAACGATCTCTTTTTCTGTAACACAAACGTCCCCGTTTGTGACTCTTGAAATTTTCAATCTGAAAGGTCAAAAAGTGAAACAGCTTGTTAATGAAACACTTCCGGCAGGATCGCATTCAGTGATTTGGAACGGAACGAATGATAGTGGCAAATCGGTTACATCCGGCATTTATTTCTACAAAATGAAAACAGGCAGTTATACTTACACAAGAAAAATGATCTTGATGAAATAGTATAAGTAAAAACACATTTGCCTTAACCTTAATTTCCAGCTTGAGTTTTTTCTCAAGCTGGTTTTATTTTGACAATAACTATGCGACTAACAAAAGTGCCCACAATAAGCAAGAAGAAATACAAGAAGAATCGTGGCGCACTCAAAACATTACAGGCAATAAATAAAATAGAAGAATTATAATTTGTATAATTCTTGGGGAACTATGGAGGTTTACGTTGAATAAAGAAAATCTCGTTAATAAATTTCTGGATTATGAGCTTTCTGCCGTACATTCTAAAATTATTGACTGGCAAGGATATGACACAACCAAGAAAAATCTTAAAACAAAAATCGAAAAATATGTAAATAAGGTTTTCGATGAGGAGAACACATCAAATTTCCAAATATTAGAATTTCAAAATCAAAAAATATCATTAATAATGCTTTATCAAATTGAAAATAATTACTCAATTGATGTTTATTTCTCCAGCTTCTCAATAATAACAAATATTGAATTTTTCATTGAACAAATCAAACTTGCTTTTCCAAAAAAAAATATTGAAAAGATTAATTTTACTGATTCTAGAATTGTAGATTTATCTATATTAGAAGTAAATCGTTATACATACGCAGGAAAGATTTCTTTAATAAAACAAACTAAAAGAACTAAAAATTATAATTTAATTAAGTTTAATGAAGCGAAAGAAAAATCCTTTTACCCAGAATATAAAAAAATGTATGACGAATTTTACAAAGATTTCCCTAAATTACAGACAATTATTGGAGAACCTGAATCAGTTGAATCAATAGAATATCTTATAGAAAATGGTATAATAAAATTGGCATATATTAATAATGAAATAGCGGGAGTAATAATTGGGTTGAAAATGATCTATAATGAAATGAGTGGTTATTTTGTTTGTGATAAAATACTAAGTAGGAAATATAGAGGAAAAGGGTTCGGAATTGCGATGGAAAGAAAATTCATTGATTTATTAGAAATAAGTGAAAATGAGTTAATCTTTGGAACTATTAATTCAGAGAATTTTACAGCATATAGAGCCTCTACTAAAGTGGGTCGTATATGTACAGAAGTGCATTATCAAATCAAATCTGGTGGCATAAATAATTATTGCCTGTAACAAGCGTGTCAGCGGTAGGGCTGGTCGGTACTCTTTGTTTGAATCTTGCGATTCAAACGTCTGGGCTGTTTGTTTTGGGCGTGATCGTTCCGATCCCGCCGCACACGCGAAGCATTAGCAGCATTTGAAACAAAGGAGCGAGTATGAAAATAACGGTTATTCTTATATTAATATCTATATTAAGTCAATTCGCATTTGCAAATGAAGGAATAAAAGAAATCAAAATACCTGGATATAGACCAAATAATATCATACAATCCCCTATTGATGAAACCATATGGATTATTGATCAGAATAAAACAAGTTACGAGTACAATTATAAAACAGAGAAACTTGCTAAACTTTCTAATAAAATTGGTGATTTTGCTATTGGGCTAAAAGATTTAATTTTGCAAGATAAGTTTGATCCTGATTTAGTATGGATAGGTAATTTTCATAAAGGCGTTCTTTGTTATCGCAAATTGTCGAAAGATTATACTAAATTTAGCCAGACAGAATATTTCAATAATGAAGCAATTTCTGTTATCAAACCTCTTGAGGATAAAGTATGGATTGGTACATCAAAAAATCTGTATTATTTTGATCGAGATAAGAAACAATTATTTAAGTCTAACTTTAGCAAACACGTCTGGATTAAAAACATTCGTAAAGAAAATAATAATCTCATAATAAACAATATTTATGAATATAATTTAAACAACAATTCCATTACAAAGATTAGTAAAATTAATGACTATGAGTTTCCTAAGCACTCTGAATTCAAAGAATATGAAAATATTTATTTTTTCAAAGATTATGATAATATGAAATCAATATTTGTTGGAAATAGTATAAGACCATATATAATTAATCACGGTATCTCATATTGGTCTATGATTGTTGACAATTATCGTGTTTACTATCCAGCAAAGGGAGATTTAGCAGTTCTTAATTTGAAAACAAGAGAGCAGAATATTATTAAAATTGGTGGGATTTCCAAACTATACAATGATAACAAAGTCATCTGGTTTTTCGATAAATTCGGATTAGGCAGAGTAGATAAAACTTCTCATAAGATCGAAAAATCGAATATATCATTTCCTATTGTCCGCAGTTTTCTGGCAAATGATGAATATATTTGGATTGGAACTGATGATCGTTTTGTTCAAATAAATAAATCATATTTAGAATCAATAATGAAGCCTAAGGAGCAGGTTGAACGAGTTGAACAAATGATTGATTCCAAAAGAAAAGAACTTAAGAAGGAAAAAGACCCCATCAAGTATGCCAAGGGATTTTTTGAAATGCAGGAAGTTACAACTTCTCACAAGATACTAAAGAGCTTAACATCAAGATTAAAATATGTTTTTAGAATTAGAGATCGCAGTGAAATCGAGCTTTTCGAGAACATTCTAGCTGAGGGAACCGACCCCCAAATGCGTGAAGCTATCTACTATGGGTTAATTTGCGGATATTCATTAAATGGTGATCCTAAAAAAGCTTTAGATTATCATAAAAAACTTAGAACTTCCAATGAAAAAAGTATATTCTTAAACTTCGTATCAGATAGCGATCTTGTTCATCTAAAAAAAGCTGATCATCAGCTTGATTCATTGAATACAATAAATATTCACGAGGCGGAGAAATTTTATAAACTGGGAAAACTTTATTATGAAATGTTTATGCTCTCGTGGAATTATGGAGAAGTAGGAATAAACACAGAATTTCCATTTAGTTTTTATAAACAAATTCTTTCTGATTATCCTGAAAGTGAATGGGCTGATAATGCAGAATATGAGATGTTGAAATATCATCAGATATGTTCTGGGGAAGGTGGTGATACCGATTCAAATCTAAGTTATATTAAGAAGTATGACGATTTCCTGAAAAAATATCCAGATACTGATTTATATCTTATGGTTCATTGCATTAAAAGTAGTTTATATTATTCTTTGATGAAAGGGGCAGATAAAGGTTGTATGTATCCTGAAGATCTCGGATATCTTAATAAAGCAGATTCAATAATCCAGCAAGTTCCAAAGGATTTTAGAGATTATGAATATATTGATAATCTAAGAAAAGGGATTAAAGAATCAATAGAGAAATACAGCTGGAAAATTAATATGGAGCTTGATTTTACAATTTTTTCTCAAGGTGATAGTATTGTCATTTCGTTTTCATTAGAGAATATGTATAATAAGCCACAAAAGATTTCACTTAAAAGTGAAAAAGGTATTCCCAATTTTGGAGTTTACATCAAAGATTCATCAAAATATCCAAATCATTTTACAGAAACATTTCCATATGTTGAGAATAAAGAAATTGGTGATATCAAGAGTTATGAATATACAGTTAATGTGCATGATAAATATTGTGAAAAATGGGATATAACAAAAAAGATCAGTGTGAATTATTTTAATGTATTAATGGGTCATTATGTATTTTCAAAAATTGGTCGCTATGAAATTACTGGTTATTTCATTCTAAATCCTCGGATGCGATTATTAACTGAACCAATAATTATTGAGATTAAATAAATTGTATTGTTTCTCTACAAATTGAATGTAAATGCCAAAATTTAGAAGTGGGTAAATGTTAGATCTAAAAATGAAAAGAATGCTGCTAACAAACGTACCCACGATAAGCAAGAAGAAAAGCAGGAAGAATCGTGGCACACGCCAAACATTAATCAACATTCCGCTTCGCTCCATGTTGATTAACGGCTTTTTTGAGAATCCTTCATAAGTGATTCAAAATAAGCGGGAACTTTTGTTGAAAAGGTCATTTTCTCTTTTGAAAACGGATGAATTATCGTAAGTGAAGCTGCATGTAGCGTAAGCCTTTTAATGCCCTTTTCCTTTTTTCCATACTTCTTGTCGCCAGCCACAGGACAGCCTTTGTCCGCCAGATGCACCCGGATCTGATTTTTCCTGCCTGTAAGCAGATCTATTTCCAGAAGACTGTACTTGGGTGATTTCTTTAGAACTTTATAGCCGGTCTTAGCAAGCTTGCCTTTGGGGGGATCAGCAACAGAATACATTTTATGAACACTGCTTTCTGCCAAGTAGGATGTAATTACACCCTCCTTATCCGTCATCGTTCCATGTACCAGGGCATAATACTTTTTTTCAAATCCCTGCCACTCTTCCTGAAGAAAACGCTTGGCTTTCTCATTCCTGGCAAACACGATAACACCGGAAGTATCTTTATCCAGACGATGCACGATAAATACCCGGCGTCTTGATTTCTGATTCCCTTTGCGCACGTATTCATTCAAGAGATAATAAGCTGTATTATCTCTTACTTTCTCACTACTTACTGTTAAAAGACCGCTCACCTTATCCACAACCAGGATATCCCGATCTTCATAAAGAATCGAAAGCCCCCTCGGCTGATATCTTTTGGGTGGTCTTTTAAATTGTTTCTTGCTTTCCTGAATAATGTTTACCTTAGCCTTCAGTACCTGGTTGGGCAAATATTTCCTGGATAGATTCTTTATTTAGAACAATAAGAGTGAAGACACCGAGGATGGTGCCAAAAGGCATGAACATACATTCAATTCCTGCAATGACCATACAAAAAACTCTGTTCTTACGCTTTTTCAGTTTTTTCCCGGCAACTATCATGCACACTGCAATACTCAAGCCCAGCACAATGAATACTGTTCCAATGATAACAAACATCCATCCCATGAAAGCTGGTGGTTCGGGGCTATTGCTCTCATTAAAGAATTTTCCAGAAACCATAGACAGGCCTATGATCACATGTATAATCGGTATGCATGAGAACAAAGCTGTAATGCCACCGACTATGTAGTGAAACATCGATAACAGGTCCAGGTGCCTGATATCTTCATTATTCATAATATAATCCTTACTTCACTTTTTATCTTATTACACAAAAGTTATTTATAAATTCAAGAGTCAAGTGTATTAATATTTTCGGAAATAATTGAATCCCGTAACATTGCGTCTGCGGTTAGTTTCGTTGTTCGTTTCGGCTGAATCATTCTGATACTTTAGCACGAATGATTGTTATAGGCAATTTGTCATAAGAAAAAAAAGTCGCACGAAATAAAATTCATCTGTAAAAGCAGAACTCATTACAATCATAGGGAATTGATAATTAATAATGATGAAGAGAAGATGATTCAATTTGACGCTTTCAGGCAGGTTTTTTGTTAGCTTTCTTACACTTTTATGGAGATAAAATTTTTGTTTATTTACATCCCGCTGCCCACACTTAACAATAGACAGCTTGTAATCATAAAAATTGCAAAAAAAACACTTATCTGCAAAAGCAGGGCTTAGATGAGTCCTGCTTTTTTTTGATTGTTGAAAAATACCTAAACCCCCAAAAATTCTGATTTTTCTAATAATGTATTTGACACATATAAGTAATTTTAATCTTATATTTTGTAATGAATAAATTAAAAATTATTTTTTTTACATTCGCAAATCCATTCAAAAATAAATCAAGAAAGGAGAGTATGGTATGAACAAGAAAAGTGATATTATTTATGGTTTGCATGACAAACCGCCGGTTGTGGATTCCGTTTTTGCGGCACTTCAGCATCTGCTGGCAATTTTTGTAGGAATTATTACGCCCACGCTGATAATTGGTGGAGTGCTGGGTTTGGGCAAAGAACTTCCCTACCTTATCAGCATGTCACTTATTGTTTCGGGAGTTGCCACTTTTATTCAGGTTAAGCGCATTGGACCTATCGGATCAGGACTTTTGAGTATCCAGGGAACCAGTTTCGCTTTCCTGAGTTCTATATTGGCAGCAGGTTTTATTGTAAAGAATCAGGGTGGCGGACCCAGAGAAATTCTCTCTGTTATTTACGGTATCTGTTTCTTAGGTGCGTTTATCGAAATGTTCCTCAGTCGTATTCTACATCATCTCAGGAAGGTAATTACTCCCATCGTAACAGGGATCGTGGTCACCACCATCGGTTTGAGCCTTATCAAAGTAGGGATCACGGATATGGCAGGCGGACAGTGGCTTTTGGATAACAAGCCGGAATTTTTTGCTTCATTTGAAAACCTGAGCCTGGCTTTTCTTGTTTTGATAGTGATAATTCTAATGAACAGAAGTAAAAATCAGTTTCTGCGCATGAGTTCTATCGTAATAGGATTGGTAGTAGGATATATTGTTTCAATATTTCTTGGGAAAGTAGATCTGAGCGGTTTGAAAGACCTTCCTGTTATCAGCGTTCCAATACCTTTTAAATATGGATTTGGTTTCAACTGGGCAGCTTTTATTCCAATCGCTTTCATTTATCTTATCACCACCATAGAATCCATTGGCGACCTCACAGCAACTTCGATGGTTTCGGGTGAACCTATTGAAGGTGATCTTTATATCAAACGTATCAAAGGCGGTATTTTGGGTGATGGTGTTAATTCTGCTTTAGCTGCCACTTTCAATACCTTTCCCAATACAACTTTCAGCCAGAACAATGGAGTTATCCAACTTACCGGGGTAGCCAGCCGTTATGTGGGAATATATATTGCTGGTTTCCTGGTATTACTTGGTCTTTTCCCGGTTATCGGAGGTATATTCCAGCAAATGCCTAAACCCGTACTTGGTGGTGCCACCATCATTATGTTTGGAACGGTTGCAGCTGCAGGTATCAAGATAATTGCTTCTCAGCCTATCGATAGAAGAGCAATGATGATCATGGCCATTTCTTTTGGATTGGGACTGGGTGTTCAGTTGGTTCCCGCATTCCTGAATCAGATGCCGGTTATTATCCAGAGGGTTTTCGGTTCTCCCATCACAACCGGTGGACTGGTGGCTATTGTTTCAAATATTGTTCTACCAAGGAAATAATAAATTTTAATGAGCGGGGTGAAATTGCTCCGCTTTTTTAATTGCTGAAAATATATGCATCCTCCCGACAACCAACAGTAGTTCATAAGGTATCCCATTGAAAAACAATATAATAAAATACAAGAATCCATTAAAAAATTAATTGCAAAGAGATTCTACATAATATAAATTTTGTTCATCGTGAAAGTATAGAAAATTATTATGGATTGAAATGCGTTCTTTTTCTTAAAATCGGCATAATATAAATTGCGTTAAGAAATTGGTAATAAGCAAGCGTTAGGAAAAATCTTCTGTTTGAGTTGTTTTTTAATTTCTTTCATAGATTCTACTTAGAAAATTACGAGTTAAGATTTTTTAGTGGTTTTTACTAATTTTAATAATTTATATTCGCCAGGAGTTTTTCTTTGTTTCGTTTCTTTTGTCGGTACAAAAGAAATGAAGATTAATGCCTACCAGCTTCTGGTTTGAAAATCCTTTTTATTATTCTTCAAAATGAAAAGAATACAATAACTCTAAAAATTTTTTGGTGAATGTCAAATTATTGAAAAATAATTGACATTATTTAATAATACAAAAAAATCGTTCGGTGTAAGTATAAAAGGCGCGACTTACTATGAAGTCTAAACGTTCAAGGAGTAACTAACGTTTCTAAACATTAATCCAAAGTTGTAATAATAGTGTTTTTTCTTTATTATATAAATGAAAAGGATGTGTTATGGAAAACGTGATTGGAAAAAGAGTCAGACGCGTTGACGGCTACGAAAAAGTCACCGGCAAAGCCATTTATGGTGATGATCTCAAATTCCCGAGTATGCTTTATGGAGCTGTTCGTTACACAGATATTCCCGCAGGAAAGATCACAAAACTCGATATTTCTAAGGCAGAAAAAATGCCCGGTGTAAAAGCAATTGGACTGTATAAAGATGTTCCCGGCGAAAAGAAAGTCGGACCCATTCGCAGAGATTATTTACCTATTGTAAATGACGAAATTTTCTTTGCCGGAGATGTTTTAGCAGTTGTAGCTGCCTTTACAAAAGAACAGGCTTATGCGGCTGTGGATGCAATCCGGGTCGAGTATGAACCTTACGATCCTCTCACCGATATTGAAGAAGCTGTAAAACCGGATGCCCGTTTGATCCATCCCGAATATAAAAGTAACGTAGTGAACCATTATCCGCTTATTAAAGGTGATGTGGAAAAAGGTTTTGCCGAATCCGACCAGGTGATCGAAAGAAAATACAAAACAGGATTTGTGGAACATGCCTACATCGAACCGGAATCTGTAACAGTTGTACCTGACCCTACAACAAAAGGATTCAAGGTATATGGTTCTATTCAGAATCCATTCACCACCCGCAAGGTAGTTGCTCTTTTCATGGGACTGAAACTGAACCAGGTGAATGTATTCGGTTCAACTCTGGGAGGTTCTTTTGGCGGAAAAGATGATGTAATTAATAACATTGCTAGCCGGGCTGCATTGCTTTCCAAACTAACTGGAAAACCCGTAAAAATAACCTATACTCGTGAAGATTCGCTTAAAGAAAGTTATAAACGCCATCCCTACATCATGTCCTATAAAGTCGGCTTCAATAATGATGGTAAACTAAAGGCAATGAAAATAAACATCCTAGCAGACAGCGGAGCATATTCTTCGCAAACTTTCTTCGTAACCTGGCGTTCTGTAGTTCAAGCAACCGGACCTTACGAAATAGAAAATGTGCTTACAGACGTAAAAGGAGTTTACACAAACAACACTTATACAGCAGCTTTCAGGGGATTCGGTTCACCGCAGGTTATTTTTGCCCAGGAATCCCTGATGGATGAAATTGCAGAAATTTGCGGAATCACACCTCTGGAAATCAGAAAGATCAATGGATTCAAACAGGGAAGCATCACTGCCAGCGGACAGAAATTATCGGAACATAAAGTGTCTTTGCACCAAGTTATGTGGGAAGCTGTAGAAAAAAGTAATTATAAAGAAAAATATAAACAATATAAAAAATCGAATGCTGTAAGCAGAAGATATAAATATGGTATCGGGTTATCTTGCAGTTATCGTGGCTGCTCGCTGGGTGCTGAAGGTACGGATGCATCTTCTGCCATTGTTTCTGTGCAGGCAGATGGAAGTGTAATTGTGTTCACCGGAGTTAACGAAAATGGTCAGGGACTTCGCACCACATTCTGCCAGGTAACATCCGAAGTTCTGGGAGTTCCTCTTGAGGATATTACGTTCCTGGAACCTCAAACTTCCACGATAACAGATGGCGGTCCCACAGTAGCTTCCCGCGGAACTATAGTTGGAGGTAATGCTACCATTCAAGCTGCTAACGTTGTGAAAGAAAGAATTTTTAAAATCATAAAAGATGACCTCAAAGTTTCCAGATTGGAAGAAACCGAATGGAAAAACGGATACATCTATCGCAAAGCTAAGAATCCGAAAACAAAACCTGTGAAATTCTCTGACGCCGCAGAAAAAGCATATTGGGACGGAGTTAATCTTTCGGCTTACGGCTGGTTTAAAGGTCCCGACGTAAACTGGGACGAAGAAACAGGACAGGGCAACGCTTACTTTACTTATGTTTACGGTTGCCAGATCGTGGAAATTCGCATCGATACACATACAGGGAAAATCGAAGTGGAGAAGATAACCGCTGCTCACGATGTGGGAAAAGTTCTTAACAGAGTAGGTGCGGAAGGTCAGGTTTATGGTGGTACTACTCAGGGAATGGGTTACGGAATATTGGAAGATTTTAACATTCAAAATGGTGAAGTCAAGTCGCTTAATTTGGATGAATATCTTATTCCTACCATTAAAGACATTAAAGAGATCGAACCTATTTTGGTTGAGAATCCCGATATTTACGGTCCATTTGGAGCTAAAGGTATTGGCGAGCCCACTCTGGAACTTACATCAGCAGCTATTAATAATTCTCTCAGCTTTGCTCTTGGAAAGCGTTCCTACCAGATTCCTTTAACACTGGAACAGGTATTCCTGGGGAAAAATCTACGTAAACCTGCCCGTCAAAGCGAAGTGGTACATGCTTCAAATAAGAATAAGAAAATCACTCCCCGTCTAAGTAATATTAAAACCTCCTCACCACACAGTCTGGAAGAAACTCTGCAAAAAATGGCAGATGGAAAATTCAAACTTCTTGCTGGAGGAACCGATGTTGTTGTTCAGGCACGTCATAAAACTGAACCTTTAAATTTGCTGAATATTTTTTCTCTTCCGGAATTGAAAGGTATCAAAGAAACGGGTGATAAAATAACGATCGGAGCAGCAACTACTTTCACGGAAATAATTAATAACGATATTATCAAACGTGAATTTCCGCTGTTGATAAAAGCCTGTTCGCAGATAGGTTCCACCCAGATAAGAAACCGGGCGACCATTGGCGGTAACATCGTGAATGCTGCACCCTGTGCCGATTCCGTTCCACCGCTGATTGTTTATCAAGCCAACCTGCATTTACGTTCTTTAAAGGGTGAACGGATCGTTCCGATTTCAGAGTTTATTAAACAACATTATAAAACTATCATCCAACCTGGTGAAATCCTGACAGCGATCATAATTCCCAAGCTTCCTGATAAAAAATATTACCACAGTTATTATCAACTTGGCAGAAGAAATGCAGTTAATATTACCAGGATGAGCATCAGCGTGATGTTGAGTTTTGATGAAAACGACAAGATCGAAGAATGCTACATTGTGGATGGTTCACTTTTCAGCAGATCGCAGAGAATTACTGATGTGGAGAAAGCTCTTATAGGTAGAACTTTGAACGAGCAAACTATAAGTTCAGCAGAAAAACCATTAGCAGAAAAGATCGAGCAAGAAATTGGCGGACGCTGGTCTGCCGAATATAAGAAACCCGTTTTTATTAATCTCTTTAAAGATGCATTGAGAGAAATCCAATCGCAGATAAACGATAATAAACATGGAAAATAATAGAGTGAAAAAGAGGACAGATTAATGATAAATTTAAATTTCAATGTTAACGGAAAAGGTGTTAAATTAACTGTTGATGATTCCCTGAGACTCCTGGATATTTTGCGTGATGAACTGGGATTAACCGGAACCAAGGAAGGATGTGCTATAGGAGAATGCGGTGCCTGCACAGTGATCATGAACGGGGAAGCAGTGAATTCCTGTATGATCTTAGCTGGACAGGTTCAAAATGCAAAAGTGGAAACAGTTGAGATCCTGGAAAAGAACGAAGTTCTCTCCAAATTGCAAGATGCATTCCTTGATAACGGTGCAATTCAATGCGGATTTTGTACACCCGGTATGCTGATGAGCGCTAAAGCACTTCTCGATAAAAATCAGAGACCTACTGAGGAAGAGATCAAAACCGCTTTGGAAGGAAATCTCTGCCGTTGTACTGGGTATATTCCTATACTGAACTCAGTTAAAGATATGATAAAACGAATAAATAAGTAGTATTCTTAAAGGAGCAAAGATGAATATCGAAATACTGGGTGCTTTTATTATCATTCCGAAAGAAGAAACTGTTCTTGTTGAAAAGAAAAATATATATATAAAAGATGGAAAAGTATTTTATAAAAAGCCGTTTGAAAAAGTAGATCGTATTATTGATACGACTAATAAAATTATTTTCCCCGGACTCACAAATGCGCATCATCACATTTATTCCACTCTTTCCAAGGGAATTCCCTGCGATGTTCCGTTTGGGAATTTCCTTGGTAACCTGAAAAATCTCTGGTGGACTCTGGATCATTCTTTGAACAAGGGAGATATGATCCTATCTACCGCCATCGCAATGAAAGATTCTATTTCTCACGGTGTAACTACGGTTTTCGATCATCATATTTCCGGTTACACTGAGAATGCTTTGAGCGATATGGCAGAAGTATTCGATGCTTACGGAATCAGCGGAACATTGGCATTTGAGATTTCCGACAGGAACGGAAAAGAATTTTTTGAAAGATCTTTAGCTGAAAATGTCCGTTTTGCCAAAGCGCAAAAAGGAAAATCAGTTCAGGGTATGATCGGCTTGCATGCATCATTCACACTCAGTGATGAAAGTCTGAAAAAAATTGCTAATGCAACTGAAGATTTCCCTGTTCACGTTCACGTGGCAGAAGGTGAAATCGATGGAATTCGATGTATGGAAAGTTACGGAAAAGGTCTTATCGAACGGTTCGACAGTTTCGGATTAGTTCGAAAAAATTCTCTTTATATCCATTGTAGTAATCTTACAGGAAAAGATTTGGAAATTTTAAAGAAAAGGAACATCTTCGTTGCACAAGCTGTGGATTCCAATATGAACAATGGGCTTAATATAGGAAATATTTCCAAATTTATTTCGGAAGGTATTAAGACAACGGTTGGAACGGACGGAATGCATCCAAGCACAATGAAAGCTCTTAAAAATTCTATGATATTTACAAAATATCTAAATAAAAATTGTGATATCGGATACCCTGAAATGAACGCGCTTTTCCTGAATAATTTTAAGTTGAAAAAAGCGTTCGGACTTCCATTGGGAATTGAAGAAGGTGAACCTGCTGATATTGCGATCTTTGATTATGAACCTGCCACATCTTTCAACACTGAACAATTCCTGAGTCATTTTATTTTTGGCATCACTGAATCACGCTGCCAGTATGTAATCAAAAACGATGAAATATTATTAGATGATTATCATGTAACCAAGGATCTGTACAGTGATTTTTTCGAACGATCGGAAGAAATTTCCAAAGCGATGTTCGAGAGATTTAAGAGTAATAAAGGAAATTATTAGCCACCAAGTCTCAAAGACACTAAGAGCACAAGGAGACTGGTGTGAAAAGAATTGTATTTATTAATAATTTTAATATGAACTTTGTGCCTTCGTGTCTTTGTGGCAAAATACGAAAAGAAATAGTGACCTTTGTGTCTTAGTGCCTTAGTGGCAAAGCGAGGAATTAATGAGCGATATAATGATACCAGTTTCATTTAAAAAATTATTAAACTGGATTTTGGAAGAATATAAAAATGAAAAAAACATCTTCGGAATTCACGAAGATAAATTCTACCGTAAACCGGATACATCCGCATTCACCATCTTTGGTGAAAAATGCGAAACTCCAATCGGACCTGCTGCCGGACCGCATACACAATCCACACCGAATATTGTAGCTGCCTATCTTACAGGCAGCAGATTCTTCGAGCTGAAAACCGTGCAGATAATGGATACACTCGACATTGAAAAACCCTGTATTGAAGCAACTGATGAAGGTTATAACACCGAGTGGTCAACAGAACTGACAGTCCCGCAAGCTTATGCAGAATATGTCAAAGCCTGGTTTCTACTGCATTTACTTAATAAAATGTTCAGTCTTTCAAAAACAGATGAACGATCTTTTATTTTTAATATGAGCGTTGGCTACGATCTGAAAGGTATCAAAGACCCAAAAATAGATAAATTCATTGAAGAGCTCAAGGATGCTTCAGGAAACGAAGTATTCCAACGGTGTAAGCAAGAACTGAAAGCAGCTATCGAAAGCGGAAAAATTCCTAACATTACAGATGCAGAATTCGTAGAAACGATCTCACTTAACATCTCAAATTCGATTACTCTTTCCACCATGCATGGCTGTCCTCCCGAAGACCAGGAACTTATCTGTAAATATCTTATCAGTGAAAAGAAATTGCATACTTTTTTGAAAATGAACCCTACTTTGCATGGTTATGAATATGTAAAAAATACATTCCAAAAACTGGGATACGATCACATAATTTTGAAAGAAGAATCATTTACACACGATATGCAATATGATGATGCTGTCAAAATGCTGAAAGTTCTTCTTGCCTTTGCAGATGAAAACAATGTGGAATTTGGTGTAAAACTTTCCAATACACTCGCTGTGGTTAACGAAAAAGGTATACTCCCCACAGATGAAATGTATATGAGCGGTCGTGCATTATTTCCACTCACAATCAACTTGGCAAAAAAACTTTCAAACGAATTTGGAGGTAAACTTCCTATTTCTTATGCAGGCGGTGCGAGTTTCTTTAATATCAAAGATATTTTTGAAACCGGTATTAAACCCATCACATTAGCAACAGATCTGCTGAAACCGGGCGGATATACACGTTTAACTCAGATCGCTGAACTATTGGATAGCTCCATGCAAGACTTTCCTTCCCAAAATATTAACCAGGAGAAATTGGATGCCATAGCTGCAGATGCTCTTTCAAACGAGAAATACAAGAAAGAATATAAATCTGACGCACCGATGAAGATTGATGAGAAACTTCCTGAAACCGACTGTTTTATCGCACCTTGCACGATTGGATGTCCGATAAATCAGGATGTACCGGAATATATTCGCCTGATTGGTGAAAAGCGTTACCTGGAAGCATTAGAGCTTATCGTTTCCAAGAATCCGCTTCCGTTCATAACAGGTTTTATTTGCGATCATAAATGCATGCTGAAATGCGTTCGTAATGACTATGAAGAACCCGTTCTCATTCGTGAACTCAAACGAGTTGCAGCGGAGAATGGATATGATAATTTCCTGAAAAATTTGAAAACCCCAGAAAACCATAATGGTGTAAAAGTTGCAGTTATCGGTGCCGGACCTGCCGGATTGGCTTCCGCTTATTTCCTAGCTCGTGAAGGTTTTAACGTAACTATCTTTGATAAAACCAACAAACCGGGCGGAACAATAATTCATACAATACCAGGTTTCAGAATCCCCGACTGGGCTATCCAAAATGATATTAAACTAATTAAACAAATGGGTGTGAAATTTCAAATGAATGCTGACGCTGATTTTGATTTAGAAAAACTGAAAGCTGATGAATTCAAGTATATCAACCTGGCTATCGGCGCCTGGAAATCCCGAATGCTTCCAATGGAAGGTGATACTTCCAAAGTTTATGGAGCTATCAAATTTCTGCAGGATTGGAATAAAGATAAGAAAGCTCTCGATCTTGGCAAAAACGTTGCCGTTGTGGGGGGTGGTAACAGTGCAATGGATAGCGCTCGTGCTGCTAAAAAAACTCCGGGCGTAGAAAATGTTTACATTATTTACCGCCGTACTATCAAAGAGATGCCAGCAGATCGTGAAGAACTTGATAATGCCATTAAAGATGAAGTAATTTTCAAAGATCTGATAAATCCTGTTTCACTGAATAATGGCATCCTGAAATGTCAGGTTATGGAACTGGGTGAACCTGATGAAAGCGGTAGAAAACGTCCGCTTCCTGTAGAAGGTAAATTTGTAGAATTAGGAATCGATACTGTTCTTTCAGCTATCGGTGAAATAGTGGATTATGATATATTGAAGAAGAATGACATTCAAATCGATGAGCGAAAAAACATTTTGGTTAATGAATTTGGTGAAACCAGCAATAAAAATGTATTCATTGGTGGAGATGCTTTGCGAGGTCCTTCAACCGTTGTAGAAGCAATTGTAGACGGGCAGAAGATTGCCAATGCTATCTTCGAGAAAGAAGGAATTGATCCGAAAAAAGTTGAGCTAGAAAATTACAAATTCGATAATGAAATAAGAAAACAAGATATTCGTAACAAAAAAGGTATTATTAATCCAACCGTAGAAGTCTTATCCTCCAAAGAAGAAATCTCTGCTGAAACAAACCGCTGTTTGGAATGTAACTTTATTTGTAATAAATGCGTGGAAGTTTGTCCAAACCGTGCTAATATTGCCATCAAAGTTCCAGGATTCAAAGACGAAAATCAGATCCTGCATCTGGATGGACTCTGCAACGAATGCGGAAATTGCGAAACATTCTGCCCTTACAATGGCGCACCTTACAAAGATAAATTCACTCTTTTCTGGAAAGGAGACGATATGGCTGTAAATAAAAATAACGGCTTTCTTGTAACAAATAACAAAATAAAATTACGCTATAATTCCAACTTGTATGATTTGCTTTATAATGATGGAAAGATAATATTCAGCGATCCTGTATTTGATGTTCCGGAAGAAATGCAAAACGTGGTTGACATAATTTACACTGTTTTCAGAAATTACATATATCTAATACAAAATTAAGGAGGTACGGATATGAACAACGACTTGAATGTTGACTTCATGCTGAAACGCATCTATAAAATGCGCCGCTTATCCTGTATCTTCTTATGTAATAACAAATAATACTACTGTCTTTTTTACCTGAAGTTTAAAAAATTAATTAAACAAATAAAAAATAATTTTGGAGGAAATATGCGTACGAACAAATTTTTAGGAAGAGACTGGCTCAGTCCTGAAATTGATTATACAAAAGAAGAATGGGAATCTTTATTGCGTCTGGCAGAAGAGCTGAAAACACGTTATGCAATGAATGAAGATACATCCCACATCTTGAAAGGAAAAACACTTTACACGATGTTTTTCAACAGTTCACTAAGAACCAGAAGCACATTCGCTGTGGGAATTCAGCAACTTGGTGGTTTTCATGTGGATTTGGAACCGGGAAAAACTTACACTCCCGCTCGCAAAGGGTTTGAAGTTCCTTATAAAACCGAAAGGATCTGTGATGTTGCCCAAGTTCTCAGTAGAACCGGAGATGCTTTGGCAATCAGAATGTATGGTGCACCGTCTCAATGGATATATGGTTTTGCACATGAAACAATGAAGGAATTCGCACATTATTCCGACATTCCCATTATCAACATGGAATGTGATGTATATCATCCCTGCCAGGCTCTTGCCGATATGCTTACGATCAAAGAAAAATTCGGTGATTTCAAGAAGAAAAAATTCGTGATAAGCTGGGCTTATTCCGGCTCCACATCAAAACCATTCGCAGTTCCGCAAAGTCTTGCTCTGGCTCCTTCCCTTTTAGGAATGGACGTGGTTCTTGCCCGACCGAAAGGATTCGAACTCGATCCTGAAGTTACCAAGAAATGCCATGAATATGCTGCTCAAAACGGTAGTACTTTTGAAGAAACCGATGATATGGAAGCTGCCTTTGAAGGTGCTCATGTAGTATATCCAAAATCATGGGGTGCTCTTCCCTTCTTTGCTCAAATGGATGAAAATGGCAAAAAGATCAAAGAAGAAAACCTGGATGGTATGAAAGATCTTTTTGAAAGAAATAAACATTGGATATGTGATGAAAAGAAAATGAAACTTATCGATAAGAACGGAATTTATATGCACTGCCTTCCTGCAGATAGAGATATGGAAGTTACTGATGCAGTCATCGATGGTCCGCAAAGTGTTGTTTATGATGAAGCGGAAAACCGCCTTCATGCTCAAAAAGCGATTATGACTTTGCTTATGGGTGGAAGACTGTAAATTGACAAATGAAAATTGAGAATTGAAAAATTTTCGATTCCTAAAGGAGAAAATATGTTAGTAGATATGAAAGGTAAAGATGTCATCTGTACTCAGGAACTTTCAGTGCAGGAGATCAACGCTCTGCTGAAACTCGCCAAAGAAATGAAAGCAGACCGTTATGGAAATAAATACAATCAACTTCTTAAAGACAAGACTTTCCTGATGTTCTTCTTTAACCCATCATTACGTACCAGAATTTCATTTGAATCGGCAGCTACGGAACTGGGTGGGCATGCTCAATTCCTGGAACCAAAAACAATGCGCCTGAAAAAAACCAGCGGTGGTGTGGAAGTGCAGGCAGGAGAAACAATAGAAGATGCAGCAAAAGTGCTGGCGAGATATGCTTGCGGAATGGGAATCAGAATTCTGGAAACTTCCGTGGAAAATTATGGTGATGGCAACGCTCTTTTGCGCGAATACGCAAAATGGATGAATGTTCCCATTATCAACATGGCAGACGACAAATATCATCCCTGCCAGGGACTTTCCGATGTGATGGGAATGCAGGAACATAAAGGCGATCTGAAAGGCAAAACTATTCTCATGACCTGGGCTCATGGCTCGTTAGCACGCTCTTACTGCTCTGTTCATGAGAGTCTACTTATTACTTCACGTTTGGGTATGAATGTAAAACTTGCTTTTCCAAAAGGCTATGATCTTCCTGAAGAAGAAATTGCCAAGGTGAAAGCAAATTGCGAAGCCAATGGCACTAAATTCGAGATCATCAATGATCCAAATGAAGGTTATACAGATGATGTGGAATTTGTTTATTCTCGTAATTGGTTCGGACCGGATTTCTATCAGATCGGTAAAGAAGCTGAAATTGCCCGTGCTAGCAAAATGACAGATTGGATCTGCAACCAGGAAAGAATAGATCGCACAAATAACGCATTATACATTCATCCAATGCCTGTTGATCGCGGTAAAGAAGTAACAGATGAAGTTGCCAGTGGACCAAATTCGATCATCGTAGATATTGCAGAGAACAGACTTCATACACAAAAAGCTATAATGGCAATGACCATTGCTGGGATGAAAGTAGAAATTTGAAAAACTCACCCTGACCCTCTCTTCAAAGAGAGGGAAATAAAAGGAATAAGAAAATTCTCATTTCTTTTAAAAAATTCCTTTCTTCTTTATAGAAGGGATTAGGGGATGAGTTATAGGAGGAAAAACAAATGTCAAAATTAGCAGTATTAGCGATTGGGGGAAATTCCCTGATCAAAGATAAAAGCCATCAAACTGTAGATGATCAATATGATTGCATCATAGAAACTGCTCAACATATCGTGAAATTGATCGAGCAAAATATTCAAGTTATTGTATCGCATGGAAATGGACCTCAGGTCGGTTTTATTCTTCTTCGTTCAGAGATTTCAAAAGATCAGCTTCACGATGTTCCACTTCCATCAGCAGGAGCTGATACACAAGGTGCAATCGGTTACCAGATACAGCAGGCAGTAGGAAATATTTTAAAGAAAAAAGGGATCAATAAAGGTGTGGCTACTGTAGTGACTCAGGTTTTAGTCGATAAGGACGATGAAGCTTTTCATTCACCTGCAAAGCCGATCGGTCCTTTCCTGAGTAAAGAAGAAGCCGAGAACAAAAAGCAGCAATATGATTGGGATATCGTTGAGGATGCTGGACGCGGTTATAGACGTGTGGTGGCTTCCCCCATTCCAATTAAGATCATAGAGCAGGATGCTATCGATTGTTTGATTAAGAATGATTTTATTGTTATTGCTGTTGGCGGTGGTGGTATTCCTGTTATTGAAGATAAAAATGGAAATCTGAGCGGTGTTTCTGCCGTGATCGATAAAGATAGAGCTTCATCTCTGCTGGCAAGAAATCTGAAAGCAGATTATCTAATTATTTCCACAGCCATAGAACAGGTATATCTTAATTTCGGAACGGAAAACGAAAAAGCAATTTCCAATATGAGCCTGGCTGAAGCAAAACAATATTGCACTGAAGGACATTTCATGAAAGGAAGTATGCTGCCAAAAATCGAATCTTCTATTGAATTTCTGGAAGGTGGTGGAAAGGAAGTGATAATCACTACTCCTGAATTCATTGCTGATGCAGTTGCCGGTAAAGCCGGAACGAGAATTGTAAAGTAGAGGTAAAAAAACAGAAACAAAGATGCAAAGTGAAGAAAGAAGGAATTATGAAAATTAGAACTTTCAAGGATCTGAAGATCTGGGTTAAAAGCATGGAAATCGTGAAAAAGACATATCAAGTTGTGCATAATTTTCCAAAAAATGAAGAATACGCACTTTCATCTCAAATAAGACGTGCAGCAATTTCAATACTCAGTAACATTGCTGAAGGTTTCGGTAGAAAATCCAAAAAAGAATTTCATCATTTCCTGCACATTTCTCTTGGATCTTTGTTTGAACTGCAAACCCAATTGGAAATCGCTTTTGACCAATCATTTCTAAGTCATTATGTTTTTAATGAATATTATGAAATGTTAAGAGAATTGGAAAGAATGCTTTGTAGTTTCATGGTTTCCAACCAAAAAATAATCGACCAAACAAATTGACTCTTTGCTTCTATGAATCTCAGCTTCTTTGAAGCTTAAGAAAGGAGAAAAAATGAAAACAAAAGAACAAATATTAGAAAACACGATCAAGCGCTGTCGTGAAAAACATATCATCATTCCAACATACAAACAGATGCGTAACCCGGAATTGATCCCGCAAAAGATCAGAGCAAAACTGAAAAACATCGGTTTATGGGATTTGCATTCATTGAATATGTTCAGAATAACCTGGAAAAACGAACCGGTTAAATTCGGTGGTGGATTTGGAAAAGTCAATTACATTGAAATCCCAAAAGAACTCACTGGAGTGAAAGCACGCATTTTGATGCTGATAGGAAAATTTTTCCCAACAGGTTCTCATAAAGTGGGAGCTACATTTGGACCACTTGTAGAAAAACTGGTAAGCGGTGAATTTGATCCTACTACACAAAAAGCACTCTGGCCTTCGACAGGTAATTATTGCCGCGGTGGAGCTTATGATTCTTACTTGCTGGGATGTCATTCAATTGCAGTTCTACCTGAAGAAATGAGTCAGGAAAGATTTGACTGGCTTCATGAGATCGGAGCAGAGGTTTATGCTACTCCCGGTTGTGAAAGCAACGTAAAAGAAATTTATGATAAAGCTAAGGAATTATGTCATGCCAGACCAGATGAGATTGTGAACCTGAACCAATTCAGTGAAATCGGGAATGCACTCTGGCATTATGCAGTAACCGGACCCGCAATGGAAGAAGTATTCAACCTCGAGAAAAAAGAAGAACAAAGATTTAGCGCACTTTTCCTTACTCAGGGTTCTGCCGGAACACTTGGTTGTGCTGAATATTTAAGAAAAAAATATCCGACCTTTAAAGTCTGTGCCGGCGAAGCACTGCAATGTCCCACTCTTCTTTATAACGGTTATGGTGGTCATCGCATCGAAGGTATTGGCGATAAACACGTTCCGTGGATACATAACATCAAGAATATGGATATGGTCGCAGGAATCGATGATGAACCGAATATGCATATTATGCGGCTTTTTAACGAACCGGAAGGCAAGAAACTACTCATCGAAAAAGGTGTAGACCCACAGCTTGTGGAAAAACTCGATCTGCTGGGAATATCTTCCATTGCTAACCTGATGGGTGCTATCAAGATGGCAAAATATTATGAAATGAACGAAAATGACGTCGTTTTCACAGTTGCCACAGATTCCATGGAAATGTACCAGTCACGCATTATAGAAGAACGGGAAAGATTTGGTGAATTTGATTCTAAACAAGCAGCAATCGTTTATGAAGCAGATTTGATGGGAATTGGCATAGACCACATGATAGAAATGACCTACTATGAAAAGAGAAGAATGCATAATCTGAAATACTTCACCTGGATAGAACAACAGGGAAAATCCGTAGAAGAACTCAATGCTCAATGGTATGATGATAATTACTGGAAACATCAGTTAGAGAAAGTTGATGAGTGGGATAAAGAAATTGCGGAATTCAATGAACGAACAGGATTATTGAAAGAATATGAGTAAATTAACCACCGAGAACACCGAAAGACACCGAGAGTGTTTAAAATGACTTGTTCGGTGAATCTTTGAGGAAATTGTAGGGGGAAAATGATATATTATAAAGAGCTTTCCGATAAAATTATTGAATGTGCAATTGAAGTACATAAAACACTTGGAAATGGATTCCTCGAAAAAGTGTATGAAAATTCAATAATACATGAGTTTGAATTTGATAAAATTTCTGCACAAAATCAAATACCTATCCCAGTCTATTACAAGGGGAGAATCGTAGGTGATTATTTTGCTGATATTATTGTAGAAAATAAAATTATTCTTGAATTGAAAGTTGTTCAAAAGATTTTACCGATACATAATGCTCAATTAATCCATTATCTTAAAGCCACAAATTTCAAAGTAGGTTATGTTATTAATTTTGGTTCAAAAGAAAAACTTGAATTTAAAAGGTGGGTAAATTAAATTGCTTTTCGGTGAATCTTAATGTTCTCGGTGGTGAATTAACAGATTTTTCGGTGAAATTCGGTGTTCTCGGTGGTGAATAAATGAAAGATAAATATTATTTTGAATGCATAACTTGCGGGAAGAAATATTCTCCTGACGAAGTTACTTACATCTGTCCCATCTGTGAGAAGGAAAATGATGGCACTCAACCACCCAAAGGCATTTTGAAAACTCTCTACAATTACGAAAAAATCAGAACTCGCTATAAAAAACACAAACTCTTCGATAAACTCAAAGAAAAGGAATATCGAGAACTTTTGCCAATAAAATCAGAACGAAGTTTGTCTTTTTTAAAAGTTGGAAAAACTCCCCTTTATAAACTGGATTCCGCTGCTATCCCCCTTTTCAAGGGGGAATTAAAGGGGGTTAAAATCTTCCTCAAAGACGACTCCCAGAATCCAACCTTTTCCTTCAAAGACAGAGCTTCTGACCTGGTTTGTGCATTTGCCAAAGAGAATGGCATCGATACCATTGTGGCAGCTTCCACCGGTAATGCCGGTTCTTCACTCGCGGGGATCTGCGCATCCCAACATCAAAAAGCAATTATTTTTGCTCCGGCATCTGCACCCAAAGCAAAACTCACCCAGATTCTTATGTATGGAGCTCAATTAATTCCGGTAGATGGTTCTTATGATGAGGCTTTTGAACTCAGCATCGAAGCTACAAAAAAGTTCGGTTGGTATAATCGCAACACTGCTTACAATCCTTTTACAATCGAAGGGAAGAAGATCGTTGCTTTTGAAATTTTCCAGCAGATGAAACGTGAACTTCCAGATCGGGTTTTTGTGCCAGTGGGAGATGGCTGTATAATTTCCGGTGTTTACAAAGGTTTCGAAGACCTGCTGAAGTTAGGTTTGATCGATAAAATTCCAACTGTTGTTGCAGTACAATCTGAAAAAAGTGATAATATTATCCGCAATCTGGAAAAGGATACTTTCGTTTCCAAACCCAGTAACACAATCGCTGATTCCATAGCAGTGGATATTCCACGCAATTTCTGGATGACGAAAAAATATATCGAAGAATACAATGGAGAATGGATTGCTGTGAGTGATGAAGAGATAATTTCTGCTTCCAAAATTCTAAGCGAGAATACAGGAATATTTGCAGAACCTGCTGCAGCAGCCAGCTTTGCCGGAATGCTAAAGTATAGCAAACAAGATAAAATTGACGAAAATTCAAAGAATGTTGTTTTACTTACCGGAAGCGGTTTGAAGGATTTGAAAGCGGTACAGAGAATAATTGAAATACCTAAAGCGATAAAGAATCTGGATGAAATTAATTCTTGACATCATAACATCATAACGCTAATCATTGATTTGTTAAAAATAGGAGGTGTTTTATGGCATCATTTACAAAAAGAACAACAGTTTATTTCGATCCTGAAATTCATCACATTCTCAAGCTTAAAGCTTTGGAAACCAACCGCTCTATTTCAGATATTGTTGATGAGGCAATTCGTCTTGAACTGGCAGAAGATGCAGAAGATACAGCAGCTTTTAAAGAACGCTCAAATGAAGCTACTATAACTTTTGAAAAACTTGTTTCAAATCTGAAAGCAGATGGCAAAATATAAAATACTAATTAAAAGATCAGTTGAGAAAGACCTTGTAAAAATTCCCAAAAAGGATGTTAAAAAAATCCTTGAGATTATAGGATCACTCGCAGAGAACCCTTATCCATCTAATGTGAAAAAATTGTCTTATCAGGAAAAATACCGGATTCGTTATCGGCAATACAGAATATTGTATCAAATTGAAAAAGAAATTTTAACTATCTACATCATAAAAATTGCGCATAGAAAAGATGTGTATGAAGAATATTAGTCATTGATAGTCTGTGACAAATGGAGAATTCAATGAAATCCATTAGAAAAATTGATGCTATTCCAAAACTAAATGGTTCCTGGAAATTTTTAGATGACTATTCCTATAAAGGAATGATACATGGTCAATTGCTTTATTCTACCTGTCATCATGGTATAATAAAAAAGATTCATTTCCCGGATGGTTACAACCTTTCCGAATTCACAATAATTTCTGCAGCAGATATTCCAGGTGAAAATATAGTCCCGGAACCTGTATGCGACCAACCGTATATGGCAGATAAAGAAGTTTTTCATTTTGGTCAGGTGATCATGGGGATAGCTCACCCTAAAAGAAAATTACTGCGCGAATTTATCAATAAAATAAAGATAGAATATGATGAACTTCCTGCTATTATTGATATCAAAGAATGTCTGAATAATGAAAAAAATGCCTTCGGCAGAGAACTGACCATCGATCACCGAACAGGCAAAAAGCCAGACTCGAACTGGGTTCATCAACATAAAATTTATTACACACCTCACCAGGAACAAGCTTACCTTGAACCACAGGGCATGATCGCCATCTGGCAACCAGAAGAAAAGATCATGTTCGTACGTGCAAACTGCCAGTGTCCTTTCTTTGTAAAAGAAGGTGTAGAAGCAATTATGGGTGATACCATCAAAGAAGCTATCATCGAAACTTCCGAAGGGATCGGTGGAGCATTTGGTGGAAAGGAGGATTTTCCAAGTTTGTTAGCTGGAATCACATCTCTGCTCTCCTATATAAGCGGCAAACCCGTTAAGATCGTTCTCGACCGTTCGGATGATATCCAGATAACCACCAAACGTCATCCTGCCAGAATTGAAATCAACTCATGGACAGATCCTGAAACCAAAAAGATTATGAAAATCAATATTGATTACAGGCTGGATGCCGGAGCCTATCAAACACTTTCCCCTGTCGTATTAGCACGTGGTGTTCTGCATGCCATAAGCGGCTACAGCATCCCAGACGCTTTTATTCGTGGAAGACTGTTCCGCAGTAATACACCTTCCAATGGAGCTTTCCGCGGGTTTGGGGCTCCTCAGGGCTTTGCTGCAATGGAAGCACATATGGATGACATTGCTGCAAACTTAAAAGTTAATCCCTATGAATTCCGAAAAATAAACATCTTCAAGATCGGTGATGAATTTCCTACTACTCAACCAATATTGGAAGATCATCTCTCTGACTGTCTGGAACGTGTGATCGAAAAATCGAATTATTTCCAGAAATTAGAAGAATTCAAAGAGTGGAACAAAAGCCACAAAGATAAAAAAGGAATTGGAATTTCTATAGGTTATCATGGTGGTGGATATACAGGCAATGGTGAAAAAGTTCTTAATTCGGAAGTGAAAGTAGTTATTGAAAAAGATGCTACAGTAAAGATATTCGTTGCCAATACAGATATGGGACAGGGAGCTCACACCACTCTTGCCCAGATGTTCTTTGAAGCAATAGACCACCCAAGAGAAAAATGCCGGGTTCAACTTCCCAATACAAGCAAAACTCCCAACAGCGGCCCAACGGTAGCTTCCAGAACTATTTATATCATCGGTAATTTACTTCGCAAATTTGCACTTAAGATCAAAGACGAACTCGGATTTGAAAGTCTTGAGAATTATGTTACATCCAATCGAAATGAATTTCCACGTGAATTCAGAATGAATTTCATTCAGGATCCTTCGGTAGTTTTCGATGATGAAAATTATGTGGGTGTCGCTTATAAAGATTATTCCTGGGCTGCCTGTGTTACCGAAATTTATTTTCATGCAGATACATATCAAATTGAATTAACAAAAAGCTGGAATGTAATGGATATCGGGAAAGTGGTAAATCAAAAGATCGCTACAGGTCAGGCGGAAGGTGGTGTTTTACAGGGACTTGCTTACGGACTTTGTGAATTTTTCTACAAACCCGGTTATGGCAGGATGCATGGTTTCACTGATTATGCTCTTCCCACAACAATGGATCTTCCTGAGATTAATGTTGAATTCATTCATACTGATAGCGATGTTGCCAAAGGTCTGGGTGAGATCCCGATGGATTTTCCTGCACCTTCTGTGAGGAATGCATTCCATAATGCTACAGGAGTTTTTATCGATGAATATCCACTTGTACCTGAAAGAATTCTTAAGCATATTAAAGGACAGAACGATGAAGATTAGTTTCAAATTAAACAATAAAAATGTAACAATAGACACAGACCCGATGCGAAGATTACTCGATGTATTGCGTGAAGATTTCAATTTATTGGGAACAAAAGAAAGTTGCGGTGAGGGTGAATGCGGAGCTTGTACTGTCCTTTTAGATGGAAAACCTGTAACCAGTTGCCTTGTAAACGCAGTTCACATCGATGGAAAAGAAGTGATTACATCGGAAGGAATTGCACAAGAGCCACTTGGAAAGCTGCTGATAGATTGTTTCGATGAAACTAATGCCGTGCAATGCGGTTTTTGCTTTCCGGGATTTCTAGTAACATCTTATCACTATGTAAAAACAGATGGAGAAAAGAACCTGGATAAGATCAAGAAAGCTTTATCCGGAAATATCTGCCGCTGTACCGGTTATCAAAAGATATTTGAATCTGTTATGCTGGCATGTGAAAGAAACTAAAAAATTATACTTTGGGAACGAATTTTGCAGGATAAATATACGTGTTGAATAAATAGGATAAAATATGAAGTTTGTTAAACCGGAAAACGTTAATAGTCTACTAGAAAACCTGGAAGATAGTGAGGGAAAAACTTACTTTCTTGCAGGTGGGACAGATCTGAATGTTCAAATAAAAAATGGTATAATTCGTAATGCGAATATTATTTATATAAATCATCTTTCTGAACTTAACGGTATAAATGCAGCAAACGGCAGCATAATTATCGGTGCTACAACCAGTTTCCATGAAATCCTGGAATCTAAAGTAATTCATAATCATCTGCCTTTTTTCCAGAAATCATTAGAATCTTTTGCCTCTCCACTTTTGCAAAATAGTGCCACGATCGGCGGCAACATTGCTAATGGCTCACCAACAGCAGATGTAGTACCCTTGCTTCTTATACTGGATGCAAAAATTGAATTATCATCAAAAACACGAAGCAGATTAATTTTTCTCAAAGATTTTTTTAATGGTTATAAACAAAATGTGATGGAATCTAATGAAATAATTACTAAAATCATAATCGATAAAAATGCAGAGAAAAATTGTATTACTTTTTACGAGAAGGTTGGCTCCAGGAAAGCCCTTGCTATCTCCAAAGTTTCATTAGCCGGAATGAAAAGAGTATCCGGGAATAAAATAACTATGATAAAGTTATCAGTTGGCAGCTTAAATGAATATCCGCGCAGGTTATTCAAGGTGGAAGATTATTTAACTGATAAAATTACTTCCGAGATAGATTTTGTGAAAGTAGAAGAATTAATAGACAAAGATATTACGCCTATTACTGATCTTCGTTCTGATAAAGAATATCGTTATCATGTTTGCGTAAATCTGATCCGCAGTTTTCTGAATTAGTAGATAAATAAATATTCATATACATTTTCGTCTTTCTCACACTTACTATTTCATCCTTGACAAAAAAAGCACACTGCATAATCAGATATTTAAAGTCTGGCAGATATAAATTATCGAGCCATGTACTTCTATGGAGGAAAGCGAAGATGAATATTTATGTAGGCAATCTGTCTTATAAGATGACGGATGAAGATCTGGGAAAATTGTTCACGCCTTTCGGTGAAGTGTCGGTATGCAAAGTTGTTCTAGACAGAGATTCCGGACGTTCAAAAGGATTTGGATTTGTTGAAATGCCAAATCAGGCAGAAGGTGAAGAAGCAATCAAACAACTCGATGGTAAAGAGATCGATGAGAGAAACATTAAAGTGAACGTTGCTAAACCTAAGAATGATAAACCACGAAGACAACAGCGATATTAAGAAATTGAATTCTTGATGTTTTTATTTCCGTTCCGGTTAATTAAATTGTTTTCCGGAACGGTTTTTGTAAATCTGCAAAAAAATTATTAATTAAGGATGAAAAATTGGCTAAAAAAAACTATCAGTATGAAAAACGCCAGAAAGAGATAGCAAAAAAGAAAAAGAAGGAAGAAAAACGCCTGAGAAAGTTAAATAAATCTTCAGCTGAAGATAAAGAAAATTCAGAAATTATCAGTGAAAATGCTGAAAATGAAGCTGAAACAACAGACGATGATAGTTAATTAAAATCCCTGCCCTGAAGAATTAGCAAGATTTGACTCGCAATGATCCGGCAGCAGCCGGAAAATGTGAGTCGAGAGTGGTTGTTCTCGACTCAACGATTTTATCTAAATCAATAGAAGAATCCCTCTACCAGTCTTCGCCAACCCGTCCTCCGCAGTCCGGCAGCTGCCGGACGGAGGCTGGAGGCTACGCCCCCGACAGGCTGTCTCCCTTTGATTCAAAGGGAGAACATAAGAAGCCGTTGAAAGATAAACCCCATCCCCAACCCTTCCCCTTAAACTAAGAGGAAGGGAGTAGAAAATCTGTCTTTCTGAGATTTATCCGGCTATGACGGAAACTCTGCTTGCTCTTCTAACGAAGAATCTCAGATTTTTCCTAATTCCTTTGTCCTTTTCTCT
>CBDUTJ010000032.1:0-34090 GCA_965370415.1 uncultured bacterium | reverse complement strand
CCGTGAAGGCGGCAGAACAATCGGTGCCGGCGTCGTTAGCGACGTTATTGAATAAGGTTTCAGGATGAGAGAAATAATTATTTTAGCTTGCGAAGTATGTAAAAACAGGAATTATTCTACTACAAAAGATAGAAGAAATCATCCTGAGCGAGTTGTTTATAAAAAATTCTGCCCAAAATGCAGAAAACATACAGAACATAAACAAACCAGGTAATAAATTTGCAGGCTTGTAGCTCAATTGGTAGAGCACCGGTCTCCAAAACCGGGGGTTGCGGGTTCAAGTCCTGCCGGGCCTGCCATTATCTTAAAAAGTGAGCATAAAATGTTTAAAAAAATATTTACGTTTTTTAAAAATGTGAGAACCGAATTGTCGTATGTAAGTTGGCCTACCAAGGCAGATTTAAAAGAAGGTACGACAGTAGTAATCATAATGTCAACAATTGTTGCGATTTTCCTGTCAGTAATTGATGCCGGTTTTGGTTTACTCATCAGGAAACTATTATTCAAGGGTTAATCTCATGAAATGGTATGTTGTTCACACTTATGCTTCCCAGGAATTTAAAATAAAAGAAGCGATTACAAGAAGAGTTCAGGGTAACGATTTTGAAAATAAGATCGGTCAGATCCTTATTCCTACCCAGAAAACATTTCATATTCGCGACGGGAAGAAAGTTGAACGTGAGAAAAAACTGTTTAATAGTTATGTGATCTTAGAAGCTGATTTAACTCCTGAAATTTATACATTCATTGTTGGTCTTCCGGGTGTTACCCATTTTTTGGGATCAGGTAAAAAACCTCAACCTCTTACAGAGCTTGAAGTTAATAAACTGCTCGGTATTGCAGATCGTGATAAGGATGAAAAACGGGAATATGTTTTTATTTCCGGGGATATGGTCAAGATCACATCCGGTCCGTTCAGCGATTTTGATGGTGTTATTGAAAAGATAAGTGATGATAAACAGAAAATGACCATTAAGGTTACAGTATTCGGAAGAGTTACACCGGTAGAAGTTAAAGCTGACCAAGTAGAAATTCTTTAATTCAGAGGAAGAAATGGCAAAACCTAAAGATGTAGAACATGTAGTTAAATTACAACTTCCAGCCGGACAGGCAAACCCGGCTCCTCCTGTAGGACCCGCATTGGGGCAGGCAGGAATCAACATCGGTGAATTCTGTAAAGCTTTCAACGATAAAACAAAAGATTCCCCGGGAATGATCTTTCCTGTGGTTATCTATGTTAAAAAAAATAAATCTTACACGTTTGAAATAAAAACTCCCCCTGCTGCTGTCCTTATAAAAAAGGAAGCAGGTCTGGCAAAAGGTTCAGGTGAACCTAACCGAGAAAAAGTGGGAACAATCACCAAGAAACAAGTTAGAAAGATCGCCGAGATTAAGATGAAAGATCTCAACGCATACGATATGAAAGGTGCTATGCGTATGATAGAAGGTACTGCAAGAAATATGGGAGTTCTGGTAGAAGATTAAACTTCCACCTAAAATCATATTGAAAGCAGGAGATTATCAATAAGGAGTGTAAATGGTAAGTAAAAGGTACAGAGAAGCTCATGAGATGATCGACAGACAAAAGAAATATGGACTCGATGAAGGCATTAAGTTACTTAAGAATTTCCCAAAAACGAAATTTGATGAAACAGTCGAAATTCATATGAATTTAGGTGTCGACCCTCGTAAAGCTGATCAACAAATTAGGAACTCTGTTGTTTTACCGCATGGCAGCGGGAAGAAATTAAAAGTTCTCGTATTTGCCGAAGGTGAAAAAGCAGACGAAGCAAAAGAAGCGGGTGCAGATTATGTGGGAGTAGATGAGTTCGTCGAAAAGATCCAGTCTGGCTGGATGGAGTTCGATGTAGTTATTACTACACCGAATTTAATGGGTAAAATCGGACGCCTGGGTCGTGTCCTTGGACCGCGTGGACTGATGCCAAATCCAAAAGATGGTACAGTTACCATGGACATTAAAAAAGCAATTGAAGATTCCAAAGGCGGGAAAGTAACTTACAGAATAGATAAATTTTCCAATCTTCACGTTATGGCTGGTAAATTAAGCTTCGAAGCTAAAAAGCTCAAAGAAAACATTCTGGCAGTTATTTCTGCTATACTGCATGAGCGACCTGCTGCTTTAAAAGGTATTTTCATTAAGAGTATCTCAATAACATCAACTATGGGACCCGGTATAAAACTTGATGTTGGCGCAGTGTCCCTGGAAGCAAAGAAGTAGGAGCAGATTATGGTACAAGCTTATAAGATCGATGAAGTAAAGAAAGTGAAAGAAAGACTCCAAAATGCCAAATCAATTGTGCTTATCGACTATAAAGGCATCAATATTGAAGAAGTTGATGAACTTCGTAATAGAATGCGCAATGCTGAGGTTGATTATTTTATTTCTAAAAACACTTTCATCAAACTTGCTCTGAATGAATTGGGAATTTCCGAACTGGATTCTCAACTGGTGGGTCCTACTGCGATAGCTACCACAATTGTTGATGAAGTGGCGCCTGCTCGTGAACTGGCAAAATTTAGAAAAGAAATAATGGAGGACAAAGATTTTCCAAATTTCAAACTTGGTTTAGTTGATGGTAAAGTTATGGAAGCATCCGAGCTGGAACAACTTGCCAAACTACCAAGCAAAGAAGTTCTCATTTCTATGATTCTTCAAGGTTTCAATGCTCCTGTTACAGGATTTGTGGGAGTACTTAATGGCATCCTGAGAAAATTTGTTTATGCTCTCGACGCAATTGCAAAAATACAAGAAGAAAAAAACTAATAAAACATAATTGGAGGAAATAATGGCTGATAAGAAGCAACAAGTTATTGATATTATTAAAGAACTGAGCGTGATAGAGCTTTCTGAACTTGTAAAGGAATTGGAAGAGCTTTTTGGCGTCACAGCCGCTGCTCCCGTTGCTGTTGCTGCTCCTGGTGCTGCAGCAGGTGCAGAAGTTGCTGAAGAAAAAACTGAATTTGACGTGATCCTGGCAAGTTCAGGTGCGAAGAAGATTCAGGTTATCAAAGTTGTTCGTGCTATCACCAAATTAGGATTGAAAGAAGCTAAGGATTTAGTAGATGGTGCACCAAATCCAATCGTGCAAGGTGTTCCTAAAGAAGAAGCCGAAACTGTTAAAGCTCAAATCGAAGAAGTTGGTGGAGCAGTAGAAATCAAATAGTCAAAACCAGTTTAACGGAAGTGAGAAAAATACTCACTTCCGTTACCTTTATTTAATGCCGATAAATTTATCGATTTTTTTTCTAAAGATTTTAAAAAAAGGAGCATAGCTTTTGGAAATTAAAAGTTATTCCCGTATTAATAAGAAAGCAGAACAAGCTGGTCTTCCATTCATTCAGGTTCCCAATTTGCTCTCTATGCAAATTGATTCTTTCGAATCATTTCTGCAGAAAGAAGTACATCCACAAAAAAGGATGGATAAGGGCTTACAAGCTGTTCTGAATTCAATTTTTCCTTTAGAGGATCAGAAAGGAATTTATCATCTTGAATACATTGATTACATTGTTCTTAAAGAAAAATATTCTACAGAAGAGTGTGTTGAACGAAATCTTTCATACCAGGCTCCCATTAAAGCTCGTATGAGATTGATCATCAATGATGAGGAAATTCTGAAAGAAACAGGTGAAAAAAGAGTCAAAAGCACTATTGAACAGGATATATTCCTGGGTGAAATACCCTTGATAACCAATCAGGGAACTTTCATTATTAATGGTGCCGAAAGAGTTATTATAAGCCAATTACACCGCTCTCCAGGTATCTTTTTCAGCGAAACCAAACATACTAGTGGCAAGATATTGTACTCTGCTAAACTAATCCCTTACAATGGTTCCTGGCTGGAATTTAATATGGACAGCTATAATGCCATGTTCGTTCTCATAGACAAGAGAAGAAAACTTCCCGCTACCGTACTTCTCAGAGCGATTGGACTTTCTACAAATGATGACCTGCGAAACTATTTTTATCAAAAAGAAGATATTAAAGTTAAGGATTCAAAAGACAGGTTCCTATTTGACGATGTTTATAATACTGAAACTGGTGAAGTAATATATGAAGCTGCAACTGAGATCGCTGAAGATGAGATTGAGGCAATGATCGAAGGTGGAATAAAAAGTATCACGGTCATCAAACAAGAATCTGAAATTACTAAAAAAATACTCGAACCAACCATCGCTAAAGATCAAACCACTAACCAGGAAGAAGCTCTTAAGAAGCTCTATACACTAATTCGTCCGGGTGAAGAACCTTCCTACGAGATCGCACTCGACCTATTCAACAGGATGTTCTTCAATGAAAGGCGCTACAATCTTGGTAAAGTTGGTCGCTATAAACTTAATTCTCGTTTAGGATTAGATATAGACCCAGACACTCACATTCTAACCAAAGAAGATTTTATTGCTATTATTGAAAAACTTATCGCCGTCTATAAAGATGAAGATGTGATAGATGATATCGATCACTTAGCAAACAGAAGAGTACGTACAGTGGGAGAATTATTAAGTGAACAATACCAGATCGGTCTTTCCAGAGTAGCCAGAACAGCAATCGAAAGAATGTCTATAGCTAATTCGGATGAAGTAACTATCCACGACTTGATAAACAGCAATGCACTTATCGCAGTAGTTCAGGCTTTTTTCCTTACCGGACAGCTCTCACAGTTCATGGAACAAATCAATCCGCTTACGGCAATTACTCATAAAAGAAGATTATCTGCACTGGGACCCGGTGGTCTGACAAGGGAACGCGCCGGTTTTGAAGTGCGTGATGTTCATTATTCCCATTACGGACGTATCTGCCCTATCGAAACACCGGAAGGACCTAATATTGGTCTGATATCTTCTCCAGCTATGTTTGCCAGGATAAGCGAACTAGGATTTTTGGAAACCCCGTATATTAAAATTGATAATAGTAAGATCACTTCTACTATTGAATATCTCAATGCTTATCAAGAAGAAAAATTCATAATTGCACAGGCTAATGTAAATTATGATGAAAATCTCAAAATAACAGACAAATTGGTTTTTGCTCGTTATAAAGGAGAATTCCTGCAAGTTAATCCCGAAGAGGTTCAGTTTATGGATGTGTCTCCTCAACAGATAGTATCTGCTTCGGCTTCACTTATTCCGTTTCTGGAACATGATGATGCTAACCGTGCCCTGATGGGTTCGAATATGCAACGTCAGGCTGTGCCTTTAATCAGTCCGGAAGTTCCAATCGTAGGGACAGGAATGGAAAGCATTATTGCCAAGGATAGCGGAGCTGTTGCCACTGCGCCCTATGATGGAGTTGTTAAAAAAGTTACCAGCTCTTACATCGATATTGAACGGGAAAACCCCGATGACAGCATTCTTGACCTGGGTACCCAGAATAGGATCTATCTGAAGAAATTTGCCCGTTCTAACCAAGATACTTCCGTGAACCAAAGACCTTCAGTTATAAAAGGCAAAAAGGTCAAAAAAGGTGATATCATTTCGGATGGACCCGCAGTTATTGATGACAGGCTTGCCTTGGGTCGTAACATGCTTGTGGCATTTATGCCCTGGTATGGTTATAATTACGAAGATGCAATTATCTTGAGCGAAAAAGTAGCTCGTGAAGATACCCTTACTTCAATCTACATTGAAGAGCATGAAGTACTGGTGAGAAACATGAAAAACGGAAAAGAAGAACTGGCTTACGATATTCCTAATGTTCCCATCAAATCTCTGCGTAACCTCGATAAAACCGGTATCATCCGAGTTGGTTCTATGGTTAAAGCCGGTGATATTATCGTTGGAAAAATAACACCTAAAAACGTTGATATCGATCCTTCTCCTGAAGAGAACCTGATGAGAGCACTTTTTGGTGATCGTGCTGGCGACTTTACAAACAGTTCTCTTAAAGCAAAACCAGGTATGGAAGGTGTTGTAATAGATGTTAAAGTGTTTTCTCGCCTGGAAGATATCAATGAATTTGAAGAACAGGAACGTAAGCAAGAAACTTTGAATCGCATTAAACAAGAACGAAATGAACGAAGAAAGCGCATTGAAAATTATCTGAAAAACAAATTGGAAGAAGCGCTTCTTGGTCAAAAGGCCAAGAATATCGTTGATGAAAAGACCAATATGTTCTTTGTTCCATCCGGTAAAAAGATCACCGCAAATGATTTGAAGAAGATCAACTTCAAGCGAATCAACCTTGATTACGACCTGGTGGAAAACTTTGAGAAAAACCAGGATATTTACACCGAGATCATACTAAAAGTAAAAACCGCTTACGAAGAAAGCAACAATATTTACAAAAAAGTACAGGAACGCCTGAAGCACGGAGATGAACTTCCGTATGGTGTTCGTAAAATGGTAAAAGTCTATATAGCCAAAAAGCGTAAGATAGCCGTTGGTGACAAAATGGCAGGTCGTCATGGCAACAAAGGTGTAATTTCCAGGATCAGCCCCATCGAAGATATGCCATTCATGGAAGATGGCACTTCAGTTGACATTATTCTTAATCCGCTGGGTGTGCCTTCCCGTATGAACATTGGACAAATTATGGAAACTCATCTTGGTATAGCAGTTAAAGCGCTGGGATTACACGTAGAGACACCGGTTTTCGACGGAGCTACACTGGAAGATATTGCCAAAGAAACAAAAAAGGCGAAATTGCCCTTGGACGGTAAACAAGCTCTTTACGACGGTAAGACCGGTGAACCTTTTAAAGAAAGAGTAACCGTAGGCATAATGTATATGCTCAAATTAAATCATCTGGTTGCTGACAAAATGCATTCCCGTTCTACAGGCCCTTACTCACTCATTACCCAACAACCATTGGGTGGAAAAGCCCAGCATGGTGGACAGAGATTGGGAGAGATGGAAGTTTGGGCTTTGGAAGCTTATGGTGCTTCCCGCTTGCTGGAAGAAATGTTGACCATCAAAAGTGATGATGTCGAAGGTAGAACAAATGCCTTCAAAGCTATTACAAGTGGACAGAATCCTCCCAAACCAGGCATTCCTGAATCATTTAATGTCCTGGTAAGTGAGCTGAAATCGCTTTGCTTTAATGTTGAATTCCTTTCCAACAAGGAATCATAATGGAGGTCGTAAGTGATTAGAGAGATCAAACGAGATAAAAGAATAGAAAATTACGATAAAGTAAAAATAATGATCGCTTCTCCCGATGCCATTCGTGAGTGGAGTTACGGAGAAGTAACAAAATCTGATACCTTGAACTACCGAACACATAAACCCGAGAAAGGTGGTCTTTTTTGTGAAAGGATCTTCGGTCCGGAAAAGGATTACGAATGCAGTTGTGGTAAATACAAGAAAAAGCGTTTCCAAAATACAGTATGTGACCGTTGTGGTGTAGAGATCACTTCCTCCAGGGTTCGTCGTTCCCGTATGGGTCACATTGAACTATCCGTACCCATTGCTCATCTCTGGTTCGTAAAAAGCATGCCCAGTGTTATTGGTACTCTGCTTGATATGCCGGTAACAAAACTGGAAAGAGTGCTTTATTATGAATCTTATATAGTATTACATCCTGGTGACAGCGATTATGAAAAAACAGACCTGATAGACGTGGATGAGTATTATGAGATCCGTGACAGGGTTGGTGAAGATTTTCTGGCTTTGATGGGAGCGGAAGCTATCAAATTTCTTCTGGAAGAGATCAATCTGGAAGATGAAGCTATGAATCTGCGTACTATCATCAAAATGGAAACTTCTGTCCAGAAAAAGCAAAAGGCAATAAAACGCCTGAAAATAGTTGATGCTTTCCGTAAATCCGGTAATAAACCGGAATGGATGATTTTAGAAGTTCTGCCAGTTCTGCCACCTACTCTTCGTCCTCTTGTTCAACTTGAAGGCGGCAGATTTGCTACTGCTGACTTCAATGAACTCTATCGTAGAGTTATTACAAGGAACAACCGTTTGAGAGGTTTGCTCGACATTAATGCACCGGAAGTGATCCTGAGAAATGAGAAACGAATGCTCCAGGAAGCAATTGATGCTCTTATCGACAACTCCAGGAAATCACGTCCGGTAAAAGGTAGAGGTAACAGACCACTCAAATCTCTTGCTGATCAGCTCAAAGGTAAAAGCGGTCGCTTCCGTCAGAACCTGCTCGGCAAACGTGTAGATTATTCCGGTCGATCTGTTATTATAGTAGGTCCAAACCTGAAACTAAATCAGTGCGGTCTGCCAAAAGAAATGGCTATCGAGCTTTTTAAGCCATTCATTATTGAAAGACTGGAAAAACTAGGCGAAGCCGAAAAAGCAAAAACCGCTAAGAAATTAATAGAAAAACAACGTCCTGAAATATGGAAAATTTTAGAAGATGTAATAAAAGATTATCCGGTTCTTCTGAACCGAGCGCCCACTCTACATAAACACGGTATCCAGGCTTTCATACCAGTTCTTACCGAAGGAAAGGCTATCGAACTACATCCTCTGGTTTGTATTCCCTATAATGCAGACTTCGATGGCGACACTATGTCTGTTCACATTCCCCTATCCCTTGAGGCTCAAATGGAAGCCCGCATTTTGATGCTTTCTACCAGGAATTTGTTACTGCCTGCTAGTGGAAAGCTGGCTATGGCTACTAATCAGGATATTGTATTAGGTAATTATTACCTTACAGTTCACAAGGAAACAAAACCTGAAGATGAAAATGCACTTAGACACTTTAGTTCTCCTGAAGAACTGCTTCTGGCTTACGAACAGGAAGAACTGTTGCAAGCTCGAAAAGACAATAAAAAAAATAAAGACAAGATGACTGTTCATACTTGGATCAGGGTGCTGGTAGATGGCAAGCTGATCACTACTACTATAGGACGTGTAATATTCAACCAGATCATTCCCAGAGAAATCCCCTTCAAAAACTATACCTTTACAAAAGGCAAATTGAACGATTTGTCTATGGAATGCTATGAAACTGTAGGTCAAGCTAGAACAGCTATTTTCCTGGATAATATTAAAGAACTGGGATTCAGATATGCAACAAAAGCAGGAATAACCTTCAGTGCCAGTGATGTGATTTCTCCAAAAGATAAAGAAAAGTATATTAAAAGTACAGAAAAGGAAGTTAAAAAGATCATCGACAGCTATATGAATGGAGAGATCACCGAAACAGAAAGATACAACCGTGTTATCGATAAATGGAAAATGACCACTGAAAACGTTACCGACCTTCTGATGAAGGAGCTGGAAGAAGACCAGGGAGGATTTAACTCTATTAACATGATGTATATTTCAGGTGCACGTGGCGGAAAAGACCAGATCAAGCAGTTGGGAGCCATGAGAGGTTTGATGGACAAACCATCCCGAAGTCTTTCCGAAGGTATTGCTGAAGTTATTGAAACTCCCATTAAATCTAACTTCAAAGAAGGTCTTACAGTACTCGAGTACTTTATATCTACACACGGAGCCAGAAAGGGTCTGGCAGATACAGCTTTAAAAACTGCTGATGCCGGTTACCTCACCAGAAGGCTGGTTGATGTGGCTCAGAATGCCGTAATCACCGAAGAGGATTGCGGTACTATTGAAGGCATCGAAGTTTCCGCTCTTAAAGAAGGACTGGAAATTGTAGAATCCCTCTCTGAAAGGATCAAGGGTCGTACCACTGCTGAAGATATTATTGATCCGGTAACAGATAAAATTATTGTGGAAGCTAATTCTGAGATAACAAACGAAATGGCACGTACTATTCAAGACCATGGTATTAACTCTGTTAAGATCAGAACCGTTCTAACCTGTGATACCGAAAATGGTATCTGTGCAAAATGTTACGGCAGAAATCTGGGAACAAACAAGCCTGTTACTGCTGGTGAACCTGTGGGAGTACTGGCCGCACAGAGTATTGGCGAGCCGGGAACTCAGCTTACACTTAGAACTTTCCATATTGGCGGAACTGCCAGTACAGATGTTGAACTTGCCGAAGTTGTAGCTAATACTGATGGTATCATCAAGTTTGAAAAAATGAACACGGTGACCAACCGCTCTAAAGAACTTGTTTCAATCAGTCACCTGGGTAGTATAACAATTATCCCCGAAAATGAGGATTCAGAACCGGAAACTTACAAAGTAGAATATGCTGCTACAGTCTATGTACAAGACGGTCAAAAAGTGGTTAAAAACACAAAATTATTCAATTGGGATCACTACAATAATCCGCTGATAGCTACAGCTAAAGGTAAATTGAAATTCGAACACTTCACTAAAGACGTAACTTTCAAAGAAGAATTTAATGAACTGACCGGTTCACGTGAGATTACTATAATCGAATCCAAGGATCGTAAACTGCAGGCTCAATTTAAAATTATTCAAGAAAATAAAAAGGATGCACTGATCCCCATTCCTACAGGATTAAATGTAGAAATAGAGAACGGAGTTTATGTCCATCCTGGTGATGTGCTTGGTAAATCTTCACGTATTACAGTGAAGCAAAGCGATATTACCGGTGGCCTTCCTCGTGTACAGGATCTATTCGAAGCACGTGTGCCCAAAGATAAGGCTATACTCTCCGAGATCGTGGGCAAAGTAACTATTGGTGACCTTACAAAATCCGGTCGTGTAATCTATGTACAGGCTGAAGATGGAACCGAAAAGAAATATGTGATCCCTCCAGGAAAAAGGATCATTGTGCATGAAGGTGATATAGTAGAGAGTGGTGATGCTCTTTCCGGCGGTCCGCTGGATCCGCACGACATTCTCCGTGCCAAAGGTATTAAAGCGGCACAGATGCTTATCGTGAATGAAATACAAGAAGTTTACCGTAAGCAAGGTGTGAAGATAGATGATAAACATATCGGTGTTATTATTCGCCAGATGTTTAAAAAAGTAAAAATTCTCAATCCTGGACTTACCATGTTCCTGGAAGGAGAAAAAGTAGATAGAAATCAGGTAATGAAAGAAAACAAGCGAATCGAAGATGAGGGTGGCGAAGGAGCTACCTTTGAGCAACTTCTTCTGGGTATTACAAAAGCCTCGTTATTAACCGACAGCTGGCTTTCTGCGGCATCGTTCCAGGAAACTACAAAAGTACTCACCCAGTCATCCATAGAAGGTAGAATAGATAACCTTAATGGATTGAAAGAAAGCATCATTATCGGACACAGAATCCCGATCGGTACAGGCACAAAATTCTATAATGATAAGGTTAATGAAGCTCTCGAGGGAGGAAAAACGATTGAAGATATCATCCAGAAATTTGCTCATGCAGAAAAAGATGAAGCTATAGAAGATATACTTGATTTCTAATAAAAAACGGAGGAAATATTGCCTACAATTAATCAATTAGTAAGAAAAGGAAGAAAAAGGATCGTCAAGAAGAAAAAGAACAGAGCACTTTCTTCTTGTCCGCAAAGAAGGGGTGTTTGCACCAGAGTTTATACAACAACCCCAAAAAAACCTAATTCGGCTCTGAGGAAGGTGGCCAGGGTTCGCTTAACAAATGGATTCGAGGTTACTGTTTATATTCCCGGTGAAGGACATAACCTTCAGGAACACAGTATCGTGCTCGTTCGTGGTGGCAGGGTAAAAGACTTACCCGGTGTAAGGTATCATATCGTTCGAGGTGCTCTTGATACAGCAGGTGTTGAAAGCAGAACTCAATCGCGGTCCAAATATGGAACCAAGAGACCTAAGAAGTAGGAGGACTGGTAATGTCAAGAAGACGCAAACAATTAGAAAGAGAAATTTTCCCGGATCCGAAATACAAAAGCGTAGTTCTCAGTAAATTTATCAACACTTTACTGAAACAAGGAAAGAAAAGCCTAGCTGAAAGAATCGTATATGATGCTCTGGATATTCTGGGAGAAAGTACTAATGAAGCTCCTCTGGATATTTTTTCACAAGCAGTCGAAAATGTGAGACCTCTTATTAAAGTTGTTTCCCGCCGAATAGGTGGCTCAAACTATCAGGTTCCAACCGAAGTGACTCCCAAAAATGCACAAGCTCTTGCTTTCCGCTGGATCATTAGTTTTGCACGTGCGCGTTCCGAGAAGACCATGGTACAACGTCTGGCTGGCGAACTTTTAGCAGCTTACAAAAAAGAGGGTGCCAGCATTAAAAAACGTGAAGACGTCCACAAAATGGCAGAAGCAAATAAAGCTTTTGCTCATTTCAGGTTTTAATTGAAGTAGGATAAAAAATACATTATGCCAGGAGACAGCGACTTATCCGCGATTCGTAACATTGGTATAATGGCTCATATCGATGCCGGTAAGACAACTACTACCGAAAGGGTTTTGTTTTATACCGGCATCATTCATAAAATGGGTGAAGTTCATGACGGAAATGCTGTTATGGATTGGATGGCTCAGGAAAAAGAACGCGGCATTACCATAACTTCTGCCGTTACTACCTGTTTCTGGAATAAAAAACAGATCAATATCATTGATACTCCCGGTCACGTGGATTTTACAGCGGAAGTTGAACGTTCTCTCAGAATTCTGGATGGTGCTGTTGGAATTTTCTGTGCTGTGGGTGGAGTAGAACCTCAATCGGAAACAGTATGGCACCAGGCCGACAGATACAAAGTCCCGCGAATTGCATACATCAATAAAATGGATCGTGCAGGTGCTGATTTTGACCATGTTGTGGATATGATCCACGACCGACTGACCCCTAATGCACTGCCCATACAAATACCAATTGGACGGGAAGATAATTTCTGTGGTATCATCGATCTGATTTCCATGCAGGCTTTTTATTTTGACCAGCAAACACTCGGCTTAAATTATACTACTCGAGAGATCCCGGTAGAATACCAGAAAAAAGCTGATGAACAAAGATCCAATCTCCTGGAACACATCTCGGAATTCGATGACGAGTTGATGGAGAGATACCTGGAAGGAAATGACATCCCGAAAGAAGAGATAATTACTACAGTTCAGAATGCTACAAGATATCACCAGTTTGTACCGATTATGTGTGGCTCTTCTCTAAAAAATACAGGAGTACAATTACTCCTGGATGCAATTGTGGAATACTTGCCTTCACCTCTCGATATTCCTCCTGCAACTGGCATAAAGAAAAAAACAAATGAGAAAATCGATATTTATCCTGACATCAAGGAACCTTTTTCTGCTCTTGCTTATAAAGTACAAATAGATAAATATGTAGGCAAATTGATCTATGTAAGGGTTTATTCCGGTTCTATCAAACGAAGTGGAACGATCCTGAACCAGACTACCGGGAAAAGAGAAAGGATATCACGCATCCTGCAGATGCATTCCAATAAGAAAAAAGATATCTTTGAATTGAAAGCTGGAGATATTGCTGCCCTGGTTGGACCTAAAAACATCCAAACAGGAGACACTATAACAGCAATTGGTAATGATATTCTCTTGTCTCAGATATCTTTCCCCGATACCGTGATATCGGTTGCTATTGAACCAAAAACCAAAGCAGATAAAGAAAACCTTGAAGAAAGTTTGCGCAAGTTGGAAGAAGAAGATCCAACATTCAATGTAAGCCAGCATAAAGATACGGGGCAAACACTTATCTCCGGTATGGGAGAATTGCACCTGGAAATAATTATCGATCGATTGCGCAGAGAATTTAACGTCCATGCTAACGTAGGAATTCCTCATGTTACTTACAGGGAAACTATCGAATCTGTGGTAGAGACCAAAGGTGAATTCATCAGAGAGTTAAGTGGTAAAGGTCACTTTGCAGTTGTTAATTTTAGACTTAGTCCGCTTAAACTGGAAGATCTTCAACCCGGACAGAGGAACATTTTTGAAAATGCCATCACAATCGATGTAATTCCGCGTGAATTCTGGTTTGTAATTCAGGAAAGCGCTTTGAATGCCTGCCTGGACGGTCCATTGATGAGCAGTCCTGTGGAGCGTGTAAAGATCGAATTAATAGGTGGTAAATTCAACGAAGTCGATTCCAGTGAAACCGCATTCAGTATTGCTTCTTCTATTGCTATAGGTAATGGACTGCGCAAAGCAAATGCCGTTGTTATGGAACCTATTATGCTGGTAAATGTTATTACTCCCGAAGATTTCATGGGAGATATTATTGGTGATATCAATTCAAAACGTGGTAGGATAGAACATATCCGTTCCAATACGAACAAAAAACAGGAAATCACAGCAGATATTCCCATGAGTGAACTTTTTGGCTATGCTACCAGACTGCGTTCCATTTCCCAGGGAAGAGCAATCTACACGATGGAATATTTGAAACACGAGAAAGTACCTGCCAATATCCAGGAAAAGATCCTGAAAAAAGTGCGTGGATATTAATAATAAATTGAATATAATCACAATATCCTGGTTCAGGTTTCTTCTCCTGAACCTTTAATTTTATAAATATTAAATCGGAGATTTTAATATTGAAAATCTGGAAAATATCAGAAATCATTAATTGGGCTGCTGATCTGCTAACTGGTAAAGATATTGAAAATCCCAAACTTGATGCGGAATACATCATCTCTCACGTGCTGGGAATAAGCAGGCTGGAATTGAATCTTCACCAGGAGGATAAAGTAGCAGAAAATAATCTGTCTCTAATCCAAAGCATGATTTCACGACGGGGAAAAAACGAACCTTTACAGTACATTCTGGGTGAAACTGATTTTTATGGACTTACTTTAAAAGTTAACGAACATGTTCTCATCCCACGTCCCGAAACTGAACTGCTGGTAGAAAAGATCATTAATGAAAACCCAGCGATAAAAAACATTCTTGAAATCGGAACAGGTTCCGGCGCTATTGCTATCGCTCTGGCAGCTAATATAAAAAACGCGAAAATTAAAGCAGTAGATATTTCGAATGAAGCCTTGCAAATAGCCCATATGAATGCTGCAAAGAACAAGGTGAATATCAATTTCTGCCGTTCTGATATCTTTGACAAAGTTACAGGTAAATACGATCTGATCGTTTCCAATCCGCCCTATATTTCCAATAAGGAATACCAATATCTACCCCGCGGGATCAGGGAATACGAACCTTCAATTGCGCTTTTGGCAGATGATAATGGTTTGGCTTTCTATAAAAAAATACTCTCTTCTGCAAAAGATTATTTGACGAAAAAAGGAAAAATATATTTTGAAATTGGATATAATTTATCGGAAAGCATAAAAAAAGTAGCCAAAGAGAATGGATTCCGGAATATTGAAACAGTGAAAGACTTAAATAGTTTTGACAGGATGATGGTAATTGAAGTGTGAAAAAGAGAGTTAAAAAATGGATAAATTTATAATCAAAGGTGGTCGGAAACTTTCCGGTGAAGTAGAAATAAGCGGCGCTAAAAATGCCATCCTACCGATAATGGTAGCTACTTTGCTGGCAGAAGGAAGATCTGTACTTCGCAATGTTCCATATTTAAATGATATTAAAATGATGTCTCATCTGTTACGAGTTATCGGTGCCCGTGTCGAATTTCACGATAATATTCTGGAGATAGATGCTACACATGCCGGTTATTGTGAAGCGCCCTACGAACTGGTGAGTAAAATGCGAGCCTCAATTTATGTGATGGGTCCTCTTCTGGGTCGATTTGGAAAAGCTCGTATTTCTTTTCCCGGTGGATGTGCCATTGGTACACGCCCGGTAGATCTGCACCTGGAAGCCATGGAAGCTCTGGGAGCTAAGATCGAAATAGAACACGGTTATATTAATGCAAATTGCAAAAAGATGAAAGGTAATAAAATTCATTTTAGTAAAGTGAGCGTAGGTGCAACCGCAAATGCCTTGATGGCGGCTGTACTGGCACAAGGTGAAACGTATATTTACAATGCTGCTCTGGAACCGGAAATTGGTAGTCTGATAGATTTTTTAAATCTTATGGGTGCGCGGATAGGAGGTAAAGGTACTTCACAACTGAAGATCATTGGAGTATCCAAGCTCGAACCGGCTGAGATGGAAATGATCCCGGACAGAATAGAAGCCGGAACTTACCTGATTGCTGCAGCTATTACTAAAAGCGAATTAACAATTTCCAATTGTATATCCGAACATATCAAGGCTCTTACTAACAGAATGGAAGATGCTGGCTGCCTTTTTGAGATCATGGGAAGATCAATTAAAATATTCCCGCCACAAATTATAACGCCTGTAGATATTATTACACAGCCTTACCCGGATTTTCCAACCGACCTGCAGGCTCAGTTCCTGGCTTTGATGACGCTGGCGGACGGTCAATGTATAGTGGAAGATACTATCTTTCCAGACAGATTCATGCATGTTGCTGAATTGAACAGGTTGGATGCCGATATTTCTCTGGATAAAAACATGGCAACTATAAACGGCGTGGAAACACTCAGTGGTGCCGAAGTTATGGCTACCGACCTTCGTGCCAGCGCAACTCTGGTTCTGGCAGGACTTGCTGCTAAGGGTCAAACTTCTATTTCACGCATCTATCATATTGATCGTGGATATGAAAAAATAGAACAGAAACTTTCCAAGCTTGGCGCTGATATAAAAAGAATAAGAGGGTAACTAACCTGTACCAGCGTAGCCATAGTAGAAGCTGATTCGCTGAATAGGGGAAAAATGAAAATCGCTGTTGCTATGAGTGGCGGAGTTGATAGCTCCGTAGCTGCTACTATTCTTCAGAAAGAAGGTAATGATGTTATTGGTGTTACGATGCGTCATTATGATAGTGTTGCTTATGGTTTTTCAGAAGCTGAAGGAATCAATGCTGCGATCAAAGATGCTGAAGAAGTCTGCAAAAAATTAGGAATAGCTCACCATGTTATTGATACTTCAGAAGTTTTCAAAAGGATAGTCGAAGAAAATTTTATTTCTGAATATTCAAAGGGCAGAACTCCAAATCCCTGTACCCTTTGCAATCCAACCATTAAATGGGGCATCTTCCTGGAAGAAATTTTAAAGCTTGGTATGGAAAAATTTGCTACAGGGCATTACGTAAAATTGATCAAAGAAGAGGAAGCTTTTCACATCTACAAAGCAACCGATGAGAGTAAAGACCAATCTTATATGTTATGGGCGCTGCATCAGCATCAGCTTGCCAAGACGCTTTTTCCTATTGCTGAACTTTCCAAAAGGGAAGTAAGAGCAATAGCTGCAAAAATGGAACTTCCTGTGCATGATAAAAGTGAAAGCCAGGAGATTTGCTTTATAAAAAGCCATTATGAAGATTACCTGAAAAAACATCTTGAATTGAAACAGGGTAACATTGCTTTGCCGAATGGGGATATTATCGGACGTCATCGTGGACTTCCTCTTTATACCATTGGACAGAGGAAGGGTTTGAATACACCCTGGCGTTTAGCGTTATACGTGCTGAAACTGGATGTGGAGAAGAACGAACTGGTGGTAACCGATAATCCGGATGACCTGCTCTGTAGGGGATTCCAGATAAACAAAGTTAACTGGATAAATAAAGAGCCCGAAGCAGATATCTCTGTGCAAATACGCTATAACAGCAAGCCTGTACCAGTGAGAAAGTTAGAATACAAAGGAAAGAACTTACTGGTATCGTTGCAGAATTCAGTAAGAGCTATCACTCCTGGGCAATCGGCTGTGTTTTACAAAGAAAACCAGCTTTTGGGTGGCGGAGTAATAGTATGAAACAAAGAAATAAAGGTAATTAAATGAAAAGAAAAATACATCTCATCGTGGGAGCCAGACCGAACTTTATGAAGATGGCTCCGCTTTACAAAGAATTTGCAAAGTATTCCAAAGAATTTGACGTGAAGCTGATCCACACCGGACAGCACTATGACGAACGAATGAGCAAGTTTTTCTTTGATGACCTGCAAATGCCTATTCCCGATGAATATCTGGAAGTTGGCTCCGGTACACACGGGCAGCAAACTGCAAAAATAATGGAAAGATATGAAGAAGTCCTGTTGAAAGATAAACCAGACCTGGTTATTGTAGCCGGTGATGTGAATAGCACAGCTGCCTGCGCCATCGATGCTGTGAAACTGTATATCCCTGTGGCTCACCTGGAAGCTGGGCTGCGCAGTTATAATCGTGCTATGCCTGAAGAGATTAACCGCATTCTCACCGATGCTATTTCAGATTACCTGCTTACTCCTTCTCCTGATGCAGACGAAAATCTCCTGGATGAAGGAATCGCAAAAAACAAAATCTACTTTGTGGGAAACATCATGATCGACTCGCTGGTGCAATACAAGGAGAAAGCAAAAGGATCAAACATTCTGCAGAAATTAGGATTAGATCAAAATTATGTCCTTATCACTCTACACCGTCCTTCCAATGTTGATAGCAGAAACGGACTTCTTACTATCCTCAACGCATTTGAAGAAATATCAAGATCGATAAAGCTGGTCTTCCCCATCCATCCCCGCACGACTAAACAGATCACAGCTTTTGGATTTGAAGAAAAAGTGAAACAAATGAAGAACTTGCTTCTCATCCCACCAGTAGGCTATTATGATTTTCTTAAACTGCAGATGGAAGCAAAATTCATTCTTACTGATTCCGGTGGTATTCAGGAGGAATCTACTTATTTTGGTGTTCCCTGCCTTACACTGCGACCCCAAACAGAAAGACCAATAACTATCACCGAAGGAACCAATAAATTGGTGAAACTGGATACAAAAGATATTATCAAAGAAGCAAAAGAAATTTTAAGCGGTAATATTAAAAAAGGCGAAATTCCCAAATACTGGGATGGAAAAACTGCCGGACGGATCGTGGAGATATTTAAAAAGCATAATCAATAATAATAAAAGAAAAAACTCAGTGCTCTCTGTGTGCTCTGTGGTTAATAGAAAAAAAGGAGTTCAAATGAAGAAAATCCTATTACTCATATTTCTGCTGATAACATCAATATTATGTGCAGAATATGTTGAAAAAGAGGAAGCAATAAAAATGCTTCAACAGGCAAAAGCAGAGGATTATCCGGAAAGTAATGAAATTTATATTTCCAACGAAATTGTTAACCTAGACGAATACTGCATGGGATATGAAATCTCCGAATCTTATAAGAAAATTCTAACCGAAGGAGCAAAAAAAGACAACTCTGTGTTATTCTGGTATGATACAAATTATGGAGAAAAAGAAATCCTCATCATTGAACTTATCAAGAAAAGCGGTGAAATAATTTCTTTTGACCCAAACGAGATCTTGCATGAAAAAGATAATAGCTTCATGGGTTGGAGCAATATTTATTCTGAAACTTCCAAGATCCTAACTGCTGAAATTCCCAATATAGAAATTGGTGATATAGTTTATACTAAAGAAAAATATATTATTAAAAAAGCAAGAATGGAAAATAACTATTTTGCTGTTTTTAATATTGAACCTTGGTCGAAATATCTCAATGATTATTTAGAAATAGCCATTCCCAAAAACAAGAAATTATTCATCCATGAAATTAATAAAAAGGATTTTCCCTATGAGTTTTCTAAAGAAGAAAAAAATGAAAATATCATTTATTGCTGGAACACACAAAATAATCCCAAAATAATTTACGAACCTAATATGGAAGTTTTCAATTTATTCGCGTTTCATATCAAGATAACGACCGTGGAAAGCTGGGAAGAAATTTCCCGCTGGTATTATGATATCGTGAAGCCGCACATGGAAGTGAATGATGCCATTAGAGAAAAAGTTCAAGAATTAACAAAAGGCATTACTTCACGAAAAGAGAAAGCAGCAAAATTGTTTTATTGGGCTGCACATAATGTTCGTTATCTGGGTGTGGATAAAGAAGAAAACAGACCCGGATTTGAACCGCATGATGTAACTTACACATTTGAAACCCGGGGCGGAGTTTGCCGTGATAAAGCTGCATTATTAACTGCGATGTTGAGGGAGGCAGGAATTGGATCCGATGTTATTTTAATTTCTTCCGGTTCCAGGTTAAATCCCCAAGCTCCGATGTTGTGGTTCAATCATGCTATTACGGTTTCTTATGATGAGGAAGGTAAGCTGGAATTTATCTTTGACCCCACGGACGAAAATACAAAAGATTTTCTACCCAAATATGAAGAAGACAACTCTTATTTAATTGCATCTGAAAAAGGTGATTCCCTGCGAACCACTCCCATTTCCAATCCTTTGGAAAATAATTCAACTGTAAATATCCATTTGAAAATCGATAAGAATTATAATGCGACCGGAACTATAGAGTATCTCTTTTCCGGGTTTTCCGATACAGTGCTCAGATCAAGGTTTTCAAGACTTAATAAATACGAGTTCAAAAAAACTGTTTCTAAGTTAGTAAGTAAATTACATCCAAACACCAGACTAATCAGTTTTGATTATGTCGATCCTGCAAATAAAGAAGAGAATATGAAGATCATTGCTGATATTAAAATAAAAAATTACATTTCAGCATTCGGGAACAGAATTTTTATTCCTTTTGAACCTTCCCGTTTGAATCTCAATTCTTTCTATAACTATATGATGATGCCTTTTGGATTAAGCGAAAGAAAATACGCTTTTAAACTTATGGGTGCTTTCAGTTTTGAGATTAATTATGAAATCGAGTTTACGAAAAATCTTGAATTACCATCTGTGCCAAATTTGGAACTTCTCAATTTTGAAGGTTTTAAGACCACATTTAAATCTGACCATAAAGGAAATAGCATGAAATTTAATTATCACTTTGAAAATAATAAAATTCATTTTAAGCAGGAACAATTCCAGGAAATAAAAAAGAAACTGGCAAATTTAACGAAATATGAAAACCTTTATATCATTGCCAATATTGGAGGAGAAAATGATTAAGAAAATATTCGCTCTGCTGCTGGTTGCTTTTGCATTTAACTTATTTGCCGATAGAATAGATGATATCATCAGAGATGTTCCCGGCGAATATCCAGATGCTTCCGCTTTGAATGTGCTAACCGAGATCAAGATGACGGTAGAAGAAGATTTCAGCTTTCAAAGACACATTTTCTATGTTAAGAAAATACTGAATTACAAAGGTAAGAAACGCTATTCCGATGTTAAAATAAGTTATAATGCAGATTTTGAAGACGTAGAATTGGGACACTGTTTTACGATCGATACGGAAGGGAACAGGATTGAAATCCCTGAAAATCAAATTTATGATATGAATGATACGGAATCGATCTTGTCTCCGGATTATATAAATTTCCGGGAAAAGATCATCAATTTCCCGCAGATAGAACCGGGATATTTTGTGGTGGTAGATTATACTATTACCAATAAAAGATGTGAACCGGTTAATGGTGTTGAACATTTAAAAGAGACCAATCCATATCTAAATAAGATCTTCACGATAAAATGTCCCAAAAAATTCAAACTAAATTACCATTACGATAAAGACGTTGTTAACTTTATAAAAACAAAAGAAGGGAAATTTAATGTATATTCGTGGAATGTAAAAAACACGGCTATCTATAAAGAGGAAAATAATTCTCCATCTCTTCTGGTTTCCGGTACTCCTATAGTATTCAGTTTTTATAAGGACTGGCATGAGCTGGCTGAAGAAAAACTATCAAAACTAAAAAGTATTGAGACAGATGTTTCCATTACTGAACTGGCAAAAATAATTATTGAAAATTGCGAGAATGATGAATCTAAAGTTTTGGCAGTTTACAAATATATGGCAGAAAATTTCAATGAAAAGAAATCATATACTTCTGAAATCGATTTTACACCAGAACCTTTGACTGAAGTTTTCGAGAAAAAATTCGGTTCGGAAAAAGAACTCACAGCTCTGTTTATTGCATTATTAAAATCCGCTGGAATAGAAGATGTTTATCCTGCCGTGATTCTCTCTAAAAATAACAGGTTCTCTGAAATTCAGGAAAAATACGCTGTAAATCATTTCATGGATAGGATTTGTGCTTTCTGGCATAATGATATTTTTTGCCCGGGAAACAGTTATATGCCTTTTGCCTTCACAGGAAATAATGAAGCAAACATTTTGGTTGGAAACGATAAATATGAACTTATTAAATATAAAACTGAAAATGCTGTCTGTGAAGAAAATACTTACAATTACTTTGTGAAAGATAATTCTGCAAAAATCGAAATTAAATCCGAATATTCAAGTAATATGAATTTTCAAAAAAGACAAATGTTCTTGGATATGCCCGATGCTCAACGTAAGATCTGGTTCAATCAATCCCTTGGAGAAAAATCAGCAAAACTTACAGATGGACCGAATTTCTTAAATTTTAATAAAATAGATGAAAATTTGAAAATGACCTATACGCTGGAATATGGCGATTTTGTGGTTGATCAGAAACCATATAAATATTTCAAACTGCTATCAACGAATTTTTCTTTTGATGTTGCACTCGATGAAAGAGACAACAATTATCAGGTCTCCGATAAGATATTCATCCGGGAAAACTTTATCATCGATATCAGCGATATATCTAAAGAATCTGACAAAATGGAACTTCTGAACAGTATAAAAAATATTAAAGAATTTGTGATCAATAATAAAATTGCTTATTTCAAAATGGAATCCAAAATTGAGGAAGGAAAAATAATCGTTTATAGAGAGATCTACATTCCTGAATGCATTATTTCCAATAAGAAATATTCGGAATTCAAGCAGTTTATTCTCTCAATTCAAAACCCGATAAATGACATGATCTTCCTGAAATGAAAAAGACTGAATTTTTTGTTCGAACTCATTGAAATAGGTAGAAAAAGGAGTTTCCAATGAAACAGTTTAACTTAGTTTTTATCATTTTATTCTTATTATTCAACTTTATTTATGCACAGGAATATGATTCTGTAGCTAATGCGGATGCAGTTGTCATTTCAGAAAACGTTCGCTTCACCGTACTTACATCAGGTGTTATTCGGATGGAGTGGGAAGAGAATGGTTTTTTTGAAGATTATGCAACTCTCGTAATTGTGAACAGAAAACTTCCCGTTCCAAAATTTAGAAAACAGAATAAAGATGGCTGGTTGCAGATCGAAACAGATAAATTCATTTTAAAATACAAAATAGGTAGTGGGAAATTTACCGATAAAAATCTTCAAATCAAATTTGATGTGGATGGAACTGCAAAAGTATGGAAACCTGGGATGAGAAATACCGGCAACTTAAAAGGCACTCATAGAACTTTGGACGGGTATGATGGGAATTATCACTATTGGGCTAAAAAAGAAATAAATCTGGGACAAGGTATTATTTCCAGGGACGGCTGGGTGCTGATCGATGATTCAGAAAGACCGCTTTTCGATAATTCGGAATGGGCCTGGGTGATTCCCAGACCGAAAATAGAACTGCAGGATCTTTACTTTTTCTGTTATGGCTATGATTATAAAACTGCCTTAAATGATTTTGTACAAATCGCTGGAAAAATCGCTTTACCACCTAGATTTGCATTTGGCACATGGTGGTCGCGTTACTGGGAATATACCGATTGGGAATTGCGCGAATTGATAAATGAATTTGAAATACATGATGTTCCACTGGACGTTCTGGTAGTGGATATGGATTGGCATATCACTTCCAAGCCCGAGTGGTATCAGGAAGATGGAAAAAAGATACGAGATCAGGCTGGACAATGGGCAGGCTGGACCGGACTTACCTGGAACAAGAACTATTTCCCAGACCCGCAGGATTTTCTGCAATGGACAGAAGAAAAAGATCTGAAAGTATGCATGAATCTTCATCCTGCCTCGGGAATACAGCCCTTTGAAGAAAAATACCGGGAAATGGCAATAGCAATGAGTATCGATCCCGAATCAAAAAAATATATTCCATTTGATATTGTTAACAAAGATTTTGCCGAGAATTTTATGAAGATAATTCTCCATCCCATGGAAGAAGACGGCGTGGACTTCTGGTGGCTGGACTGGCAGCAATGGAGCACAACGAACGTCAACAATGTTAATCCCACGTTTTATCTTAATTATGTTTTCTTCAATGATATGGAACGACGCAATGAAAAACGCCCCTTGATCTTTCACAGGTATGGCGGACTGGGAAATCACAGGTACCAGATAGGTTTTTCCGGTGATACTTTTGTAAACTGGAACTCTCTTGATTTTCAACCCTATTTTACTTCCACAGCTTCCAATGTGGGATTTGGATTCTGGAGCCATGATATTGGCGGACACATGTATGGTGAAAATTCTCCCGAGCTTTATACCCGCTGGATACAGTTTGGCATATTCAGTCCAATAGTGCGAACCCATTGTACAAAAGACCCAAAAATAAATCGCAGATTATGGTCATACCCGTTAGAAAATTTTTATGCAATGCGCAATGCTTTTCAGCTAAGGCATACACTTCTTCCCTATATTTATTCTGCTGCCAGAGAAGCTTATGATACCGGCATTTCCATTTGCAGACCGATGTATTATGACCATCCAAAAGCAGAAGAAGCATACAATTTTCCAAACCAGTATATGTTCGGAAATGATATGCTGATAGCACCCGTAACGCAACCGATGGAAGGGGACAGCTTGTTCGCTTCCAAGAATATTTGGCTGCCGGAAGGTGAATGGATAGAATGGTGTTCCGGTACATCATTTACAGGCGGGAAAACCATTGAAAGAGCTTTTGCCCTGGATGAAATTCCTGTCTATATCAAAGCGGGAGCTATTATTCCCATGCAAAAACAAATGAAGAGCAGCGGAGAAGATCCGGTCAACCCTTTGATCCTGACAATTTTCCCGGGAAAATCGGGTACTACAAAAGTGTATGACGATCAGGGAAATAACAACAACTATAAAACAGGTACCTATACTTTTACGGATATCCATTTCAACAAAAAAAATAACATGCAAGTTGTGATCGAACCTGTGCAGGGAAGCTATCCGGGAATGCTGGAATCGAGAGCTTACGAACTGAGATTATCTCTCACCTTCCCGCCGGAAAATATCAAAGTAAACGGTAAAACGATCAATTATGATAAAGATCTAACAGCCGGTTCATGGAACTATAACGGTGATAAATTGACGACCTATATCTCTACGCCTGAATTCAGTGTTCAGCAAAAAGTAGAAATTGAAATTAAATTACCTGAATATGATACTGAGTTACTTTCAGACAAAAAGGGAAAGATCAGCAAGCTTCTGAAATTTATGAAATTTCTGGCAAAGAACAATTGGGATAAATCAAAATATTCGAATGATGTGGTAGTAAATGCCGCCCAGACAGGACATAGAATTACCCTTGATCCCCGCAATGTTTATATGGAGATTCAAGAGTTCGAAGTAAAGTGGCAAAAAGTTTTAGAAATGATCGAAGCATGTTCCCTGGAAAAACCGAATTATGTTCCTTACCTTGAATTAATGAAGACTGCTGATATGAAGTGATGGTTTGGGGATTTCTTCTGCTTTATTGAGAGCAACCTTTGCGAAGGTCTCCGACCGTTTGCACCTGTCACGTCGTAGCTTTAGCGAAGACGGAAGGTTTATCTATTTTCCCACACAAATTAATACTTGACATTATACACACTATTTTGCAGATTAACCTGTGTATATGTGGAGGTGAGAAATGATCGAAAAACATGTTCGAATGAATGTAACTTTACCTGAATCTGTTGCCCGTGAGCTAACTCTTATTGCAGATGAGCTTAACGATAAAAAGAGCAGGATCGTGGCAAAGGCATTGGAATTATATTTTGACGAGATAGAGGGGCAAATTGCTGAAAAAAGATTAAATGAATTAAACCAGGGAAAGACTGAACTTGTAAATGCAGAAAAAGCCTGGAAAGAACTTGGTCTATAATTATGTATCAGGTAAAATTCCTGAAAAAAGCGGTAAGCGAACTAAAAGCAATCGATCCGATCTGGCAGAACAGGATCAAAGAAAAGATTACTAAATTAGCAGAAAATCCATCTCAACTAAAAAACAGGATCAAACCTCTCAAAGGAAAGTACAGTAAATTCTTAAGATTGAGAGTTGGAAATTATCGAATTATTTTTCAGAGAAAAGAAAACGAGCTCATTATTTTAATTATTCGCGTGGCACAGAAGTGAAATTTATTAATTTTATCCGATTTAAATGAGTTATGCAAAATAGAAAAATGGATGTCTTTCTGAGGATGAACTTACATAGGCATTCGACGAAGAATCTCATTATAGGCGAAGATCCTTTGTATGAAAAAATGAAAGAATTTCTCAGGATGATAAAAACACTCCATTTTGAAGAACCCTTATCTGGTTTAAAATATTGGAGGTAAAAAAATGAATGATGTAAAAAGAAACAAAGTAACAATTACTATTAAATGGGTCGCAAGGATATGGAGTATCTTAAGTTTAGCCTTTCTCTTATTATTTTTTGGCGCAAGTATTATCGGTTCAATTGGAACTGCTACATTTGCCTTTAAGCATGTACTTCAGTTTGTATTTTTCCCGATTGGATTGGCAATAGGACTTATTATCGCCTGGAAATGGGAAGGACTGGGTGGCATAATTGCAATCGGTAGTATTATCGGTTTTCACCTGCAAATGCTGGTTAAACATGGAAAACCGGATTTTGTTCTATTTATTGAATTATTAGCTGCACCCGGAATACTGTTTATTTTATACTGGATTTTATCCCGGAACCGGGTTGCTGAATAGAAAGAGGTTTTTAAAGTTTTTTTAATTTGACAGCAAGAGAGGGAATTTGTTTTCTATTTGAGGTTTTATAAGAAAGTAAATGATTATCATGAAGTTATAAATCTTATAAATATAAAACAGAAAGAATTTTTAGGTGATTGAAAATGACTAGGTCAATGCTTGCTGGATTTACGGATTATTCTTCGCAATCTTTAAATGATATTTTAATAGATTTAAAAGAATGGATAAATACGTTAGAAGATACAAATCACAAGGTTAATAATTTACTCAAAGAATTAGAAAAATCCTTATATTTTTCGTATATAGATGAAGAATTCTTGAATTATGTTAAATACTCATTAAGTGTTTATGAATCATCAAAAAATGAAATAGTTAATATTATAAAAGATATGGAATTTGCTATTAAGGAACATCATGTAAAAAGATTAAATAGAATAGGTAAACAAGCAGATAAAATAAACAGAAGAATTGGGAAAATATGGCATCAAGTATACACAAAAACTAAAGATTATAATAATCCGAACTTTGTAAAAGTTGAATTTATTTATTCAGAAATTGGAGACACAGCTGCTGATTTATTAGATATTTCAAATGCAAGTGATAGATTAGATGATTTTGTTGGAATGAAATTGCTAATTTCTAAAAAAAATAAAATTGATGATGTGAATGAAATTATCGAACTAAAACCAAATTTCTTTGGTTTAGGAATAAATATGAATAAAATTATTTCTAAGTTGAAAAAAAAATTAAAAAAGTAATAATTCAATAAATTATTAATTCTCTAAAACTCCACCACAAACTCGGTCTCATCTTTTTCATTTGTTTCCAGAGAGAATTTAAACCCGTGATTCAATAATATCTCCCGGGTTAAAGTAAGCCCGATTCCCTGTCCGTTCTTTTTGGGATTGAAATTTGAAATAATTGACAATAATTGATTCAAATAATTTATGAAATTAGAATTTGTATTGGAGAAATCATGTTATCCAGAAAAGAAATTTTAGATTTTTTAAAAAAGAATCAGAAGCTTTTAAAAAAGGAATTTCATTTAAAGGAAATCGGATTATTCGGCTCATTTGTACGAAGTGAACAAAATGAAAAAAGCGATATAGATATTTTAGTTGATTTTGAAGATAACGCTGATCTCTTTGATTTATCTGGTTTAGGGATATTTATTGAAGAGAAACTGAAACATAAAGTCGATATAATTCCCAGAAGAGCATTAAGACAGGAACTTAAGGAACTGATATTAAATGAGGTTATTTCTTTATGAAAAGAAATTATGCATTATATTTAAAAGATATTTTACAATGTATTAATAGCATAGAAGAGTTTGTTGATAAAATGGATTTTGAGGATTTTATTACGGATGATAAAACTTCCAGTGCGGTAATTCGAAAATTTGAAATAATTGGCGAAGCAGTTAAGAAAATTCCTGACGAAATTAAACTAAACTACCCGAACAATCCCTGGAAAGAAATAGCTGGAATGAGAGATAGATTAATTCATTTCTATTTTGGAGTAGATTACAAGCTTGTTTGGGAAACAATTAAAAAGAGATTACCAGAATTAAAACCTATTGTAGAAAAAATTTTACAGGACTATAATTTCTGAAAAGAAAAACTTCCTTTTTCCATTTCTCCTTTTTTTCCGGTTTTCCTTCAAAACTCCACCACAAACTCGGTCTCTTCTTTTTCATTTGTTTCCAATGAAAATTTAAACCCATGATTCAATAATATTTCACGCGTTAAAGTAAGCCCTATTCCCTGTCCGTTCTTCTTGGTGCTGAAAAAGGGTGTAAATAATTTCTGCTGAATATCTTACAGAATAAAAAAAACCTCCCGAAAATTCGAGAGGTTTAATATTGTTTTAATTTTAGCCTTAAGTTAGATCAGATGTTTAAATTTACTTTCGATCTTATCTTTTCCTACCAGACCGATGATCTGTCCATCTACCTGACCATCTTTGAAAATGAGCAGGGTGGGAATAGACATGATATTATATTTTGTGGCAAGTTCGGGACTCTGATCAATATTGAGCTTAGCCACTTTCAATTTACCGGCATACTCGTCGGCAAGTTCACTGACGGTGGATCCTATCGGTTTGCAGGGACCACACCAGGGTGCCCAGAGATCTACCAGTACGGGAATGTCAGATTTCAGAACTTCCTCTTCAAAATTATCCAGGTTTACATCGATAACTGTCATATCTTACCTACCTATTTAATGATCGCCAGAATATCTGAACGAGAAACGATGAGATATTTTTTATCTTCAATATCTATTTCTGTTCCACCATATTTGCTATAAAGAATTTTATCTCCGACTTTAACCAATTCTTTCAACTCTTCTTCGGTTCCCACTGCTATGATCTTGCCGATCTGTGGCTTTTCTTTGGCTGTATCGGGAATGATAATTCCTCCCACATTCTTCTCTGCAAGTTCTTCTTTGACTTCAATAACAACTCTGTCATCAAGGGGTTTCAGTTTCATATTTTCCTCCATTTTTTTATTTTAAAATAATAATCTAAATTTCATTTTTAGCAAACCCTTTTTTAGAGTGCCAGCTTTTTGCGTCAAGAAAAAATTTATAGTTGTTTTTTAAACATCTTTTTTAAGACTTTCAACTATTTTTTCCAGCCCGATAAGTTGCTGCTTACCGCTTTCCATATCTTTCAGGATTATCTTATTCCGGGAAAGTTCGTCCTCTCCCAGGATCAAGGCAAAACGTGATCTTGACCTGTCGGCAGCTTTCATTTGAGATTTCAATGTTTCTTTATCGGGATCGTATTCCACGGAGATACCTGCATCTCTAAGTTTTAACAGCAGTTTAGTTCCATATTCAAACGCCTTCCGACCCAGTGTAATCAGAAATAAATCAGGAAGCTGTTCTTCTCCGAAGGATAGTTCTTCAGTTTCCATGGAAAGGATCAATCTCTCGAATCCACCGGCAAAGCCGGTACCGGGAACATCTTTTCCGCCAAACTGCGAGATCAGTCCATTGTATCTGCCCCCACCGATCAGCGTATTCTGTGCACCCAGATTATTATCGATAAATTCGAAAGCAGTTTTATTGTAATAATCTAATCCCCGCACTATTTTTGGGTTTACCGTAAAAGGAATTTCCATCTTCTTCAGGAAATCCTGCACTCCGGCAAAATGATCTCTGCACTCATTATCCAGGTAATCCAGCATGGAAGGTGCGTTTTGAGCTATATTTATACAGTTTGGAACTTTGCAGTCCAGCAACCGTTTGGGCTTTTTATTGATGCGTGTATTACAATCAGAACACATTTCAACAAGATAGGGTGTAAAATATTTTACCAGAGCCTTATCGTAATCTGGAGTACAGTTCACGCAGCCGATGCTGTTGACCTGCAGTTCAAAATTTTGCAGTCCCAGCTTTTTCAGAAAACTGTATCCGATGGCAATAACTTCCGCATCGATAAAAGGATTATCACTGCCGATATTTTCTACACCATACTGATAGAACTGACGGAAACGTCCTTTTTGGGGACGGTCATAACGGAACATGGGACCCAAGTAAAAAAGTTTAGTATTACCACTACCCATACCCAGGTTATTCTCCACGTAAGAACGAACTACCGGTGCGGTTCCTTCCGGACGCAGAGCAAACTTACGTCCTTTTTTATCCTGGAACCGGTACATCTCCTTCTGCACAATATCGGAGCTTTCCCCTACGCTACGTTCAAAAACTTCGCTTTTCTCAAATATGGGCGTGATGATCTCTTGGTAGTTGTAAGTTTTTACAACTTCTTTGAAAACATCTGTTACATACTGCCATTTGTAACTATCTTCCGGCAGGATGTCGAATGTTCCTCTGGGGATCTGATATTTACCAGTCATAATTATTTATCCCTTTAACCCTGAACCTTTGAACCCTGAAACCCTGAACCTTGAACCTTATTAAAAAAAGTGTGCACCTGCAATCGATACCTATCCCGAAAAGGAAGCTAACAGCCAGCTCAAACCAAGTAGACCGGCGGCACATCGCGAGTTCTGTTTATTGCTGCTTCCTTCCAGACCTGACAAGATTCACAGTTCACAATTGCGTCGGGCTTGATTCTCAACACCGCTTATTATTCCCGATCCAGGCATCAGCATTCTCCTGCAGGAATTCAGTCCCGCTAGAGCGGATTGCGGGTTACAGGGCACCGCTGACTCCCCACCTAGCACACAAATGCATAGTTTTTTGTCTTATTTATTGTGTCAAGTTTTGCTAAAGGTCTATAGATTGTAAAAAATGATTTTGCTAGTAATATGAAAAATTTTAAAAAATCCTCAATAAAGACTGTTTTCGTTACAATTCATAAAATAACCTAAGTTACATGTTTCTCATTAATAACTCAGAGATATTCACATAATGAAAATAGTTTTTCAGACCTGTAATGCTATATATTTTAATAAGTTATAATTCCTAGGGAAATCAATCCACAGGTTATCCACATAGTTATCCACAAAGCTTGTAAGTAGCTGAAAGACAACAAGTAAGCTGATTTTCTAAGAACTGATAGCTTGCTTCAATTCATCCAGATAAACGGGGGCAGTTCCCGCTTTTCTTACCTTAAGACCAGCTGCAAAGTTGGCTATTTCGGCAGCCTTGGTCAGAGTCGCTCCGCTGATAAGAGCCATACCGATAGCAGCAACTACTGTATCTCCCGCTCCGGAGACATCAAAAACTTCGGTGGCTTTGGTAGGAATATGAACAGGTTTCTTATTCATCTGGAAAACAGACATTCCCTTTTCACCGGTAGTGATCACCACACTGCATGATAGTTCTTCCATTAGCTTTATACCACATTCTTCCAGGCTCTCCCGGTTACTCACCACTATCCCGCTCATCTTCTGTGCTTCTTTCAGGTTGGGAGTAACAAGATCTATATCCTTGTAAAAATCCTTGTGACCGGGCTTGGGATCAATGATTAGTTTAATGTTGTTAGCTTTTGAAAACAGCTTTAGCTCGTGCATCAATTTTCCGGAGATGGTTCCCTTAGCATAATCTGAAACAATGATCGCAGCCAGCTTGCTGATCTTACTCAATTGTGACAAAAACATCTCACTTATATTTTCTTCTATATAATCTGTATTTTCGTAATCTATGCGCAACAGTTGCTGATTCTGCCCTATTACCCGGATCTTCTGGATGGTGGTTTTCTGGGCATCTATATGAATACCAGTTGTATCAATTCCTTTTTGTCTGGCCAGGGAAAAGAAGGTCTTACTGGACGCATCGTCTCCCAGAACTCCCAAAAGATAAGCATCACCAGCCAGAGTGGAGATATTGGCTGCCACGTTGGCTGCACCCCCCAGCGCCCAACGTTCCTGTTTAACCGATACAATAGGAATAGGAGCTTCCGGAGAGATACGTTCCACCTGTCCAAAAATGTATTTATCCAGCATAAGATCACCGATAACAGCGATCTTGCCCTGGGGGAAAAGGTCTACAGTTTGTAAAAGATCAGTCATATCTTCTCCTTTTTTACTCTTACCAATTGGTCCAATATCCGATCATCTTATAAAACGTCAAATATTATTCAAAGGTGTTTGCCAGGAAATTCTGCCAGCCGGTATCTGAAAAATCGAGCTGATTATACTCATCCAATCGTTCCCCGAAATAGTAGTAGGTATCTACATCGGGAAACCAGATGATGCCTGCTCCGACCTTGTCAGTAGGATAGCCAGTGGGATATTCATCTGTCTTTTGAAAGATAAAGCAATTATTAATATTCGCCACTATCCGATCGCAGAATTCAGCCAAGGAATCAGGGGGTTCATGTTCCAGTATACTCAGAAAAAACTCCTTGATGTCGACATCTGCAGGTGAGCTAATCCAGGAACCATTGAATTCCAGACAATCCTGTCTGCTAAGGTGAAAGATACTATCGGCAGCGTTAGCCGACCATCTTTCTGAAAACTCGGAAACATCTGCCAATAAATCTTGGAAAAGTGAGCTCTTGACCACCGAACAGGAAATCGGGTATAGATCTCCCGACCAATAGAATTCATGAAAATAAAAGGCAATTTCCTCAGCCAAAATTTGCACCTGCGTATAATCTTCCCAAATAGAGAAAATGGTGTGATAGGGAAAACCAAGTGTATTGACAGCATCTTCGGCAGCAATAATGTAGTCGACGTACGGATAAATTTCAGTGATAACTTCCATCGTCTGCATATTGCAGGCATCAAAAACAAGAAAGTTAAGGTGTGTATTGATTTGTTTTATAGCATTGTTCAAATCACCGCTTGAGATACTGATAGAATCCTGACTTTCTTCATCAGGGCAAAAGCAGGGATAAAGTAATCTATTAGCAGGATACCAACCATTGCCATGACTCCAGAGGACAAGAGCATTTTTGTCGGCAGGATATTTATCAAATCCCCAATTAGCAAAATCTGTGATCGAATGCCAATCTCCACTGTTGATCTCACCCAGGTAGTCTATCAGCTTCTTCTCGTCTGGATAGATATGATACCTGTAAGCTCCGGTTATTTCATTAAATTCACTATAATCCACTTGAACGATCACGTTAATATCATCGGAGAACTCGGCTGCTTGCATTTCGATGATATCTGCAAGTGCTGCATCGTTCAAGCCATTATCGGCAGCCATGTAGACAAGGATGGTCCAATCTTTTTCCTGTGGTTCATCGCTGCAGCCAAAAAGGATAAAACAGATAAACAGGACAAACAGAAATCTGGTCAGTGGAAAATCAAAGCGATAATACATAATTATTTATATTCTTTAGCTTCTTCAATGCCTTTTAGAACCCGTACCCCACCCTGGCAGAGAGCTTCCATCTCTTTTTCACCGGGAATTATGTGTATTGGAGAGAGGAAAGATATACGTTTGTTCAACTGCTCCACAACATAGGGATTGTAAGCCAGTCCGCCGGTCAGGAAAATGGCATCGATCTCGCCTTGCAGCACAGTTGCGCAGGCACCTACTTCCTTGGCTATCTGATAGATCATGGCCTCAAAAACAAGTTTGGCCTTTTCATCACCAGCTTCGATCTTTTTCACGATTTCTCGTCCATCATCTGTACCCAGGTAAGCAATTAAACCACCTGTTTTGGTAAATATCTTCATCATTTCCTGGTGCGTATATTTACCTGAGAAAGCCATTTTCAGCAGATCACCGACGGGTAGAGCCCCCGTCCGTTGCGGAGAGAAAGGTCCCATGCCGAGCATGGCATTGTTCACGTCCACGACCCTGCCCTTTCTGATAGCAGCCACACTGATGCCGCCACCCATATGCACAGCGATCAAGTTTACTTCAGCAAACTTTTTTCCCAGTTTTTCCGCTACCGATATTCCGCAGTAACGGATATTGAGAGCATGCAGCAGTGATTTTCTTTCAATCTGGGGACAGCCCGATATGCGTGCTATTTCCGGGAACTCATCTACCGTAACCGGATCAACGATAAAGGAAGGTATCTTAAGCCCATCAGCGATGGCTCTGGCCATGAAAGCTCCCAGGTTGGAAGCGTGGATCCGGCCCCATAAAGCCGGGTCTTGCAGATCAGTCAGCATGGCATCATTCACTCTGTATGTTCCACTGATAACCGATTTCATCAGTCCACCACGACCCACCACGGCAGCAAGTGTTTTGGGA
>CBDUTJ010000031.1:0-34242 GCA_965370415.1 uncultured bacterium | reverse complement strand
TTTACAATACACGAGGACAACTGGTAAAAACTCTCATCTCCGAAAACTTGCAGGAAGGCGTTCACTTTACATCCTGGAATGGCAAAGACAACAACAACCGTTCTGTTGCCAGCGGTATTTACTTCTACAAAATGGATTCTAAAGGCTACTCCTCTGTAAAGAAAATGATATTGATGAAATAATTCTGAGAATGAACATAGAATGTAAAACCGCTCCGCAAGGGGCGGTTTTTTTGCTTTCCTACTAATTGCTTGACATATAGATACACAAAATTTCCTTAATTTTTATGTTAATAGACGGAAATAAAGGACTGGAATGTCGATAGCAGAAAATATCGAAAAATTGAACAAACGGATTGTAAATACAGCCGAAAAGGTAAAGCGAGATCCATCTGAAATAAAATTACTTGCTGTTACCAAAACTCATCCTGTGTCAATCATAGAAGAAGCCCTGGCACATGGTATTGAATATATTGGAGAGAACAGGATCCAGGAAGCTGAAGAGAAAATTCCCTTCCTTAAAGATAAGATCAGCGAATTCCATTTTATAGGGCATTTGCAATCTAACAAAATAAAGAAATTAATGAAGCTGGAACCTGCTTTAATCCATTCCATAGACAAACTGAGTACTGCCCAGAAACTGAACGAACATCTCGGTGAGCTGCAAAAAAAACAGGATATTTTGATTCAGGTGAATACTTCCGCTGAGATCAGTAAATTCGGAATCGATCCTGATGATACGACCTCCTTTATTCGGGAAGTTGCAAAACTGGAAAATTTACAAATAATAGGATTGATGACAATTGGTATGTTCACATCAGATGAAACAATTATCCGAAAATGTTTTCAAACTCTACGCAGATTATTTGAGGAGACTAAACGGGAGAATATTCCCGGTGTGAAGATGAAATTCCTTTCCATGGGCATGACCGATGATTTCGAAATTGCCATAGAAGAAGGAGCCAATATAATCCGAATTGGAAGCGCTATTTTCGGAGCAAGAAATTATTAAATTGGAGAATTTATGATATCTTTAATTGCATTTATAGCTTTACTGATTATTTCCTATTTTCTGGGTTGTTTTTCCACAGCAAAGCTGATAACAAAATCTTACAAGAGCATGAATATTTATAAAGTAGGAACCGGGCATCCGGACACCCAGAATATATTCCGTAACATTGATAAAAGCCTGGGAATTTTCGCGGGGATCGTTGATTTTGGTAAAATGTTCTTTTACCTTTTTTTATTAAAATATCTTCTAAATTATCCGGCAATAATAGAATTGATCGGAGAAAACATCGGAACCGAAAACCATCTGCTGATCTTAGGATTTGCTACGGTTATCGGGCATTGTCTACCGTTAACACATCGTTTCAAAGGTGGTAGAGGAATTTTTACTTATATCGGATTCATTACTTTTTTTATGCCCTGGCCAATGATAATCATCGCAACAATAGCACTTATTATCGTGATTTTCTTCAACCAGATCCGCTTTGCTCAATATATGATAGTACTTCTGCCGCCATTAATAAATTTCTTCTTTGAACGTGATCCGGTATTCCTGGGAAAAATGTTCATTGTAGCTATTTTAATGGGAATTATAAATTTTATCGTCTCAAAAAAATTAAGAGAGATATAATGAAATTAAGATCAAATAGCAAACAAACCTGGATGAATATAGTGCTTTTTGAGGAAGGTAAGAAATGATCGAGAAGACCCGGTACAATGATATTGAATTAATTGCATTCGGTAATGAATCCAAAGAAGAACGCAAGCTACTGAAGAAATTTGTAGATTTCCACTGGAAGCTATATAAAAAAGACCCCCAATTTATTCCGCTTTTAGATTATGAATATCTTGGATTTAAACTCATTAGTATGACCGGTTTCTTTGAGCCAAAAAATCTTTTTTTTAAACATGCGGTCATGCGTTTTTTTATGGCAGTGAAAGATGGTAAGATCGTTGGTCGCTGCAATGCCTTTGTAAATCATCGTCATAACCAGCATTGGAATGAAAAGACTGGTTTTTTTGGCCAGTTCGAGTGTAATAATGATGAATCGATAGCAAAAATCCTGATGGAAGCAGCAACAGAATTCCTGAAAGATCTGGGCATGGATACGATACGAGGCCCACAAAATCTTCCGGTAAATGACGCTACTCCCGGCTTCCTTACAAAAGGGTTCAATTCCCGACCTGTGATGTATTATCATTATAATAAACCTTATTATTCTACACTTATAGAAAAAGTGGGATTTCATGTTGTAAAACGCGTAAGATCATGGGAAGTGAAACCTGCTCGTCCTATGGAAGATAAGCTGCTTCGTTTGGGTCAGAAAATAATCGATCGTTATAATGTGACCGTGGAAAAATGGAGTGATCGTCCGCTGGATGTTCGCAAAAAGGAAATGCTGGAAATTTATAATGCCGCCTGGAATGATAACTATGGATTTGTTCCCTTCACACAGGAAGAGTTTGACCAGATCATTGATGACATGTTACTTATCATGGATAAAAATTTATTCATTTTCCTTTATATAAAAGGTGAAGCCGCAGCTTTTTTTGGAGGTGTGCCCAATGTAGCGGAAAAACTGAAACGCATTGGAAACTTTCAGCACCTCGAATTGATCCGTGCAATTAAACTGATACTGGGAGCCAAACGAACCAAAGGTTTTCGTGTGGGCTATTTGGGAGTGAAACCCAAGTTCCGCCGTTTGGGTCTGGACGGAATAATGATATGGAAGCAGAAACTTTACACCAGAACCAGGTATGACTACTGTGATATGGGCTGGGTATTGGAAGATAATACTTTAACAATAAAATTAATAGAGATGATGGGATCTGAAGATTCTAAAACTTATACAATTTATGAAAAGGAGATAGGATAGATTATGATTAAAATAATACCGGTTCAAACCAAAAAAGAACTGAAGAAGTTCATCATACTTCCTTTCAAGCTTTATAAAACCGATCCGCATTGGGTGGCTCCGCTTATCATGGATCAAAAAAGCTTTTTCGATCCGAAGAAAAATCCTTATTATGAACATTCGGAAGTACAGCTTTTTCTTGCCCTGAAAGATGGCGAAACAGCAGGACGCATCTCTGCTCACACAAATACCCAGCACAATAAATTCCATGAAGATAAAGTCGGCTTTTTTGGTTTCTTTGAATCCATCAACGAACAAGAAGTTGCTGATAAACTGGTTCAAGCTGCTTATGATTGGCTGCAGGCAAAAGGAAGGGATACAATGCGTGGTCCCATGAATTTTTCTACTAATGATGAATGTGGCTTGCTGGTAGATGGTTTTGATTCCCCACCCTTCATCTTAATGACGCATAATCATCAGTACTATCTTGAACTTTTGGAAAAAGCAGGTTTATCAAAAGAAATGGACCTTCTGGCTTATTTGATTCCTAAAAGACCAACACCAGACCGCTTACAAAAAATTACTGAAAGACTACAAAAAAGAGGTCGTTTTACAGTTCGCGAACTATCTTCCAAAAACAAAAAAGAGTTGCGAAAAGATCTGGAAATCGTATTCTCAGTCTATACTCAAGCCTGGGAAAGGAATTGGGGTTTTGTTCCGATGACTAAGAAGGAATTTTTTCATCTGATCGATTCCGTGATCGACCTGGTGAGACCTGAATTTTTCTATCTGGCTTTTGTGGAAGGCAAACCAGCTGGATTTTATACAGCTCTACCGGATTATAACCAAATATTGAAGAAGATGAAAGGTCGACTCTTTCCTTTCGGAATTTTCCACATGCTGTTTGGCAGGAATAAGATCAACAGAATGCGCGTTATTACTTTGGGAGTTATCAAAGAATACCAGAATCGCGGCATTGATACAGTATTCTACACTAAAAATTTTCAAATTGCCAATGAACATAAAAAGCTCAATATCAAAGAAGCTGAGATGTCCTGGATTTTGGAAAATAATTTAATGATGAACCGTATCGCCCAAAACCTGGGTGGTTGGGTTCATAAAACTTATAGAATTTTCGATAAGAAGATAACCTGATTTGAAGTTATTTAATGCAGAAATTTACTGCTAAATTTATCTATTTTGCAGTATAGAAATATAAAAGAAAAATGTTCGGCATTTCGTTTTTAAACTCGGGAATTTTATTTCTCACATCTGCCATTATCCTGCCTGTCTTAATTTATCTTTTTGCCAGGAAAAAACCGCACCGCATTATTTTCAGTTCTATCCGTTTCATTAAAGAAAGCCAGCAAAAACAACGCAAGAAGATCAATATAAAGAATCTGCTTCTACTACTCATCAGGATCATGATAATCCTGTTTACTATTCTGGCTATTTCTCGTCCGACAATTAAAGTTCCCATTTTGAAGAACAGCAAACTTCATCCTAAAACCGGAATTGCTGTTATCGTAGATAATTCCTATAGCATGAATTACCTGGTAGATACGCAAACCGAACTGGAAAAATCAAAACAGATATTATTAACAATTAATGAACTGATCTCTGAAAATGACCAGGTTATACTTTTAACATTAAGTGAGAGCTGGAATAAAATTAATGGGAATATCCGTTTTGGTAGGTTACCGCAAAACCTGATAAACAACATCGATATAACTCCTCTTGCTATTCCATTTAAAAATGTTCTGCAAGAGGCAGAAACCAAACTGGATGAAGTGCATCTGCCCAATAAAGAAATTTATTTCATCACAGATCTGCAAACAAAAGAACTTCCTGAGAAAATGACTGTTCCAACTTTTTTCATTCCTACATCCCAAACTACCGATAGATACAATATCAGTTGTCAGAATGTGGTCATCTCCAATGAAATTGTAAAAAGGAACCTGGAGAAGAAAATAACTTTCGAATTAGTGAATCATTCCATCAGAAGTCAGCAGGATGTGATCTACAAACTTTTTCTGGATGGCAATACAGTGGCGGAAAAAGTAACCGACCTGCAACCAAAACAACGCAAAACCGAAGTATTTACAATAAACCTGGAAAATGCGGGTTGGCACTCTGGTTATGTGGAAGTGAAGAACGAACGCCAGACTTACGACAACAGGAACTATTTCTGCTTTGAATACAATCCCGAACCTGAAGTTGCGATCTTATCGGATAAATCGAAACTTCCGCTGGTAATGGAAACGATATTGGAAATTTATGCAGAAGAAATTGATTTTCTTACGGATGAGAATCTCTATAATTTGGAATCTCTGCAGAAGTATGATAACATAGTTATTTATAAAAGAAGACATCTCTCCGAAAAACTGAAATTTATTCTGGATAAACTGGGTAAGCAGCAAAAAGGAATTCTCTTTCTGACTGATAGACAGCTTTCGCAGGATTGGAGATCTTACCTTGGAACTGCATTCAAAGCGAATTTCCAGAATTTTGTGCATAATGCGAAAACATTTAACATTAACTATGCTAATAAATATCATCCCATCACTACTCTCCTGAAGAATGTTAAAATGATTAGCATTAACGATACATGGAAAGTGAAAGCAAGATCGAATGTGCTGCTCAGCACAAAAGATCATCCGCTGGCTCTGGAAAACAAAGGCTCCTGCCTGTGGTTATTCGATGTTGAAAGCCTGCAGAGTCCATTCCTGCTTGAACCTGCCTTTCCGGTTTTTGCTTATAATTCGCTGGTGTTCACATCCGGTAGTACAAAGAGTACATCCAATATCATCATAGGAAAAACATTCCGGTTGAATGAGGGTATGCTTGAACTTCCCGACGGCACCTCCATCCAGGTCAATAAACCAAATTATAAACCCGGTAAAACGGGAATTTATAAAACCGAAACCGCTACCTTTGCCGTGAATCTAGATTACAACGAAAGTGATTATACCCGACTGGAAAAAATTCAAGCCAAAAACACTCACCTTCTTGGAAAAAACTGGGAGGATGAAGTGTTGCAATCCCGCTACGGTTTTGAATTGTGGAAATACCTGCTGCTTTTTGTATTGATCCTTTTTATACTGGAGATGTTGATTGTGAAGAAGGAAGAGAGGAAGTAGATAACAAGGTGACCTAGAGACTGGGTGAGGGTGTGATAATCAAAACCACATAAATAAAAATATTTTTTTAGGAAACAATAAAATATTGACATTTATTTAGAAAAAACGATTTTCGATTATCAAAAAGATAATGAATTTTGAAATGTTTGATTTTCTTAATTAGATTTTTTAATGGAGAAGAAGAATAATTCTTTTAACAGATTCTATCTTTTTATAAAATGAGGTAATAATTATGAAAAAGATAATCGTTATAATTCTAATAATAACTTTTCAAATTGCACAAGCTCAAGCACCTCCAAAGTCAGAGTACATTGATCCCTTAAATAGAGAAGTAATCACTTTTCAGGAATATTCTCAAATGATAGATTTTGGAAGGTCAATACAGATCGAAACAGTATATCGCTCAAAAGAAACTAAAAATAGGGAACCGTTAGTAAAAGTAATAGTTAATAATTTTCTTTATCCTCAAATAGAACCTCAAACAAATATCTATATAGCTGATCTGGAAAATGAAGGTTATTCAGTTGATTTAGAAGTATTTACAGGTGGAACAGCAGAAGATATCAGAGCAGAATTGATAAACGGCTATTATAATTCAGACTTGCAGGGAGTTGTTTTTATTGGAAATCTTCCTTTAGCATGGTATGAAGAAACCGGGGATATTTCCTATGAATTCCCAATAGATCTGTTCTTTATGGATATGGATGGAGATTGGTTCGATTATGATGGTAACGGAATCTATGACGGTCATACAGGGGAAACAAGTCCGGAAATATGGGTCGGTAGATTGAATACCTCTCGTCTAACCTGGGATGATGAAGCATCTATGATTAATAATTACTTTATAAAAAATCATAATTATAGAACCGGTAATCTTTACTTACCTTTTCGTGCTTTAGGTTTTTTTGATGATGGTCTTGGTGGCTCAGTTCAAAATATGGACCTTATTTATCCTGAAGTCGATATTATTTCAGAAGACAATATCACTACTGCTGAAAATTATAAAAATTACCTTCAACAGGGTTATTATCACGTTCATCTATCAGCACATTCATCTCCGTGGGGTTCAACCTTTAAGATCAATAACCAACAGCCTGGCGGTGGAACTTTCTTTAATTATGACGTGTATTCAACATTACCGGAAGCATTCTTTTACACTTTTGTATGTTGTATGCATGATCGTTTTATTGAGTTGAACAATATCGGTTCTTGGTATCTGTATTCTTCAAATTATGGTTTAGCTGCTTTGGGTAGTACAAAAGTTACTTACGGAGTTGAATACGATGAATATTATTCTGCTTTGGCAGGTGGTTCTTCAATTGGCGATGCACTGGTTACTTATCTTAATCAGAGTTGGTATGCTTCATTATTAATAGGATTAACGATATTAGGAGATCCTACTTTAATTATTCAAGAGAATGTCTGTTCTGTTAAAAACTGTCAGGAAAATATTCCTATGCCTTTAGATAATTATCAAATTCAAATTTCACAAATAACCACACATCCAATGACGGATTGTTATCCTATTTCTACTATCGATGGAAATAGTAATCTCTGGTTGATCTGGGACAGCGGAAGATATGTTCGAAGTGATCAATATGTTAGCAACTATGATGGAAATAGTTGGAGTGAGCCGGAAACAGTAGGTTATGATGAGTACTGGGATCTCCATCCTGATATTATTTTTAATGGGAGTAATATCTGGGCTGTTTGGCAGAGCTTTCGACAATATCATGTTGATGATGTATGTAACTTTGATATTATATCTTCATCAGATTATAATTGGACACAAGCAATGAATATTAGCGACCCTGATCTGCAAAATATGTGTTATGAGGTTGAACCGAGATTAGCAGTCGATAATAATGGATATATGTTTGTTGTTTGGAAAAGAGAAACCATTGAAGGTGGTTCTATATATTTTAGTAAATATGAAAATTCTCAATGGGATGTAGGTGAAGAGATCGTTTCAGATATGGCAATGATAAATGATCCTGTTTTAGTCTTTGATGATAATAATAATGGACACCTTTTCTTCGAATCGGATGTGGCTGGTTATAAAAATATTTATCACTCGATTTATTCAAATAATGTCTGGTCATATCCTGAGATGGTTACTGATAATGATAATAATTCGTTAGAACCGGAAGCAGTTGTTGATGATCAGGGAACTGTCTGGCTATTCTACCGAGCTACTTGCGATTACAATGTAAACATTTATTGTAAAAGTTTTAATGGCTTGTGGAGTGATGAAATACAAGTAACTAATAATGATGAAACTGATGTAAATCCAACTATCTGTAATACCGAAGACGGGAAAATCTGGGTAGTGTGGGCAAGAAAAGGAGTTGAAGTTAAATATGATATTTATTTACGAATTATTGAAAATGGACAATTTTTAGAAGAAACAATTATTTCCACTGATCCGGGAAATGATATGAGTCCGGATATCTGTCCTTATCAGGATGGAGTAGCAGTTTTTTGGCAGACAGATAGAAATGATAATTGGGATATCTATTATGCTACTGTTATTTATGAAAATAACGCAGATGAAATCTGTGTGGCAAACTCTTCCATATTGAAACAGAATTTTCCCAACCCCTTCAATCCTTCAACAATTATCAGTTATAATTTACCAGTACATATTGAAAAAGCAAATATCGAGATTTATAACATAAAAGGACAATTAGTAGATAATCTGTTAATCAACGATAGTCAAACCTTAATTGAATGGAATGCAGAAGGTTTTTCTTCAGGAATCTACCTATATAAACTAAATTTATCAAGCTCACCAATAAAAAAGATGATCCTGCTGAAATAATAATTTCATAGTGACAGATCATTCTCTCGTTCCAATGCATCTCTCGTATCAAAGCCCCAGCCTGTCGGGGCGTAGTTTACGGAGACTGGCTTTGATACGCATTTCATTTTTTGGAGGTTACCAAGCTGGGGCTTGGTAACCAGAGAATAAAAAGAAAAAAATGATTTTGGAATTTTTTCGAAAAAAGTCTAATTATTTATTTTATTTGACAACATTCCAATAATTCTGCGAATTAAATTCATATGAAAAATACATAAAGGACACGTATGGCAAAAGTAATCGTAAAAAATATCGATAAAGTTTTTGAAAACGGATTTCAGGCAGTAAAGAAAGCAGACTTTGTAGCAGAAGATAAAGAATTCGTAATCTTGGTAGGTCCCTCCGGTTGCGGCAAAACCACCACACTTAGAATGATTGCCGGATTGGAAACCATCACCAGCGGTGAGATATTCATCGGGGAGAGAAAGGTTAACGATGTGCTTCCAAAAGACCGTGATATCGCCATGGTCTTTCAGAACTATGCACTCTATCCGCATATGACGGTTTATGACAATATGGCATTCGCTCTGAAACTGAGAAAATTTCCCAAAGAAGAAATAGATAAGATCGTGAACGAATCTGCTGAACTGCTGGAAATCGAGGACCTGCTGAATCGCAAGCCAAAACAGCTTTCGGGTGGTCAAAGACAGCGAGTTGCGCTGGGTAGAGCTATCGTGCGAAAACCCAAGGTGTTTCTCTTCGATGAACCGCTTTCCAACCTGGATGCCAAATTGCGTGTTCAGATGCGGGCAGAGATCATTAAACTGCACAAGAAACTGGATACAACTATCATCTACGTAACACACGACCAGGTAGAAGCAATGACCATGGCCGACAAAATGGTGGTAATGAAAGACGGCATCATCCAGCAGATAGATGGTCCGCTGGAAATTTATAATAACCCGAAAAACCTTTTTGTAGCCGGCTTCGTGGGCAGCCCTGCCATAAACCAGTTCAAAGGAAAAATATTGGAAGAAAAGAGTGATCTATACTTTGATAATACCGATTTCGAAGTAAAGATAGCTGATGCTGCTCACCTGAAAAAATACATTGGTAAAGAAGTAATCATGGGTGTCCGTCCAGAGGATATTTACGATTCCGCTTTCGACCAGATGGCGGAATTCCCGCAAAAGATAGAAGCCTTGTGTGAAGTAGTAGAGCCGATGGGTAACGAATTCATTGTCTTCCTGGCTACTGAGAATTCCAAGCTTACTGCCAGATTCGATCCCAAAAAATATCCTGAGATAGATGCAAAGATGAAAATAACTCTCGATATGAAAAAAGCTCATTTCTTCGATACAAAAACAGAAGAAAAAATATAAAAAATGGGAACACAACAGATTTTATTTGTCGTATTAAGTGTAATAATTGTTATAATAGCCGTAGGCGGAGGGCTTACATTATTCAAGATACAAGCTGTTAAATCCAATAGGATAGCATGTATATCGGATATGAATAATTTTGCAGCACATACATCAGCATGGTGGAGAACACCAGCCGATCAGGGTGGAGGAGAAAGGATGCAATACCTGACTGGTGGGGGTGGCGGAGGAACTAACTATATCGATATGCTGGGTATATATCTGGGACATAATTACAATACCCAATCAAACGAATTACAAACTGAAAATGGTAGTTTCCAAATTTTGGATGGTGGCTCTTATTCAGTTAAATTTGAAGCAACTGGAACTGAATATTATAATGGGAATCCTATTAATATAGTGCTAACTATCAATTTGATGTCAAATAGCATAACGATAGTAACTTTAAACTGATCATTAAGGGAGGTTTTATGAAAAAAATTGTGCTCTTATTTTCTGGATTTTTACTTCTTTTTACATTTGCCACACTGCCTGCACAATCTTGCGATATCTTGTATTTCTGTGAAACTTACGACGCTGAAATGGGCGAGGTCAATGCAGGTGACAGATTCAACAGCGGCAATCTTACCGTTATGGCTCTGCTGGCTGCTCCTGTTTATTACACCAAAATTTATATTCAACTGGATAAATACAACCCGCGTAATGGTGAATTTGAATATTACAGCGATGAAGAATTCACCGTAGAATCGGACATGGATTATATGTATTTCAATGATGTTTACTTTGGTGATAAGGGTTTCTACAGAGTATTCATGCTCGATCCTACCAGAAATAACATAGTGAGTGCTATCGTCGAAATTATCTGATCTTACTCTTTGTTAATTCTACACATTAATGCAGCTTCATTGAAGCTGGCTTTTTCACCCTGCTTAATTTAATTTATATTGGAGAACCGGGATGAAAAAAACAATACTAATTCTGCTTTTTGAATTAATATTTATAACTGTTCATGCACTTCCTTCTTTACCATTGCCTTTTCTTTCCGGTAAACCCGGAGGAGATTTTTTCCAAGAACAATCGGAATTTAATAAAATCAAGCTCACCGATTTTACCCGTATCTCAGATATGGGTTACAATGTAAGAGTTAATGTATATTTTGGTGGTCAACTTAATCACAGCAGCGGTTATGGAAATTATCACCTGGGAACTGTCTGGCGAAATATTAAAGATAATCTTTCCATCTCATCCCAGTTTTATGCAGACCTCGAACATAATATTCCTGCCACATTTGAATTCCGAATCGAGGAATACCGTATAGAATTAAATATTTCCGGTGATGCCGGTCCTCAGTCCGATCTGGGAAAGATCACTATCGATAAGTACCTGAATGTAGAAGTATTACAAAAACCCATCTTTGTATTCGCAGAACCACAAGCAAAATTCAAAACCAACCAGGACACACTTCTAAAACCTACCGTAGCCATATTTGTTGGACTGGGTTTTGGTAAGATATACCCTTCGGCAGAACATCAACGCGTTTCAGATTTCCTTCTGATATTGGAAGAGAACCATTTACTGCTCAGGGAAATTACCCGGGAAGAATATAAGATCCTGATGTCTATCCTGAAAAATCGTTGGCAGGGTTATAAGGAAACAGACCTGGCTTTAAAAAAACTTCAAGAACTTGAAATATTAAAAGAATTTCCATCACGGGCTGTATTTCTCACACTTATCAAAACAATCGAAATATCACCGGAATATATGGAAACAGGCTCCGATGCCAGAGCAGGAATAAACTACAATTTTTCCACCGGTGAAACCGTTTATCTGGGCGTTACCAGTGACGAAGAAGAAGAAAAAAAAGATGAACCCCTCAGAATTTCATTTGTTTATCGAGAATCATATAAAAAAAACAAATTCCTGGTAGCTCCCTGGCTCTCACTTTTCCAGGAACTTAAACCGGATATTATTACGTTTGCCAATCTCGGCTCGGAAATAATTTATCAGAAAAACCCCAGGATGAAATACTTTTTAAAAGATAAATTCACCTTCTATTATGGGAACGATTACACCTCGTTTTCCAATGATCTGAAAGCCGGAACTTATTTTGAAATTGTTGCCCTGCTTGGTGCCTGTTTATCCGGTGAAATATTTGCCAGAAAAGATTACAGACCCAGATTCAGCATCCAGTTCAACCTCGGTGTAGGAATGCTGGATCTGTAATTTAATTTGCTTTAATTTTCTTAATTGAAAGAGTATAAATAAAAAGAATTCTTCAAATTCAAAGATACGTTTTTGAGGATATTAATATAGAGGGTGTTGAAAAATTTAAGATAATATTTCTTTCAAATTTATCTTCTTAAACGATAAGTGAAGCAGGAGGAAAAATGAAATATGTAATCTTATTATTTTTAACATTACTTATTTTTACAAAAACCTTTGCCGCAGAATATACAGTACCCCGTGCTGCATATTCTGTTTATGCAGAAGATCTGGATTTAGATGGCGATAAAGATATTGTTGTTGGTCATAATTATAATTCCCAGACAGAGTGGAGCGGAGTATCTATTTTAGAAAATAATGGGTATGGTAAATTTACTTTAATAGATTCTATATTTTTATATGGCTGGCAACCAGACGTACAAATTAAAAATTTAAACTTAAATGAAAATCCTGAAATAATAGCAAAGCATGAAGATTCCCAAGAAGAAAATGAATATATTGCAATTATAAACGATTTTAACTTTTATGATATATCCTATTTTCCTTTAAATACTTATGAAGGTGTTGGAAATCTTGCAAATGGTGACATAGACAATGACAACGACATAGATATAGTAGTAGCATCAAATAATGGTCAGTTTTGGAGTGTTTTATATAATAATGGTTTAGGTCAATTTTCGTTGCCGGAATATCATTATGTAACCGGCTATTATCCTGTTGATATCGCATGTGGTAATTTAAATGAAGATAATAGGAATGATGTAGCTATTTGTGCTCAGAAAACAGAGGTTTACTTTAGTTATGAAATAGGTTTTCAATGTTTAATCCTTGAAGAAGACAATTTCAAAAACGAAATAAATATAGCAGATATGGATTATGATGGTGATAATGATATAATTGTAATAGTTGATTTACTTATGATGGGCTATACTGGAATAACTATATACGAGAATATTGGTAATGATAATTTTTACCAGAACGACGAGATTTTATTTCAACCGGCATTGGGACATTTTGAAGTTTCAGATTTAAATAATGATAGTTTTCCAGATATTGTTTGTACTGGTTATGATGACGGCATATACATACTATACAATGAAGGAAATTTTAATTTATCTGAACCGCAGTACTTCTATGTAGCCAATTTTGGTGAATTTTCCAGAAGATCATTCTGTGCCGACGTTGACGGGAATGGATTCAATGACATTATAACAATACGATATCTACATGCAATTTTACCGGCAAATTTGAATATTCTTTTTAATGATGGAAATGGTAACTTCGTAGAAGAGCCGCAAGTAGGTATCAATGAAGAATGTATAATGAATAATGAAAAATGTAAATTAACAAATTACCCTAATCCATTCAACCCAGTAACAACTATAAGTTACGATTTGCCTTTTAATATCATAAATCCAGTTATTGAAATCTTTAATATAAAAGGAGAACGCATTCGCGAATTTAAAATTGAAAATGTAAAATGTAAAATTAATTCTGTTGTCTGGGACGGAACCGATAACTATCGTAATAAGGTTTCATCGGGAGTTTATCTTTATAGATTAAAATCTGATGATTTAGTTAGTAAAACAAAGAAAATGATCCTGTTAAAATGATGATAAAATAAAAAAAGGAATATCATTATGAAAAAGATAATTCTTTTTATCCTTTTAATTATGTATTCTACTCTTAGCGCCATAGACCTGAATCTTCCCGTTTCTGCTGTACAGAATGCAACTTCGGGATTGGTTCTATTGTATCCCGAACCATCCGCTTCTGCGGTGAATCCGGCTTTGAATAATCCCGGAATTATAACTTCCGCTACCTATCTTTATGGATTGAAAGATCTGCCCTGCTACAATATCCATTCCGCGTTGCGTTATAAGGATTTTGGCTTTTACCTGGGAAATTCTTTCCTGGATCATTCGCTTTACCGGGAGAACAGCAGCAATGCCGGTTTCAGTTATCATTACCAGGATTTATCGGTAGGCATTGGATTGAGGTGGCTTTACAACAGGGTAGAAAATTATCACGAAGGTAGTTCTATCATCACAGATTTTGGCAGCAAATGGATAAACGGCAATGTGCAAACCGGTTTTTCTATCCGTAATATTTCGCAATCTTCTTTTCTGGATATGAAACTGCCGGTGGTCTATTTGTGGGAAAGCACTTTCCAGGTTTCCCCGGAAAGCAGTTTTGCCGTTGGTTTTGAGAAAGAGGACAGCTTCGATTTCTCTTTTAGATTTGCTGCCCGTTACAACCTGTTCAGCATGCTCACCATTCTCACAAGTTATCAATACGAGCCGGACAGACTGGGATTTGGACTGGTTTTTAATGTGCTAAATATGAAGGTAATTTACAGTTTCAGAACTCATCAATACCTGGATCTAACGCACTATATCTCGATCGGTTATGCTTTTAAAGATTAAAGTAGTTCTAGTATTTATTTTCATTTTTGCTTTCCTTTTGGCTCAAGATGCCGAAGAGACGATATTCTCTTCAGAGGACGGGACATATCACCCCACCGAACTCATTGAAACACTTTCGAGTCTTAAAAATTCGCCTTTAAATATCAACAATGCTTCCCGTATAGAACTAACTCAGTTACCCTGGTTTTCCGAACTCGATATTGGAAAGATAATTAAAGCAAGGAAAGCAAAACCGATATCCAGCTGGAAAGAATTGCAGAATATCGGTATCAATGAGATCACTATTTCGGAAATTAAAGATTACATTATTTTCAAAGACAAACCCGGGCTCAAACTGAACCAGAGGACACGCGGAGAATATAGTGAAAGCAAAGATAACTTTGAATCTACTCTTAAATATTACCAGAGAACCCTTTTTGAATACGATAAATTCAGCTTCGGGTTCCTCTCCCAAAAAGATGAAGGTGAAAAAGACCCCATCGATTTCTACTCCTACTTCATCGAATATAATGGTGATAAAACACTTAAACAGGGTGTGCTGGGAAAATACCGGCTGGCTGCGGGACAGGGCATTCTCTTTGCACCCAAGCTGGGAATGTCTAAAAGCAGTGCTGCTACTTCTGTTGCCATAAAAAAATACAAAGCAATTAAACCTTACACCAGTTCCTACGAAATTTGGGAATTGGAAGGTGCGGCTGCAAATATTGAGCTGGGAAATTTCGAAATTATCCCATTTTATTCCTACACAAAATTAAGTGCAAATCTCGATTCACTGTTGAACATAACTTCCTTTAATGAAAGCGGACTTCACCTCGATGTAGAAAAAAAGAACAACGTTAAAGAAACCATTTACGGCTCTTCCCTGAATTACAATTGGGAACATAATTCACTGGGTTTGGTGTATTCCAGCTTTAAGTTTGAACATGAATTTAAAGATCCCCAAAAAGCTGCTGAATACAATGCTGTCGGTTTTAATTTCCTCTTGCATCAAAACACCTTCCCCACTTTTGGAGAACTGGCACAAGCAGATGATAAATTAGCCGGACTGATCGGTACAAAATTCGGGGATAACAAGCTGAGGCACCTGGTACTGTTCCGCTATTATGAAAAGAATTTCCCCACCTGGCATGGAAATCCTTTCTCTACTCAAAGCAAATTCGATAACGAGGTGGGATTGTATTACGGCATCACCCTGATTCCCTTTGCAAGAACAAAAATAAACTGCTATTTTGATTTGTGGGATTTCCCTGAAACACGTTACTTTGAAAAAATGCCCACAGTGGGCAGTGAGCAATTTCTACAGGTGGAAACACGCTTTAAAACAAACACCCTGCGGCTTACCTTGCAGCATAAAGATAAAGAAAAATACCTTAGCCTGGACGAAGCCAGGATCCGCGATTTCGAGCGGACGCTCCTGCGGGCAGACTGGTGGCAAATGTTGGGAAACCTTCGCTTGAAAACACGCTGTGAATTAGCTGCTGAATACTTAGAAGAAGAAAACATTTATTCCAGGGGAATTCTGGTTTACGAACAAGTCAGACTGAAATGTGAAAAGCTGCAAATAATTACCCAGATCACAGCCTACCATTCCGATACCCAGCCCTTCAACGTGAAGCATTATGTGTACGAGAACAACGTGGACGGCATCATGCAGAACACCGTTCTTTCCGGTGATGGAATATGTTCGTACCTGTTAGTAAAATGGAAACTTCCACCACACTTTGAACTGCAATTTAAAATATCCGACCACTGGTATAAGAAAGATAAACTAAGAATGTATCTACAGTTGGTGAGTCGGTTTTAAATTTATTGGGGAAATCAGGTTTTGGCATCAAGTTGTAACTTTTGGATACTAATTATTTAATATATACTATGAAACAAAGTAATCGTGGAATAATTATTGCATACAAATATAAAATGAGATTAAAGGATAAGAATATGTTAATTAAAATTGTATTTGACATAAAAATGGGAAGTTAAGTAAAAATGTGCAGATGATAAAATTAAAATAGGAGAGTATCATGAGAAAAACAGTTGTTTTTATTTTCGTTTTATTACTTTTAAATCTGGGGTTAATTGCAAAAATCGTCACTTACGATGATGCATGGAACGAAGCCGGATTCAACCTTAACCGGATAAGTGGTTCCAACGTTGGGATCACATTTTCCATCGATGAGTTCAACCTGGAAGATGTAAGGATAAACGGGGAAGATATGCAGGGTATCATTCTTCCCAATACATTCCTGCAGAATGAAGCAGGAGCACCCAATCTTCCCGGTAACGGAAGATACCTTGCACTTCCGCAAGGGTCTATTGCTTCTTTGCGTATTGTATCTTCGCGCACCGAAGTATTCCAAAATGTAGAAATGGCACCCGCTCCCCGTATTCCCTGGGATACGGATGATAGTCCGCTGGATTACACCAAGGATCTAAGCATTTATTCTCAAGATGCATTCTATCCTGCCAAGCCTGTTCAGCTTGGTGAGCAGACCATGATCCGCGGGGTCGATGCTGTGATGGTAGGTATCACACCATTCCAATACAACCCGGTGACCAAAGAACTTATCGTTTACCGTGATATTGAATTGGAAGTTGATTTCATTGGTGGTAATGGACATTTTGGAGCGGATAACCTGCGCAGCAGATGGTGGGATCCGATCCTGTCCGATACTTTCCTGAACTATGGTTCGCTGCCCAGAATGAACTACAATTATACGAACACCAGAGACGGTGCCGAATATCTTATCATCTGCCCCGATGATGCTGTCTTTTTAGCCTGGGCAGATTCGATCAAAGTTTTCCGAACCATGCAGGGTATTTCCACCGTGGTCAAAACCACAGCCGAAGTTGGCGGTAACACACCTACAGCAATCGAGAATTACATCAATGATATCATGGCACCCGGTACCGGTTGGGATCCAGCTCCGGCAGCTATACTTCTGCTGGGTGATTACGGTACTACCGGCAACACTGTTGTCGCTCCCATTTACAATAGCTACTGCGCATCCGATAATATCTATGCCGATGTAAGCGGCAACCAAATGCCAGATGTTACCCTGGCCAGGATGACAGCCCAGAATGCAACTCACCTGGAAACCATGATCACCAAATTTCTTGATTATGAACGTACACCAACAACAAATCCCGATTTTTATGATCATCCTATTACTGCCTTAGGTTTTCAAACTGAACGTTGGTTTCAGATATGCTCTGAATCTGTAGCAGGTTTCTGGGAAGTTATTCAAGGCAAAACTGTTAACAGAATTAATGCTATTTACAGCGGTAATCCAAATACTGATCCCTGGTCTACTGCAACAAATACAGCCACCGTATTGAATGTTTTCGGTCCTAATGGACTGGGTTACATTCCGGCAACACCCGGTGAAGTTAACTGTACTTGGTATGGTACTGCTAACGATGTTATTAATGGTATCAATAATGGTTCTTTCATGCTTCAGCATAGAGATCACGGAGGTACAACAGGCTGGGGTGAACCAGGTTTCCAATCCAGTCATATAAACAGTTTAACCAATAATGATCTGGTTTATGTATTTTCCATTAATTGTCTTACCGGTAAGTATAATATAGCCGGTGAGTGTTTTGCAGAGACATTTCACAGACATACATATAATGGTGAGAATGCTGGATGTCTTGGTATTATTGCTGCATCTGAGGTGTCATACTCATTTGTGAATGATACCTTTGTATGGGGAATGTACGATAACATGTGGACTGATTTTTTACCGGATTATGGTACCACTCCAGACTCACGTGATGTATTACCTGCCTTTGCCAATTCAGCCGGAAAATACTTCCTGCAGCAATCTAACTGGCCCTATAACACAAATAACAAAGAAGTTACATATAATTTATTCCACCATCACGGTGATGCATTCAGCACTGTTTATTCTGTTATTCCTCAAAACCTCACTATAATACACGATCCGGTACTTCTGAGTGCATTAGATTATTTTACTATCATTGCAGATGATGGTTCTCTTATCGGGTTAACCGTGGATGGTGTTCTGATAGGTGTGGGAGAAGGAACTGGTGCTCCTGTAGATATTCCTATTGTCCAGCAACTGCCGGGAGCGGTTATCGATGTTACTGTTACCAAACAGGATTATTACCGATATACAGCCCAAGTTGATGTTATCCCACCGGCAGGACCTTATGTATTATTTGATTCTTACACTCTGGATGACTCAGCAGGAAATGGGAATGGATTGATGGATTATGGTGAATTCATCCTTCTTACCTTAAGTATGGAAAATGTGGGAATCGACCAGGCAGATAATGTAACCGTTACCCTGAGCACAGATGACCAATACATAACCATTACAGATCCTACAGAGTTTTATGGAAACATTGCAGCGGGAGCCGTGGTAACAGTAGATGATGGCTTTGCTGTGGAAGTATGCGATTCTATTCCTGATGAACACACGTTCTTATTCCAGGTGAGTGCTACAGACGGAACCAATACCTGGATATCCAATTTCGTAATAGAAGCTTATGCTCCTGTTTTATGGGCAGGTGAAATGACCATCGATGATGCTACCGGAAATAATAACGGAGTGCTCGACCCTGGAGAAACAGTTATAATTACCATTCCCACCTATAACGATGGACATGCCCCTTCACCCGAAGCAATAGCTGATCTGTCCTGTGCAAATCAACTTATCACTATCGTGCAAAGTCCTGTAAACCTGGGAGAGATAGGCAGCCAATCCTTCGAGGATGCTGTATATACAGTTATCGCCAGTGATGAGATCACCTTTGGAACTCCTGTCACTTTCATCTATAATGTAGTTGCTGGAGAATACATCGTTACCAGGAATTACGACACATCGGTCGGTATATTCATTGAAGATTTTGAGTCGGGTGGTTTTACAAACTTTCCGTGGGCATTTGTCGGTTGTAACATTACGTGGCCAAATGTAAACCCGATCGAAGACTTCACGATAATCGATACTATACCCGATATAAACTGGAGCATTGCAACAGATAGTTTTTACAGTGGAGCAGCCAGTGCGAAATCTTATCCCATTACTCACAACCAGGCGTCTTTTATGAACGTAACCGTGGACGTTGTAACAGATGGTGAGATCAGTTTTTATTACCGCGTGGCTTGTGAATACAGTCCTTCTCAAACTTATTTTTATGATGGATTGATGTTCTTTATAGATGATGTGGAAGCTGGTCGTTATCAACCGGAACCTGATGGTTCTTCTCCCTGGACTTATGCCAGTTACTCGGTAACTTCAGGAACACACACGTTTTCCTGGGTGTATGTAAAAGATAGCAACGATGGCAGTACTGCTCTGCCGGAAGATTGTGCCTGGGTTGATTATATTGTCTTCCCCACATTGTCCTTAATAAATGGCACGATTGCCGGAATGGTAACGCTTCTGCCAACCGGGAATATAGAAGATGTAATAATCTCCACCTATTATGGTTCCACCAGTCCGGATGCCAGTGGGAATTATTCTTTTATAAGTCCTGTGGGTATTTTCGATGTAACAGCAAGCCTTGCCGGATATGAAACTATCACCGTTTTCGATGTAGAAGTTTTTGAAGAGCAGATAACAACCGTAGATTTTGTACTTTGCTACCTGGCTCCTCCCATTGATCTTGAAGGAGAGTTAAATGAATGTTATGTCTCCCTGAGTTGGGAGCAATCAGAACCCAGTACCAGAGATTTCCAGCATTATAATATCTACCGGAATGTCGATAGTGGTGCCTTCACACTTCTGGATACAACCCTGGCTTTAGCCTATACAGATTCTTTGTTCGAAAGCGGAGATTACGGATATTACGTTACAGCAGAATATAGTCAGAATAACGAAAGTGACCCGACCGATACAGTAATAATTTCTTATGAGCAATCTGATGCAGGTAATGAATTGATTCCCGTTACAACCATGCTGAATGAAAATTACCCTAATCCATTTAATCCGGAAACTACTATTAATTACGCTCTGCAAGAAGATACAAAAGTTACCCTTGAAATATTCAACATCAGGGGACAAAAGATCAGCATGCTTGTTGATGATAAACTATCTGCGGGTTATCATTCGGCAGTTTGGAATGGAAAAGATAAAAACGACAAAGCAGTTGCATCAGGAATCTATTTCTATAGAATGCGAACAGACAGCTATGATAAAACAAAGAGAATGCTGCTGCTGAAATAGTTTCACCCCACCCTTTAATTCTCCCCCTATCTAGGGGGAGTTAGTGGGGGTTGTTTTCACTATTCCTGGTTTCGAGTCGATACTTGCAAATCGACTCGAGATTTTTAATTATTTATAACTGTAACTATCTGGCAATTTGCACCCTGAATGGTCATAGATGCCTGTACATTCGTGCTGCCGTTGTTACCTGTTTCTGTTCCCACACCGATAATATATAGAGTATCTCCGATAGACGAAAAAGTGTAAATCCCATTATTCGAGGAAGTTGTATTTGTGGTCGTCTCATAATTAACACCTAACCAGTAACCGAGTCTATCGACATCCCATGCTCTTCCACCTCCTCCCAGGGAAACAGGAGCTTTGTAGAAGGCATTAGCAACACCGGCATAGATGTTCATTTCAGAGATTATCGCCTGCCGGTTTATGTTACGCGAGTTCTGGTTGAACATATCCAATCCCACCGAAACAGCTACACCTATTATTAACAATGCCAGAATAAGCATGAGAAATTGCTGGTAACCCATATTATCTTCCTTCCTTAAAGAGGAGTTCTCATCTTAATCTCTTTTTTTGAAAGTAATTTTTACTGATGTGCCATCTTCCCTGTTTAATTCTACAATGCTGTTAAGCTGATCTACCAGTATATTAACAAGCTGCAACCCGAAAGTTCCCGGATTACGAAAATCGATATTCCCGGGAAAGCCGATGCCATTGTCGCTTACACTTAGAATATAATTGTCTTCCTCATCAGTTTGCAACGATATATCGATCTTGCCTTTTTGTTCTCCAGGGAAGGCAAATTTCAGTGAATTAGAGACCAGTTCATTGATTATCAATCCGCAGGGAATGGCATAATTTATGTTCATCAAAGCAAATTTGATATTCATTTTTACCGAGATCCTGTCTTCATCAACTTGTTGGGTGTTCAGAAGTTGATTGATGAGATTTTTCACATAACCCGAAAAATCAATATGGATGAACTTTTCTTCATCTAACATTTTCTTATGAGCCAGCGTTACAGATTTTACACGGTCTTTGCTGGCATCGAGCGCTATCCTGGTAAGTTCGTCATCGGTATATTCTCTCTGCATGTTCAGCATGCTGTATATCATTTGCATATGGTTTTTCATACGATGATAAACTTCTTTTAACAGCCTTTGCTTATCGTGAAGTTGTTTCTCCAATTCATCTTCTGCTCTTTTTCTATGAACTTCCTGAATACTGATTTCAAATGTAGATACAATGAGGATCGTGATCCAGCTTATGAGAAGACACCAGAAAAAAGTATCATTATGAATTACAAAATAGCTCATAAATAAAAGGACAATTGAAATAGAGCCAAGAATTGTAAGCAATGCGGAAATAATATACCAGGGTATTCTTCTCTTTAATTTCTGAAATGACATGTTTTTCATTTTTTTGCTCCATTAAGTTGAATACTTCAAAAGATTATCCATTACTTTTTTATTATTACAGTAATTCATGGCAGTTTCAGCAGTGATAACTCCGCTTTTTACCAGTCTGTAAAGATCCTGCTGCAGGGTGAACATTCCTTTGGTTTTACCTTCTGTGAGCATCTGGAAGATCTCTGTTATATTGCCATTACGTATTGCTGCCTGTATTGAATGATCCACAGACAGTATCTCTTTTACCAAGGTAAGATCACCTTTTTTATTGGGAACCAGTTTCTGCGACATCACTACTTTCAGAACATCCGCCAGACGGTAACGTACTCGTTCCTGTTCATCAGGTGGAAATTCGGCTATAATTCTGTGAATGCTGTCCACCGCAGAACTGGTGTGCAGAGTTGTATATACTTTGTGACCACTGTCTGTAACTTCCAGAACTGTAGATATCGTCTTCGCATCTCTCATTTCACCCACCACGATAATATCCGGGTCCTGTCGCAAAGCTTCGATGGTTCCATGCTGAAAACTGAGAACATCACTGCCCACATCTCGATGTGTAACTATGCTTTTAATGGATTTGTGTATAAATTCGATAGGATTACCGATAATAATTATGTGCGCTTTGTTGTTCATATTATTCATATTGATGATAGTATCCAGAGTAGTACTTTTTCCGGAACCTGTTATTCCTGTTATCAGGAACAAGCCGGATTTTTCAAATTGCAGGTCCAACCGCTTTACTATCGTAGAAGGAATTTCCAGATCTTCTATTGTGAACAGTTTCTGTGTTATCAGACGGAAATTCACAGCCAGTGAATTCCTTTCGAAAAAGATATTTCCCCGGAAACGGATCGGTTCCTCTGTTTCTTCTATTTTTATAGTAAGGGCAAAATCCAGATTCTTTTGTTTGATGAGAAGATTTTTCTGTTCACCGGAAAGAACACTCATCATTATCGCTGTAGTTTCGTCATCTGTACATGCAGCCAGCTCTACATCGGGGACTTTATCACCATAGGTACGGTACCAGATTTGTTCATTTGCACGTGGACCGCCAAAATCCATGTCGGAAGCTTTTTTTGTTATCATTTTTTGAAGCAGAGACTTAAGGTGTTCAAATGATTCTTTCTTCCAGGCAGTATTTGCCATTACTGCTTTATTTATCAGTTTTATCCTGTTCAATCCCATGCTGTATTCGGGAAGAGAAGATCTCAGCTCATTTAAAAAAGATAATGCCATCTCAACCTCCGGGTATATTTTTTATGGAACGATTAGTGTTCCCCTGCCGTTCTTATTTCCGGGTGAGCTATTATAAACTTCTATTACATTGTAAATTACGGCAATAAAATCCTTCGAGAATTCACCGTGAAAATAGCTGTGAACCAGGTTGATATATTCCACCACATCCTTTTCGTAATCCGTAAGATCGGGATTTTGCGGATGTAACAGATAAGCTATGGTTTTAAGTTTAAAAGTGGGAATATCCATGAACACTATCACAGAAGTAGGGTCGGTCATCTGGTTCAGGAAGGTTTGTGTTCCCCGCTCCGGAACTGCATACAATTCCAGCGAAACCTGTTTATTCATATCGAAGATAGAATCTGCTCCTGCATACAGACCGATCAGGATATCCAGTTTTTTCATGAAATGTTCTTCATTTGTATCTTTCAGAAGCTGGATGGTTTCTTTGATCTTATCTTTTCTGGGTAGAAATCCACAACCTTTAATAGCGTTGTTAACTCTAAATTTGGAATCTTCCCGCCTGTAGCCATAAGTTGCCACGATCGCATTATGCGGTCCGTCCAGACCGGGCATATCTCCGCTAGCAATTCCTTCGATCGTCTCGATCCTTCTTTTAAAATTCCAGGTTGTAAATATCTCCGGGAAATCCGTAAGTGTAAACTCCTGCCATTTCCCTTCCACTTTCGCCCTGATGATATTCTCATCCAACCTGCTGGCATCGACTGTTTTCTGCACAAAATGATCTCCTTTCCAAAGTTGTCCTCCAAAACCACCTGTATTCTGCGAAGAAGTGCAACCAAAAACAACCAACAAACCAATAACAAAAAGCATTTTTACTAATTTCATACAAACTCCTTTATAAGTATTTTTTTATTTCTTTACCAATAATTCCAGCTTCCAGTTCAATATATTTTTTTACCGGGCTGAAAGCAATTTTGGGAAAAAGTACTTCTTCTATCTGAAAGAACCCAACGGATTCGGTCATATCCACATGTATCTTGATAGGTCTTTTATCACCTTTTGAGATATGTACTTTTTCAATTCCTGTGGATGAATATTTATGGATATCACCCACCCGTGGTTTATCGAATAACATGGTGGAAATGCGCGATCTTCCCTGTTCCATATCGCAGCCATCACCAACCAATACCAATCCAGCTTCCAGAGTATGTATCGTTTGTGTGGCCATGTGTCCAAAAATACATTCCATGATCAACGATTTCAAAATAACTCTTTTATTTATTTCACTGTGATAGAATTGTTCCAGCATTCTGTCTATAATGGGAATAGCCAGGTTCACGCTCATAAACTCATGCTTATCGCGGCATACGGTCATTCCAATATCATGCAAAAGGGCAGCCGCTAGTACAGCGATCTTGCTGTCTTCCGCTGTTCCAACTCCTTCTTTTTCCAGGTTCAGCTTGATATCGGCTTCTACCAGAAGATCGAACATGAGAAGCGCATTTAACGCCGCCTTACGCATGTGTACCGGTCCGTGGTCGTTAAAACCCAATCTTTTCAGAGAAACTATGTTGGCATATTCGTGCAAAGCCTGGATCTGGGGATCGAAAAAAATATATTCGATCACATCGAGTGGTTTCCCGCTTAAACGTATCTTTATTTTTTTTTCAAATTTCTGCTGTATAACAGATCTTTTCATGAAACCTCCGTTAGAAAAATGGCTTTTTCAGAACTAAACCATATTTACTTTATTTAGATTTTTAGCAATTTATTTTTTCCTTATCAGAGCAGATAGAAAATTATTGACACTCAAATCCGCACTTTTAGTTTGACGCTCCGTTAGTGATAGAAGTGTGATTTTCTTTTAAAATGGGGGTGTAACTCAGCGGTAGAGTATCTGCCTTTTAAGCAGAGAGTCGACGGTTCAAATCCGTCCACCCTCACCAAAAAATAAATAGAGATGTCCCGTTCGTCTAGTGGTTTAGGACTCAGGATTTTCATTCCTGCAACAGGGGTTCGACTCCCCTACGGGATACCAGTCTAAAGCCGCAGTTATGCGGCTTTTTTATTATTTGATAAGTCCTCACCTTTCTACTATTTCAAATATGTAATTTTCTTTATATATTTATGTTTTGAATTTGAAATTTTAATAAAATAGATCCCAGATGTTTGATCTTCACATTTCCACACTAATGAACCAGCAACAGGTAGATTTATTTGTGAATAAACTTTTTGCCCCCTGATATTGTAGATTTCAAGATTGTTGTTTGAACTATTCATTGAATACTCGATATTTATTTCACCATTAAACGGATTAGGATAGATTTCGATATTAAGTGTTTGTCCTAATGGAATTTCGTTATTTTCTATTGAATTTATCTCATCAGTAAATCTTATGAACACTTGTGGTCTTGCCCATTCTGCCTGACTATTACCAGTAATAAACGCCACCATGTCGCTTTCATTATCCCAGTCAGTATCGATCTGGAAAGCTATGCGGTATTGCGTTTTATCCCTGTTCAGCTCATAATCATGGATAACGTTTGATGTAACATCGAGATAGCGGTAACCCTCTATCCCGTTTTCCGTTATTGTTCCGATATTATTTTGAAATGTGTATGGATTACCTACATCTCCCTTCTCCCAATCTCCTATATCGAGCTCGATTCCGTAATTTATGTGGCTCATAATACATTTAATTGTATCTCCTCCCGCTACATTCCAGACCGGAAAATCAGTGTATGTGCCGGTGGAAGAATCGTATCCTCCAGACATAAACTGATATAAGCAAACATAGACACTATCTATATGATATCCCTCAGGAATATCTGGAAGATAAAAAGTGAAAAATGAACGAAAATAAGAATTTGGATCCGGAAACGGTATTGGTCCATGAGTATCTCCAGCGCCCATATCGTACATCCAGTTATTAACTGAAAAAGCTTGAGCATTTTGACTATAATAAATATATCCATCCAGCAGCGGATCAGAGTAAACGCTATCTATTATGGTATCTGCGGAGAGGAATGAAAAAAGGTAAAACGTGAAAGTAAAAAGGGTAATGATTATTGATATCAAGTGTTTAGTATTTGGTTTCACTTTTTCCTGCTCTCCACAAATTTCTTCGTCAGGAACCTGTAATTACCACGGCGAATGGTGATATTGCTGCTATCGAAATACTCCAGGATTATCATCGAATTTGTCCTGTTGCATTCCATAATATCGCGGAATTGTGCAACCGAAATACCATCGGGATTTTGCTGCAGAGACTTAAGTAGCTGCTGTTTTGCCTTTTCCACAAAATCGTGGTGAAAATACTTTTTCTGCAGGAAATACACTGAATCCTTATCAACTAAATAATTGAGAACCTGGCGCAGTTTTTTTTCATCCACATCTTCTTTTATTGCTATTTGAATTTCTGCAATATCAATAGAGTTGCTGCCAATATTTTGAAGATATTTTTCCACTTTATCTACCAGGTTTTGTGTAACATTATCCAGTTTTATATCGTGGGAAGTCAGCGCCCAGCTTTTATTCGTATGTTTTAGTTTACCATTTTCCTGCATATCATCAAGCAGCAGTTTTAAAGTCATTTTAGTGATTTCATTCTGAACGGAACCAAAGATCCCCATTAATTCGTTAAATGTTTTACCCGTTTTTTTCAGAGGATTTTTTTTATGAAATTCCTGCAGTCCTGTTAGAATTTTATTACGCGTGGCAGTTTCAAATTTCTTCTGCATGAGAAGGATGTTATTTTCTGTCTGGTGAAAAACAATATCACCGGGTAATTGCTGGAATATTATCTCGATCAAATCGTCAGGCTGTACATTCAGGTTACTTGCAATATCTGTATGCAACAGCGGCAGCGGTGCTTTTCTTATCTCTGCTAAAACAAGTTCTTTCAGATCTCCTGAAGAAAGTTTATTAACGATGTCTATCTGATCTTTTCTACGTCTACGATGATGCAGCGGATACGGGTCAATTATCTCTCCCCCGCCCAGTGTGAGATCTCCAGATGAATTCCTGATAATAAATCTATCTCCAAAAATTGCAATTATCGGTTTGGGAAGATAGGTCTGTACAAGGCAGGTTTCTCCGCTGGATATGGAATTCTTATCTAACAGGTGCATCCTTGCCATCAGCCTGCTGGTACCCAGAAGAAAGATAACCTGACTCCAAAGCTGAAGTGTAACATCTGGCTGAAATATTGTGATATTTGCATCGATCAGCCTGGTTTCTTTTATTTTTCTATCGGAAAGCACCATACCCCGATTGAAATCTTTTTGCTTGAGCCCCACCAGGTTGAACGAAGCCCTGTCACCCGCACTAACAGTATTAACTTCCTTACCATGATGTTCCATTCTGCGAATACGCAGTTCTTTATTTCCGGGTAAAAGATATACTTTATCATCTTTGGATATTGATCCTGATAGAACTGAACCATTGGCAATAGTACCAAAACCTTCCCGCGAAAATATGCGGTCGATATACAAACGGAAAGCACCTTCGGAACTGCGTTGAGGAATTTTCTCTACTATTTCTGTTATTGCTTGTAGAAGCTTATCCATACCGGATTCACTAACTGAGGATACTTTAATGATAGATGCTTTTTCCAGGAAAGAATCTATTACAAATTCGTGAAGCTCTTCTTCAGCCAATTCAATTAGTTCGATATCAACCAGGTCCACCTTGGTTAAAACGATTATCCCGTGTTTTATTCCGAGTGTATTCATAATTTCCAGATGCTCTCTGGTCTGAGGCATTATCCCTTCATCCGCAGCGATGATGAACAGTACAAAATCTATGCCGCACGCTCCAGCCACCATTGTCTTGATGAAATCGGCGTGACCGGGAACATCAATAATTCCCACGCTGTTACCATCCGGCAGATCAAGATGTGTAAAACCCAGATTCATGGTAATACCACGCTGTTTTTCCTGTTTATGTGTATCGCAGTCGAACCCTGTTAAAGCTTTAATTAGTGTAGTTTTACCATGATCTACATGTCCGGCGGTTCCCATTATCAAATGTTTTTTATCCATGTTCACTTCCTAAATCATATTACATTTTTTACTTTTTTTTTTAATTTGATTTCGTCAAGTAATGATAGCATAATTCATTACCAAAAAATTCTTTACATATATAGTCTGCTGCATTTGTTGGTTTCTTTAGAGAGGATGGAACTGGTGTTTCAGCCGGTCTTCAAAACCGGTAATAGGCAGCTAAAACTGTCTACGGCAGGTTCGATTCCTGCCCTCTCGGCCATTTTAAATAACTTTTTACTTCCCAATTAATTTTCTTGCTAAAACTACATTGACAGAAATAAACTTACGTTTTTTTTGTAAAAAGGTAAATTCTCATAGGAAAGAAAGGATGTATAGATATTATTCGGGTTTTGTGTTGTTAATATTGATTTCATGTTCGAACCCGGTACCGGAATTTAACAAGGAAGAAGCCTTTTCTTATCTGGAAGCTCAATGTGATATCGGTCCACGTTACCCCGGTTCGGAAGAGATCGTTTTATGCAGGAACCTGATAATTTCTGAGTTGAAAAAATTTGGTGCTTCCGTTCAGGAACAGAAATTCAATGTAGAAGTAAATGGCATCGAATATCAGTGTGTAAATATCATTGCTGATTTTTATCCCAGGATGAGCAGACGAATCCTGCTGGGAGCGCATTACGATACCCGACCCTGGGCAGATAAAGAAGAAGATCCCGCTCTGCACAACACTCCCATTCTGGGGGCAAATGATGCGGCTTCGGGTGTAGCAGTTTTGCTTGAACTGGCTTCTATTATTTCACAGAAACAACCCCGGCAGTATGGGATAGATTTGGTTTTTTTTGATATGGAAGATATGGGAGAATATAATAAGAATGAAACCTGGTGTTTAGGCTCCAGCTATTATGCTCAAAATTTTTCCGGTCTAAAACCCGAAAAAACAATTATCGTAGATATGATCGGTGATGCAGACCTTGAAGTTGAAATAGAATATTTTTCCTATCATAACAGTCCGAACCTTGTGAATGAAGTTTGGGATGCTGCTGAAGAAGCTGGCTTTAAAGAGTTCAATGCCAGAATAACAAAAAGAATCTATGATGACCATTACCCGCTTATCGTAGCCGGATTTAATGCCATCGATATTATAGATTTTGAATATCCCTACTGGCATACTTTGGAAGACACACCAGATAAATGCTCAGCCAATTCTTTGTATGTAATAGGTCAAACCCTGTTGAATTTAATTTATGGGGAAAAATGAAAAAGATCTTAAGAAATTATTTAACCGAGAATGAGCAGAAAATCCTTCTTTTCATCCTGCTTTTTGCTTTTTTGGGTTTAATACTAAAATATACTGGTTTGATGGCTGGCAATGAGTCTGCAGCATCAGACAGCTTGAATTTTGAAAAAGATTACGAAATAAGATATGACCTGAATACTGTAACTAATGAAGAATTGATCACCATTCCTGGAATCGGTGCAAAAAAATCAGCAGATATCATTAGCTATAGAGAAACTCAAGGATTCAGATCGAAACGTGACCTGATGAATATAAAAGGGATTGGTGAAAAATCGTATATCAAAATAGAAAACTATTTTTACAGCCTGGCTAACGAGGAAGATCTGGAAATATCCGAATCTTTTTCTGAAACAATAGATCGCGAAAATTCCGTAAAGATAAATGTCAATAAAGCATCTGTGGAAGAATTAATACAATTAAAAGGAATAGGGCCTACCAAGGCAGAAAAAATAATTGCCTTGAGAAATGAATTGGGTCGTTTTAAAAGTATCGAGGATCTTTTGCAGGTAAAAGGCATAGGTCCCAAAACCCTTAAAAAATTTAAAGATCAAATAATTATAGGAGAATGATCATGTCTGATAAAGCTAAATCCACCTTAACCCTGGCTCAGTTATATGAAAAACAGAATCAACCACTCGATGCATTGGTGATCTACCAGCAATTATTAAATAAAGAATATTCAGATGAGCTGGATGAAAAGGTCAAAGATTTGAAAAATAGAATATTCAACGACGGTGCTCTCGAATATAATTCGATCATTGACAAGATATTCACCACAGAAGATAAAAAGAACTTCAAGATCCTTCCACATGATGAATACGAGGCTTTTATTGAATCTCAAGCTCAGCATAAAAACGAGGAAACTTATCCGGAAGAAATGCTGCAGGAACAAGCACAAAAAGCTGATATCACCGAACCCCCTACAGATAATATTACTGAAAGTGAACAGGAATTGGAAGAAGAACCAACTGTGGAAGTTTCTCCCGGTGAAACTGAAGATATTACTTCAGAATCGGAACTACAGGAAGAAGATACTGAGTCCTTCTCTGAAATAGAAGAGGAATCCAAAACTATTTCTATGGATGAAGAAATAACATCCGTTAGTGATGAACCGGAAATGGAGATATCAGATGAACCCGGTACAGAAATGGATATTGGTGCGGAAACCACGGAAGATACACTAACAGAAGAGAGCCTGGATATTGAAATTCCTGCAGGGGAACAAAAAATTGAAGAAGATCAACTTGATGAAATACCGGAAAACGTGAGTGAAGCAGACCTTTTGGCAGCGGTCGAAAAAGAGCAGTCTAAAGATACAACCGAAATTGAAGTTACCAAATTATCTCCGGAAATTGAACCTACAGACGAACCCGTAAAAGAAGAAAAAGAAAAAGAAGAAGACGAAAAGACCTCTGAGGTAGAGTCCGAAATTGAACCCATTCAGCCCCTGACAGGTATTGAAGAAAAACTACACACTCCTGCTGGAGCAGATGTATTGGATCTTTTGAAAGATCTGAAAAATGTCGATGCAGAATCTCTGAATAATATCCTTATCGAAAACCTGGGAGACGATAGAACTTTAGATGAAGTTAAACTCTCTGATGTTCATTATGCGCTGGAACTGTTAAAAAACACCGATGAAACTGAAGAATAAAAATTTTAATAAATTATGCATTAAATGTGAAAAGAAATGTAAACAACCGGAAACCATAATCCTTCTGGGTTGCCCGAACTTTGAGTTAAAACCACGGCAGCTCGAGATCAGGTTTTCTTACAGCAGGAAAAATGAGAATTATCACCGGAAAATTTAAAAAAGCCCATCTTTTTTCCGTTCCGGGAAAAACATCACGTCCTACAACCGATTACACAAAAGAGGTTATTTTTTCCATTCTGTACGATTGTAAAAACAAAAATGTACTCGATCTTTATGCCGGCAGCGGATCCCTTGGTCTGGAAGCAATAAGTAGAGGAGCATCGTCTGCCGTTTTTGTCGATCTCTCCAATAAAGCGATTACTACTATAATCCGTAATATCAATAAACTCGGATGTAAAGATAGCTGCTTGATAAGGAAAAAAAAAGTTTCCGTTTATCTCAATAATTCTCCGGAAAAATATGACCTGATATTTTTGGATCCGCCTTATAAAAAGAAATTGGTTGATAAGACATTGGAAGCTATATATGAAAACGATCTGCTGGACCCGGATGGAAAGGTAATTGTAGAACATTCCAGGGATGAAAAACTTGACGAAAAATGGAATTCCAGGATTGAGAAACAGAAAATCTCGGGAGCAACCCGGATTTCAATACTTGGAGCGTAAATGAAAATTTATAATACTTTAACTCGAAAAAAAGAAGAATTCATCCCCCTGGAACCGGGAAAAGTTAATATTTATTTGTGCGGGCCAACTGCATATAATTATTTCCATATTGGAAATGCGCGAACTTTTCTCTTTTTTGATGTTGTCCGAAACTATTTTATATATTGTGGATTTCAGGTAACTTATGTTCAGAATATTACAGATATCGATGATAAGCTCATCAGTCAATCAATCAAAGAGAACATTCCTGTCCCCAAGATTGCAGAAAAATATATCAACGCTTTTTTTAAAGATACTGCTGCAATGGGAATAACTAATGCAGATCATTATCCACATGCTACAAAATATATCGAAGAGATGGTCAGCCTAATTAAAGAATTAGAAGAAAAAGGCTATGCCTATGAAGTAAATGGAGATGTTTATTTTTCTATTAATGCCGATAAAAAATATGGAATTCTTTCAGGAAAGAAAATTGAAGACCTGAAAGCCGGAGCCAGAGTAGAAAAGAATATTCAGAAGAAACATCCCGGTGATTTTACGCTATGGAAAAAATCTAAATCCGGTGAACCAAAATGGCAAAGCCCCTGGGGAGAAGGACGCCCCGGCTGGCATACGGAATGCGTGGTTATGTCACGCAAATTGCTGGGTGAAACTTTTGATATTCATGGCGGTGGAATAGACTTGATCTTTCCGCATCATGAAAATGAGATCGCTCAAGCTCAGGCATCCACAGGAAGTATTCATGCCAAATACTGGATGCATGGCGGTTACTTGAATATATCCGGAGAAAAAATGTCAAAAAGTCTTGATAATTTTTTTCTCACCCGCGATGTACTCAAAAAATATGATGCCGAAGCTATTCGTTTTTTCTTTCTTTCAAAACATTACCGTAGTCCTATCGATTACAATGAAGACCTTATTAAAGAATCTGCCCAGGCAGTGAAAAATCTTTACTCGATCCTAAAAGAACTGGATTATTTAAAACATAAGGATAAAGATGCTTCCTATACGGAAAAACATAAGAAATTGAAAGACCAATTCGTCGAAGCGATGGATGATGATTTCAATACTGCAAAAGCAATATCTGTTTTTTTTGAAATTGTTAAGATCACCCGTAGCTCAAAGGATATGAATTTTGCTCACTTGCTGGTTGAACTGGGACAGGTTCTGGGCTTCTTTACAAACCTGGAAGAGAAATTAAAAACCTATACAAATGAAATTTCAGAAGAGCTTATTCAGCTTTTTATTGACTACCGGCAACTGTTCAAAAAAGAAAAGAACTGGCAGATGGCAGATAAAATAAGGGACGACCTCAAATCTTTAGGAATTCAGTTGAAAGATACACCTGCTGGAACTGAATGGGAAATAGTTAAATAAACGATTTTAGTTATACTAAGTATTAATAAAAGAAAATTACAATAAATAGATAAATTATTTGACACATATCGCTAAAGAAAATTTTTTGTTCATTCTGTTGAAAAAGCTCTTTAAATGGTATGTAGTGAAATTATTTGGGCAGAAAAAAAGAGTGAGTTTTTCTGTCATGACCTAGATGATTAATTTGCCGACATGGCTCAACGGTAGAGCACTCGACTTGTAATCGAGCGGTTGTGGGTTCGATTCCTACTGTCGGCACCATGTGGGAGGGGTTCCCGAGCGGTCAAAGGGAACAGACTGTAAATCTGTCGGCGGACGCCTTCGGAGGTTCGAATCCTCCCCCCTCCACCAGATGTTATGCGGGAGTAGCTCATTTGGTAGAGCATTAGCCTTCCAAGCTAAGGGTAGCGGGTTCGAGACCCGTCTCCCGCTCCATGTTGCTCATGTAGCTCAGCTGGTAGAGCACATCCTTGGTAAGGATGAGGTCACCGGTTCAAGTCCGGTCATGAGCCCCAGTAATGAAAATTAAATAATAAAAAATTAAGCCAAGGAGGGAGAAATGGCTAAAAAGAAATTTGTGCGCACCAAGCCGCACGTGAATATTGGCACGAT
>CBDUTJ010000030.1:0-34641 GCA_965370415.1 uncultured bacterium | reverse complement strand
ACGTTCTTTTTCGCTGGAAATATAGCTTTCCGGAAAATAATGATCACTTTCGATCCTTATCCTTTCTAATTTTTGCGAGTCCTCTTCTATCCACAGTTCTTTCGGCTTTTCAGATTGGATGTTTTCAATGGTCTTCTCCAGCAATCGATTATAATAATTGAACCCGATGGAATTAATAATACCACTCTGTTTTGTTCCCAGAAGAGTTCCTGCTCCGCGCAATTCCATATCACGCATTGCTATCTGATAACCACTGCCCAGCGACTCATACTCGATGAGTGTTTCCAATCTTTTACGCGCTTCTTCGTGCAGTTTGGGCGGAATAATGAGATAGGCATACGCACGGCGGTTACTACGCCCTACACGCCCTCTGATCTGGTAAAGTTGAGCTAACCCGAACATATCAGCTCGATTCACGATAATGGTATTTGCATTTGGAATATCAATGCCGGATTCGATTATTGTGGTAGCAACCAGCACATCAAATTTATGGTGAGCAAAATCCAGAGTAACAGCTTCCAAAAGCTTTTCTGGAAGCTGACCGTGACCCACTCCAAATGAAACATGAGGAAGTAGCTTTTTCAACTCTGTAACAACGCTGTCAATTGTCTGTACCCGGTTGTGAACAAAGAACACTTGTCCACCCCGATCCACTTCGCGTTTAATAGCATCTTTTATCACATCTGAGTCGTAAGGTATAATAACAGTGCGAATGGGAAGGCGTGCTTTAGGCGAAGTACGAATGAGAGAAAGTTCCTTGAGTTTGGAAAGCGCCATATACATCGTTCTGGGAATAGGGGTGGCACTCATATACAGGGTATCAACATTAGATTTCACCTGGCGTAGTTTATCCTTGTGACGCACCCCGAACCTGTGCTCCTCATCGATAATAAGCAATCCCAGTTTTTTGTATTTAATATCCTTTGAAAGCAATCTATGCGTTCCAATAGCAATATCTACTTCTCCGATAGAAAGGGCTGCAACATCTTTCCTGATATCCGAAGGTGACCGAAAACGGCTGAACATGGCAATGCGAACAGGATATTGAGCCAGACGTTCCTTGAATACGAAAAAATGCTGTTCTGCCAGTAAAGTGGTGGGTACAAGAATCGCTGCCTGCCAACCACTCATAACGGCTTTGAAAGTTGCCCGGATGGCAACTTCCGTTTTGCCAAATCCCACATCACCGCAAAGCAGGCGCTCCATGGGACTGTCCATTTCCATATCGTCTTTTATTTCTCTTGATGCTTGTGCCTGGTCTGGAGTGTCTTCATAAATGAATGAATCTTCCATTTCCAATTGCCAGGAATTATCCGGTTCAAAAGTAATTCCTTTGCGCAGTGTTCGTTCCGCATAAAGTTTTATCAGATCTTCTGCCACAAGTTCGATCTGTTTTTTTGCTCTCTTCTTGGTGTTTTCCCATTTTTTACTGCCCAACTTGTGGATAACCGGAGCGATGCCTTCTTCCGAGACAAATTTGGAAACCAGCAAAAGCTGGAATGTGGGAACGTAAACCACATCGTTATCCAGGTAACGTAAAGTCAAACACTCGATTGTATTTCCGTCTACCGGTAATTTTTTTAGTCCTGCATAAATTCCAATACCATGATCGATATGAACAACGTAATCTCCTGGTTTCAAAGATTCGTAATCTACCAGTGCTTCCTCTTTAGAAAATCTTGCCTGATGGCGTTTGCGTTTGTAGCGGCTGAATATTTCATGATCTGTAAAAATAGCTAATTTAGCATCTGTAAGATTGAAACCGTTCTGAAAAACACCAATTGTAAAATCTACTTTCTCTTCGAAATGCGGAAGCAGATCGACCATTCTTTTACTTTGGCTTTTGTTGTCGGATTGTAGAAAGATCCTGTAGCCGACATGCAGTTTTTCGGCAATTTCCTTTTCCAGAAGTTCTAATGTACCGTGCATGTTGGTTTGAGAAGTTACCGGAGCTTCCAGTTTGTTTTTGATCTCTTTGAAGCTCTGGAAAGAACCGGAAAGGAAGAAATTTGTGTAATCCTTAAGAACTCTACTTATAAATCTATCATCTTCAAAAATATCTTCCGGCGTAGGAACGATGCGTTTCTTATATTTAGAATGAATTTTCTGGTATAAATCTGTCGTTTCCTCCATAATTTCATTTAAATAAGAAGGGAAAAACTGAAATTCATCCCAGAAGATCAAGCAGTTTTCATGATTGAAATATTCAGGGAAAGTTTCTACTTTCGATAGTAGAAGTGAAGCATCCAGTTCGATACCTTCATAGAAACCATCTTTGTGAATTTTCTCCCAGAGTTGCTCTTCGGTTTCGATATCATGTAGCGAGAACTCACGGGAAGGTATTAATGTTATGGAATCCAGTTCTTCACCGGTGGATCGCTGTGAACTGACGGAAAAAACTCTGATGGATTCCACTTCATCGCCAAAGAACTCAATACGAACCGGCTTGCTTAAGCTGGGACTAAACACATCGATAATTCCACCCCGACGGGCTATTTCACCCACCTTGGAAACCTGGAATTGATTTTCATAACCCATTCCCACCAGGTCGGAAACAAGAACATCCGGATTAAATTCTTTATTTTTCTTTAATGAAATGATGTTCTTTCCAAAAATTTCAGCAGCAGCAATTTTACGCAGGAAGGAGCGAATAGATACGCTGAAAATGGCAGATTCAGCCGACACAGCAGCAGTAAGAGTCTCAATTCTCTGAGCACGAAGGAGATAATGTGGTGATCGCTGTTCGTAAGACAGAACTTCGTAATCGGGTAGAAAATAAGATGAATCCTGTCCTACAAAGAGATCGAGATCTTCCAGGTAGTCTTCCGCAACTTTATCATCGGCAGTAACGAAGATGATATTTTTACCGGATTGCATAAAGGCTCGCGCCAACAGCAAAGATTTAGCAGAACGATTTAGATTGTGGAATAAAGTTCCCGATTTCTTGTTTTGCACGATCGAATCAAATTGTTTGATGAATCCCGATCTATCAATGATAGAGCTTATCTTATTGTAAAATATACTCATAGGTTGCGAATTTGTGAATTAAGGTTTTAGCGTCAAGAATTTAGCCACGAAAAGGTGCAAAATTAAATAGAGGCAGAGTTGGTTTGCATCAAAACCTATGACTTACAGCAGTATTTATATCTTACAAAAATTTCGTTTTTTTGGTTATAAGTGTTCACGAAATATATTCCATTTAAAACACTTAATTAGTAATTTTAAAATATTCCCAATCTGATTCAATTCTGTAACGTTTTTCAAAAAAAGGTAAACAATATTCTATTTCATAATATCCCGAAACAACTTTTACTCTATATTTTCCGCTTTTATTTTTACAATGCAATCTTAAACTTACCTTTTCATTTTTAGTTCCATTTCTGATTTTACTTAAACAATCTGAACTCATTCTAAATATTTTATACTTTTTATATCTTTCGTATTTTTTTTCAATTAATATATAAGTATTTGATATATAATTTCCCGATAAAATGTATTTGCCTGCTATTTCTTCTTTATCGTTAAGATTGAATGTGTTAATGACAAAATTTAAACTATCCTTCAGAATAGGATTTTTGTGATAATCTATCCATATATATTTATTATTTGGTAATACATTTTCATATTTATTAACACATTTCAAAGATACATTTTTAAATCCATGTATGGAATTGTAACTTAGATTACAACAAGAAGTTAATATTATACTAATAAACACAATATTTAGAATAACTTTCATTATTTTCATTTTCCCTTCCTCGCTGCAAAGTTCCCGCTTTGCAGTGTTTTTCTTTTCAGTTACAGATTCAACATCACACAGCAGAATTTATCCGCTTATCTTATTGGCACAAGCTGTGTAACGAGAATAGGAAACTAAAATACAACATCTTTGTCAAATATTTGTTTTGTGAGATTGTTATCCACACTACGACTTCATATGACATTTGAAAAAAACTAGAAACCAGAAACAGCATCATTACTGGGAAATAAAATCGTAATATTTTTGTTAAATATATCCTGCAAATTTATTTCAGACACTTCATCATTTGAAGAGATGAAGATAGGGTAATAATGAATTTCATAATCATTGTATAATTTTATCACGAACTCATTACTCAAACTACTTTTTATCAATGAATATGTATTGCCGGTATTAGAAAAAAAAGAATTAAAATCGACAACTTCAGCATAATGCATCTTCAGGTAAAAATCATATTTTATATTCTTTAAATTTCTAAATAAGTTATTGTCAATTATAAGCCTAATACTGAATTTCTCTTCAGGGGCAATTCTAATAAACGTAGGTGATTGTTTTAAATTAGAATATCGTAATTCAGAATGAGAACGAACGCCTTTCTTCTCTTCACGAAAATATGAAGGAACATAAGAAAAATTATTGATAATGAATTCATCTGTAGGATAGAGAATATAGTCGGATGCTATGTCGTTTAAACCGTTCATAAACCAATGTGAAAGAATAAATACATACTCTACTGAATCAGTATTTACTACTTCATATGAAACCTCTAATGTTTCATTTTTCTTAGAAATATTCTTATTATTAATATCTATTGCTACAAGATTACTAGTAACAATAAGAGACAAAATTATTATAATTTTATTCATTCTCATTCCTTAAATTTTTTTTAATAGCTTCATTCTGATTATTTTTGTAGCAGGAGCCACAGATTCAACATCACACAGCAGGATTTATCCGCTTATCTTTTTGGCGGAACTGTGTAATGAGAATAGGAAATTAAAATGTCATATCTTTGTCAAATGTTTGTTTTCTAATCTCTAGTATCAAAGCTCCAGCTTTGATACGTATTTCTTTTTAAAGGTTACCAAGCAGGGGCTTGGTAACCAGAGTGCAAGGCAAGATTCTAATAAATTCAGATTAATTACACCCAAAAATCTTGCGAAGGTCAAAGAAGCAAGAAGTGTCACAACCTTCGCAAGGTGTGTAGAGCCTTTTTTATTGACACCAGTATTCCACAAGAAACATTGAACTGCATGATGGAATTTGCAAAAAAGGATTTCAAAAAACAGAATATTCCTGAGCAATCAGGAATTTTCATTTTTTCCGATGCGGAAAAAAAACTGTATATCGGTAAAACATCCAATCTCAAAAAATCACTGAACAATATTTTATCTTTGAACCCGGAAAATGAAATACTATTTAAACTTGTATCTCTTACCAAAAAAATAAGTTTTACTGGATATTCTTCTCTCTTCCCGGCATTGGTAGAAGAAAAGAAACTGCTCGATAAATTCCTGCCTGAATATAACATGCTATTAAAACCGCATCTGGATTACGTTTACCTGGGAATAGATTTTGCTACAGTTCCCTATTTTAAAGTTGTAGAAAACACGCAGGTAAATCTGTATTATCTTGGTCCTTTCAGAGATCGCTTTTTCCTGTACGACCTGCTGGATACGATGGGAGAGCTTTTCCAATTCCCTGTTTGTGAAGATGAAAAATATCCCTGTCAAAGAGTAAAAGATAACAAATGCTACGGCTGGTGTTTGAAAGATAATACCGAAATCGGGAAAGTGATTGTTGATTCTTACCTGCAGGTGAATAAAAAACTTACAGTGGAATTGAAAGCAAAAAAAGAGGAACTTTCTAAAGTCCTGCAATTTATTAAAGTAGAGAAATTGAAAAAACAGATTGCCATGATAGAAAAGTTTTACAATCAAATTAAATTTCTACATACTACTAAATATTTGGATATGGAATTGAATATTGAAGAAACATTAATCACAATTAATAAAGGCATGATCACCGCTATTAAAGAGGGTTCTACTTTCTTTCATTTTCCCGATATTTCACCCCAATATCGCGATAATGAACTGCTGGCATTCGATAAAGAACAGCTTTCTGAAAGATGGATAATTTACAGTCATCTGCAAAAAAACAGAAAAAAATATCTTGATAAAATATATAAAAACTCTGTTTCGGAAATGATAAAGAAATTGCAATAATGCTCAGTGGAGTAAAATAGATGAAGAAAATTGTTCTGGTTGTAGATGACGAAGCAAGCGTAACGGAATATCTCAAATTAGATTTGGAAGAGCATAACCCGGAGATCACGGTTATATGCCAGAACACAGGCTATGAAGCTTTGAAAGAAATAATGAAAGGCTCAATAGATCTGCTGCTCACGGATATTGCCATGCCCGATATGGATGGTTATGAACTTTATTCCCGCACCAAAGATTATGATGAAAACCTGCCCATAATCATGATGACCGGCTTTGGTTACGATCCCGATCATGCTATTGTCAAATCTCGCGGGAATGGCTTGCGGGATGTAATTTTCAAACCGTTCGATATTCAGAAACTCAGCGATTTAATTCAAAAAAGAATTAGAGGAGAATAAAACGAAAACCAGGAAAATCCTGATATTTCTAATACTTATATTCTGCTGCCAGATTAACCTTCTTTTTCCCAATGTTAAACATAACCGGATCACGTACGAAAATTTAATTCTCTTTGTGCATGAAAAAGATGTAAGATCAGTATCGATTTTAGTTTCACAATTCGATAAAGATATTCGGAATTTTCAGAAAACAGTTGGTTCCTACCTGGATAAGCCTGTTAATGTAATGATAGCTGCCGACGAAAAAGAATATCAAAGCTGGATAATAAAGAGTTCAGCTATTATGGAATTCAGCCTGGCTTTTTACAATAGCAATAATAATACAATATACATCAGGAATCCTAGCAGGTTAAAAAGTATCAACGCTATCCGCCGTATTTTACTCCACGAATATATTCACCATTTCGTACATCATTTCTGGAAAAATCCACCACTCTGGTTCAATGAGGGAATGGCAGTTTATTTTTCTCACGACATGGGATTTGATCGCGAATTGAATTTTGCCCGAAACTATATCCTGGGAAATTCACGTACATTGGAACAGATGAAATACTCCTATCCCAAAAACAGGATAGAATGGGAATCTTTCTATGCCAAATCCGGGTTGGCAGTAAAGTATCTTTATACAAAACGTCGGCAGGAATTCTATCAATTATGGGATTATGCCAGACCGAACAGGAATTTCAACTCTGCCTTCCTGAAAAGTTTTTTCTTTACGCCAAAAGATTTCTCTGCCTTTTTTGAAGTGTATGCCAAAAGTCATTTCCGGGCGGAGATACTTCTGGCATCAACCGGTATCATCTGGGGGATCTTTCCTCTGCTTCTCATTGCCGGAGTGATACGTAAAAAGATCAAAACCCGGAAAGTCGAGAAAGAATGGATTCAGGAAGCAGAAGAAGAGGAAGAGTTGGACGAGTGATATTTACACTAAGATATGAGGAAATATGAAAGAATTTGATAAGCTGGTAGAAATTATCGAAAAGCTGCGAGAACCGGAAAAAGGCTGCCCCTGGGATGTTAAACAAACTCATGAGTCGCTTATCCCCAACTTTATAGAAGAACTTTATGAATCCATTGAAGCTATCGAAAAAGAAGATTTTGAACATCTCTCGGAGGAGCTTGGCGACCTGATGTTACACATTGTGATGCAAACGCAGATAGCAAAAGAGAAAGATGAATTCAGTATGGAAAAGGTTCTGCAGAAGATCAATGATAAACTTATCAGAAGACATCCGCATGTATTTGGTGATGGCGAAGCTACCGATGCTAATGACGTGAAAATGAATTGGGAACGGATAAAATTCGAAGAAAAAAAGAGATCAAGAACATCTGCTATCGACGGAATTCCCAGAACAATGCCGGCTCTTATTATAGCGCAGAGGATGCAGGAAAAAGCTGCTTCTGTGGGTTTCGACTGGCCCGACGTAGAACCTGCTATCGGGAAACTGGAAGAAGAGGCTGGAGAATTTCATGAAGCCTTTCAGGAAAAAAATATGGAAGAAATGCAAAATGAACTGGGTGATATGCTTTTCTCTATCGTTAATATTTCCCGTAAATTAGGTTTCGATACTGAAACAGCTCTTAAAAAAACGATCAATAAATTTGAAACAAGATTTAAAAAAGTGGAACAATATTATCAAAAGCAAAATAAAAATATGCTGGATTCCAGCCTGGAGCAATTAGATGAAATCTGGGAAATTGCCAAAAAAAGCGAGTAAAAGACATCGGCTGATAACCGCTTATTTTATTATTGGTGGAGTTATCCTGATATTTGCGTTTATCTGGTACACAAACCTTCTGTTACAAGATATAAAAAAAGATATACAGATCGTGCCCGACCTGTATTCAAAATTCTTGGGATTACCCGCGGATGTGAATATGGAAGACTTCCTTTTCCAATATTTCATAGATGAGATCATCCCGCGTATCGAGTATCCCATTATTCTTACTGATAGCTTGAAAACACCATTCAGTTGGGAAAATATCGATATAGAAAAAATAGAATTTTCGCAGCTTCCCATACAAAAACAAAAAAAACTTCTTTCTATGGTAAAAAAAATGGAAAAACATCGATCGGTTATACCTCTGAAATTTAATAAGGAAGATGAAAAGGTTTTCAGTTATGTTTTCTATGGCGATTCCAAAACCATGATAAGATTAAAAATGATGCCATATATTGAAATGGTCGTTATTTTCATTTTCGTTCTATTGGGTGTGTACGGAATTTTTGCTATTAAAAGAAATGAGCGTGATCTTCTCTGGGTAGGATTAGCCAAAGAGACTGCTCATCAGTTTGGTACACCGCTTTCTTCATTGGGTGGCTGGCTTAATATTTTGTCCATGAAACTGGAAGAAAGTGGAAATGATCCCGAGATGTTGATAATGCTGGAATATATGAATACAGACGTAGACCGTCTGAGTAAGATCGCAGCCCGGTTTGGGAAAGTAGGATCGGTAATTAAACGGCAACCATCTAACCTGCATAATATAATATTGGATACTATCAGTCATTTTCAGCACAGGTTACCAACAATTTCACAAAAGATAGATATAAAATTTGAAAGTAAGATCGAAGAAAAAGATATCCTTATCGATCCCGATCTGATCAAATGGAGCCTGGAAAACATGATAAAAAACAGTATTGATGCAATGCAGAAAAAAGGTGGGAATATCATCATTAAGGCTTTCAGTGAGAATGGGAAAACACATATTCAAATTCAAGATAAGGGAACAGGCTTGCCAAAATCTATGCATAAACGTATATTCTATCCGGGTATTACCAGTAAAGAACGTGGCTGGGGGCTGGGATTAAGCTTGGCAAAAAGAATCATTGAAGAATTTCATAACGGAAAAATAAAGGTATTAGAAAGCGAAATTGATAAAGGAACAACGTTCGAGATCGTACTTCCGGAGGTATAAAAATGTATATTCTATCCCGAGAAGAAATGCTTTTTTACTCTCGTTCACAATCCCCCGATTGGGAACGCAATAATCTTTCAAACCCAGTTTGGAAAATTTGTTAAATGACACTTAACTTACAATGTTCGATACGATAAAGGAATTATTATGAAAAAAAGACAAAAAGACTATATCCTTTCACGTGAAGAAATGTATTTTTTTGATAAACACACCATTGAAAAAATTGGAATTCCCGGTAAAGAATTAATGGAAAACGCCGGTAAGGGTTGCAGCGAATTTATTCATCAGGAACTCTTGAAACCTCAAAGCAAAGTAGCTGTTTTCTGCGGAAGCGGTAATAATAGCGGCGATGGATTCGTTATTGCCCGCTATCTGAAAAACCGGGGACACAAAATATGTGTTTTTCTTTTGGGAAATCCAGATAAAATGAGTCCGGAAACTCTTGAAAATTACGAATCCTGCCAGGATTTGGAAATAGATATTATTCAAATTAATAATGCAGAAATTGAATTATTTGAATTTGATCTGATCGTAGATGCCATTTTTGGAGTTGGACTTCAAGGATCAGTCAAAGGCTGGAGAGTAAATCTTATAGAGAAAATAAATAATTCAGAAAAACTAGTTGTAGCCGTCGATATTGCCAGCGGGGTAGACGCCAATACAGGTCAGGCAGAAATTGCCATAAATGCAGATCATACTTTAACGATGGCAAATTTCAAATATGGACATTTCCTGGAAAAAGGAAGAGAGAAAAGCGGAAAGGTAAAAGTTATTGATATCGGCATACCCGATGAACTTTATGAAAAATTTCCACCCAAAGCAAAATTGATTACAGATGAAAATGTAAAATATCCACAGCGTTCTCCATTCAGTCATAAAGGAGATTACGGGCGAGTTGGAATAATTGCCGGTTCTCCCAGGTTTTCCGGTGCAGCAATAATGGCTTCCAGGGCAGCGCTGCGTTCCGGTGCTGGATTAATAACCCTCTTTCATCCAGAAGGTATGGAACAGATATTTGAAACTCAGCTTCTGGAAGTAATGACACGAGCAATTCCTAAACTCCCCTTAATAAGGGGAGAAGATTCCAATTCATTGGAATCAGAGGGGTTAAATAATTTCTTCAAGAAAATTTCCTCAATGGATGTTCTCCTCATTGGTCCTGGGATTGGAATATCTGACGAAACAGTGAAACTTCTAAAAGCAGTTTTACAAAAATGGAATAAGCCTCTGGTGATTGATGCTGACGCTCTTAACATCCTGGCAAAACATCGAACCATTCTGAAATTGATCTCGGATAAACCTGTTATTCTCACACCCCATATTGGTGAATTTGCTCGACTCGCAAAGAAAGAAATCTCTGAAATATTAGCTGACCCTCTACAAGAATTAACTAATTTTATTAAGAAATATAAATGTAACATTCTTCTTAAAAGTGCTACTACTATTTTTGCTGATGGAGAAAAGTTCGTTTTTGATATTTCCGGTAATGACGGACTTGCCACCGGCGGCAGCGGAGATGTTCTGGCTGGTATAATCGTTTCATTTCTGGGTCAAAAACTTCCACTTGAAGATGCTGCTATCTCGGCTTCCTTTCTGATGGGGAAAACTGCTGAGAAACTGGCAAAAGTCAGGAAACCTGCTTCCATCATTCCTTCAGATATTATTGAAGAGATTTTTAAATATTGACAGAATGAATATCTTTTTTCAGCTATATATAATAGTTCTTAAGTGAAATTTCATAGTACTTGATTTAATGTAAATAGTGGAGTGAGTAATGACTATTGATGAACATATAAGTTATTGGATAAGAAGTGCTGAACATGATATAGAAACTGTAGAAAGTTTATTTGTGTCCAAAAAATTTGATTGGTGTTTATTTATAGGACATTTAATCTTGGAAAAATCTCTTAAAGCAATTTATGTAAAAAACAGTGATAATAGAATTCCACCAAAAATCCATAATCTCGTAAGGCTTGCTGAAATAAGCGGATTGTATATAACGAAAGATGAATTATATTTAGGAGGAAGAAATGAAAAAATTTATCTTAGTCTTAATGCTGTTTGTTGCAATTAATTTGTTTTGTTGGGAGACGGAAACAATCACAGATGAAAAGGGCAAAATCTATATCGCTAAATCTATGGCGGAGCATATTATAGATGCAGATTTTATGCATTTTGGTTATGTGGGAGTAACGGTTTGGAGAGATAGCTGGGCTAAAGAATCTGGTTATGATTATGATGTGGTATCAATTTATTGGGGAGATTTCGATAATGATATAGCTTACGGAACTCTCAAGGTGCAATTTGATAAAAAATCCTCATACGAGGTAGAATATGGGTGTTCGGGCGGAGAACTTATAATTCCAGAGGATTATCACGAGACTACCAATTTAATGCGGGATTTGAAAGACTCAAACATAATGACAATTCGTCTGATAGTATGGAATGGAAAATGGATAACTTTGAAAATCTCTCTTAAGGGATTTACGAAAGCTTATAATAAGATGTTGTCGGAATGGAGAAAAGGATAGGTGTTAAAGAACTATGAGAATATCCCGGATAGAGTTAAAAAAATCATAGATAGATATATCATTGCGTTGAATAATGAAAACTTTCAAATACAAAATGTTTTTCTTTTTAGCAGTTATGCAAAAGGAAAAAACAATGAATGGAGTGATATAGATTTAGCAGTTGTTTCAAAGATATTTGAAGGAATGCGAATAAAAGATCGTGATAAGATTAGAAGGATTACCCTCGATATCAGTAGTGATATTGAAGTTTTGCCTTTTAATCCCAAAGATTTTACAAAAGATAATCCTCTTGTGAAAGAAATATTAGAGTCCGGGATTAAAATTCTATAATTCTTGTGGTTTTTATAAAAAATATCAAAGGTTAGTCATGTTAGAAAAAGACGGAATGTCTAAACTATACTCACTTTCAGACAAAGAACTGTCTACTGTTGATAAATATCGTAAGCTCCGTGAAACATCCGTACTCACCATCATGTTCACCGATATAAAAGGATTTACCAGCTTAACAGAAGAAAAAGGTGAATCTTTCTCGATAAATATCCGCCAGACTCATGATAGCGTACTCGTTCCCATAATTGAAGAGAACAATGAAGGATTGATAGTCAAACATATCGGGGATTCGATCATGGCAGTTTTCTCGGAACCTTCTACTGCTGTTGCCCGGGCAATAAAGATCCAACAGGAATTGCATCGTTTCAATCAGGAAAATCCCGATAAAATTAACATTGAGATCCGTATTGGGTTGCATATGGGGCAGGTAACAGTGGAGAACAATATCAACCTGGATCTGTTTGGCAGACATGTAAATCGTGCATCTCGCGTGGAAGGATTGGCAGATGGTGGTCAGATCTACATGACCTATCCTGTTTTTGATAGTGCCAGGGGCTGGCTGAGTCAGCATCTTGTTGATTCTGTTGCTTGGAAAAAACATGGCAGTTACTTCCTGAAAGGGATTAAAGAACCGATCGAAATCTATGAAGTTACCGATAGCAAAATAACTCAACCTAAGCCACCTGTATCCGCTAAAAAGAAAAGAGTAATTCCACCTTTAGGAATTGCTTTCCTGCTCTTATTAATCGGAGCTGTTATCACAATTGGTATAATGCAATTCAATAAGACATCCGTCTGGTTGGTGGATTTCTGGCCAACGGAAGTATATTTTAATAAAAGCGGTGAAAGACTTAACCTGGATAATAACCCTCCCGGCAAAACACGAAAAATCTTGAATCAGGTTAAAACGGGAGATTATGTTTTGTGTTATGATGTAAGCCGCATGGTTCGTTATTATGCTTCGGTAAACATCAAAAGAGGAAAAAATCACATCAAACCAAAATTTAAAGAATACCGGCTTCCGGGATCATATAGAACATTATCATTGAACGAAAAAAATAAATACGAAGATATAATTCTTGTTTCTCGGATCAAAGATTATTCAATCTTTAATGATAAAAATAAAGAGGTTTTTTATAAAACAGAATTTAATTATTCCTTAAAAGGAAAAAGAACTTCTACAAACCCTGATGAATTTACTTTCACGGTTAAATGGACACTTAATGTGAATGGCAACAAAGTAAGTACAGATAAAAAAACTGCAACTTCAACGAAGAAAGAAAGTTTTGTGATCTATGAAGACGAACTGCATTATTATGAAGTTATTTATAAAATTGGAGTTGGTACAAAAAGAAATAATGCCAATTTTGAAATACGCCCCGGATTTGTAAAAATTTCAAAAGAAGATTAAATAAGTTTTATTATAGATTAAAGATAAGTTAAAAAGAAACTCTACGCATTGTAGAATAAGATATAATTGTAAGCAGAAATATCAAAATTGAGGGGGCTCTATGAAATTGATTATAGTATTTTTCTTTATTTCCACATTTATAATGGCCCAGAATATTGTCATCAATGAAGTCCTTTATGATCCTGAGGGAGCAGATGCCGGTTACGAATGGATCGAATTTTTCAATGCTGGAGATCAGTCTGTAGATATTGAGAATTGGAAGATACAAAAAGGCGGAAGCGAATTTGTAGACCTGTTTACATTTCCATCGATAATAATCGAACCTGATAGTTTTCTTTTGATCGGAGAAGAGTTTGTTCCTGATACAGATATTATTGCATCTCTCGCCTTCCAGAATGTTACGGGCGAAACAGATGGTATTAGACTAGTTTCAGAAGATGGTTTTTATACAGATACTGTCCTTTATGGGGAACCAAACACAAATAATCTTCCGGACGATACAGGTTCTCCCGGCATTTATTTTGCTCCGGATGTTTCTGAAGGGAATTCTCTTGCTCGCAAATATGATGGGGAAGATACCAATAATTGTGAACTGGATTTTTTCGAATGTGAAAACCCTACTCCGAGAGCAGCCAATTTTTATCCGATAGATTTGGAAATACTAATTGTGCAACTAACTGAAATAGAGGGTATTTACTGGCTTGAAATACAGGTTTTTAATTTGTCCACAGAGATTGTGGATAACTTAGCTGCAACGCTGGAAATCACGCTAAACGATAGCCTTTTTGGAACTTATAGCCTGCCAGAAATCCCACCGGAAAATTTTATCAATTTTAGCAGTGAGTTAGGGGAATTGAATGAAGGTTATCAAATCGTTGAAGCAGAAGTTATCTACTTTTATGATAACAACTTAGAAAATAATTTGTCCACGACTTCTATTCTAATTGGAAACTCACCGTTGGTTTTAAATGAGATAATGTTCAAACCTGCAACCACAAATCAGGAATGGATTGAGATATTTAACCGGAGCGCTTGTGGATATGTTGTGGATAACTGGGCAATAATCGATGCTGCCGGTGGTCAGATACGCTTCTCATGTACAATTACGGCAAATGACTTTATTGTAGTATGCGGAGACACAAATTTGATGTTGCAGGTCTATCCCGATATCGATACCGCAAAAGTTGTGGAAGCTTCTCAATGGACTACCTTGAATAACACGGATGAAAGTCTGAATCTTGTGGATGAGTATTCCACCAGTTTTGATTCCACGTTTTATGAAGGGAGTAATTGCCCAACAGATTTCTCAATTGAAAGAGTCAATCCATTCGATGATGAAAATATAACCTGGCTGGTTTCACTGGATAGCCTTGGAACACCGGCATTGCATAACAGCGTTCTTCCAATTGAAAAAGATCTGGAACTTACATTAATTAACTCCGGTTTGCAGGGCAATCAAATTGAACATTCTATTTTAATTAAAAATATCGGACTTTATCCGATTGAATCAGCTCATTTTATTTATTCCAATATTTTAAATGGAACTGGACCAGAAATAATAATTGATGAAGATGATATTGAATTACAGGATAGCACTTTGGTTATCTTTTGGACGGAAATCCCCATCGAAGGTTATTTTACATTTATCTATCGAATAGAATCGGAAGAAGACATGAACTCAACGAATAATATAGATTACGCATTTTATAGTAACAATGCTCTTCCTTTTGTAATTAATGAAATAATGTATGATCCGGATGGTGATGAACCTGAATGGCTGGAGTTGAAAATTAATATCTATATTCCACATCTTGAAGAAATTTCCATAGTTGTCGATGAAGATACGCTATTTATTCCATTTCTGGAAAGCGACTATTTCCTTATTACAGGTTCGGAAGAAGATGCTCAATTTTTGCAGTTAAATTACGGTTTAGATGAAGAGATTATTTTTACAGGATTGGGTTTTCTTTCAAACGAAGGAGAACAATTAACACTGCTGGACGAAAATGGAAATCTGATAGAAAGTTTCTTTTTCCTGCCTGAGTGGAACGATGAAATAGATGGAATTTCCATTGAAAGAGTAAATCCTTACTTACCTGCCACTGAAAATAATTGGGGACCTTCCATAGCCGGCAGCACTCCCGGAGAGATAAACAGCATTTATGTGGAATTACTTCCCACTGTAGTAAGGCTTTCTGTGAACCCGAATCCATTTTCTCCTTACAGAGATGAAAGAACAATTATAAGTTTTAAATTACCGGAAATAATAAGCACAGTTACCATCAGGATATTTGATCTGAAAGGAAGATTGGTAAAAAAACTTGTTGATCAAACATTGCAAGCATCTGAAGGTGATTTAATCTGGGACGGAAGAGATAAGAATGGAAAGAATCTTCCGGTGGGAGTTTACATCCTACTTTTTGAAGCAACTTCCCGCGAATCGGAAAAAACATATAGGAAGACCACAACAGCGGTAATTGGAAAATAAGAATAAATTGAGGAGTGTTTATGTACGGTAGAACTATTTCTTACGCAATTCAGGGGATCGATGCCCAGCAGATAACAGTGGAAGCTGATGTTAAGGGAGGATTATATAAGTTCAATATTGTGGGATTACCATCTAATTCTGTTAAAGAAAGCAGAGACAGGGTATCGGCTGCGATAAAGAATTCCGGTTTTCGTTTTCCCACCCATCGTTATACAGTTAACATGGCTCCGGCAGATATTAAGAAGGATGGAGTTGCACTCGACCTGCCCACGTCTCTGGCTTTGATCCAGGCTCTGCATCAGATAAAAACTACAAAAATGGAGAAATACGCATTGATCGGTGAAGTGTCTCTGGATGGCGCTTTGCGTCCTGTTCGGGGAGTGCTTCCCATTGCAGTTGCCTGCTGGAAAGACGGTATGGACGGTCTTATATTACCTTATGAAAATGCCAAGGAAGCCGCAGTAATAGAAGAACTTAATGTTTACCCGGCTACATCTTTAAATGAGGTTGTAAACTTTCTGGAAGATAAGATCGAGATCGAACCGGTAAAAGTTAATATAGAAGAGATCTTTAAAATATTGAATGAAAGCCCTGTGGATATGTACGATGTGAAAGGACAATTCCATGTGAAAAGAGCTTTGGAAGTAGCCGCTGCCGGCGGGCATAATGTTCTCATGCTCGGTCCTCCCGGTTCTGGGAAAACTATGTTAGCACGCAGGATTCCAACCATATTACCCGAATTAACCCTGGAAGAATCTTTGGAAACTACAAAAATTCATTCGGTTGCCGGTTTCATTAGTAGCAAGCATGGAATAGTTTCTGAACGACCTTTCCGCTCTCCGCATCATACCATAAGCGATGTGGCTCTCATTGGTGGTGGAAGCTATCCAAAGCCCGGAGAAGTTTCACTTTCTCACAACGGAGTTCTCTTCCTGGATGAATTACCCGAATTTAAAAAATCTGTTCTGGAAGTTCTTCGACAGCCCCTGGAAGATGAAGTTGTCACGATCTCCCGTGCTACGCAAAGCCTGGAATTTCCTGCTAAATTTATGATGGTGGCATCTATGAACCCTTGTCCTTGCGGATATTTTGGCAGCAATGTGGAAGGGCATACCTGTTCCTGTCCCATTGCTAATATTCAAAGATACCGTTCCCGGATATCCGGTCCGCTGCTGGACAGGATAGATATTCATGTGGAAGTTCCTGCAGTGAAATATGAGGAACTCAGCGGACTTCCCACCGGTGAAAAATCAATCGATATCCGTAAGCGGGTTAATAAATCCAGAGATATACAACTTAAACGTTTTAAGAAGGAAAAGATTTACAGTAATTCTCAGATGAATCCCAAGCAGATACGCAAACATTGCCAGTTGGATGAAGATAGTAAGAATGTTCTGAAAATGGCAATGGACAAAATGGGACTTTCTGCCAGAGCTTATGATAGGATACTGAAAGTTTCCAGAACAATTGCCGACCTGGAAGGAAATGAAAAAATAACCGTTGCTCACATCAGCGAAGCAGTGCAATACAGGAGTTTAGACAGGAAGTTCTGGGAGTAATAAAATAAGTGAATTAAACTTACTTAACTCGTTTTTGTTTTAAGTTTATTTATTAATTCTTTGATTGAAGTTATTTTTTTTAAATCAAGTTGAATATTTTGTAGCCAAAAATCTAAATCAGAAAAATCCCAATTAATTTGAAAATCTTCTCTCAATATTTTAATAAAAGCTTCAGTCTCTACATCTGAAATTTTATTTAACATTATATTATTAATACAATTAAAAAAGTATCCAATTGCACGATGAGAATACTCATTAGTTATGTGAAGAATCTTATAAACATATTCTTTTGATTGTTCATAATTACCTCTAATAATTTCAAGTTCAATTATGTTTTCATAACAACCAATATTATTTTTATCAAGCGTAATTATATACAAATAGTCTTTCATGGCCTTATCGTAGTCTTTAATTTGAAAATATGTTCTTGCCCTAACAGTGTAAATATCTGTCACATCAGGATTAGTTTTAATAGCTCTGGACAAATCCTCAATAGCTGACTCAAATAAATCCATCATAATAAATGCTTTGCTTCTATTCAAAAGAACATCCCATTCAACATATCCAAGGTTTATTACTTTAGTAAAGTCCTCAACTGCTTTTTTAAAACGAGTAAGAATATAATAAGCTGATCCTCTTAAATAATATACTAAATAATAATCATTACCTAAAGAAATTGATTTTGTAATAAGCTTAATTGATTTAGAATAATTCTTGTCATAGAAATAAGAAACTGCTAAATTAAAATAAATTTGTGCATTTTTTACTCCAAGATCAATTCCCTTCTTGTAATTTTCAATACTTGTTGATAACTCGTTAAGTTGAAAATATAAATTACCGCGATTACAATAAGCTATTGCATTTCTTGGGTCAAGTTTAATAGAATTATCAAAATCTTCTAAAGCCAAATTATACTTCTCTGATAATATATATAGATTCCCCCTGTTATTAAAAATGTTAGAATTACGTGAATCAAATTTTAAAGCTTCAGTTAAACTTTCAATCGCTTGTTTGTACTTTTGTTGGTTATAATAAGCTCCTGCTAAATCAAAATATACTATACCAGATTTAAAACCTAATTCGATTGCATTATTAAAATCGAGAACAGCATTATTAAAATCTTGATTTACATAATATGCAAGGGCTCTATTATAGTACAATTCTGGGATATTATTTTTAATCTTTATAGCCTTAGATATACTATTAATTGATTCTAAATATTTCTCATTGTTATAAAGAGTTATAAAGGAATTGAAATAATCATCAAAACTTTTATTGATATTATCTTCTTTAAGTTCAATTTTATGCATAATATGTGTTTCTTCTAACTTACCAACTTGTTTAAACGAAAATTTGGGGTTTTTATTAATTTGCTTTTTAATTAAGTCTTCAATTTTTGTTTCTAATTCACGGCTATTTATGTTATTTGCTTTACCGATGAGAATATTTCCCCTTTCCTTTTTTACTAACAATATTAATGTACTAATAAAAAGTAGCGCAAATGTTATTGATAAAGAATTTGTATAGATAATGGATAATATTTTTCCTAATAATATATGATCAATCAAACCAGGAATAATAAAATTTAATATAGTGGGAATAATAAAAATTTTTGCAAATAAATCTATCCATAGTAGAATAATAAGCACTACAATTCGAAAAATAATTTTCATTATAAAAGATTACTCCCAATATTATTAACTTATGGTTTCAAAAGAAATTATAGTTTCGACTTTGACAAGTTTTTTTACTTTTGGCAATTTAATGATTATTGTCACAATAACACATAGATGAAGTTTTATAGTATCGAAACCTGGACAGGAAGTTCTGAGAGTAAAAAATTTATTCTCTACCCAACCTTTATGAATGTTAAAATAAAAACTGTTCCTTTTGGTTGGTTGTCCTCAACGCGTATACTTCCGCCATAGCCATCCATGATCTTTTTAACGATATACAAACCCAGTCCGGAATGACCTTTTTCACCAAACGTAAAACCTTCATCAAAAAGTTTAGCTTTTATCTCTTCTGGAATACCAAGTCCGTTATCTGAAATTCTAACTTCACATCCGTTTTTATTTTTTTTTATTTCTATGCTGATCTTATCAGCCTTTCCATGAGCAATTGCATTATTGCAGAGGTTGTCAATAACAGATGATATCGCTTCATCTGCCAGTACTTCTGCCTTACCGGTAACACTGATATCGATATCGAAATCGAAGTGACTTTCAGCTACCCGGTTAATAACTTTTCGTAAGTCGATCAACGTCGCTTTCTTATTGCCGGTCATGAATTTTTCTACTTCCCGCATATTATTAATAAGAGATAAACTTTTAGATACATTTGCTTGAATTGCATGGATCAGGTCTTTGTTACCGTCTTTCAGGAATAATCTTACAGCGCTATTGATCACAGCTAAATTATTTCTTATATCATGCCGTAGTATCTGGTTGATCAAGTTAATATGTTCCCTGTGAATTTCCAGTTCTTTGTTCTTTTCGCTTAATTCTTTATTTGCTTGTTCGATCTGGATGTTTTTCTGATTGAGTATAAAGTTTACTTTTTGTTTGGAACGATAACGCGTATAAATTATAAAAGTCAGGAAAAGAATAAAAATAGAGATAATGATCAATAGATTTCGGAAATGCTGCTGTTTGTTAATTTCCAGTCTCTGGATTTCAATATCTTTCTTCAATATCTCATTTTCCTGTTCTTTTTTTTCTGTTTCATATTTTGTTTGCATCTCTGCTATTCTTTCGCTGCTCTCTTTGGTAAAGATGCTATCTTTAACTGCGGTATAAAGTGTAAAGTATTCCAAAGCTTTTTCATAATCGTTTTTAACGGAATATAACTCGGAAAATGCTATATAGATATTTTGAATTAAATCTTTTGCTTCTATTTCTTTAGCAAGTTTTAAACTCTCTTTATAATAAATTATTGAATTATCATACTCTTCGAGTTTTACATAAATACCTCCAATGTTCTTTAAACTTCCGGCAATTCCGTATTTATTATCAATCTCTTTATTTATTGTGTATGATCTCAGATAGTATTCCAGGGATTTATCATAATTCTCTAAATACCAGTAGATAATTCCGATATTATTTAAACAATAAGCAAGATTATTCATATTTCCAAGTTCTTCCATATTCGTTAAAGATTTAGTAAAATATTCTAAGGCTTTATCATAATTTTGCAGGGTCATGTGAATAAGCCCGATATTATTTAGAGCTCTGGCAATTCCCTCTTTATTATCAAATTCTTTCATTACTTTTAACGATTCATTATAAATTTCCAAAGCCTTTTCAAAATCGTATAATTTCCAATAAATAATACCGATGTTATTTAGAATACTGGAAGCACCTTCTTTGTCTTCGAGTTCTTTAAATATTTCTAATGATTTGAAATAGTATTCTAAAGATATATCGTAATTACTTTGATAATAATTTCCAGTGCCAATATTTTTTAAAGCCTGTGCTTCTCCTTCTTTGTAATTAGATTGTTGTGATAATTCTAAAGCCCGGTTGCTGTATTCAATAGTTTTTTGTGGTGATGTTTCATAATAGAGTTGTGATAATTCATTTAAAATATCGATCTTCTCGTTTTTATTAACTATTTTTAATTGAGTTTCCAGACTATCGATTTTTGTTTGCGAAAATAAATTTATAGAAAGCATAAGTAAAAAGAAAAAAGCAACTTTTTTCATAAACATCTCCATGCTTACTTTTTTCTTAGTACCGGTATTGTCGAGGAAATTCTTTTCTTATATTTAAATACAAAGCGAAATCAAGCTAAGTTAAATTTGCTTATCTTCTATCCTTTTGTTTATCCTGGGGTTTATTAGCAGGAAGGATCACAACTCTTTTTATTTCACCTTCACCTATCGTCATCGTTTGCAAACTTTTATCTTTTTCTATAAATTGATGGACGATCCTTCGATTGGCAGCTTGAAGTGGTTCCATGGTGACGCTTTTTCCACGTTTTTTCACCTTGTCGGAAATACTCCTGACTTTTTCGATTAGAGCGTCTTCACGACGCTTCCTGTAACCATCGACATCGAGACGTATTCTGAATTTTTTTTTCTCGGCTTTGTTTATCATCTGGTTTAGCAAATGCTGCAGGCTGTCTAATAACTTCCCTTCCTTACCGATGATAAAGCCTGGATCCTTACTACCACTGATGTATATGTTATAGCGACCATCTTCCTGTTTAACCTGGATCGATTCAAATTCAACATTCATGCGACCAAGAATGCCTTCTGTAAATTCTTTGATCTTCTCGGAAATATCGGTTAAGAAAAATTTTATTTTTGTAGGTTTGGAACCGAACAGTTTGAGAAAACCGTTGGAACCTTCTTCTATAACTTCAAATTTAAAATCGTCAAGTTTGAGTTTGAATTCTTTCATGAATTCGTTAATGATAGCCGAGGTAGATTTTCCTTCTTTAACTAATTCCCGCATAATTATTTCCCACTGAATTTTTTCTTGATAATGTATTGCTGAATAGTACCTATGATAGAGAAAACCGTCCAATATAGAACCAGACCCGAAGAGAGTGATTTGAAAATAAAGAACATCATGATAGGCATAAAATACATCATCATTTTCTGGCTTTGCTGGGAAGCTCTTTGTTTCTCATCCATATTTTCCAGAGTTTGTTTCGAAGGCGCCATAAGTTTCTGTTGAACGAACATGAAAACTGCCATCAGGATCGGCAGCAACCAGATAGGATCGGGTTCGGAAAGATCTGGCAGCCAGAGAAAACCTGCCTGACGAAGATCGATGGAATAACGCAGGATAGGATAAAGTGCGAACAGAATAGGCATTTGCAACAGCATGGGTAAACAACCACCAAGCGGATTAACACCGTGTTCTTTATATAATTTTTTTAGTTCTGCGTTCATTAACTGCGGATCATGTTTGTATTTGGCTTGAATTCCTTTCATCAGGGGTTGTATCTTCTGCATCTTGGTGCTGGATTCAAAACTCTTGTGAGTAAGCGGGTAAAGTAACACCTTCAGGAGAATAGCAAATATTAATACACATATTCCCCAACTGGGAATAAAACTGTTGAGGAATTTAAGAAAAGCCATAAATATTTTGCTGATCCATTGCAAGAATTTCGGTCCTATTTCCACCGTGCTCTCTATGCCATTGCCATACATTTTCATATTTTCATAGATCAACGGGCCAAAATAAAGTTGAAAGTTGTGAGTAAAATCTGCCCTGGAAGTAGTAACACCCAGATTCATTGCCGGACTTTCATTCTGTTTGAAAGCCAGAAGTCTGTTCACTTCGATAAGATCGTCTGGAATTACTGCCAGGGTAAAATATTTAGATTTTACAGCAGCCCAATCCAGATTACCAGACAGTTCACGTGATTCCTTCAGTTTAGATAATGTTAATTTTGTGATCGTGTTATCCAATTGTCCCACAACTTTATATTCGCGGGATTTCATTTTTAGATATTCTTCCGTATCGGCAATTCCGCTGTCAATACCAAGATCATAACCTTTCAGGTTTTCATAACCATTTGTTTTCAAAGTAAAATCGAGTTGATAATTATCACTGAGAGTGAATGTCTTTTCGATCACGCCCTTTTCGGTTTGAGCAATAAATCTCAGTCGGTTGCTTTCTTCGTAAATTTCATGTTGGAATGCTACATTTCCAAGATTTATAACATTACCTGTGTTCATTTGAAGCTCAATATTAAAGATGGATTCGTTGTCGGGGATTAGATCTACAGGTGTGATTTTATCGGAAAGAGAATACTCTTTTAACTGGATGGAATTAATCTCTCCACCAAGGTTGGTAAAGGTGATTTTAAGAAAATCGTTTTCCAGAATGAGATCATCCCGAATATCAACGTCGGTTTGTGTTTCAATGGGAATTTCTGTAACTCTCTGAACTTCGGGTTGGGAAGAAACGGGGGTTTCTGTAACATTTTCTGTAATGGGTTGCTGAGTTATCGTGGGTTTTTGTTTTTTCCAGATAAATTCGCTACTGATCCAGAATACTACCAGGATCAACAGTACTGCCAAAATTGTTTTTTTATCCATAATTGCTCCTTAAGGAAGTGGATCGTGTCCACCAGAATGAAAAGGATGGCATTTAATAATTCGTAATATAGAAAGTTTAATTGCTTTCAAAAAAGAATATTTGGAAAATGCTTCGTAAGAATATTGACTGCAGGTTGGAGTGAATCGGCAAGTAGGTGGTAATACAATCGAAATAAATTTCTTATAAAAGCTAATCATAAATAACATCAGTTTATTAAAAATTTTCATATTTATTTTGAGAATAAAACGGTTAACTCTTTTTCAATTTCCTTCCATTCAGCATTTCCGGCATCAGGTTTTGCAATGACTACAATTTTTTTCCCGCTTTTATACAGATGGGTGTTTTCTCTGAGAAACGCTTTTACACGCCTTTTTACTTTATTGCGATTAACAGCTTTTCCTACTTTTTTACTTACAACAATTCCAACTGCAAACAGGTCATCAGGTATATTTTTCTTTAAAATAATAAAGAGATTACCTTCATATTTTATATTATCTTCGTAAACACTCTGGTACTCTCTCTTTGAGGCTATAAATCTCATTGATCGCTAACGGTTAAACGCGATCTTCCTTTGGCTCTCCTGTGTGCCAGAACTTTGCGTCCGGCTTTGGTCGCCATTCTGGAGCGAAAGCCGTGTTTGTTTCTCCTCTTCCGGTTATGAGGTTGATAAGTTCTTTTCATTCAAGTCTCCTTCCAAATTCACCATCTATCTATTACATAACTCCTTATATAGAGCCTTGTTACAAAGGCTGCGCTACCTTGTGATAGCCCTTTTTAATGTCAAGAATTATTTGCTTTCCCAAGTTAGAATAGAGATGCTATTAATTTAGATTTATTATTATATTAATCTATAAATACTTTCCGATCTCTTTTTGAGAAGTAAATGATAGCGTTGAGTACGGTAGTTAGAAATACAACATAAATCAGAACATTTACCAATATTAAAGATTTATGTGAAATATAAGCAGCAAGAGGTGATAAAGGTATAAAAAATACTGGTGCATATCCAGGTCTATGTATCAGGAAGCCAATTATAACTGCTGGGATGATGCATATCAAAAGCTCAAGAGGTATGAGGTAGATTAATATTCCAGTCACAGAGCTTGCCCCTTTCCCGCCATAAAAATTGTAATAAATAGGAAAGCAATGACCCACAATTCCAAATGAAGCAGCGATAATTGCGTGTGTAATATCCAATCCCCATGCACGGGCTGCAAGAATAATAACTAATGTTTTAAGACCATCCAGCACAGCTACCATTATCCCCAATAAAGAACCGACACTCACAAATACATTAAGAGCTCCGGCATTCTTCACATCGATATTCCGGATATCTTTACCTTTAACTTTTTTTGTAATAATGTAACTGAATGAAATCGAGCCAATAAAATAAGCAATAATACACAGAATAACAGTTTTAACTATTTCCATACAATCCTTCCTTATTTACTAAGTTTATTCTCTATACTCCTGATTATTTCAGTTGTTTTATATAACACCGTCTTCTTTTATGTTGTCTTCGGTCAAAAAATTTCCATTGTGCCTGGACCTTGATGTTGCTTTCCAATTCCGGGTTTGTTTCTGCCTTGATTATATTATTACTTTTATATGCATTAAAGAGATTATTAAATAAGAGGGAGTTAACTCCTTTTCCCTGCAAGTCAGGTCTAACTGCCACAAGATACAGATCTACTCGATCGTTTTTCTTTAGAGCTTTTATAATATGGAAAAGGCCAAGAGGAAAGAGTTTTCCTTTTGCCTTTTGGAAAGCTTTTGATAGAGATGGCATAGTAATTCCAAATGCTGCTATCTTATTTTGCTCATCAAGAATGAGTGAGACAAAATCCGGTCGGATCATACTAAAGTACTGTTTGATATACTTATTAATTTGTTTTTCTGTTAATGGCACTACTCCATAAAGTGGTTCGAATGCTTCATTTATAACATAGAATATCTCTTTTGCATAGGGAAGCAGATCCTTTGATTTATTTGCTTTTAAGATATGTAGTTTATTTTTCTTTTTGACTACTGCAGCGATTCTTTTAATTTTTTCTGGTAGTTCATCGGGAACTTTTACTTCAAATTCTACCCAGTCAATGTCCTTTTTGTATCCAAGTCTCTCAAGATGTTCTGGATAATACGGATAATTGTAAATGGTTACGATTGTTCCAAGTTCATCAAATCCTTCTATAAGCATTCCTTCAGGATCGAGGTCGGTAAAACCAAGTGGACCGTGAACTGCCTCCATCCCTTTTTCTTTTGCCCAGGTTTCCAATACGTAAAAAAGAGCTTTGGATACATTATCATTGTCTATAAAATCTACCCAACCGAAACGGGCGTATTTATTTTTCCATTTTTCAATGTATCGCATAACAATTATTCCTGCAATCCTTCCCGCAATTTTTCCATCTTTGTAAGCAAGCCAATATTTTACATAACAAAAATCAAAAGCTGGATTTTTATCTTTATGAAGAGTATTCATTTCCTCTGAATGTAATGAAGGTATCCAGTATTTGTTTTCTGAGTAGAGTTTATCTGGAAAAGAAATGAATTTCTTCAGGTCTCGCCTGCTTACAACTTCTTTTATAACAATGCTCATCTTTGTTCTTTGAATATTGTTTGGCTACGATTTGGTCCTACTGACACTATCGAAACTCTTACGTTCAGGATTTCTTCAATTTTCGAGATATATTTTTTGGCGTTTTCTGGTAATTTATTGTAATCTCTTATCTTAGAAATGTCTTCTTTCCAACCTTCCAATTCTATGTATTCTGGCTTTGCTTTATAGAGAGTATTTGCACTGTAAGGGAATTCATCTGTAAGCTGATTATCAATGTGATATTTCGTGCATATTTTCAACTTATCGATGCCCGACAGAACATCTAATAAGGTCAAAGCTATTTCGTCGACATTATTGATCATTGCAGTGAATTTGGCAGCCACTGCATCGAACCAACCGCAACGACGGGGACGTCCGGTGGTGGAACCGTATTCGTTGCCTTGCACACGGATTCGTTCTCCGAGCTCATCTAAAAGTTCAGTAGGAAAAGGACCTTCACCAACGCGGGTATAATAACTTTTATAAACACCTACAATACGGTCGATCTTTTTTGAATAGCCAGTTCCAATAGATATTCCGCCAGCTATTGTATGGGAAGAAGTAACAAAGGGATAAGTACCAAAGTAAATATCAAGAAGTGAACCCTGAGCACCTTCAAAAAGCAGCTTTTTATTGGATACTTCTTTTAAAAAGTAGGGAATCTGTTTCAGGTATGGTTGAAGCCTTTTACCTGCTTCCATCAATTTTACTATTAGAGCTTCGGCATTTTGTGCTGTTCTTCCATGAAACGAAAAAAGGTTATTTACTCTTTGGATGAGATGGTCTTTTTCGAAGAGATCTCCAAATCTTATGCCAATTCTACTTACTGCATCCGAGTAACAAGGTCCAATACCTTTCTTTGTTGTTCCGATCTTTACCTGTTCGGTGTCGTTTTCCTGTTTCCCATCCAATTCTATATGAAGAGGAAGAACTATCTGGGTACGAGGATCGATATATAATCTATTTTCAAAAGAGATGCTTTTAGATTCAAGATCATTTATTTCTTCAATAAGTTGAAACGGATCGATTACCACACCGCTTCCAATTATACAGATTTTTTCTGGATATAAAATACCGGAAGGTACCAGATGAAAAATATATTTCTTATTGTTAATTTTTATTGTATGTCCGGCGTTGTTTCCACCTTGAAACCTGATTATATAATCTGCATCTTTAGCCAGGACATCTACGATCTTAGCTTTTGCTTCATCACCCCAGGCACACCCTAAAACTGCTGTAGAACCCATCTTTATACCTCTTTATGTTTATTCATGTTACATTTATAATCTTACATTTGAAAACTGTCAACCCTTCCTTTTGAGCAGAAAAAGATTGACGTGAAGATAGAGGTAGCAAATATGATTTTTGATGATACGGATTTGGAGAGAACAATGAAGATCAGGGTTATGATTGCAAAACCGGGACTTGATGGACATGACCGGGGTGCCAAGTATATTGCGCGTGCTTTACGGGATGCGGGAATGGAAGTAATATACACCGGCATCCGTCAGACCCCTGAACAAATAGCAAATGCTGCTATTCAAGAAGATGTTGATATTGTCGGACTCAGCCTGCTTTCCGGTGCTCATAATTTTCTTTTTCCTAAAGTGGCTGAGTTGTTAAAAGAAAAGGGAAAGGATGACATTCTACTTTTTGGTGGTGGAGTTATCCCCGATGAAGATATAGATTTTCTTAAATCAAAAGGATTTAAAACTATATTCACACCCGGTACTTCCGCTCAGGAAGTGATCGATTATATTAGAGAGAATGTGAAAAATGAATGAAAAAAATGAAGAAAAAATTTATACGAACTCTGCAAAAAATCTGACGATTAAAATCTCTGAAGATAACCTGACTGCTTACCTTACTTTCGATGATGATACTGGTATGATAGATGAAAAGGAAATAACTAAGCTAATTAATACTGCAGGCATTACAAACGGATTTGATGAAGCAAAAAAAATCAATGAACAGAATAATATTCGGAAAGAAATCAAGGTTCCGTTCCTGATAGCTAAGGGAGCTAATCCGCTGGCAGATTCTGAAATTACGTATCAATTCGATAAAGAAAACTGCTATGATCCTGAGGTTTCCAGTGATATTTATAAACTGGATAGTTTTGAAAAGATCCGCAAACATCAGGTTATTGCCGAGTTGAAAATCACAGATGTTTCCGAACCTGGCTTAGATATCTTTGGGAATCAGGTTTCTTCTGGAGTTACTTCCAGTTTAAATGCAGACGATCTACTGGGAGATAATGTTTATTATGCAGAAGAAGAGAACAAAATATTAGCCTTAAAAGACGGATATCCTTTTATTGACTACCAGAATAAACTTCATGTAAAATCCGATTTTTTTATTAACGAAAACATAATTGATAAAGATTTGAAGATTTACGGTGACGTTACAATTGATGGATTAATTACAAATTCACGGGTTGAAGTTATTGGAAATATGAGGGTAAAAGGCAATATTAGTGATTGCAAAAATAAGGGTATATTCGTGGATGGCGATGTAATTATTGAATATGCTGAAAATGCCAGGATAGTTTGTAACGGGACGTTAACAATTAACAAAAATGTAAGGTTTTGCAATCTTCACTCCGAAAAAAAGATCATAGGTGAAGAAGACAGTTCCATAGCTGGTTGCTTGTTACAATGCGGGAATAATATCACTTTATCCAATATTGGAAGTCCATTTTCAATGTTAACCGAAATTGAGATCACTGCTTCACCATATTTGAAAGAAATGATCCGCTCAACACAAGATAAACTGGAGAAAGCCAGAAACAACACGGATGAAAATGAAGAAATTATTCCACTTCTATCTTCTGAACTGAGAGAAATGGAAGAAGATTATGAAAAAATAACCGATGAACTTTTACAGGATGAATTAACCGACTTCCATATAGCAGTTTATGAAAAAGTTTATCCTGAAACACGCGTTAGAATTTTTAAGCATTCGAAGTTAATAGGTGAGGAATTAAACAACGTAATATTTTCTGTAAAAGATAATCAATTGCTGATAAATGAAGTTGACAGAAAAGAGTAAAAAAAATCTTTTGATTATGAATAATATTAAAAGGTATTTATATAGTGAGGTTGTTAAAAAGTAAGATTGTAGAAACATCTGTTAATAGATTTAAATAACAGGAAGCATTTACCAATTGGTAAATGCTTCTTTTAGTATATAGACGGATATTTATTTGGAGAAAGAGATGATCAAAGAATTAATAATATTGGTCAAAATGCAGGAATGTGATGATATAATCGGAGAAAAAGAAATTCTCACAAAGCAGCTTCCTGAAGAACTCAACAACCTGAAGCAAAACCTGGAAACAGCAAATAATAAACTTGCAGAAACAGAAAATGCTCTGGATGAAAATCTGAAAACGCAAAAGTTACAAGAACTAGAAATTAGAGCTAATAATGAGAAGATAGATAAATATAAAAATCAGCTTCTTACAATTAAAACGAACAAAGAATACAAAGCCCTGAACAGTGAAGTAAGCCACCTGGAAAACAAAAATTCCGAAACGGATGATGAGCTTATTATTTTAATGGAAGAAGAGGTTAATATCAATGCTCAATTGGAATTAGATAGTAGAAGCCAAAAGAAAGCAGATGACGAACTGAAAGCTAATGAAGAAAAGCTTAGAAAAAAGATCGAAGATGTAGAAAAAGATATTGCCGAATATAGAAATAAACGTAATATATTAGCAAAAGAATTGAATTCTCAACTTGTACGTAGATATGCATTATTGATAAAGAACAAGAACAGAAAAGCCGTAGTCTTTAGTGATAATAATGCCTGCGGGGGCTGTGGCTATAACATCAGACCTCAACTCATAATTGAAATTAATGAGGGTCGTAAGATCATTAACTGCGAGAATTGCGGGAGAATACTGGTTTCAAAACCCGCTTAATAAGTGTTGTCAAAGAAGATAGAATGTCTGCCTGATCACAAAATTTTGTGGTCAGGAGGAAAGTCCGAACACCACAGGGCAGGATACTTCCTAACGGGAAGTCCCGGTAACGGGAAGCAAGCTCCACAGAAACAGACTTCCCCGCACCTATTTGCATAGTTTGAAAATTGGTTATACAAATAGGTGCGGAGTAAAGGTGAAAAGGTGGTGTAAGAGACCACCAGACTCCGGTGTGAATCGGGGTGCTCGGAATGCCTTATCCGGTGCAATGCCAAGTAGGAGAGCTAGAATCGGCCCGGTTCAATTGGCTCTCGGGTAGGCAGCTTGAACCGGTCATTTTTTGAACTCGGATGAGTATAGTGATATCCGGTTTAGACAAATAGACATTGAATTGCTTGTTAGGCAATTTACAGAATTCGGCTTATTATCTTCTTTGACAAATCATTTATATTTAAGTTAAATAAAAATAAGGATAAATTTATGCAGAAAAGGTGGACAACATCTGAACCTTTAACTGATGAACAAAAGCAAAAAGTAAAACAGATTTCCGAGCTGATGAAATGCCCGGAAATGATAGCAGAAATGCTTATCTGTAAAGGTATCACCGATCCCGTTGAAATAGATAGTTTTTTCAATCCCAGCTTAGATAACGTTTTTGATCCATTTATTTTTAAAGATATGAAAAAAGCGGTAGAAAGGATTATTCGTGCAATCAATAAAGATGAAATGATCACGATCTACGGAGATTACGATGTGGATGGCACAACCTCGACAGCTCTTCTGTATCTTGGGTTAAAAAAAGTGGGTGCAATTGTGAACTATTATATTCCGCACCGTATGATAGACGGATATGGACTCTCCCTCAGCGGAGTGGATCAGATCAAAAAAAATGGCGCTCAGGTTATCATCAGTGTCGATTGCGGCATAAATGCTATTGAAGAAGTTGAACAGATCAATAGCCTGGGTATGGATATTATAATTACAGACCATCATAATCCAAAAGAGAAATTACCAGAAGCTTACGCTATTATTAATCCCAAACTGGAAGAATGTGAATATCCCTTTACTGCACTGGCTGGAGTTGGGGTTGCTTATAAATTGTTGATGGCAGTTTACAGTAAAATGGAAATCAATTCCAAGGAATTTGTTGATAAATATATAGACTTGGTTGCTTTGGGTACAATAGCCGATATTGTACCTTTAACAGGAGAAAACAGGATCTTTGCCAGTATTGGTTTGGAAAGATTAGTAAAAAAACAGAACATCGGATTAACAGCATTGATTAATATTGCAGGTCTTTCCGAAAAAGAACTTAACTCCAGTGATATTGTTTTTGGACTGGCTCCGCGCATTAATGCTGCTGGCAGAATGGGTAGCGCCATGCGTGCCGTAGAGCTTCTGGTTGCTACGGATGAAGAAAACAGCAAGGAATTAGCTCAAATAATTGAAAGGGAAAATTCCCTGAGACAGCAGATAGATCAGAAGACTTTCCAGGAGGCTTGTGATATCATCGAGAAGAAATATAAGAACCTGGACGAAACTCCGATAATTGTAGTATCTTCTGATGATTGGCACCCCGGAGTTATTGGAATTGTGGCTTCCAAACTGGTAGAAAAATACTACAGACCAACAATAATGATAACCTTTAAAGATGGTATTGGCAGCGGTTCCGGGAGAAGTATTTCCGGGTTTGATCTTTTCGAAGCACTATCTTCGGTGGAAAATTATCTCGAGACTTTTGGCGGACACAAATATGCTGCCGGTCTTTCCATATTAATGGAATATGTGGATGTACTGGAAAACCGTTTAAGTAGTTTCGTTAAAGAACACATTACACCGGAACAGCTTATTCCACCTCTTAAGATAGATACAAAACTGGAACTCTACGAGATCAATGAAAACCTGCTTGAATGGTTGAATAAATTTGCTCCCTTCGGACCGGGAAATATGCGTTCAACTTTTTATACAGAAGGTGTGATGGTGGTTGGCTTTCCTTATAACGTTGGTAAGAACCACTTAAAAATAAAAGTTGTAAAAGACGGTTGTACGCTCGATCTTATCGGTTTTAATCTGGGTGACTTTCTACCATTCCTGAAAAAGGGATTATTCATTGATATTGCTTATTCACTAGAATTCAATACCTGGCAGGGAAGAACTACCATTCAGGGGAAACTGAAAGACATCCGTTTCACAGAAAAACAATAGGAACTTATGCTAAAAGTAGAACAAGCTTTGTTAGCTTCATTAATGGTACTTTTTATATTGGGAGGGTGTTCATCCATAGAACTGCGGAATGATTATATTCCTGTTAAATTAAATATTATTCAGAAATTCAACATCGATTTTATTCCACAAAAATGTGTTTTTTCCTACTCGGAAAGAGCCGCTTTCATCATGGAAGGCAACAACATTCATATTTTTAAAAAGGGGAAACGGATAAACACAATAGGTGGTTTGGGATTCGATCATTCTAATTTTAACAAACTCGCTGATATTGCTATTGCCCCGGATGGTAATTTGTTAGCGTTGGACAGCTTTCAGAAAAAGATAAAGAAGTTCGATAAAGACGGTAAATGGATCACTGAATTTGAATTGGTAGATTTTGTTGAGCCCACTCTTTTTGAGATTACAAGTGACGAAACATTTTACATTTACGATGATAACCGCAAAGAAATTGTAACAACCCGTACATTTGAAGAAAATGATTTCTATTCTTTTGGAAAATTCCAGCTTACAAAACCTAGATCTCTGAATCTGGGAAAAAATCATGTTGCTGTTTACGATATGACAGAAGCTAAAACGATCGTGTTTGGCAGGTTGGGACAATTTCAAGAAGAGTTAGACGGAAAAATTCAATTTGACAGACAACAGAAATACAAATTGGAGAAATTCTATGTTCAGCATCTTACTTCCGGTAAAAAATTTGCTGTTTCACCATACCAATGGTTGGATTTTCTTATAGAGGATGGTTTTTTGATATTGCTTTCGAACCATGAGATCTGGATATGTACAATAGATTATGAAATTAAATGATTTTATGAGATCGTCAGTTTTTTATAAACCGGCTTTAGCAGCAATGCTCTTGGCTTTAAGCAGACTTCCGATTCATCTGGGATTCCTGGTTTTCTTCGGGATGATACCTCTGTTTTCTTTCTTTGATGAAAAACCGAGCATAAAACAAATAATAAAAGCTGCTATTACTTTCGGGATTATTTACGGTCTGGTCTGTTTACACTGGATATCGTTAGTTACCTGGCCCGGTTTTATTGGCGCTTTGATCCTCTTCGGGCTCTATTTTTCAATCCTGTTCTATTTAATTGGCAGCATCTGGAAACTGAACCCAAAATTAAAATATATAGCTTTTATCTGCTTCTGGCTCTCTTTCGAATACTTGCAGAATTTCGGTGAGTTCAGCTTCCCATGGTTTAATGTAGCTTACTCTCTGGGAGATTATCTTCCCTTTATACAACCGGCGGATATTGGTGGAATTTATCTTCTTTCTGCTCTCATTATTCTCGTTAATATCTTTATTTATGAATTAAGAAATAATTATAAAAGAAATTTGATTACTTTGATAACTATCATTATCATCTGGGCTGGCTACGGATTTATTCGACTCCACACAATGAAATTGGTTAAAACAGATACGAAAATTTCCATAGTTCAGGTAAGCATTCCACAAGATAAAAAATGGGAACAGGCCTATCTCGACACAACCCTGAAATATTATAAAGATTACACAGTTCTTGCAGCAGAACAGGGTTCATCTTTAATAATCTGGCCGGAATCGGCTACTCCAATGTATTTATTACGACGGGCTAAATATAAAAGATGGATACTGGATCAGGCTATAACTCTGGAAAAGGATATCTTCACCGGTTTTCCTCATTATAAATATTTGGCACCGGGTAATTCACGTAAGTATGAATTTTACAATGCTGCCACGCGTTTTGACAGGAACGGCAAGATATATCCTCCTTATTATAAAAACGTGCTTGTTCCGTTTGGAGAACGAATTCCACTGCTGAACATCTTTCCGTTTTTATGGAATGTCCATCTGGGACAGGCTAACTGGGAATACGGCGAAAAACAGGAATTTTATGATATCGAGGGAAACACATATTCACCTTTAATCTGTTTTGAAATAGCATTTGAATTTCTTACTACCAGGATGGCCAGGGAAGGTGTGGATTTTATTGTGAACATAACTAACGATGCCTGGTTCAAACGTTCTGCCGGAACATACCAGCATGCTATCATGACAAAATTCCGGGCTGTGGAAACACGAAAGATGATCTACCGCGCTGCAAATACAGGCTATTCTCTTATAGTTTCACCTACCGGAGAGTTCCTGGAAAAATCTAAACTTTTTGAAAAAGCCATTCTCACAGCAGAGATTATTAAATGTAATTCTAATTCTTTCTTTACAAAATATCTTTT
>CBDUTJ010000029.1:0-35792 GCA_965370415.1 uncultured bacterium | reverse complement strand
GCGTTTCCAATACACCCAGAACATCACCTCGTGATTCCGGGATCAACATGTGGGCGTATAATTTGTATTTAATGTCCCGACGAACTGCATCTGCTTTTGATTCAAGTTCAGTAAGTTCGTTAGAGTATTCTTCAAATCGTTCCATTTTACCGGATAAGTATGCTTTCAAACCTTCATAAAATATAAGACCAGCCTTTTCTACGCGATCTATGAATCCATCCATAGAAGCTTGCAGGTCTTTGCTTCTGGAAAATAATCCGTTCAAAATAACCTCCCTGACATCATCAATAATTTGATGCTATATTCACATAAATTTCAAAATTGAAGATTTATAATAAGTCAAGCTAATTTTATAGTTAGGCTTGTCCGATGTCCTGTCATTGGATGTAGGAAAATAATGCTGGACAAACCAAATGTAGTTAGGTTTTTGACACTTAATAATCTTAATTTATCAGGAGTTATAGTGGAGAAAATAGAAGAAAAAGTCGTGAATCCGGCAGAAGCGAAAAAAACTTCCGACCAGCAGATAGAAGAGAAAATTCAGGAAACTGCAATAGTTGAAGAAAAAATTTTCCCGGAAGCTGAAACAGTTTCTGAAGACGTTCCCCTTGAAATTGAAGTAATTCCGGAAAAAGTATCACAGGAATCTGAAGTTGCAACAGAAGAAGTTTCTCAGGAAAGTGAAGAAATTATCGATGAAAACAACTTTGAACATATGCTGGAAGAATCTTTAGCAAACATAAAAAATCTTGAAGTCGGCGATAAAATCAGCGGCGAGATCATAAATATTACAGATTCTTATATTTTTGTTACAATGGGTGGCAAGCGTGACGTCTATGCCGACAAGGAAGACTATCTTGATAAAAAGGGAAAATTAACCTGCAAAGTAGGTCAAACACTTACGGGTTACGTAGTTAAATGTTCCGATACGGAAACCCAGATCGCTAAAAGCCTTTATTCGGTAAACCTGAATGTACTACACAGTGCTTATGAAGAAAAGATCCCTGTTCAGGGTAAAGTACAATCCATGACTAAGGGTGGTTATATAATAGATATCTCCGGCATCAAAGCATTCTGTCCCATTTCTCAGATCGATGGCAGAGTTGTGGTAGATCCCAAAAAATACATGAACTCTGAATTTGATTTCAGGATAATAGATTTTAAGAAAAATGGCAAAAATATAGTTGTATCCCGCAGAAAAATATTGGATGAAGAAAAAGAATTGCAAAAGAAAGAAACACTTTCCCAACTTAAAGTTGGTGATATTATCACGGGGAAAGTAAACCGTCTTACAAACTTCGGAGCTTTTGTAGATATTGGTGGAGTAGATGGATTGCTTCATATTTCCCAATTTTCCTGGAGCAGAGTGGAATCTCCATCTGAAATCCTGAATATAGGTGATGAAATAAAAGCAAAGATCATTAAGCTTCAAGGAGAAAAAATATCTCTCAGCATGAAAGCATTGCAGGAAAACCCTGTGGAAACAGCTATAAAGGAATTGAATGAAGGTGACATCGTAAGCTGCCGTGTTGTTCGCAATCTTCCCTTTGGTTCTTTTGTAGAAATTAGAGCAGGAGTTGAAGGATTAATTCCCATTTCAGAATTAGCCAGGGGCAGACGTATCAACAACCCTTCCGAAGTAGTTAAAGAAGGTGATCTACTGGAAGCACAGATACTCAAGATCGATCCTGAAAAACAAAAGATATCATTATCTCTCAAAGCGCTTCAACCGGATCCCTGGGATAATATCGAGGAATTTATCAATGAAGACGATATTGTTGCAGGTATTATTGAGAATGTTGCAAGTTTTGGTGCTTTTATTAAACTCAGTGAAGGTGTTACCGGTCTTCTTCCTAATGTAAAAATGAAAATTGCCGGGATAAAACTGGATAAAAATAAAATCGGTGAAGAATTTAAAGTACGCGTTGTGAAAATAGATAAAGATGCTCGCAGAATTTCTCTGGAACCTACCAATATGCCTGAATCTGCTGTGGAAGCAAAAGATGATTGGCACAAATATAAAAAGCAAAAATCAAAGAAAATACTTGTAGATGAAGACAGCCCATTTGCAAATTTGTAAATTGGTTTGAATTAATTAATTAGTAGAAATTATAAACCGGGCAGGAAAAGATTCTTGCTCGGTTTTTTTATTTTATCTCAAATTTCCTGCCCAGAGACAGATCTAAAAAATTGTCCTTCCAATTCTCCTGGAATATCTTTATTGCACGATCTCCCGTGCAATGAGAAGGAGCAATATACTTTACTTCCAGCTTTTGAAGAGAATTGGCAATTTTATTGATCTTATAATTAAAAGCACTTCCCAGATGAAATCCGCCGGTTACCAAACAGATCGGTTCATCAGGAAACATCTTATGAACTTTCTTAACTATTTTATCGATCCCGGGATGGGAACAGCCTGTTACGATAACTAATCCTTCTTTTGTGTTCAGAACCAATACATGTTCATATATTGGCAGTAAATTATATCTACCCTTGATCTCACCGGTTGACCAGATTCCATCTGTAATCTCAAGGGGATCTTTTACTGCTACCAGGTTTGCTGTGGGATATTCCTTTTGAATATTTTTAAAAGCTTTGGCAGGAACGTAAACTTTTACATCCTCTTTTGCCACTTCCAGAAATTTATCTAATCCACCGATATGATCCCAATGTTTGTGAGAAATTACAACGATATCTACATCTTTCGGGTCGAGTCTGAGAGCATAAATATTATCCAGCAGGATTTTGCCATCCCCACCCGTATCGAATAAAATGGTGGTGGAATCTGCTACTATCCAGGCACCGAAACCAAAGCCCGGTGTCAATTCCGATGATTTGATAACATTATTGAAAACAATCCACATTAAAAGGTATTCAAGCATTAGATTACCTTATTCTCTTTCTCTATCTTCTCATTCAAAGCTTCCACAGCTTTCTTGAAGCCTATAAAAGAGATGACCGAAACAATCCCTGCAAGTATGAGATGTAATGATACTTTAATTATTTTTTTCATCAGAACTATCCCTAAAATTTATATTTAAATTCTTTTACGAAATTGAGAAAAGACAAAATTAAAGTCAAATGAAATTATTTTCAGAATCTTCTAAAAATCCTTTTTTCATCAAAATCCGTTTATCATGATAACTTTGTAAGCTAAAACAACCATATTTGAAGGGGAAAAAATCATAGTAATTATTTTTTTTTTTGAATAAAGAAAAAGTAATTTTTCTAATCTTGTATTACTTAACTTTCTTCCACAAAATTCAATTAAAGATAATTGAATTTTTTGACGATAATACATTTTTTTATTTTCCCATTAATTCTTAAACTAACTTATTTTTGTGATATTTTTTGTAAAGTAATTCATTATTTTGTGAAAGAAATTACATAAGAAAATGGTTGAATAGATAATGGGGTAATTCTAATTTTTAGTAAGAATAAACTCAATGCTATAATTCTTATTATTGCTATCTCCCCATGTATTTTTTTGAACATCTACCTTATAAATACCGAATTGAAAAGAATTATTTACACCTTCTAATATTGCATGTTTTATATCATTTGGAATATCAATGTTTAAGGCGGAGTTAAAAAGTTTTTTTGCACACACATACAGTTTACTATGAGCTAGAAAAACAGATTCATAATGAAACACATCTAAGATAATTTTTAAAGTTTTAGTAGCAAATATATCTCCCTCAATATGGTAAGAAATACTATTTGAGAAAATACTATCATCGGTTTGAATCATGGGTGAAGAGGCAATCCATTCTGCCTGTAATGTAGGTTGATAATAACTAGTTTTTAAGCCCTCACTAATTAGAAAATCTTTAGCAATGTAAGGAGACCATCCATCTTTTAATGGTATGTCAGGGGGACTCTTTTCTATAGAAACCATCTTTAAAATTTGTTTTACAGTATTTCTTACGTCTTCTTTCGAGGCTGTATTATGCATCTGCATGAAAAAGACCCATCGTTCTAGTATTCTTATTCTAAAATTGAATTTCACTATTGAATATACTTTTGCATATTTTTGAACTTCTGGATTTTTTATGAAATGTTTGATCCTTATAAAAGCTAACTCATAAGAAAATAGAACAATCAAAACACAAATGAATGGTATGTAAAATAAAGATAGTATTGGAGGTATAATAAAATCGTGAATTGTTTTCAAATTTGCAAATTCACTGAAACATGTAATACACATATAAATACTATAAATGATTGTGATTGATCCAATTAAGATTATAATAAGATTTAGAATGTTTTCTAAAATTTTAAATTTCTTATCATTATACGAAATAGCTAACATTCCACCGATCAAAACATAAATAGGAACTAATAAAAATTCAATAAGAAAACTAAAAGCATAAAAAGATACAATAAATTCCACAACAGCAATAAGTTTAAGGTTATCGAGAATAAGGTTTTTAATAAATTTGGGTTCCTTTTTAATCGAATTTATCTTATAAATGGATAATGTTCCTACCGAAATGGTCCAAATAATGGTATTTTTTAATTGATGCATTTCCCAAATTCCAATGTAGTAAAGTCCCCAGATTAATATTGTAATGTAAATAAACATATAAACATAAATGCTAAAAATCTTTGGTGAAAAAAAGCAATTTATTAATTTTTTTATTGATGTTCGAATTTTCGTCGTCTTAGGTGAAAAAGCCATATAAATTATAATTATCAATAACCAAATAGAAATAGCTAATTCTCTATCATTTAAAATTTCCAATTTCACCTCACAACATTTCTAGCTGACCTTATATCGCAATATATGACAGAAGTGGTATCATCTTGTCAATTCCATTTTCTATAATTGATTAAAAAATAAACAAAAAAAGGACAGATCAACGATCCGTCCCTACATATTTTCTTTTGTTCGTTTTTGGTTAGTGATAGTTAGTTGCTAAATTCTTATTTCTCTACCACTCGAACTTTACGTTCAACTGCCTGACAGCAAGAGTGTCATCAACTCGTTTCACAGGTGTATTAAGCGGTGCATTTTTTAATAGTTCAGGGTTTTCTTCGCATTCTTTTGCGATCTCGATCATAGCGTTTATGAATTCATCCAATGTTTCCTTGCTCTCGGTTTCTGTGGGTTCTATCATCATAGCTTCGTGCACAATAAGTGGAAAGTAGATCGTGGGTGCGTGGAATCCTTTATCTAATATTCGTTTGGCAATATCCAGTGTTTTGATGCCATGCTTTTCTTTTTGCCAATTTCCACTGGCTACGAATTCGTGCATGCAGAATGAATCTTTGAAAGGAATATCATAATATTTTTCCAGCTTCTTCTGGATATAATTTGCATTAATAACTGCATTTTCAGCAACCCGCCTTAAACCTTTTGGACCCAGCATTTTTAGATAAATGTACGCTTTAACATTCACTGCGAAATTGCCGAAGAAAGAATGAACCTTTCCAAATGATGTTTTTTCATGTGTGTAATCGAGGAAATATTTATCATCTTTCTTTCCAATTAAAGGAGCAGGTAAGAATTTAATTAGATCTTCACGAACGCCGATTGGACCTGCACCCGGACCGCCGCCGCCATGAGGAGTAGCGAAAGTTTTATGAAGATTGAAATGCATGATGTCAAACCCATTTTCACCGGGTTTCACGAGTCCCATAATAGCGTTGAAATTTGCTCCATCCATATACATCAAGCCGTCCACACTGTGAATTATCTCTGCAATTTGCTCAACCTGAGATTCAAATAGGCCGAGAGTGTTTGGATTTGTAAGCATAAAACCTGCTGTCTCGTCGGTTACATGGGCTTTCAGGTCTTCAATATCGACTAATCCTTTTTCATTGGATTTGATCTCTACCATTTCGTATCCCACCAAAGTTACACTGGCAGGATTTGTGCCGTGAGCAGAATCTGGAAGAATGATCTTCTTCTTGTGGGAATTCCCCTTATGGTAATGATATGCTTTCATAACTTTAAGACCGGTAAATTCACCGTGAGCACCTGCAACTGGCTGCAAAGTTACGTTTGAAAATCCGGATATTTCTGCCAGATCTTTCTGAAGTTCATATAGAATTTCCAAAGCACCTTGAACAGTGTCTTCATCCTGGAATGGATGCAGATTATTGAAACCATCGTTGCGAACCAGAGTTTCATTTATTTTGGGATTATATTTCATTGTGCAGGAACCAAGCGGATAAAAACCCTTCTCAATGCAGTGGTTCATATGGCTTAACTCAAGAAAATGACGCATAACATCGAGTTCGCTTACTTCAGGAAGTATAACTTCTTCTTTTCTCTGGAATTTTTCAGGAATGCATTTGTTAAAAGAGATTTCCACGTCATTGGCAGGAAGTGTGTAACCTTTTCTGCCTTCTGAATGTTTTTCAAATATTGTTTTAGCCATTATTTCTCCTTTTCCATATAATCCCCTTGATAAGGGGGAACAAAAGGGGGTTATTCTAATTCTTTCTCTCGAATTTTTATTTGTTTTATCAGATCGAAATAAACCCCATCGAAATTATTCATAACGTCATAGTTTGAATATCTTATGATTTTTATACTTATTTTATTTAGATTTTCACTTCTTTGTTTATCATAATTTGTTTGCTCATTATGACTTTCACCATCTATTTCAATTCCAAACAAGAGTTTTGAACAATAAAAGTCTAAAATATAATTCAGAATCGGTTTTTGTCTGAGAAATTTATAGTTCAATAATTCTCTGTTCCTTAAAATATTATACCACAAATTCGCTTCAGGAGCATTCATCTCTTTCCTGTTTTTTTGAGCATAATTTCTCAAATTTGTGTTATAAGGATTATATTTCAATTCAAAAAACCCCTCTTAATCTCCCCTTCTCAGGGGAGTGAAAACGGAATTAATAAGTAAATTCCTTTAATTCTCTAACAAATTGATCGAAGTTTTCTTTCCTCTTTTTCTCTGTTACTGAAATTAGCAGCATATTTTCATATCCGAATTGTTTCAGATTGATTCCCGGGAAAATATTTTTTCCTTTCAGTCTGGAAATTATCTCTTCTGCCCGAATAGGAGTTTTCAGTGCAAATTCTTTGAAGTACGGAGCATCAAAAGCCAGAGAAAAACCATCGAGTTTGTTTATTTCATCTGCCAGATAATGCGCTTTTGTTGTGCTCTGCACAGCAACTTCTTTCAATCCTTCTTTTCCCATTAATGTCATATAAACCGTTGCTGCCAGATTGCATAAAGCTTCATTAGAACATATATTGGAAGTTGCTTTCGCCCTGCGTATGTGTTGCTCTCGAGCCTGCAAAGTTAAGCAATAAGCTCTTTTCCCATCAGCATCCAGACTTGCTCCCACGATTCTGCCGGGCATACTCCTCCCGAGCGTGATGTTCGAAGCCAGGAAACCGAAAAGCGGACCACCAAAGTTCTGTGCATTACCAAGTGCCTGTCCTTCGCCTACCACAATATCTGCTTTATATTCGGAAGGTGAATTCATCACAGCCAAAGATATCGGATCAACGCAGGCTATGAAAAGAGTTTTCTTGGAAGAATGAGTTATTTCCTCAACTGCAAAAGCATCTTCTATATTTCCGAAGAAGTTTGGCGTTTGTAACAGAACACAGGCGGTGTTGTCATCAATTGCTTCTTTTAATGCATTCAGGTCAACCAGTCCGTTTTTGGCAGGAATAAGAATAAGCTCGATTCCCACGCCTTCCGTGTAAGATTTTATTACTTCCAGATAATTAGGATTAAGCGTTCCAGCAATAATAGCTTTAAAATTCTTAGTTTTTCGAGCTGCCATCAGGATGGATTCAGCAGCAGCAGATGCTCCGTCATACATTCCTGCATTGGAAATATCCATTCCGGTAAGTTCGCAGATCATCGTTTGATATTCATAGATATACTGCAAAGTTCCTTGACTTACTTCTGCCTGGTAAGGAGTATATGCAGAATGAAATTCAGGTCGCAAAATGATGTGGTCTACTGCTGCCGGGATAAAATGATCATAAATTCCACCGCCCAGAAATGAGTTTGCGTAACCAGTAGAAATATTCTTAGCTGCCAGTTTAGATATTTTACGTGTAATTTCCAGTTCGGAATACGACTCATCTAAACAGCAGTCGTCTTTCAGCAGGAATTTTTTGGGGATATTAACCAGAAGATCTTCAAATTTTTCTACACCGATAGCTGCCAGCATCTCTTTTCTTTCCTTATCTGTATTGGAAATAAAAGGCATAATTGTACTCCTTAATTTATTAAAAATTTTTTACAAACTTCTATCTCAGATTATTCTGTCAAATAAAAAAGATTGATTGTATGTCTTAATTTGAAAATAAAAAAAATGGTTAATTGAAAATCAATAAGTCATTAATCTTCAATATTGATTATTGACTATTCCAATCGAAAATTGATCTGAAAAGCAATCCGCAATCAATAAGCTTATTATTTACTTTTACAGATTGGAAAACCCAATTTCTTACAGCTTTAATTGAAGTCACATACTAGGTCATCAGAACCTTTTAAACAGATACAATAACTTCAATTCTGCTAACTATTACGTCTTTTAGAACTTCTACATCTAGCTTAATTTAACCTCGGATATTTAATTTTTTAGTATAATAAACAAATTCTTGTTGCTAAAATGATATGTAACTATTTATATAACAATTATTTAAAGACAGAAATTATTTAATCAGAAGATCATCTATTGATTTTTCGAGATTTCTTGTCTCATTCTCTATTATTTCTAAACATAACATTGAATATTCATAAAAGAAAAACTTACTTCTTAAGAAACTAATTAATATTGTTGATAATTGTTTGTTATTTTTTATAAGGGGCGAATTTAATAAATTAATTTTTGATAATTCATTAATTGTGAGTTTTGATTTTATTAAAAAATCCTTTTTAAAATTTATCATTTTTTCCTTTAAAACTTCTTCTTCAAGTCTTTCAAGAGATTTATTTTTATAAACTCGTTTGTAATTATTATAAACAAATTTGGTAATTTCCAAATAGATTCCTTGATTCAATCCAAAAACTATACTCTTATCTTGTATGAAAATATTATTAAAACACAATTTTATGTAATTTGTAAAACTTTGTTCCTTATCAGTATCGTTGTATTTAGTTTTCTTATTAATATATCTCAATCTTTCTATTAAATATTCATCTTCCAATATTTTCCGATTCTTTTCGAAAATAATTTTGGCAGTATTGTCCAGATTAATTTTTGGTTCTAATTTTTTTATCAATTCAATTCTTTGTTCTGGTTTTGAATCGATTATAAAAAGGGCGGAAAAGTATTCTTGGAAAGCCCTATGGGCGAAAGTATAAAATAATCCATCTTGGACTATCAAACATAAAGATTTTAATAAATCATAAAAAAATTGCCTTTCACTATATTGAATGTGAGTAATTTTTCTAGAGTCTTTTAAGTATTTTATAACTTCAGTTTCAGTAAAATTAATTTGATTGTTAAAATAGCTCAATATACAAAAAGCTGATAAAACATTTTTAAAATCATCAATTTCTAAATTAGCATACATATTTCTTCTATACATCCCTTTTACTACTTCATGTCTTATATATAGTACTTCGAAAACATGCTCATAAAAAAGATGCATTTTATCAGGGATATCCAAATTTCTTTCATAAGTCATTATCATAATTGTTACAAGTAATGGATTTGAAAGAAAAGATTGATGTTTATTATATAATTCTTTTTTAAAAATATCATAAAATTTCTCTTTAAAATCAATATCATAATCCAATTTATTTATCAATTCGAGAGATTTTACTTTTGTAAAAGGCAAAACTTTTAACTCATTAAAATTATCCCAAGATATAAATTTTTCATCCGGTCTAGAAGAAACAATATAATAGTTCTTTTCATATTTGGTTGTCAATTTTATTATTTCATTTGTAACTTTATCAATTTTTTTAGGATTAATTTCATCAAAACCATCAAAAAGAAAAATAAAATAACCACTCTCTAGTAATTTTTCAAAATATTTTTTCTCTAAATTAAATTTCAATTCTTCAATTCTTTTAAGAATGAAATCAATAAAAGTTGCTTTAGATTCGTTAATATATCTTAATTCTATAAATATTGGTATAAAATTTTGGGTTTCTATTGTATTTAAAAATAAATGCTTGAGTAGAGTAGATTTTCCACAGCCAGCAATTCCCGTTATTAAAATCCTATTTCCATTTAGTATAATTTGATTAATATCTTTTGTTAATATTGTAAAATTTTTATTATCAGATAATTCAACATTAATATAAAAATCATAGATATAAACAGGTTTCTCTCTATATAAGATTGTTTTAGTTTCAACATATCTGTTTATGGCCGTTTTAAAGTATTCTTGAAAGGCTTTCCCACTTTTTATATGGATATTTTTCCTGACATCTTTTGATAATTTACTGATGCTACTTAATATTTTATCAAGATTATTTTGAATTAATTTAGAAGATAAATCTACAAAATAATCAGTGTGTTCCATATATTTCACATAAGAAATTACATTTTAATTTTTAATAATTGATTTGCTGTTTCAAAATCTGTAATCAAAGTTGATATCAGGTTACCTTTTATCGCAGATAAAATTGCATTAATTTTATTCTTACCAGATGCAATAGCTATTAGTTTTGTTCCGCGTCTATTAGATGCTTCTTTTATATATTCAGCTTTTAATGCTGTAAATTGATCGTAATAATTCTTCAAACTTATTTGTTGTTTTTCTTTAAGATTATTTAAAATTAAGAATTCTCCATTTTTATTGTAGAAGTGATAATTCATCTCACCAATTACACCCATTTCCTTAAGATCTTCTTTTGTTACATTCGCATTTCTTAAAAAAGTTTCAACGGTTTTATTAGATTTGTCGGGCTCACCAATACCAAATAAAAAATAATCAGATTCTTTTGCTTTTTCAAAAATATTATTTGCAGCTCTTCTGTAATATTTTTCGAAAATTTGAATATCATCATCATCTACTAAATTAGGAGCATAACTTGAATGAAAATAGGCTTTTGTGCCATCTCCATAAATCTTTGTACCAAGTAATGTTACTACTGAATTTGAATCTGTTTTTTTTACATTATTGGCTGGATATACACTTAGAGGAAACATCTCAACGAATAGAGACTTTTTCTCATGCATCTGTGAAATTGTATTAGATATTGTTTTACCACAACTAATAGCAATTTTTGTATGATTATTAATAGATTTATATAAGTATTTTGCTCCTTTAATAGAGAGAGTTTCGTTCTTATCTTTATTAGGGATAATAACCTCATGCAATTGATATTTTTGAAATTTTAAAATTAATTCAGTTGTAATATCAACGGTCTCATTATTTTTTTTCATATTGATTCCTTTTAAAAAAGTATCTGCAGAAAAAAGTTCAATTATGTCAATAGTTTTTTTCTTTCCAATAATATTTCTGATATTTTATTATTAAATTTTCTCTACAAATTTCTATCAGGGATTATTCTGTCAAATGAAAAGCATTCCGACTAATTCAAATAGTTGAACTTAATAAAATTTCAATGAAAAAAGCGTTATTAATTCGATTATATTATTTAGTTCTCAATCCAGAAATCAAGGATAATATTCCCATTAATATCAATAATATAAGTATTATTTTCCTGAAATGATCTTCCTTAATTTTATGTGAAAGCAAGTTACCAGCTATCACTCCAATCAGAAGCCCCGGAAAAAAAACAGCAGAATAGGAAAGGACTTCTTTAGTGAAAAGTCCGTTTAGAAAGTACACTGGAATAGTGAATACGTTCAGTAGAAAAAAGTAAACTGCCAGATTACCGCGGAAAGCATGTTTTTCAACGCCTTTGTTTGCCATAAACAGAATAATCGGAGGTCCACTAATAGAAATACTTCCTCCTAAAAGACCGCTGATCAGTCCGATCGGGATCATAGCCAGCTTTTCATGTTTGAATTGCTTCTTAAATCCCAAAAGCAAGAGCAGTCCAAATATAAAGATAAGGCTTCCAATAAAGATCTTAAGAGTATTCTCGTTTAAAATTACCAGCAGATGAGCACCCAGTGGCATAGTAATAATTGCAAAAAATAATAGTATCCAGATCTTCCTTAAGTTTATTTCCTTCCAGGTAGAATAAAGTACAACAATATTAATGATCATAGAAAACAAGATAAGTACTGGAACAGCCGTTCTAGGAGAAATAAAAAGTGTAATTAATGGAATTGCCAGAATGGAGAAACCAAATCCGGAAAGTCCCTGCAGCATGGCTGAAACCAGGAAGATGAAACTTCCTATTAAGATCAATTCTATTTCCATGCTTCGGATACTCCCTTAAAAAATATTGCTTCGAAGATTGAAAATTGTTCCTGCCTGTCAAAGTAAATTATAGTAAATGTGTATTATGACCTTTTCTTGACACAATAAACAATAACTGAAAAATGCCAATAATGAAAAAAAATGTATCGAAAATAAAAGCTACGGTTCCAGCGGCTATCATTTTACTTCTTAGCGTTGTTTTTCTGTGGGGACAGGAAAATGCAATCGAACCTTTTTTGGAACCATCCGACAGCTTGAGCATAGATTCTCTGGAAATTGAACAGGTAGCTATCGATACAGTAGAAATAGATTCGGTTTTCTATTGGGCAGACAGCATTTTCTACGATGTAAAAAATGAGACTATTGATCTGGTTGGGAAAGCTAAGATCACCTATCAAAATTCAAACATTATTTCGGATACAATTACGATCAACCTGGCTAAAGAACAAGCATTTGCAAAAGGAAAATCTTACCTGCAGGATGGTACCCAGAATATGCTGGGGAAAGATATTTACTTCGACCTCGATTCGCAGTGGGGGCTTATAAAAAACGGGATCAGCGAGTTCGACAAAGGATTTTACTACGGCGAAGAAATACGTAAAGTAGATAAACGAACATTTGATGTGGACAATGGGCTTTTCACCACCTGCGATGCTCTGTACCCGCATTTTTACATTTATGCGAATAAATTGCGCGTTTACCAGAATGATAAAATAATAGCCAAACCGATCGTGTTCTATGTTAATCATTTTCCGGTAATGGCTCTCCCTTTTGGAACTTTCAACATCAAACGGGGTAGACAAACCGGTATTCTTGTACCTTCCCCCGGCTGGAATAAAGTTAAAGGAAAATATCTGGAAAATATAGCTTATTATTATGCTTATAAGAATTTTGCCGACGCAACCCTCTACATGGATTATTTTGAAAAAACCGGCTGGGAAACAGGATTCAGTTCCAGATATATTAAACGTTATATTTTTTATGGGAAATTGAATACTGTCTTACAAAAAAGAATAGAAGGACCTAAACAGTCCAGCTACGAATGGGAGATCAAAAGCACACACCATCACGATTTTGGCAATAAGACCACTTTCGATGAGAATATAACTTTTGTGAGTAGTAAACGAGTGTGGGAGGGAAGTGATATCCTGGATGAAAGATTGACGGAAAAGATTACTTCCTCACTTGCCTATAAAAGACCTTTTTTAAACAGTACTTTATGGATGAAAGCGACATACATCGACGACTTTGAAAATAACACGAAAGATATTACATTACCATACGTTTCGTACTCGCTTTCCAAACCGGTATATGAACTTTTCTTTAGTGAAGCTGATGAAATGCCGGAAGATGCCTGGTGGCAGGATTTTTCTTATTCCTATGGTTTTAAAGCAATTCATGTGGGTGATATCAATGATTCCACAGCCACGTTCTGGGATGTGATTTACGATGATACAATAGGACCGGATTCAACCTATGCAACAGGAAATCAGCATAATGCCGGTATCAGGCATTCTGCCAGCTTGAGTTATTCCTATAAACTTAAGGGTTGGCTGAATCTTTCCCAGTCTGTTTCCGGAAATGAAGTCTGGTTCGATCGTGATAGGGAAGATATAAAGTTAGTGCGAGGAGCAGATTACAGTACAAGATCTTCTCTTTCGTTCAACTTGTACGGGATCAGGCAAATGCCTAAATTCTATCTATCTGCTGTCAGACATATCATCACTACCAGCGTTAGTTTTACTTATAAGCCTGATTTTTCCAGGAACGACAGATTCTACAATTTTGGTGGGATTGGCGTGGGCTCAGGAATAAAACAAAGAAAGATAAGTATTTCATTAAATAATAAATGGCAGTTGAAATTGAAAGAGACTGCAAAAACCAAAGAACGAAAGATAAATGATTTCTTTAAAATAAGCTCCTCTATCAGTTATGATTTTGAAAAAGAAGGAAAAGGATTTACCGAGAATATCAATCACAGGATAAATCTTAATCCGAAGAAATTTGTATGGAGCGTTATCGATCTTTCCACAAAACCTTCCAGCACGATAACCCAGGAAACTTACGGCATAAAACTTAAAGACTGGAATCCTGAAAAATGGGATTGGGCAGTATCGAACTGGACTTTTAGAGTTACCTCAAAATTGAATTTTTCCGGCGATGCAAATTATATAGATTATTTTCCTACTCCCCAAAATGATTTTGTTACAGGAGAATTTTTCCAGAGTGACACACTCTCGGTGGAGGAGGATAGGATGATAACCACCCTGGAAGAATTGGATGAATTGAACCGTGAGAAAAAGAACTGGTCATTCAATTTCTCTCATACTTATAAAACCAATAAAGCCTCTTACGAAATTAATAATTATACCAGCGATCTTCGTATGTCGGTTTCTGCTAAACTTACCCGGAACTGGTCGATCAATTATGATAATTATATAGACCTTAAAGACGATGAACTGGTCTCACACAACTTCACTATTACGCGTGATCTTCATTGTTGGAAAGTCTATTTTAAATACACCAGACAGGGAGATTACTGGAGTTACCGGTTCCAATTATTTAATATAAAACTTCCGGAGGATCTTAAATTCAGAACTTCGGATCATAGTTAACCTTGTTCACAAGTTGTACTTGTGAACACAATTGAAATGGAAGTTTTACTTCCTTGAAGAGAAGAAAAGAGTAAAATTATGGATTTCAAAAAAGCTGTGTTTCTTGATCGAGATGGTACAATAAATTACGATGAAAACGGATATATCAACAATCCCGATGATTTCCATCTTTATCCCTATGCAGGGGAAGCAATAGCAGAACTTAATAAAATGGATTACCTGATCTTTGTGGTTACGAACCAGTCCGGAGTTGCCAGGGATATTTACAAGATAAAAGACATCGAAATTATACACGATAAAATGAATATATGCCTTAAAAAATTTGGAGCTCATATCGATGAAATATTCTTCTCACCTTATCATAAACACGGAAAAGTAACTCCTTTCAATGTAGATCATGAAGACCGTAAACCCGGGTTGGGAATGTTTAAAAAAGCATTGAAGAAATATAATTTAAATATAAAGAAATCTTATATGATAGGTGATAGGTACGCAGATATTGCCTTTGGTAAAAAAGCTGGTCTTACGACAATACTTGTTCTTACCGGAAATGGGGAAAAAGAATTTTTTCAAAAAAGAGATGAGAGAGATTATAAACCCGATTTTATTGTTAAAAATTTAATTTCAGCAACAAGATTAATTAAATGGATGAAAGATAAATGAAGAAAATCTTGATCGCAATTATTGTAATTTTCATAATAATTTCCTGCGGAATAACTGAATCCGGTCCTACATCTATTGATCCACCAGATATTCCCACATTAGATAGCCTTTTTTTTGGAACAGATTCCACCTTCGAAATTATTACCTGGAATATTGAACACTTTCCCAAAGAAGATATGATCACTGCAGATTACGTGGTTCAGATCATTCTGGCTATCGATGCAGATGTGTTTGCACTACAGGAGATAGAGAGCAGCTATTATTTTGATTATGTTGTTGATGAATTGAATGTAATCGAACCACTTTACAATTGGGATGGTTATAAAGCAAATAGTACATATATAGACTTAGCTTACATTTATAAAAGTAATTCATCAATCGATATCTTTAAGATCTATAATTCTGATGATTATAGCCGGGAATTTCCACGCCGACCTCTGGTGATGCAGATGTACTATAATGGAAATGAAATTCATGTTATTAATAACCATCTCAAAGCAATGGGTGATGGTACTATGAACTTGAATGATCCTTGGGATGAAGAAACACGCAGGTTTGATGCATGTAATCTTTTAGACGAGTATATTACAGCAAATCTAGCACAATCAAATGTAATTGTCTTGGGTGACATGAATGATATTCTTACAGATGAGCAAAGCAATAATGTTTTTTGGACGTTTATTTCACAACCAATAGAATACCTTTTCACAGATATGGAAATTGCCACAGGATCAAGTTCAAACTGGTCATATCCTACCTGGCCCAGTCATCTGGATCATATCCTAATTACAAATGAGCTTTTCGATGTATTTGAGGATTCTCTCTCCGTTGTAAAAACAATTTCGATTGACCATTACTTGGACGGTGGTTGGTATGAATATGATGATAATGTGTCTGATCATCGACCGGTTGGATTGAAATTATATTTTGAATGAAAACCTTGAAAACGGTCTCTTTTGGAAAAGCTCTTCCTGCTTGACCTTTTCAACGGTTTAGCTTCTATGGAAAAGGAGGAATTATGAAAAAATTGCTTATTATAATTTGGTTTTTTTATACTTTTTTGAATTTGTTTGCTGGCGAATCGCTTTATGTACCGGGGCAGGTTCTGGTTCAGCTTGAAGAGAATACAAACGAGAATGTTCAACTGATCTCAGAGAGCTTTTCTAATTTAAATCTAAAACTGGTAAAACAATTATCACGTAGAATGCATATCTGGCTTTTTGAATATGATGCAGGTATTCAGCGGGATGAAGCTATTCTAACAGCAGTAAAGAACCATTCCAAAGTTAAAGAAGCTCAGTTCAATCATTATGTGCAGGAGCGGGAAACATATCCCGATGATCCTTCTTTCGATTTGCAGTGGGGGCTGCATAATACTGGTCAGACCGGTGGTACATTTGATGCCGATATAGATGCTCCCGAAGCATGGGATTTAAATACCGGCGGTATTACAGTTCTTGAAGATACTTTGGTTGTGGCAATTGTAGATGCCGGAGCTTATATTAGTCATCAAGACATCAACTGGTGGAAAAATTACGATGAGATCCCCGGTAACGGAATCGATGATGATGAGAATGGTTATGTTGACGATTATGATGGTTGGAATGCCTATAACAGTACTGGTAATATACCAGCCAGCAGTCATGGAACTCATGTTTCAGGAATTTCCGGTGCTATTGGTAATAATGGATTGGGAGTTTGCGGAGTAAATTGGAATGTGCAAACGATGCCTGTGGCAGGTTCCTCAAATACAGAATCGGTGGTTGTGGAAGCTTATGGATATGTTCTGGAAATGCGTAGTATTTACAATGAAACATATGGGGACTCAGGAGCCTTTGTGGTTGCTACGAATTCTTCCTTTGGGATTAATTATGGTAACCCGGAAGATTACCCGCTCTGGAGTGCAATGTACGATTCTATGGGAGTAGCAGGAATTCTAAGTGCTGCTGCCACGATGAATATCAATGCGAATGTGGATGAAACCGGTGATATGCCCACAGCTTGTGATAGCGATTTTCTAATAACAGTTACAAATACTACCAACCTCGATGAGAAGTACGGTTCTGCTGCTTACGGTCTTACCACTATCGACCTGGGAGCACCTGGAACTGTCATCTATTCAACCGATCAATCTAATGGCTACAGTTATAAATCTGGAACTTCCATGGCAACACCACATGTAACAGGTGCAGTTGCTCTGCTTTTATCAGCAGCACCGGAAGAACTATTGAACCAATATATGGAAAATCCGGCAGAAGTTTCATTACAAATAAAAGATTATATATTGGAAGGTGTTGATATTCTCCCATCACTCGATAGCTTGACCGTTTCCGGTGGTAGATTGAATATTTTTAATTCACTCGATCTGATGTTGAACCAGAATTTTGCTCAAAACGAAATACTCGAATCTACGATCATACTAAAAAATTATCCCAATCCCTTTAACCCGGAAACAACTATCTCATTTAATCTCACCGCAGAGGACGCAAAGAACGCAAAGTTGGAAATCTATAATCTGAAAGGTCAAAAAATCAAACAATATTCAATATTCAATAATCAATCTTCAATTGTCTGGAATGGAACTAACGAAAACAATCAACCTGTGAGTTCAGGTATTTATTTCTATAAACTGAATATTGAAAACTCACTGGTAAAGAAAATGTTATTGTTGAAATAGAAATCGTTCGGTAGGTTCAATTTTTTAGATTGAGCCGTAGCATTTCGGACGCATCAGAATGATACGTCCTGCTGAACGGCGTGATGAAAAAATGGAGAATAATATGAAAAAACTACTTATTTCTTTTATCTTATTTCTTTTATGTTTTTCCTTTTTATTCGCCGAGGAACTTCCCAAAATAGAATACGAAAATCTTACTTTCGGAGAGGAAAATACTCTGGAAGTTATGACCTGGAACATTCAGAATTTTCCCAAACATGAAAAAACAATTGAATATGTAGTAAATATTATCGATGCTATCGATGCGGATATAATTGGATTACAGGAGATCGAGAGCGATTCGGCTTTTGTAGTGTTGCTGACTAATTTGCAGGCACAAGATCCCGAAAATAAGTGGAACGGATTCCGGGCAAATACTAATGAATGGGAAATGAACCTGGCATATCTCTATAAATCGAATATGATAAATGTGGATAGTATTTACCAGATCTATCCCGATGATGAAATATATCACCAGCCCTTTCCCCGAAAACCACTGGTACTGGAATTTTCCTGTTTTGATCAGAAATTCTTTATTATAAATAATCACTTGAAAGCAATGCCCGGTGAGAAGAACATTGTACGCAGAAGAGCAGCCTGTAGACTGCTGGATGAATACATAGATGAATTCCTTTCCGAAGAAAATGTTATTTTATTGGGTGATCTGAATGACCAACTCACCGATCCTGAAGAGGAAAATGCTTTCACTGTATTTTTGGATGATAAGCAGAATTATTATTTTGCAGATTGGGAAGTGGCAGCGGACAGTACTGCCAGCTGGTCATATCCCTACTGGAAATATCGCAGTCATCTCGATCATATTCTTATTTCTAACGAGCTGTTTGATGAATTTGAAAAAAGGGGTTCGGAAATAAGAACGATCACTATCGATAAATTCATGGAAGGTGGAGAAGATGCCAGGTATAAATATATCACAGATCATAGACCGGTAGTATTGAAATTGGTTCTTGAATAAAAACCCTGAAAACGGTCTCTTGTGGAGGTTTACACGCCCTGGTGTGAATTCTTCCTGCTCGACCTTTTCAACGGTTTAGTGTAGTAATAGAATATTGTTCTGTCTTCAGCAGGTTCAATAATTTTGCAGGTTCAATCCGGCAGCTGCCGGATTGAATCGCAAGGTTTTGGACGCATCAGCATGATACGTCCTGCTAAGCTTTTACAGGATAAAAAGCGGAACTCAAACATCAACAGGTAAATGCCTGTTAGTAAAATAAAACAACTTTTATATTAAAAAGTAAAATACATTTTAATCTAACCTTGACACGAAATGGACGAATTTATTAAAAACAGTAAATAAACATTAGTGGAGCTAATATGGAAAATATAAATCAGTTGTTAGCTGTTAGAAGACAAAAATTACAGAAATTAAAAGAGATGGGAATCGATCCCTATCCAAACAGAAGCGAGCGAACTCATAAAATAGAAGAACTCTGGGCAAACAAAGATAAATTTGTTGAAAGCGAGCAGAAAATTGTTGTTACCGGTCGACTTACCGGCATGCGTCGTCAGGGGAAAGTTGGTTTTGGCAACATCTCCGATGAGAGCGGCAGGATACAGATATTTGTGCGCAAAGATAACGTGGGTGAAAACAACTATGAAGTTTTCAAACTCCTCGATCTAGGTGATTTTGTGCAGGTGAAAGGTAATTGTTTCATTACCAAAATGGGAGAGTATTCCATCAGGGCAAAGGAAGTAACTATTCTTGGTAAGAGCCTGCGTCCGCTTCCCACAGTTAAGGAAAAAGAGATCGATGGCAAAAAACAGCGTTTCGATGAATTTTCCGATATCGAGCTTCGTTACCGCAAAAGATACCTGGACCTGCTTCTAAATCCGGAAAGTAAAGATAATTTTATCATTCGTGCTGCAATCATCAAAGAGATCAGAAACTTTTTGAATTCTCGTGGTTTTATAGAAGTGGAAACTCCCATCCTGCAGCCGCTTTATGGGGGTGCGTATGCAAGACCGTTCAGCACTCATCACAATACGCTGGATATTGATCTTTACCTGAGGATCGCTCTGGAATTATATCATAAAAGATTAATAGTTGGTGGTTTTGAGAGAGTCTTTGAAATAGGTAAAAATTTCCGTAACGAAGGAATGGACAGAACTCATAACCCGGAATTCAGCATGGTGGAACTTTACCAGGCTTACGCTGATTATAATGAGATGATGGATATTACCGAAGATATGATACTTCATATTGCCAAAGAAGTTTTTGATTCTGAAAAAATTAATTTTCATGGTACTGAAATTCTTTTGAAAAAACCCTGGCGTCGGGCTTCCATGCTGGACTTGATAAAAGAAGAAACAGGTTTCGATGCTTCCGATTTTGATTTTGAGAAGATCAAAACTTTTTGTGATGAACACAAGATTGAAATTCCACCCGCTGCCGGTCCCGGCAAATTGATTGAGGAAATATTCGGTAAGTTTGTTGAACCTAAATTGATACAACCAACTTTTGTGATCGATTTTCCCAAGGAGGTTTCTCCGCTGGCAAAAGAAAAACCCGGCAATTCAAAATTAACTGAGAGATTTGAGCTTTTTATAAATGGCAATGAATATGGCAATGCATTCACCGAACTTAACGATCCTCTCGACCAGCGAGAAAGGTTGGAAGCACAGGCAAAACTGCGTGAACTGGGTGATGCGGAAGCAAATGTGGTTGATGAAGATTTCCTGGAAGCACTGGAATACGGCATGCCTCCAACCGGCGGATTAGGCATCGGTATCGACAGACTGGTGATGCTGTTTACGGGAAATACATCGATAAAAGAAGTAATTCTCTTTCCGCAGATGAAACCGGAAGTGTAAATGTTTCATTTTACTATGGCATTAAGATATTTGAAAGGTAGGAAGAAGTACTGTTTTACATTCTCTAATATGTTGTCACTTCTTGGCATAGTTATCGGAGTTTTTTCGCTTCTCGTTGTATCATCTGTAATGAATGGTTTCGATTCAGATATGCGTAGCCGTGTTATCGGTTCCAAGGCAGAGATCAAAATCCATAAAACAGATTATTCTCCCATCGAAAATTATGAGGAAATAATCAATAAGGTCGAACAAATTCCATCTGTAATTGGAACTGCTCCGGTTTGCGAAAATGAGCTTATGATCCAAAATGAGAATGAGCTGGCTTCAACTATCTGTTATGGCATCAACCTGGAGCGGCAGAAAGAAGTAACACAGATTCTCGATAAGATAGTAGTGGGAGAACCCGGTATAGAAGCGTTGGGGAAAGATGGTATCATTATCGGTCTTGATCTTTCTATGACGTTGAATGTAACAGTAGGTGAATATGTGCAGTTAACCTCTCCTATTGGAACGGAGCCCACACCTTTCGGTTTACTTCCTAAAAGCAAAAAAATGAAGGTAGTAGGAATCTTTATTTCCGGCATGCCCGAATATGACAGAATTTTTACATACATTTCTCTTGAGAATGGTCAGTATTTTTCCGGATATAAAGATGAAATAAGACAGATAGAGATCAAATCAACCGATTCCAGGAAATCTTACCGGACGGCAAAACAGCTACAGGAATTGTTGGGGGAAGAATTTTTTGTGGAAGACTGGAGCGTATTCGAAGCTAATCTATTCAACGCCATAAAAATGGAAAAAATAGTCATGTTCTTTGTGCTTGCACTCATGATCATTATCGCCTCGTTCAACATGACAGGAAATTTCATTAAACTGGTTACAGAAAAGAAAATGGAAATTGGCGTATTGAAGGCTCTAGGTGCATCGGAAAAAGATATTATAAGAATTTTTGTAAATGTAGGAATTATTATTGGCATGTTGGGAACTTTCATTGGATTGCTTCTTGCTTTGATCGTGCTTCTGGCTCAGCAGAACTGGCATTTTATTCAGATACCCGTTCCAGGTTTTCCACTTCACTGGCTTCCTGTGGAGATTAGAATTCTTGATTTTGTGATTGTACCGATAGTTGCCATTGTTATAAGTTTCCTTACTACACTTCACCCTTCCAAACGTACTGTCAGTGTCGATCCTATTAAGATAATCAGGAAATAAAATGGAATTAAAATATATAAATATTTTACTCAATATCGATGAAATTTATCAACCCAAAGTAAAATATGTATTCGACACATTATCTCAAGTTCTGGGCTTGAAACCGAAATACTTCACCAGGCTTACATCCCAACAGATCCACATCTATTATGGGAAAAGAAGCGAAGATGAATATCCTATCCATATTTATCATAATCCCGATTCTGTTGAGTTCTTCAGTAAAAAGGAACAATATCCACCCGAGATGGTTAACCTGGTAAAATACGGTGATGAATATATCCCTTTTTTATTTTCTAAACAGGGAGAGACTTTTCGCTTTACTTCCAATTCAATTAGATTACGTAAAGATATAATTTCCTCTGCCTTCTTTTTTCTTACCTGCTGGCAGGAATATTCTTCACCCGGTGAAATCTCGCCCAGTAGTCCCTACGATCATTCTTCATCTTTCCAATATTGTTTCGGTTTCTCAGACATTCCCCCTGTGGATAGGTACTGCGAACTTTTGGAAGATACAATAAAACGTGCTTTCCCAGAATATGTAAAATCAAACATCTGGCCTACCGGGAAGAAATTTGCCGTTTCTCTTTCTCATAACCTGGAATACTGGAACTTCTGGACAAAATCACATATCGATACGGTTTTAAAACGTAAAATAAAACTCTTTAAAAAAAACTCCCTTAAAACTTTTACCCGCGGTTTAATGCATAAAATTAATAAAAAATTCTTTTCCGAACCTTCCCGAAATATCAAGTATATCATTAGAAGAGAAAAGTTCTATAAGTCATCTTCTTCCTTCTTTATTTCTACGAAGACAGATTTTCCCGATGACAGAAGAAATTATTTTGGAAAGGAGAAGGTTTTTAATCAACTGGTTAAACTTCTTAAAGATGGCAGCGTGAACCTGCAGGGGAGTAAAGAAGCCGGGTATCAATATCATTTCCTGCCGACAGAATTAGACCGTTTGGATGGCTTTTCTGCCCGGGGTTTCAGGATCAGGTATCTGAATTTTAATTACCAGAATCTCTTTACAGTGCTGGAAAAGGCAAAAATAAATTATGATTCCAGTATTGGGTTTGACGAACATATCGGGTATCGTGCCGGTATTTCCTTTCCTTTCTATCCATACAATTTAAAAGAAGATCGCCCATTTAATGTTCTGGAACTTCCAGTCATAGCTATGGATAGATCTCTTATGAATCAGGTAGGAAATAATTTCGATAAAGCTCGTCGCAGAGTTGAGAATTTATTAAAAAAATCCAAAATACACAAATCCCATATTTCCATATCCTGGCACACTCATCTTTTTGATACGGTTGATTTCCCGCGGTGGAGTAAACTCTATTGGAAACTTCTGGCCTGGAGTAAACATAATTCCGCATGGTTATGCTCTTTTGATAAGCTTTATAATTTCTGGAAGAATAAGTAAGATTTTTTATTTTCTTTATATATAAATCGTCTTCTAATAAGATAAAAATACTTTCATAAAAAAAATATATAATTAGTAATACAGGTTATAAAAGCATTTCCAGTTTATTTGGATAGAAGGTAAAATTTTGAACTTGACATTGAAGTTAACTCGTTGGAATTTAACAAATAAATAAGCGTAATATAAAAGTTACGATTTCAGCACAACTAAACGTAACTTTTTATTTTGTAAAGAGTTGCTGTTTTATTTGAACAGTGCTCGTTTAATGTGCTTAATAATCTGAATTATATGTCAGGAGTTTTTAATGAAATTGTCGGAAAATGCTCTTACTGTTCTCAAGAAAAGGTATTTCAAAAAAAATGACAATGGTGATCCTGTTGAAAATTGGGATAAAATGATAACCAGGGTTGCAGAAAACATCAGTGGTGGAAATAAAGAAAAGAAAGAACGTTATTTAAAGCTTCTCGATTCAGGATATTTTCTTCCCAATTCACCTACTCTGATGAACGCTGGTAATGATCTTCAACAGTTATCAGCCTGTTTTGTGCTTCCCTTGGAAGACAGTATGGAAAGCATTTTCGAATGTGTGAAAAACGCTGCACTTATTCATAAAAGCGGTGGTGGTACCGGATTCAGTTTCAGCAAACTACGTCCTGCTAATGCGCGAGTACGCAGTACGAATGGCGTATCCAGTGGCCCCATATCTTTTTTAAAGGTTTTTAATTCTGCTACAGATGCAGTGAAACAGGGTGGAACCAGACGCGGTGCCAATATGGCCATCCTTAACGTTGACCATCCGCAGATCCTGGAATTTATCACATCAAAAGAAGATACTTCCGAATTAACTAACTTTAATATCAGTGTTGGTATTACAGAAAAATTTATGGAAGCTGTATACGAAGATAAAGATTATGAACTGGTTTCTCCGAATACAAAAAAAGTTACACAGAAATTAAAAGCAGTAGATGTATTCAACCTGATAGTTGAGATGGCTCACAAGAATGGTGAACCCGGTATAATCTTTCTGGATAGAATAAACAAATATAACCCAACTCCGCATGTTGGTAAGATTGAATCTACCAATCCCTGTGGCGAGCAGCCGCTGCTACCTAATGAAGCCTGTAATCTGGGATCTTTAAATCTGACGGCTATGGTGAAAAACGGAAAAATCGAATGGAATATTTTGAAAAAAGCTGTTCGAGAGTCAGTAGAATTCCTGGATGATGTAATAAACCAATCTCGTTTTCCTCTTCCTGAAATAGAGAAAATGGTTGAGTCCAACCGTAAGATCGGATTGGGTGTTATGGGCTGGGCAGACCTTCTTTTTGTTTTGGGAATTCCTTATAATAGTAAGAAAGCAGTTGCTTTGGGTGAAGAGATCATGGAGTTTATAGACTATCACTCCAAGCAGATGTCAATGGAATTGGCGGTTAAGCAATCATCCTTTCCGAATTTCAAAGGTAGTGTGTACGAAAATAAAAAGCTTTTACGAAAAAAGATAAAACTCGACTGGGATACACTGAAAGCAAACATAAAAAAGAATGGCATTCGTAATGCTACCACCACCACTATAGCACCGACCGGTACTATCAGCATGATCTGTAACACATCAAGCGGTATCGAACCACAATTCTCACTTGTGTATGTAAAGAATGTGATGGATGGTGAAAAACTTCTCTACGTTAATCCTCACTTTGAAAAAGCAGTTCGCGATGCAGGGATATATTCCCATGAATTAATGGAAAAAGTTTCTGAAGCCGGTAGTGTTGCTCATATTTCTGAAATACCGGAAAAAATTAAAAAAATATTTGTAACTTCACATGATATTTCACCACAGTGGCATATCAAGATGCAAGGTGCTTTCCAGAAATACACCGATAATGCTGTTTCTAAAACTATAAATTTCAACAAAGAAGCAACCCAGGAAGAGATTCGTATGGCATATAACCTTGCTTATGAGTCAGGCTGTAAAGGAGTTACTGTATATCGTGACGGCAGTCGTGAAAATCAAGTTTTAAATGTTGGTTCTAAAGCTGAAGAATCTGCTGTAAACGGAACAAGAATAGCTCCACGGGAAAGACCTGAGATCACAAATGGCATTACACAGAAGGTCGAAACAGGTTGCGGACACCTTTATGTTACCATTAATTCCGATGAGAAAGGTGCGTGTGAAGTATTCACCCAGATGGGAAAAGTAGGTGGTTGTGCATCGGCTCAGTTGGAAGCTATTGCCCGGCTCACTTCACTCTGTTTGCGGTCCAATGTGAAAGTAAGCTCGATAGTTCGTCAGCTTAAAGGAATTCGTTGTCCATCTCCTATGTGGAGTAATGGTGAAATGGTTACTTCCTGTGCCGATAGTATTTCAAAATCTCTGGAACAATTTATGAACCTGGATAAAGAAACTACAAGCGATATGAGAAAGTTGATAAAAAAAACAGCAGTAATCCCAAAAAAAATTCCTAAAGGCCTTATGGCAACCTGTCCGGATTGTGGTAGTGCAATAGAGCATGTGGAGGGTTGCCTGAAATGTAACTCTTGTGGTTGGTCAAAGTGCTAATTTGATTATATTATAAATAATGAAAGCATACAGGGTAGAAAATGCAACTTCTACCCGTTTTGTTTCTAAATAGGGATGGAATTTGAAAAAGATAATAATTGCAATTGTTATAATATTTACAATTGATCTTTCAGCATTACGGATACTTACTTATAATGCTTTAAATTTCAGTAGTAATTCCGGGGACAGGCTCCAATATTTTCAATCTATTTTTGATGAGGTTGAACCGGATATCGTTCTTGTACAGGAGATGTCTGATGATGGAGGTGCAGAGCTTCTTCTTACTACTTTGAATAATGGTGGGAACAATTTTTCCAAAGCACGGTTTTTAAATGGACCAGACACAGAAAATATGCTTTTTTATAATAATGCAACTGTCACTTTTGCCTCTCAGGATACTATCGATACCCAGCTGCGCGATATTTCTGAATATGAATTATTATTGGAAGGAAACCTGATAAGATTTTATAGTTGTCACTTAAGAGCAAGTCAGGGAAATGAACTTCTCAGGTTGGAAGAAGTCACCAGACTGCGGGATCATCTCAGTTTGTTAGAAGAGGATTCAGAATTTATCATTGCTGGAGATATGAATTTTTATACAAGTGCCGAACCGGGATATCAGAAGTTCATTGCAGATGAAACCAATAATATCGGTCGTGCTCAAGATCTTTCCGATCAGGTTGGGTCATGGAATAATAATCCGATTTATGCAGTCGTTCATACCCAATCCACAAGGGTGAATGCATTTGGCGGAGGAGCAGGCGGCGGTCTGGATGACAGGTTCGATTTTATTTTTTCTTCTTACGAGATCAATAATGGATACGGGTTGGAATATATAGAAGATAGCCTTACACCATTCGGAAATGATGGAAACCATTTTAATCAGTCGATTAATGAAGGAACTAATTCTGTAGTTTCACCGGAAGTAGCAGATGCGCTTTATTATGCTTCCGATCATTTACCGGTTTTTGCAGATTTTAATGTGATCCCTTCTACTCAGGAAATTATTGTTGTTACAATTCCAAATATTGAAGAGCAGTGGGAACAGGATTCGACACAGGAAATAAGATGGGCTTCAGCAAATTTTTCCGGAAATGTGAAGATTGAGCTTGAATCGTTTGGGAACAGTTCACGAGTAATACTTATTGCTTCCACCGAAAATGATGGCTCTTGGGAATGGAACATCCCAGCAGAACAAACATTAGGTGAATATATTATTGTAATTTCCGATACGGATGACGGCATTCCTTCCGATGAAAGTAATAATCCTTTCTCAGTCATTGAACCGCTCAGTGTTGTTGCGATCTATGATATCCAGTATTCTTTAACGGGACCCTCTCCACTGGCAGGACAGGAAGTGCAAACTTCCGGTATTGTTACAGCTGTTAGTAATTATGGATTCTTTCTGCAGGATGGGTCAGGTGCTTGGAACGGGATCTTCGTTTATGAATGGGGAAGTAATGTGAATCAGGGTGATGAGATTGATATTATCGCTACAGTAGCAGAATATTATGATAAAACAGAATTAACCGATATTGTTGAATATACCATTCTTTCAAGTGGGAATCCTCTTCCAGAAACTGTTTCTCTGGTTACTTTAGAGGTGAATCAAGAAGATTATGAAGGTGTTCTTGTGCAGATTTATAATGCCGAATGCACTGATTATAATCCCGAATTTGGTGAGTGGCTGGTTGATGATGGTTCCGGAGAAATAATGATAAACGATTTGATGTTTGCTTTTGTACCTGTTTTGGGTGAATTCTATGATATTACCGGAGTTGTAGATTATTCGTACAGTAATTTCAAGATCGAGCCCAGAGATGAGAATGATATTATAGTTTCTTCTTCATCTATCGATGAAACAATTTTACATACCCAAATTGAGTTATTCAATTATCCCAACCCATTCAATCCAGAAACAACGATCTTTTTTAATCTCACCACAGAGCACACGGAGAGCACGGAGTTAATAATCTACAATATCAAAGGACAGAAAATTAGAACTTTAGGGTGCATCAACCGTGTTGATGTAAAAGCGACGGAATCGCTTCACCACGTTGTTTGGAATGGAAAAGATGATAACAATAAACCAGTCTCAACAGGGATTTATTTCTATAAATTAATAGCCGGAGAATATTCTAAAACGAAGAAGATGCTGCTGCTTAAATAAATTTATGAAACATGAGTTAAGATTGTCCAGCAGCTGCTGGATAATCTTGACTTAAGTTGTTTCATTTAGCTTAATACAAGATTTTTCATGTTCAAGCTCTTTCCCAACTTTCCAGTTGGGAAAGCAATCATGCCTTCTCCGAAAAAATTTCAAAATTATTATGTTCTTTGTTATTCTGAAGAATTGTGAGAAGATTCTATTGGTCTTCATTTCTTTTGTATCGACAAAAGGAACGAAGCAAAGAAAAACTCCCGGCGAATATAAATTACTAAAATTGACAAACGCCACTAAAAAATCTTAACTCATTATTTTCTAAGCAGAATTAAAGAAAGAAATTTGAAAACAACTCGAACAGAAGATTTTTCTTAACGCTTGCTTGTTGCCAATTTCTTAACGCAATTTATATTATGCCGGAAAAAAAGAATACGCTTCATGTTCTAATAATTTTCTATTCATCCCAGTTGAATAAAACTAATATTAGATAGATTTTTTTTGCAACAACCTTTTTATCGATTTTTCAATATTTTATTGTTTTTCAATGACATACATTCTGAACTGCTGTTAATTTTTGGGGAATGTGTTTAAACTCTTTCCCAACTTTCCAGTTGGGAAAGCAAGAACTTGTGAGTTTCGACTTCGCCTTGTAAAAAAGAAGCATAAAATTTTAATGTAAATTCTTTAAAAAATCTGAAACTTTAGAGGAGTGTTGTAAATGATCAAACTCTTCGAACAAATTTTCCCCAACCGGGTTTTTGAAGTAGTCCCTTCTGACAATCCAAAACAACCTTTCCACGCACAATTGTTTTATCAATCGAACAATTAAATGTGCTACCATTGAAAGGTGAATACTTACCTAAAGAGTGTAGTTTTGATTCATTCACCCGAAATGATCTTTTTAGATCTATCACTGTGAAATCCGCATCAGTACCCATTTTCAGGCTGCCTTTATTGGGGAATAAACCATATCTTTTAGCCTGGTTTTTAGAAGTGAGTTTAATAATTGTGGTCAACGGAACTTTTTCTTTCAGGTAGAATTCCGAAAAAAGATAAGGAATCATCAATTCAGTAGCAGGAATTCCACTATAAACTCTGGCAAAATCATCCAGTTCTTTTTCTGTTTCCCAGTCACATCCGGCATGATCGGTTGTAATGAAATCTACAGAACAACTTTTAATGCAGGAACGAAGGAATTGTTTATCTTCTTCAAATTTTACAGGGGGAGCAGTTTTTAATCTACCTTTCAGTTTGAGAAAATCATTTGCTGTGAACTGCAGGAAATGGGGACATGTCTCAAAAGTTACATCCATTTTCCTTCTTGCTTTTAAGATGAGTTCACCAGCTTTTCTGCTACTGATATGCACGAAATGCACATGATTGTTTTTGGCAATTTTCAATATTTTTCGTACTGCTTCAAATTCTGCTGCTATAGGTCGCGTGTGAACATAAATTTCCGATTTTGCGAATTCTTCTGATGAAAATCCAGTTAAAGCTTTTTTAATTATTTCTGCATCTTCTGCGTGAAAGGCAAATAAAAGATCAGGAAATAAACGGAATATCTTTTCGATATTTTCATATGAAATCGCAGTAAAAGTATCCATTCCGGAAATAGTGTACAGTTTGAAACCGACAATTCCTTCGTCCCAGAGTTCGAGTATCATTTTTTCCGAAAGTGGAAAATCATTGCTTCTTATTCCTCCCCATAGAGCAAAATCTACTACTGCTTTTTTTTCTATTACATTCAGCTTTTTATATAAATTCTTTTTATTTGTAACTGGTGGAATGGAAGTGCAGGGCATATCGATAACTGTAGTGATACCACCATAAGCTGCAGCAGTAGTACCGCTGGTAAAATCCTCGTGATGAGTAAAGCCCGGATCATTGAAATGAACATGTGCATCAATACAACCCGGGATGAGGAGCTTGCCCTGCAAATCGATAGTTTCAGTAACGTTAGCGTTAATAGATTCTTCCGAGATCTGCTTTATCTTTTCATCGAAGAGAATGTTTACAAGTTTTGTTTCATTATTATTTCCTGCCGATACCATTGCATTCTTTATCAATTTCATAACATCCTCACTAAAGTGAAAGTCTATTTTTTAGATGATTTGTCAAATTTAAAATAAACAGGATATTATTTATTCAAAAGATATTTGACAAAAAAAGCAATGAAGTAACTTTCGTTTATGTGAACATTTAGGAATAGTTTAAGTATTAATTAAATTTTTTTTTGATGAAAAGAGGCATTATGTTTTATAAAGATATCCTGGAAGAGTTATTGAAAAAGGAAAAGAATCCGGTTAATTCCATGTATTTACACGAGATTGGTCTTAAGTGGAAGAATTTTGAGAAAGCTGCAGCAGAAAAAAAAGGATCTAACGAAAACCTGGTAAATGCATTGAACAAGTTCATAAAAGCTATCTCAAACAGGAAATTTAAATTCAACGCAGTATCTGAAAAAGGATTCAAAGAAGATTCGGACGTGTTTTCCAACTATTACCTGAACGATCTTATTTCAATCCTGATGAATCGAAGGAAGATATTATCTCATCTTGGTATAAAATGGGGCTTTCAGGCTTTTGATACAAACTTGAAATTTAATCCTGTTAGTTTGTCTTCTTTTGAAAAAGATCTGAATTTTGAACAATCATCTTCACCTCAATTGCTGCAATTAAGCCAGGAATTCGATTTTCAATACAGGGTAAGCGGAAAGCGGAGTTTCAAGAAATACAAAACAGTTTTTCCACTAATCGTATTTCATACTTTCACAAATCTTACTGAAACTAATTTCATCCATACCGAATATTATGCAAATATGGCAAAAACCACTTTTGATAAATCTAAAACAATTATTGTTACAGAAACCCTGGAAGAAGGATTTTCACCTGATATAAAGTCTTCCCGGATCGATTCTATCTGCGTTTTGCGAAAGCAATACATTTCAGTAAATAAAGACACTTTCAACCTGGATGCAGTAGATGCTTTAGAACTAAAAATAAAACAATTACTCACTGAAGAGAATGGTATAATTGCAGATTTCACAAAAACCGGAATTATAACATAGGAGTCAAATATGAATAACCTGGATATTTCAAAAGCAATGACTATCAAATTGAAATCAGTACTTCCGGAATATCCCAATTTTGTGGATGGAATAAGAAGAGCTCCTAAGCGTGAAATGAACCTGAATCGGAAAGAAATAGAACTTGCCCTGAAAAACGCTCTTCGTTATATTCCGCAAGAACTTCATGAAAAACTTGCTCCTGAATTGTTAGATGAACTTCTTACTCACGGTCATATTTACGGTTACCGTTTTCGTCCCGAAGGACGTATTTACGGCAAACCGGTTGATGAATATAAAGGAAAATGTCTGGAAGGGAAAGCATTCCAGGTGATGATAGATAATAACCTCGATTTTGAAACTGCTTTATATCCGTATGAACTTGTAACTTACGGAGAAACCGGTGCGGTTTGCCAGAACTGGATGCAATATCTTCTCATCAAAAAATATCTGGAAAATCTTACTCATGAGAATACACTCGTCTGCATGAGCGGGCATCCATTGGGATTGTTCAAATCCAGTCCGCAGGCACCCCGTGTGATCAATACAAACGGCTTGATGATAGGAGAATTCGATAACCAGGAAGATTTTAACCGGGTAAATGCTCTGGGAGTTGCCAATTACGGGCAGATGACCGCAGGTGGCTGGATGTATATCGGTCCGCAGGGAATTGTGCATGGAACTTATAACACTATTCTGATTGCCGGAAGAATGAAACTGGGAGTTCCAAGTGACGGTGACTTAAGAGGAAAACTTTTCGTTTCTTCCGGATTGGGAGGAATGAGCGGAGCACAACCCAAAGCAGTTGAGATCGCAAATGGTGTCGGTATTTTTGCGGAAGTTGATCTTTCCCGCATCGAAACCCGCTACAAACAGGGATGGGTTGGAAAAGTTGTAAATACTCCTGAGAAAGCATTTAACCTGGCTTCAGATCATATAAAAATGAAAGAAAGTATATCTATCGCCTATCACGGTAACATCGTTGATCTTCTGGAATATGCTGTAGAAGCAAATGTACACATCGATCTTTTATCCGACCAGACTTCCTGCCATGCAGCTTATGATGGTGGATATTGCCCACAGGGTCTTACCTTTGAAGAAAGAACCAAAATGCTGGCAGAAGATAGACCTCAATTTATCAAACTTGTAGATAAATCTTTGAAACGTCATTTTGAACTTATCAAAACCTTAGCGGGACAAGGTACATATTTTTTCGATTATGGTAACAGTTTTATGAAAGCTGTATTTGATGCGGGAGTAAAGGAGATTTCCAAAAATGGTGAAAATACTTATGAAGGATTCATCTTCCCGAGTTACGTGGAAGATATTCTGGGTCCCGAACTTTTCGATTTTGGTTATGGTCCTTTCCGCTGGGTTTGTCTGAGTAGTAAGGAAAGCGATCTTATCAAAACTGATAATGCAGCAGCAGAGATCATAAAAAATCTACGTGAAGAACCACGCTATCAGGATATGGATAATTATATCTGGGTACGTGATGCCATGAAAAACAAGCTGGTCGTTGGAACGCAAGCCCGCATACTTTATCAAGATGCACCGGGAAGACTTGCCATTGCTCTTAAGTTTAATGAAATGGTCAAAAAAGGTGAAGTGGGTCCCATCATGCTCGGTCGTGATCATCATGACACCGGCGGCACAGATTCACCCTACCGTGAGACTTCTAACATTAAAGATGGTTCAAACATTATGGCAGAGATGAGCACCGAATGTTTCGCCGGTAATGCCGCTCGCGGCATGAGCATGGTTACATTGCATAACGGTGGCGGTGTGGGAATTGGAAAGGTTTCCAACAGCGGATTCGGTATGGTGCTAGACGGCAGCAAACGCGTGGATGAAATCCTGAAACTCGCCTTCCCCTGGGATGTAATGTGCGGAGTAGCAAGACGCGCCTGGGCAAGAAACCCGAACTCGATTGAAACTGCGATTGAATTTAACCAAAAATTTGCTAAGACCGACCATATAACTTTGCCGTTTGTTCCGGAGGAAGATTTGATAAAGAAGGTTGTGGAAGAAAGGTTGGAGAAAAAATGTTAATTTCACTAGCAAAGGACTTACAAAAACCAAAAGAAAATTTGCAAGAATTTGCTGATATTACAAAAAGAGTTCTGACTCATATTGAAAATGTTATTACCGAAAAAGGACAATACAGAGACTATTTTCTTTTAATATCAGAATCCGGAGGTATTAAGAAATACATAAGACCAATAAATTCAAATCTCTTTATTTTCAATAAGGATGAGTTTAACAAGCAATTTTACTCTTTTATTCGTTTTCTAAAGCAAATATCTGATAAAAAAAACAGGATTGTCAAAAAGCCAAATGATGTTATTGACACTATTGTTTATACAATTCAACAATCAATAGGAATAGGGTTAGATTTATTAGTTGAGAGTAATAGCGCAAAGAAACATGTTGGAAATAGATTTGAAGAATTAATAAGATCAATTATTAGTGAGCTTGGTATTTCAAACAAAAAAGTTATTTTAAAAATTCCCTATTCAAAAAATAATTATTATAGATGTGAGACTGATTTAATTATTTCTCCCTATGATGATGTTAAATCAGATTCATCCAATGTTCATCAAAACGAAATTGTACTTTCATTGAAAACAACTTCAAAAGATAGAATGTCAAAAATATTTATTGATAAATTACTTATGAAAAAGTTTGTAAAACATGATGTTAAAATTGTAGGAATTTTCCTAAATGATGTTCAACGTAAGCAAGATGATAAAATAAGCTATACATTAGTTTCAAATTTATTTATGGTTTATACAAAATTCCTTACAAAATTAGAAGGTGTATATTATATTGACCTTCCACCGAAGGCTAAAGAAAGCAACTTCAGAAAACATATTTTCCCATTCTCAAAATTTCTGACTGAAGATATTTGGAAATTACTTAAGCTCTAAGTTTTTCTCTTCTTTGTTTTGATTTTAGTTCTTCTTTACCTAATTTAATTTTTTCGATGTGATTTATGTCCTTAAGTCGATGTTTTATTATATCACAATATTCAGTTTTGAGTTCAGTGCCTATCCAATTTCTTTCAAGAGCTTCAGCTACTGCATAAGTTGTGCCGGATCCTCCAAATGGATCAACAATAATGCTGTTCGGATTTGAAGATGCTAATACTATTTTTTTTACTAATTCAACAGGCTTTTGGGTAAGATGTGGTGTTTTTTCCCATGAACTATTGGAAAGAGTTGGTATCTCGAATACATCTTTGGGTTTAGCGCCTTTTGGGTTTGGGGTCCAGAGATACTTTTTATTTCCGTTATTATACTGAGACGATTCAGCTTGAGTTCTTTTTGGATACTTCAATGTATGAGCATTATAAGATATCCTAACTTCGTCAATATTAAAAATAAATTGTTTAGATTTTCTAAGGTGGAGCAAACTTTCATGAGAGCGTCCCCAATTATTTCCAAGATTTGCCTTATTACGGTAGAACCAAACCAGCCATTTACATCCTTTGAATAAACCATTAGTTGCCCATTTAATATCTGCTAAAATTTCAGAAAATCCACATATGTACATTGAACCTACTGGAGAAAGAACACGATACGCCTCTTCAATCCATTTCATACTCCATTCAATATATTTTTTTTGTGATTCAAAAGTATCCCATTCTGCTTTTTTGATATTATATGGTGGATCAGCAAAAATTAAATCAACAGATTGAGATTTTAGACTGTTGAAAAATTTTAAAACATCACAATTATAAAGTTTTCCAAAATTAGTTTCAAAATATGGTTTTAATCCAATCTCTGGAAATTCTTCTTCTATTGGTAAATTCAATTCTAAAATATTTTGCAAATTATTTATTTGATCGTCAGTATATACCCTAAAATTATTTATTGGATGCCTTACAGGTTTGAATTTATCGTTACTATCCCATCTCCGTAATGTTTGAGAACTTACACCAATAATTTTTGCTGTTTCTCCTATAGTATAATACTTTTTCATATCATCCTCAAACTATATAAACCTTATACAACATTAATCACACTTAATAAAAAATATTTTATGTTTTTACTGTCAATTATAAAAAGATTTTTTATTACTTTGTCACAAAGTCAGGGTAATATACAGTAAATTTTGTAACAAAGTCAGGGTAACTTTATGGTTCAATCAGGACCCCAATTAGTCAATGGGGCAGACGGATGAAACAACGGAGTTTGTCTTGTCCTAAAATAAGTTGTCACAAATGGAGGTCAAGATGAAAAAAAGTTCG
>CBDUTJ010000028.1:0-39094 GCA_965370415.1 uncultured bacterium | reverse complement strand
CCAGCGCCGATGGTACTGCACTGGCGACGGTGTGGAAGAGTAGGTCGCCGCCATCACTAAAAGCTCTTTCTATCTTACTAACGCTCCCCAAAGGGAGCGCTTTTATTATAATAATACAATAAACTATTAACATGTATGAACATTTTTTAAAATAATTATTTTGAATAACTTGACATATATAAAAATAAAAAAATATTAACAGTTATTAGAAAAAGCATTAAAAAGAACTGGTAAACAATAAGGTTTATTGAAAGGAGGAGGAAATATGAAAAGAACATTTGGTGTTTTGTTATTCGTTTGTATATTGATCGTTAATTTAAATGCTGAATATCCAACAGCATTTCAACCGGGTGAAAAGATCGTTCAAGCTGGTTTAGGATTTGGAGTGGCAGGCGTTTACGGAGATATAGTAATACCTCCCATAAGTGTGAGTGTTGATATCGCAAAAGAGATTGAAGGATACCCAATATCATTTGGAGGACTTATTGGATACAGCAAATCTGAATATGATTGGAGTTGGTACACAGACGAATGGAAGTGGACTTATACATATTTTATGTTAGGTGCTCGTGCTGCTTACCATCTTAAAATGAAATCAGACAAAATTGATCCGTACGGTGGATTGATGTTAGGTTATAATATCGTATCAGTAAAGGAACCTTCGAATTACACTCTCACTGGATACTCAGCAAAAAGCAGTTATATGATGTATGGTTTCTATTGTGGAGCAAGGTATTTCTTCAATCCTAACATGGCAATATATACCGAATTAGGATATGGTTTTGGATACTTAAATTTAGGACTTTCTTTCAAATTATAAAAAGATAAAACAAAACAATATAGCCGGGTTAGAAATGATCCGGCTTTTTTTATTAAATTTCTTGCAAGTTTAATTGTTTACTCTATTTTTAACATCATAAATCTTCATCTATTATTAATTTTTCTACCATATCCAATTCCTAACTTCTTCATTCGATTTCTAAGTGTATTTGGATTAATTCCAAGTATTTCCGCTGCTCCATTCTTACCATTAATTTTGCCTTTAGTGATGACTAATGTTCTTTCAATATAACGTGAAGTAACAACATCAAGTGTTTCCAAAACTTCATCATGATCTGATATAATTATGTTATTTTGTTCTGTTGTCCGTTTTAAATGATCAAAAGATAAATTATCAGGATTCAGTATTAATGCTCGCTCGATAACATTTTCCAGTTCACGCACATTACCTAGTCAATCATAATTAATTAAGGAGTCAACAGCTCTTGAAGCTAATTTAGGAATATAAGGAATCTTTATTTTTTTCGTTTTTGGAAATTACGAATAATAATTACAGCATGTAACCAGCCATATCTCTATAAGTTAGCTACTAAGTAGAGGTGACTAACAATATTTTTCTTGACGATATTAATGCTAAATTTCTTATTGACCGTCGTTCAGTCAGTGAGCGTTAGGCGGTTAGAAATTAAGGAGGTGAATATTGAATAAACGAGAAAAACAGAAAGAAGAAACTGTCGCCGATATTCTTCGGGTTGCCAAAGAACTCTTTTATGAACTGGGATATGAAAAGACAACTATTCATAATATCGCCGAACGTTGCGGTCTCTCCAAAGGAGCCCTCTACCACCACTTCAAATCAAAGGAGGAGGTACTCAAAAGGATATGTTATCGCCATTATATCTACTTAAAGGAGACATTCCTTCCAATTGTCGAGGATCCTGCACCTTCAATGATAGAGAAGCTGCGGCGCATTATGACCATAGCTCGGAATTCTCAGATGAATACCGCCTTTGCCACTTTTTCGAAAGGAAAATCCCTGAAATCCAGTGGCATTGAAAATGCGGCATTAGGGAAACTTCTAGATAATTATAGTGAAAAGGTTTATATTGATGTTTTCGCTCCACTCTTTGATGAAGGAAGAGAAAATGGAGAGTGTGCTTTCCCCGGTTCTGCAGAGGCTATGGCTGTTTTTATCCATCACATCGATACCGGAATGAGTGAGCAACTAAACCGTATTTTATCCGAAGAAAATAGATCTTTGGCGGAAGAACGTATCAAAGACGTGATACAGGGATTCACTTACGTTCTAGCACAACTTCTGGATATTGATAAAAATACAGTTGCCGACATCACACTATCGGACAAGATGTTGGAACAGTATCTAAAAATATTAAAAAATTAAAAACAGAAACAAAAAAAATAGTAGGAGAAAAAAGTTATGAAAAACAAATTATTAATATCGTTGATAATTGTATTTACGTTGACGATGCCCCTAATTGCTCAAAATGAGCAAGAAAAAGACGGAGCTCATTATATTCCGTTACTGAAGTATGATTTTCTGTCTTTAGATTCGCAGAATATCTACTCCCCTTGTATCGGTTTGGTAGTTATGAGTGATGATGTAATGTTTGTCGGACTTTATACGCGACATTCATTCGAGGAACCGTTGTTGTTTGATTATCCTAAAGTATATCATTCCATTGATATTCTTTATGACGCTCAGAAAAATCGGCATCAATATCTGGGAATCTTCAAGAGTGAATCAGGCCAGCCGGTGTATGGCGGATTAAAAACCTTCCAGACCGCTGTAGCGTACGGTTATGAACTGGTTCAACGCCAGAACTATTCTCTCGTACTTGGTGGAGGTCTGGCGGTAAGCGATTTTGGGATTGAGCTTTCAAACGGCAAGCCATGGCCGCTTATACCGGTTCCTCTTATCCGCATGAAATACAATTCCAAGTATATCGAAACCAAGTTTGAATTTTTAACATCCCCTAATATTGATCTTGTAATTGGACCCAAAAGTCAATTCCGCTTTATCGGAGAATGCAGAACGGATCAGTTTAGAGATATACGCGACCTGATCTTTGAATGCTCTCTGGCTTATCGCTTTTTTCCTGTAGACCATCCGATGGGTGATTTTGCCGGAATATCGGTGGGTGTAAAAAATGACAATTACGGGGCATTCAATCTTGGTGAATATGAAGTAGTCTATCTTGAAGAAGATGAATCTATTGAAGTACATTACAATGCTATATTCGGGACGATCGATCTCTCGTTGCTGAAAATAACCGGTGGCTTTGCTTTTCAAGGAAGAGAACTCTACAGGGAAGAAGATACAAGGGATATTGGTGAGGGCTATTTTTTGTCTATAGAAGGCATGTATCAATTCTAAGAAAGGATAATGGAAATCATGAACAAGATCAAATATGCTATGCGTAAAACAGGAAAAATGTTGATGGCACACCGACGTCGAATAGTGCTAATCTCGCTTATCTTAGCCAGTCTGGTGATCGTGAAGGTAATCTACCATCACAAACCTGCGAACCCGATGACTTTGAAGGTGCGATTTCAGTTGGAGCTTGAAATGCTTCATGATCAATACAAATTTCCGGGTGCAACTGCCGCCTACATTCTGCCGGACGGAACGGTCGAGGTTGTCGCAATTGGTCTGGCTGACGTTGAATTAGAGATTCCAATAATGCCGCAATCACGCATGCTCGCAGCAAGTATCGGTAAAACCTTTGTGGGAGCAACCATTATCGCACTTGCACAGGAAGATGTATTGAGCCTCGACGATCCAATATCGAAATGGCTTGGTGATCGACCGTGGTTTTCGCGCCTGCCTAATCACGATATGATCACGTTGCGTCAGCTTCTGACTCACAGTTCCGGCATAGCAAATCATGTTGATATAGAGCCCTTTATACACGCGTTTCGTGAAAACTGGCACACATGCACTAATCCTTTTCTCCCGGAAACCCTGATTACATTTGTGTTGGATCAACCACCCTTGTTCAAAGCAGGAGAAGGCTGGCACTATAGCGATACCGGATACATTCTCGTTGGTCTGATTATCGAAGCGGTCACCGGACACAGTTACTATAAAGAAGTCACTCAACGATTTCTTGAACTGCTAAATCTTACATTAACCACGCCATCTGATCGGCTTGAGTTGCCCGGACTTGCCGCAGGTTACATGTCACCGGACAATGCTTTTGACTTACCCCCAAAAACGACTCTTCGTTCTGGGGTTATGGCTTGGCATCCCGGTCTTGAATGGACAGGTGGAGGATTAGTCAGCAATCCGAAAGATCTGGTAATTTGGGCAAAAGCACTCTACGAAGGTAAAGCGATAAAGGGCGACTATCTGAAGGATCTCCTGCAGTCGGTACCGATCAGCGATAATGATCTGGACACGCGATATGGTGTTGCTGTTGCCGTCCACGAAAATGGTCCGTTTGGAACAACATACGGTCACAGTGGATGGATACCGGGTTACTGTTCCAGCCTTCGTTACTATCCTGAATATGGTGTTGCCATTGCTTTCCAAATCAATACGGACATTGGAATCGTTGATGGCTCGACGAAGATATTTATGGAAATGGAGAATAATCTGGCAAAAGTTGTTATTGAACAAGAAAAATTTAAGAACAATAATCATTTAAAAAAATAGGAGGAAAAAATGATTACCAATTACAAGTACAAACCCACGATTTATTTTATAATAGCATTTGCAATCACGTGGATTAACGGAGCTATTCTTGCGGTGCAGAGCCATCAAGGTGCTGAAAAGAATATCATTGTTTTACTACTGGCATATATGGGACCATACATTGCTGCTTTAATCATGATGTTTGGTTTTAGTGATAAAGCTTTCAGGGCTGATTTTAGGAAAAGAATCTATAATCTTAGATTAATCAAGAAAAACTTTATTCCATTTACCTTATTCTTTTTACCTATAACTATGGTCATCTCAATACTTATATCAACAGTGTTTGGTCAGCCATTAGAACAACTACGATTTGCCGAAGAGTTTAAAATCTTTAGTGGTGAAGTAATTTTAAGTATGATCATATTGGTTCTGGTGCCATTTCTTGAAGAATTGGGTTGGAGAGGTTATGGCGTCGATAGTCTGGCAAGTAAATTCAACCTGTTTAAAACAAGTATGATTTTTGGTGTTTTATGGGGTGCTTGGCATTTACCGGTTTTCTTTATAAAAAATTCATACCAAATTTCCCTTTGGCAGCAGCATCCCATATTTGCAGTTAACTTTTTTGTAGGGATAATTCCATTAGCCATTATCATGAATTACTTATATTACAGGAATGGACGGAGTATTTTTCTCGTTGCTTTGTTTCATATTCTTGTAAATTATTCATCAGAAATATTTGAAGCCAACCAGATAAGTAAGTGTATATTTACTCTTTTGTTAGGCGTAGTGGCAGTGATTATCATTATACGAAATAAAAGTTTCTTTTTCCAGGATAAAATGATTGAAGTATAGTAATGAACAATATCCGAATTAGAAAAAATATTATCGTAATTGTCGCTCTCAGTGGCACTATCATTAATGCTGTCTATGGCATCGGTCTCCTGAGAGCGTTTTTTAATCCTCAATACAACAACACGATCAGAGAGATTCTGATATCAGGCATTGTATTGGAGTTCGGGTGGACAGCTCTGCTTTTTTGGGTAATTTTCAAGCCATTTGAAAGACGCCACATCTTGCAGTTCACTACTTTACAAAGGGCGAATGATAGCACACTTTTAGCTGAGCGATGTGAAGTAAGAACCTAACTATATGCTATTGTTCTTTTTTCTTACTTTCACGTGCCTTTGTCCATGAGAGGACGATGCCCAAAATGATGGCAAGACGGAATGATGTCTCCCAATCTACGGTACCTGCTCCATGAACGATGAGACTGTAAAGAAAAGTGACTATTGCAGCAACCACCAGGGTCACAGCGAACGTGATTACAAAGTTAATGAGTAATTCTTTAATGTTCATTTTTTTTATCTCCTTCTGTTTGATGAGATTGTTTGAATATCCATAAAAATTATCCCTGATTTACTGTTTGCAGCTTTTATCTCTTGAGTTCACCTGCATTTTGGAGCGTAGCGGAAAAAATATCAGGTGCAACGATATGTTATGTGTTTCTTTCATTTCTTATTCAACGTTTAATGTAAGGTGGACCGTCCGTTTCAGAGGTATGTTATACTATACCAGTAGGTTCTGAGAACCATTTTGGCATAGATGTACCCCAGATCTCTTTCGATATTTTTTCTATACAACTTGCTGCCCATTCTGCGCCTTGAGCATTAAGTTTCATACCTACGAAACGTGTTCTTGGGTTATCTGGCTCAGCGTGTGCTACTGCTATACGAGTGTTCCATAAATCAGTTGCTTCTTGCGATGGATGACCAGTTAGTTTCTTAAATTTGGTTGGAGCACCACTCTTGCGAAACCCTTTATTTTCATAGAGTGATGGTTTGAGAATATATGTCGCCTCAGATAAAACCGCTTCCAAAGCAGCAGAAGCCATTAGTATAGTTGCAGTGGCTAGCGTCACCACTCTCATTTCATCCTTTTCACCTTGAGCAATTCTTGCCAAAATTCTCGTATGTGCCACGAGTCCTGCGGACTGGTATGCCTTTATACGGACAGCGTCATTAGCTTTTCCTGAATTTGATATCTGCATTATCTGAACTCCCTCGCTCGTAAGCATAACGACCAAGCTCACTTGCCGCTATGAAGCGCAGTGGAATAGCGGTCAGGTGCAGCGTATTGTTAGAGAGATTTGTTAAAAATCAACAAGTAGTCGTTCCACACTATTTTTTGCTCGACCTTCAACTGCTACCTCTTTAAAGAGCTTCTTGGCTTTCTTTTTTAATTTATTATTTCCCGTAATAAGATAAGTACGACGTAAATAATCTATTGCTAGCAATGGATTTCTATCTAATTGATCTGCTATGGTCTCATAATAATCTGGTAGTTCCCAAAATGTGGTCTGGAAATATTTTTTAATATTCTCCTCGAAATCAGAATCGAAATTAATATATTCAGTTCTTACAAAATCTGAAGGAACTTTGACCTTACAAGTCTTAATGACTACAGTTTCTTTTCCCAAAGCATGCATCATACCAACTTCATAAAATATGTTGCAAAGTGTATTAAATGACATAGTTTCATCAATAATCGCTATGCCTAAAGGCACTGAGACTAAAAGCTGCCATATTTTTAGCATAAAATCTTTACCCGTAAACACACTATTCGCATCAATTTCCTTCAGATTATTACGAGTAAGAATTATTTTTAATCTTTTGCGTATTTCAGTTATTTTTTTAGGAATGGGTTTACCTAGTTGAGTCATAATAAAACATGTTTTTGGTCGATACTTGATTTTTATCTGCTGAGCAATTCCATCTGTGGGGTTATAGAGAATCATTTTGTCTTTTTCCTGGCTACAGGCACATTTTTGTAGGGACCGCTACTTTTCTTATGAGAGACTATTTTCCCAGCTGATCTATCAATTTTCACATAGTGTCCCGACTTTGGGTTTTTTACTTGAACTACATCTCTTTTTTTAGCCATCGTTCTCCCTACCTTTTTTGGATTTATTATCTTAATCTCTCCAACATCGCAATAAACTGCAAAGTTAGCATTTTAATACCCACAAAAATTATTCCCCGCCTTCCTGTTTGTAGGTTCTAACGGTTAGTGTTGAGATACGAAGACTTGCGAAGCGATCTATAACTACAGATATTCGAAAATCTTCTTAATTCTCATTGAACTCTAAAATTATCGAACAACTTAAACAAGTATTTCCATATGCATATTATGTCATCATATTTTTTTCACTGGTGGTGGTGGCCGCGGCGGCGGCGGCTTTACACTTGATCCTGGCGGATTAACTCCTTTTTTAACATGACTTCTTCCCGGTTTAGGTTCCTGTCTTTGAGGAGGTGGTTGAGGAATTTTTTGTCCCATTTTAATCCTCCTTAAAATAATTATCAGATTCATTTTCGTCTAATTTCATAAACTCAATATATTTTACTTCTTTTGCTGGAATTAATATAGTTTTAACACCATTAAGTTCAATAGAATCGTTTTCAGTTAACCATTCAGCTTGTGTCATAGAAAAATGACCAGAATCTGGTTGGCTTGGCCACTCGATCGGCCAACCATATAATCTTCTGCCATCATCAAGGTGTAAAACTATATATGTCTTGTTTAATGCAAATACTCCGTACCATTCTGAAGGATAAGATGTCAATGAAGTGTAATTCTTCTTTCTAAGAATCCGAAATAACCTATCATTATTTGCAATTTTTGATAAAATTAAACCTAATAAAAAGGCAATAATTATTGATATAATTAATTTTATTACGTCAGACCAAAGACATATAGTAAGACATTTATCTCCAATAATAACTAAAATATATTTAATTAAGCTGGTTATTCCCTGTATAATTACAGTGAATATCAATGCCTGTATTATTCGTTCAAATTGATTGGGTTTGGGAAATGCAGTTAAGCCATAATAAACCCATGCAGTAATAAAGCCAGGTAAAAGATACATAAACAATATAATTAGATCATTTGAAACAATATTCATATTTTACTCCTTTACTGACATAACATATCAATCAACTGCAATTTACGCAATATATAAACAAATCAAAAAAATAGTATTCATCTGCATTTCCCGTAAATCTTAATAAATTTCTTAACCCAATTCGAAGATATCGATAGCAACTTCTATGTCAAACATTTTAATAAATACCTTGCAAAAAAGTGTGAGATAAAATTTCTTACAGAAGAATAGTATAAATTTAACGGAGAAATTAATGAATATACTAATAACGAACGCCAGGCAATTAATAACATTAAAAGGTCCTACCAATGCCAGAACCGGAAAAGAAGCAGATGAATTATCTATCATCAAAAACGGGGCAGTTGCTATCAAAGGCGAAAAGATATTGGCTGTGGGAACAACCGAAGAAATAAAAGCAAATTATAAATCTGACAAAATAATAGATGCATCCGGAAAAGTTGTAATGCCCGGTTTTGTAGATCCGCACACACATCCTGTTTTTGTACATACCCGTGAAGATGAATTTGAAATGCGGATTAAAGGAAAATCCTATGTGGAGATCTCTCAAAGCGGAGGAGGGATCCGTTCCAGCATAAAAGCAGTGAGGGAAGCATCCGAAGATGAATTATACGATCTGGCAGAAAAAAGAATAAAAAAAATGGTCTCAAATGGAACAACCACCCTCGAAGCAAAAAGTGGTTATGGACTTTCTACAGAAAGCGAAATAAAAATGCTGAAAGTAATAAAAAAGCTGAATGAAAACCTGCCGATAGATATTGTTTCCACTTTTATGGGTGCACATGAATTTCCAATTGAATACAAAGATAATCGCAATGAATATATCCGCGTTCTGAAAGAAGAAATGATGCCGGAAGTAAAAAAGCAGAATTTAGCTGAGTATTGTGATATTTTCACGGAAGATCATGTTTATAATATTGAGCAATCCAGAGATATATTGAATCATGCAAAAAAGTTAGGATTCAAACTGCGGATGCATGCAGACGAGATTAAACCAATCGGTGGAGCTGAGCTGGCTGCCGAAGTGGGAGCGATCTCAGCAGATCACCTGGGAGCTGCTTCCGATGCTGGTATTCAAGCTTTAAGTAAGGCAGGAGTTATAACTACATTATTGCCGGGAACTATTTTCAGCCTGGGAATGAAATCTTATGCCCGTGCACGTGACATGATAGATGCTGGTGTTCCTGTGGCATTGGCAACCGATTATAATCCCGGAAGTTGCAACTGCGACAGTATGCAATGTATTATTACGTTGGCTTGTCTGCAAATGAAAATGACTGTGGCAGAAGCTATTACAGCTTCCACCATAAATGCGGCTTATTCCCTGGAAATGGGTGACAGGATCGGCAGTCTGGAAGCTGGAAAACAGGCAGACATCCTGATAATGGATATGCCTTCCTATAAATTTCTTCCATACCATTTCGGTTCTAATAATGTGGAGACTGTAATAAAGAATGGTGAGGTGATTTGGAGTAATTAAGCCGCGGATTTGCTCTGATTGATGCGGATAAGGTAGTTTTGTTAGCAACGAACCTGTCTTCGTTTGGACTTAAGCGCGACAGGCAAAACGAACAATATTTTGTATTGATGTTATAATAAAATTCTAGCTGATTTCTTTCAGCGGCGTCTTATGTTCATTTTTCGGAATCCTTTGCAGTTCCCTTTCAGCGAAAGGGAAACGTAGAATAGCAAGGAGAAACTTCTTTCTGCGGCATCTTATGTTCCCTTTTAACTAAAAGGGAATAGCAGGGATTCAACCACCAGCGTCTTATGTTCCCTCTATTTGAGTGAAACTATAAAAAGGAATGATGACTAATCTGGAAGCAGAAGCTTCCCGGGATTACAGCATTCCCAAGCAGAAGCTTAGGAATGAGAGCTTCAGGGGTTTAGGAACAAGAGAGACTATGTGGTTTGGGAACAAGTTAAAAAGGTGAGTAAAAAAAGGTTGCGAAGAATAACTTCGCAACCAGGAAAATAACACAGATTCTTCCGTCTTCGCCAAGGCTACGACGAGACAGGTCGTCGAATGCCTATGTAAGAATTCCTCCAGCCTACGTTAAAAAACTTCGGCTTGGCAGGCAGAAAGACAGTTCTTTTATTTATTCTAAATTTTCTTCAATAATTTCTCCGCTTCCTTCTGCATTAGTTTATCTGCATCATCGAGCGGTGGCATTTCAATTGTTTTTTGCAAAAATTCTTTCGCTTCTTCTTTATTTTTCAGTTTCAGAAGAGTTTTACCCAGCCAGAGATAATGGCGAACTTCATCCGGTTTTGCAATAATTGCTTTACGAAAATACGTGTCTGCTTCTTCAAAACTTGCTTTTGGTGGAGTTTCATAAACAATTGCTGCAATCGTTCGTTCAAACCAACTGAGATCGGCAAGTTTGTAATGCCACTGTCCCATCAAATGCAGTGTGCCGTCATAATGTGGGTCCAGTTCCAATGCACGTAGTCCGTATATTTCCACATCATAAGAATTGATGATCTTTTGTTTTGTTCCTTCCAAAATGCCAATTTTCCCAATGAGAACAGCATACCAGTGATTTGCACGAGCTGAATTCGGAGCAAGTTCGAGAGCCATTTTAGCTGCTTCAAATCCGGGATAGAAGTGCTCTTTATGAATTTCCTCGTCATCTGTCTGATCTGCAATATCGAAATGAGCTTGTGCTATATGCCAGTATAATTCATAATCGTTCGGATATGTTTCGACTAATTTTGTAAGCTCTTCAAGTTCCGAATTATATTCATTTATATCTCGCAAACTATCTGCTTTTGCAAAATCTTCCATCGGAATAGAAAATAAAGAAACAGCTAAACTTATACCCAATAACAAAATTAATTTTTTCATAACTTACCTGCCTTTAATAGCTCTTGCAAATGTTCAACGTATTTTGCTGCTCCCCCGTACTGATATCCGGTTTGGGCAATTACATCGCCTTTGGAATTCAAAAGAAGTATGGTTGGGAAACCTCTTATGCCGTATTTTCTGGCTAAATTTTCATTGTAGGCTTTTGTCTCTTTCGACTGTATTATATTTCTGGGAAAATCAAGCTTGAGAAGAACAAAATTTTCTTTTGCATACTGAATAAATTCTTCTTGTGAAAAGATTTCGTCACGCAGTTTGAAGCACCAGCCACACCAATCAGATCCAGTAAAATCAACAAAAATGGGTATTCCTTTTTCTTTAGCAATTTCTTGAGCTTTTTCGAGATTTTCCAACCAATTTAAATCATTTATGTTATCCTTATTTTCTGCAAAGGAAGTAATGAAGAATAAAGTTAGAATAGCAATTATGAATATAGATCGTTTCATTAAGTTTCTTCTCCGTTAACAATGATCTTTGAGTTTATGGTTGCAGTTTTACGAAGCATTTCAGTTACACCGCAATACCTGGTTTCCGAAAGTTCCACTGCCCTTTTAAGCTTTGCTGCAGGCAGATCTTCTCCAGTGAAAATGTAGTTAAGATTGATGGTATGGTATATTTTAGGATGTTCTTCAGTGAGTTCGCCTTCTACATTAAGTTTTAGCTCATAATCTTCCACTTTCATTTTTTTAAGAATGGAAACCACATCCATTCCTGTACAACCGGCAAGGCTGCTTAAAAGCAGACCTTTGGGCCTTGGCCCTTTGTTCTCACCGCCCACTTTTGAATCAGCATCGATTATAAAATGATGGTCGTTCAATTCAATATCAAAAGCCATCTCACCTAACCAATTTGCAGTAGAAGTTTGCTTCATTATTCCGCTTCTTTCTCCATCAAGGCTTTTATATATGAATCGGCATATAATTTAACGCACTTATAAATTGTTTCCGGATCGTTTTTCTTCAGTTTGCTGATCAAGTCTTCCTGAAGATTCATAAAATCGAGAAGGGTCTGCTTATTCGTTATTTTGCCTTTTGCTGTTACTTCGGCTAACCAGCTTCTTCTATCTCGTTTAGAAGGGAATCTTCTTACAAGTTTCTTTTTAACCAGGGTATCGATTATTCTTGTTATCCTGCTATGCGAAACTTTCATTTCAACCGATAGATCATTCATACATACTGGCTTTACGATAGTAGTCAAATAATTTAAAAGATCACATTCCATCCTGCCAAGATTTAAGCATTTACGCCGGATCATTTCCTTTTTGGAACACAATTGGTAAATCTGCTTACTTAATTCTGCATACTTGTTTACTAGTTTGTCCATTTTACTCTCCTTGTTAATGTTTTTAAATACTTAACGTTTTTTCTTACACTCACCTTTAGCCCCATTAATATTTACAGGCAATAAAACTTATGGAAAGAATAATTTTCGCTGACAACAATGCAAGTTTTTTTTTATTCTTGAAGTGAAATTAATTTTTTTATTATATCTTTAGATTGCAGTCCTTCCGCTTCAGCAGCGAAAGAAACTATGATTCGGTGTTGTAATACTATACGAGAAATATATTTGACATCGTCAATTGAAGGAGTTAAGCGTTTGTTTAGTGCAGCCCTTGTTTTGGCTGCGTACACAAGATATTGGGAAGCTCGTGGTCCTGCACCCCAGTTCACCCATTTTTTTATGAAGTCGGGAGATTCTTTGTATTGCGGTCTGGTAGAACGTGCCAGTTTAACTGCAAAATCAAGAACGTGCTCACTCACAGGAATTTGTTTTATCGCATTTTGAATTTCAATTATTTCTTCTGCTGATAAGATTGGTTTAAGAGATCCTGTTAAATTTATCGGGTCTTTTTTTACTATATCTTTCTCTTCATCATAAGAGGGATACTCTATATTTAAGTAAAACATAAATCTATCCAATTGTGCTTCCGGAAGTGGATATGTGCCTTCTTGTTCGATAGGGTTTTGAGTAGCAAGCACCAGGAAGGGTCTTTCCAGATCATAAGTTTCATTGCCAGCTGTAACCTGGTATTCCTGCATGGCCTGTAATAAAGCAGACTGTGTTTTGGGTGGAGTTCGGTTGATCTCATCTGCCAGAATAATATTAGCAAAAACCGGACCCTTAATAAACTCAAAGTATCTTTTGCCGTCGGTTTTATCTTCCGCCAGGATGTCTGTACCAGTGATGTCTGATGGCATCAGGTCTGGTGTGAACTGGATGCGGCTGAATTTCATATTCAATACTTTTGCCATTGTAGAGACAAGCAGGGTTTTTGCCAGACCCGGTACACCTTCCAGCAAACAATGACCGTTCGAAAAAAGAGCGATCAGAAATTGTTCGATAATTGCATCCTGACCTACGATCACTTTTCCAACTTCGGAAGTTATCTTTTGTTTTGTAACTGAAAGTTTTTCCAGAATATCCATATTTTTATTCGACATTTTAACCTCTAATTATTTTTGCTTGGTACAAGTTCATGAAATCTGATTTTTAAGGCAAGTAAAGAAATTCCACCTGTCAAAAAAATCCAGATGGAAGTTAATAAATGAGAAAAAGTTACGGCAGCACTGGTAAGATTTTCATTCACACCCAGAGCATAGGAAAAGATAAGTACCCACATAAATTGATTCGATCCGATCTGGGCTGGAGGAGTGGGTAAAATATAAGTAAGGTTCATTAGAGTATAACCAAAAAGGATCTTGGGATAACTGATCTCTGCACCAAATGCCTTGAAAACAGCATAAATATAGAGAGCTTCAGAAAATACAGCCAATAATGTAATTATATAAACCAGGATATTATCAAGGAATCTGCCTTTCATAATAGCCATGCCATCAACGAAATTCTCGAAAAATTCTTCGAATTTTCCTCTGTACTTTTTTGGCAGGATCTTTAGTGTAAAATGTAGCAATCTTACTGCCTTTTGCCTGTGATTTACAGCAAAAAACAAGAAAGCAATAAATCCCAGAAATATCAGGAACAATGCACAAATGATTATAGATAAGGATGTGTTCAGTTTTATAGTAATGAGTGGGATCAAAATCATGATCAGAATAATGGGGAAGAGATCGGTAATTTTATCTATGAAAACCGAGGGCAGGCTTTTTGATATCCTGACTTTGTATTTGTTCTTCAGAATTATAGATTTGGCAAGTTCACCCGCTCGCACCGGAATAATATAATTTACCAGCAGCCCTGTCATAAAAAGCATAAAACTTTCGGTGCATTTCATTTTATGGATAGGATTAAGAATGATCTTCCATCTTAAACTTCTGAGAAAATAAGCAAAAATATAAAAAAAAGAGAACATAATTGCTGTGGATAATTTGAAGTTTTTCAGATAATTAACAAACTCACCCCAATCAACTATACGCAACCAGGCAACCAGGAAAACTATTCCCAGTAATGTTCCGAACAACCAGTTTTTTTTATTTTTCATTTCTTTTTTTTGAAGGTATGAATAGAAAATATTTGTGATGTGCCCAGAAATATTTAATAAACGAGGGGACTTTTTTCTCGAACCAGTAATGTTTCATCATCTCTTCCTGGAATTGCGGATTTTTGCCTGAGTAATAATTCATAATTGAGATGGGTTTGTGTTTCTTTTTTTTTAGAAGATTGTGTAAGCCAAATATCTTCAGGAATTTTTCCTTTGGCATACCGATATCCGGCCAGGGAGGGCAATCAATGAAATTGTTATCTATTAACATCCAGCCAAGTTTTTTCAGTTCACGAATAAAATTTTTGGGAATAATATTTTCCTCTTTTAATTGAGTTTTCAGTTCTTTCTTACCTTGCATTTTCTGAAAGACATAACCTAATCCTGTCCGGTTTGGAACGCAGATAAATATGGCTTTTGCAGTGACTCTGCTTAATTCTGCCAGAAAATTTAATATATCATCTACAAACCATAAAGCAGAAAAATTCCAGCTCAGGTCAAAAGCATTATCCTCAAACGGAAGCTCACTGAAATTGGACGAATATTCAATATTAATCGGTAAATTCAACTCATTCCAGATTTTTTTTGTCATCTCGATCCTGGATTCATTGTTATCCATCAATGTTATATCGATTTCCTTTTGTGCCAGAAAAACACTATTTATACCAGATAAACCGGTAAAACCAAAAGAAGGAGTTTCCAGAACCTTACTTATATGAAAATGTTTACACAGGGTTGCCAGCTTTTTGTTCAGAATGATCCTTTCATAAGACGATCCCAACCCTTCATTGGAGTTAGTGAAGTAGGTTTTCCAGTTCTTTAAAATCGGAATGGCCATTTTGGAATTTTTACTTTATTTTGTTTATCTGCTTATACCAGTCAATCACGATCTTAAAATTCGGAATCGTATTAACAGGCTTTATCAGCAGATCAGTATAGGTTTCAATGGTATCGTAATACCAGTTTTTGGAGATCAGTTCAAACCGTGCTGTCCAGAGTTCGTTCTTAAAGAAGCGAGAGATTTTTTCTCCTCTCCGAAAATACTTCATATCGATATTTTTCTTACCGGGATAGGAATGTCCCCGCAGTTCTTTACTTATAAAATTTGCCAGTTCATGCAATTCAACCGGTTCTTTGTCTGCAACATTATACTCTACACCCGGAGTGAAATCGGATTCCGTTAATTTCAGGAATGCCTGCGACAATAATTCCACATCGGTCAGATGAATTCTCACCTTAGAATCGGGAAGATAGAGAAATTTTTTATCTATAAGTTTAATAAGTGTATATGGAAATCCATAATCACCGATACCATATGTAATGGCAGGTCGGATTATTGCTGCTTTTAAACCGTACATAACATGTTTCTGAATAATGGATTCTGCCCTAATTTTTGTGAAGTGATAGTAATTATCCGGTTGTCTTTTTGTTAAATTGTTTGCAGGAAGCTCCAGCGGAATTGCCCCGAACACACCCACCGATGAACAGAAAATAAATGTTGAATTATGATGCTGGGCATTTAATACAAGCTGCTCGGTTGCATTTACATTTGTATTGAAATAATTTACTTTCGAACTCTTTCTACCACCTCTTAACGCCCCGATATGAATGATGATATCAAATGTGTTTGCTTCCAGAAACGCTTTAAGTTTTGCAATATCTGCAAGGTCTATTTCTACAAATTTAACATCCGCTGTGAATTCTGCAATTCGGGCAATAGTTGTACGTGGTCGTATCAAAGCAGTTATCTCGTATTTCTTCTGCAAGATCTGGCGCAGAACATTCCTGCCAATGAAACCACTGCTTCCTGTAATTAGTATTTTTTCATTCATTTATCTAAAAATCCTGTTTAATAGACCTTTCGGTACATCTTCCGTGGATTCAAGATAAAAGAAATCTATCTTTTCGTTGTTTAACATTTTCTTTGGATTGATCTCTGTGAGAAGTTTTACGGTGTAATCATCGATCTGTTTCCTGATATCATCCATGGCGGCAGGAAGACTGTAATTTTCACTTTTGCAATGATCATCGGAAGCCAGGAAATGTGTAAATCCTTTTTCCAGAAGATACCAGGCTGTATTTCTCACCGATCGCCCATAGTGCCCAACCAGGCTGCCGGAATTCAGTTGCAGGTAAATATCTCGATGTACAAGATCCTCCGCAGATGAGGGATCGTTTATTATATCAGGATACCGCTCGGGATGTGCTAAAATGGGGCGATAATCGCTTTTTACAAGTTCATATAAAATATCGAATAGATTTGAAGGGAAACCGGTTAAATTGGTTTCTACCAGAACATAATTAGTATCACCAATAACCAATTTCTCTATTTCAATATCTTTTCTTATATTACTATCCAGGTATACTTCTGCAGCTTGAAAGATGTTTACGGGAATATTTTCTTTTTTAAGCTGGCTTTTTAATTCTTTAAATTTTCCGGTTATTACATTGGAAGTATTATGATATTGATTCCTGATAAAGTGGGGTGTTAGAACAATGCCATCAATTTCCATATCTACCATTTTCCTGATCTTTTTCATGGAAGTTTCCATATCCGGAGAACCATCGTCGCAACCGGGGAGAATATGTGTGTGGATATCGATCATTATCTTTTTATGCTGTGTATTGCGTCTGCAAATTCCCTGATTAATTTTGGATTCAGGTTATCTTCCAGTATATTACCCGTTACGATAAAATCTGCACCGGCTTTGGCTTTTTCAGCTGCGATTTTGGGACTTTTGATACCTCCACCCAAAATAATCGGAAGAGATACATTTTGCCGGATAGCTGATATCATTTCGTCGCTTACTGGATATTTTGCTCCACTTCCGGCGTCCATATAGATCAGTTTCATGCCAAGATATTCACCAGCAAGAGCGTGTGCCACTGCGATGTCATTCTTTGTGCGGGGTAATGGCATGCTGCCGCTCATGAAATGAACCGATGTATTGTTTCCTGATTCAATAAGCATGTAAGCTGTTCCGATAGCTTCCAATCCGTAATGCTTGATAAGTGGAGCAGCACGTACCTGCTCACCAATAAGCATTTGCGGATTACGGCTGGTGATGACACTGAGCAATAGAAGCGCATCTGCATAAGGAGAAACAAAATTAAAGATGCCAGGGAAGATGAAAACGGGAATTTTTACATTCTCTTTTATTTGTTTTAGATTCGATTCAAAGCGGTTGTTTATCATCAAGCTACCACCCACCAAGAGTCCATCGGCACCATTTTCTTCACATAACCTGGCGCAATGCGCTGCTTCTTCACTGGAGAGATTATCTGGATCGATCAAGCAAAAATAGTTTGCTTGTTTTTTTGCTAATTCTAAAAGCTTTTTGTACATTTTCATATTTATCCAACCCATAAAATTATTAAAAGTATAAACATATCCAATTTCATAAAAGATGATATTTTTGAGAAACTTTTTTTATTTATGTTAAATAGTAAATATATAACAAAAAACGTTAATGGTACGGAAATCAGCAAGTTCATAATGATGAATGTAGCTAAAAACATAAGTTTCAACTGAAAGAGATAATATGTAAACACGATGATGCCCAATATAGGTAATATGGAAGCTAATACAGAATTCTTTCTACCATACAATACTGCCATTGTATTTGCTCCGGCATTGGAGTCACCTTCGATATCCTCTCCGTCTTTAATAAATTCTCTTATCAGTGTATAGAGAAATGCAAAAAGTGCTACGATCACACTATTAATCAGATTTTGTCCGCTCAAACCACCATAGATGAATGTGCTTCCTGCTGCAAATGCAACTATGAAATTCCCTGTTAAGAAGCTCATCTTAAAGAATCTGGCATAGAGAAATAATAGGATACTATTGAAAATAGCGATAAATATGCAAAATATATTCTGCGTAAAAAAACTGAATGCAATGCCTAAAATGAAAAGTATTAAAGAAAATATATAAGCAGTTTTTGGATTAATTTTACCGGAGGGAAGGATCCGCTCTGGTCTGTTCACCGAATCTATCGGTAAATCGAAAAAATCGTTGATCACATAACCTGCTCCTGCGATCATGAAGGCAGAGATCATGGCGAATAAAACTGTGCTAAAATTGCCAAAGTTATTGTAATAAAAAGCACCAAAAAAAACTGAAAAAGCAACAAAAAAGCAGTTAAGCGGTCTGATGATCATTAAATACGGCATATTTTATTATGGTAACCTTTCTTTTATCATATAAACAAATTCAATTAGGATATCGTTATTTTTCATATTTTTAACCATGTTATAAGAATCGCGTAGAAGTTTTTCTGCGATCTTCTTGGATTTTTCCAGACCAATAAGTGAAGGATATGTGGCTTTTTTGTTTCGTGAATCTTCACCTGGTTCCCTGCCTAGAACCTCAAAACTTCCAACTTCATCCAGGATGTCGTCAACTATCTGGTAAGCTAAGCCGAGATTGAGGGCAAAGTTGCCAAGGGTGATGGATGTATTCTCTTCTGCGTCGTAGATAATACAGGCAAGTTCTACTGCTGCCTGCAGCAGAGATCCTGTTTTTTTCAAATGAATATAGCGAAGAGTATTAATATTTATTTTCTTTTTTGCAGAAAGAATATCCACTGCCTGTCCACCTATCATTCCGTGAGTGGATATGGCTCTGGTAAGTAATTGGATGCAGGTCAGGGCTACTTTTTTATTCTTGATATCGGTAAGAACTTCTATCGCTTTTGTTAGCAGGGCATCACCAGCCATAATAGCGGCAGCTTCGCCGAATTTTACATGACAGCTTGGCATTCCTCTTCGTTCGCTGGAATTATCGATGCTGGGTAGATCGTCGTGAATTAGAGATGCTGCATGAACCATTTCCAGGGCACATGCCGCAGGAAGTAACCTCTCAAGCCGGTTAACATTCTTTCGACCGATAAGCATTTCATAGGTGGCAAAGAACAGGATAGGACGGAGTCTTTTACCACCATTGAAAACACTATATCTCATAGCCTCATGGAGTTGAGATGGATACTCATCTGAAGGTGCTAGGTAATTATCTAAAGCTTTTTCTAATATTTCTCTTCGGCTTTTAAAGTACTCTTGAATTAACAAAATCTACCTCTTTTTTATTTTTGCATTCTAACTTTTTAATGGAATAGCTATCTTCTTGCCAGTTCTGGCAGAGGCATACATAGCCAGGATCAGTTCTAATGATTTTCTGCCGCTGCGACCATCTGTTTTTGGTTTACCATTTCCCTGCAGTACTTTCACTACATCTTTCAAGTATCCCAAATGACCGAACCCATAAACGCTGGTGGGGTTGGTTTCCACTGTTTCGATCAGTTTGTCATCGTCATCGTAGTCTTTGAATATCCAGTGTTCAACTTTGTTCACAGCTACTCCACCAATTTTTACAGTGCCGTTCTCACCCATTATCGTAATTGAACCCTCATAATTCTTGGGATATGTATTCATAGTTACTTCAACCACTCCAATAGCTCCATTCCTGAAGTGAATGATGCCAGCTCCCTGGTCTTCGGTTTCGATCTCATGGTTTAAAGTAGCAGTGAAAGACATTACAGATTCCACCGGACCCATTAACCAGTTGATAAGATCGAAATAGTGGGAAGCTTGGTTCATAAATGCTCCACCATCAAATTCCCATGTGCCACGCCAGGTTGACATATCATAATAATTTTGTGGTCGAGTCCATCGAACTGTGGCATTTGCACTGAATAATCTTCCAAACCTGCCTTTATCGATAGCTTTTTTCAGAAGTTGGATCGAAGGATTAAGGCGATTCTGTTTAACCACGAAAAGTTCAACCTCATTCAAATCGCAAGCTTTAACAAGCTCATCTGCAGATTCAAGTGTAATGGCCATGGGTTTCTCGGTTACAACATGTATTTTACAATTGGCAGCTTCAATACCCATCTGGGGATGTAATCCACTGGGAGTACAGATAAGAACAGCATCGAGCTTTTCTGTATCCAGCATTTTTTTATAATTTTTATAATGAGTTTTAATATTATATTTTTTGGAAGCTTCTTTGGCTTTTTTTTCTATAATGTCGCAGCAGGAAATAATTTCAGCATTTTCGATTTGTGCAATTGCCTCAAAATGTTTAGCTGAAATACGACCACAACCGATTAATCCGAACTTTATGTTATTCATCATTATTCCTTAACTTAAATAATTTCAAGCTCATCCAAATAATAATTAACTTTATTGCTGTCAATAAATAAATAGCTGTATAATAGAGGGTTCACACGTATGAAGAGGTTGTGATTTATTGGTTCTAATCAGCTTTAAAAAGGCAAAAAACAACCTGAAATCGATTAAGATTCACCAATTTCCTTGTAAGATGCTTATTTTTATCAAGTTACATAAAAAGTGCTTGACAGAAAAAAGCTGTTTTTAGAGAAGGAATAGCGTTAAAAAATTAAGAAGGAGAAATAAATTATGACAAAAGCAGATTTAGTAAGATCAGTTTCAGCTGAAACAGGTATTATTCGTAAAGATGTTGCACTTGCCGTTGACGCTTTTCTGGAAGCAGTAAAGGATTCTATGAAAGACGGTAAGCATATCGAGATCAGAGGATTTGGTACTTTCAAACTTAAAGTTCGTAAAGAGCGTATTGGTCGCAATCCTAAAACTGAAGAGAAGGTGCAGGTTCCCGCAAGAGTTGTTCCCACTTTTAAATTCTCAAGAGCTTTCAAAGACGAAGTCAACGAAGCTAATCAAGATAAGCTTTAATAGGCACCTGGAGGATTAATGCCCTGTGGAAAAAAGAGGAAACGATACAAGATCAGTAATCACAAACGTAAAAAAAGACTTCGTAAGAACAGACACAAAAAAAAGGGCAAATAATTTTATAAGTTATTGAGGATTTTGTCCAAATGAATATTGATGCCGGAGCTTAGAGTTCCGGCATTTTTTTTTTCACAGATCTTCTTCTGTGATAATTTTTATTCCGTTATCTTCCAGTAGCTTTGCTGTAATACCCTTGCCGGCGATGATCTTTCCAGTATGAGTGCCATCGTATATTTTACCATACCCACAGGACGGAGAATTCTGCTTTAGTATTGCTTTCTGACAATTTGCCAGCTTTGCTAGCTGCAGTGTTTCCCTGGCGCCTTTCTTAAAAAACATGGTAACATCTTCACCATTTTTATTAATAACTTTATTTACGATGATCTCTGCAGGAATTCTGGGTGTAGTCAACCCACCCAACTGCTCGGGGCATACAGGAATGGCAAAACCTTTGTTTACCATTTCAATAACTTTTTGATCAGCATTATTTCCACCGTCATATCTGCAGTTAATTCCTACAAGACAGGCACTTACGATTATCATTTATAATTCCATCTTTCCATAAAAATAATTATCTCTAACAGATTTTGCTTTTGTTTTTGCCCATTCTTCCAAACCCATATTTTTTATTAAACAGAGGTTGAACACTTTTATATTATGGGGTCTTTTATCTGCGAATTGAGCATAAGGTTGAAGGTTTCCACAGGGAAAATCATTACATTCAGAGCACAGATCAATTTGCTTTTTAGTTATGCATTTATATATTTTGCAGGGTTCTTTCATATCGAGAAAATCTATCATACCGTTTGAATTCCTGCATCCGGGGCATGAAACTTTTTCTTCAGGAAGGTTCAACTTTTCAGATACCATCTTGCGAATTGATTTATTATCTTTGGAAAGATATACAATACAGTTCCAGCAATCCAATCCACAAGGAGAAGTTAAGTTCTTATAATCCATATTTTCATTTGATATTACAATTTATCCTTCAGTTCCGAAAGTTTATTTATTGCTTCCATAGGTGTTAAGTTTTCAACATCAAGCTCTTTGATCTCTTCCAGTATTTCATTTTTCTGATCTGCTTTTTCTATGATGGCATCGAAAATGTCTATTTGATCAGTATTCCTGCCAAGCTGTCTTTTTGCTGTTGCGGTAAGACCCTGCGGGCTTAATTCGTGTTCTTCCAGATTGCGCAATATCTGTTTTGCACGCTTAATTACTTTAGCAGGAATACCAGCCAGCCGGGCTACCTGAATCCCATAACTCTGGTCTGCAGAACCACGTTCGATCTTCCTTAAAAAAATCACTTTATCGTTCCATTCTTTTACTACAATATTGAAGTTCTTAACTTTGGGTAGAACATTCTCTAATTCTGTGAGTTCGTGGTAATGTGTGGCAAAAAGCGTTTTTGCAGAGATCTTTGAATTATTATGAATATATTCCACAATAGACCAGGCCAGACTTAATCCGTCGAATGTGCTGGTGCCGCGCCCTATTTCATCCAGAATGATAAGTGAACGAGGTGTGGCTGAATTAAGAATATTGGCAGTTTCTATCATTTCCACCAGGAATGTGCTTTGTCCCATAGCCAGGTTGTCGGAAGCTCCCACCCTGGTAAACACTTTATCAAAAACAGGAAGATTCGCAGATTCTGCCGGGATGAAACTTCCCATTTGAGCCATAATTGCTAAAAGTCCAACCTGCCGCAGATAAGTGGATTTTCCTGCCATATTAGGACCGGTGATAAGAGAGATCAGGTTGTTTTGATCATCCAGAGTTACGTCATTTGGAATAAATTCTTCATTCTCCAGAAGCTGTTCAATAACCGGATGTCTGCTTCCTTTTATTTCAACCAGACCATTATCGTTGAAGCTGGGTTTGATATAATTGTTTTGATAGGCAATGAAAGCCAGGTTTGCCAGTACATCGACCTGTGATATGACCTCAACGTACATCTGCATTAATACAACCTGTTCGAAAAGCTGTTCACGAATTTCGGAAAAAAGCTCATATTCTAAATTCTTTATGCGCTCTTCTGCCCCCAATACTTTTGCTTCGTATTCTTTTAATTCAGGACTGATAAAGCGTTCTGCATTTACCAGCGTCTGTTTACGAATATAATTATCAGGAACTTTATCTTTATGCGTTTGTGTAACTTCAATATAATAGCCAAAAACCTTGTTGTAATTTACTTTCAAGGAAGAGATGCCGGTTCTTTTTCTTTCCTCGTTTTCTAGTTTTGCTATCCAGCCTTTACCACTTTTACTTATCTCTCTTAGTTCATCAAGATCCTGATTATATTTGTTTTTTATGATATTTCCGTCTGTTATCAGAAGTGGTGGATCTTCGTCGATAGCAGAATCTATCAGGTTCAGAATATCGGAATAATCCCGGATATCATTTTTTATCCGGCAGATAAAGGGATCATTGAATTCCTGGAGCAGATCAGAAATCAAAGGAGCTGTTTCCAGATAATTTTTCAAAGCTATTACATCTCGTGGATTAACTCGTTTAGTTCCTATCTTGCCGATTATCCTGCTTAGATCACCAATGTTTTTCAGGATCGCACGCAGATCATTTGTGAAGGCAATATTTTCTTTAAAACATCCTACTGCATCCAATCTGGAATTTATCTGTTTCAGATCGATAAGAGGATTGAGAAGCCAGTCCTTTAGTTTTCTGGCACCCATAGGTGTTTCTGTTTTATCGATGATGGAAATTAATGTTCCAAAATTGCTTCCGTAACGGATAGAGTGGATCAGTTCCAGATTACGGCGGGATATCTCATCAAGCTGCATGAAGTTTTCCAGAGAATAATATCTAAGTTGACTGATATGTTTTAATTGCTCGTTTTTCAGTGATTTAATATAAGAGAGAGCAGCTCCGGCAGCAGTAGTACCTGCAGGTTTATTCTGGGTTCCAAAACCTTCCAGGGTAGAAGTTCCGAAATGATCTTTTAATGCCCTTTCAGCTTCATCGTTTTCAAAATACCAACTGTCGAAAACCGTTATCGTCGGGTCATATTCCAATTCTTTCTTATTGACCAATGCTTCAACTTCTGTATCTGCGATTATTATTTCTGCAGGTTTCAAGCGCATTAATTCATTTTTAAGTTGAACTCTACCAAGTTCGGTAAACAGAAAATCACCTGTTGAAACATCAATAACCGAAAAACCCAGCTGCTCGTTTTTTTCGTGTAAATATACACAAGCCAGGTAATTGTGATCTGTTTTATTTATAAGACGACCATCTATTATGGAACCCGGAGTAATAATATCAATGATTCCTCTTTTAACAAGTCCCTTTGCTTTTTTGGGGTCCTCCATCTGTTCACAAATAACAATTTTAAGACCGTATTTTACCAATTTATCAAGGTAATTATTTAAGGCATGATAAGGAAAACCGGCAAGTGGAATGGGATTATCTGCTTTTTTATTTCTGGCTGTAAGTGTAATACCCAGTACTTTGGAAGCAACTTTGGCATCATCGAAGAAAGTTTCATAAAAATCACCCATTCTGAACAGTATAAGTTTATCAGGATGCTGGTTTTTGATATTTAGGAACTGCTTCAGCATGGGAGTGAGCTTCTTCGCTTTTTTCATTAGTATCTTTTTATTACATAAGATTTCAAGCCATTTTTTTCCAGTTTCTTCATTGCTTCTTTCAGTTTCTTATCCTTTTCAAAAGGTCCTGCAGCCACCACAAATAACTTATTATTATCTTTTATCTTTGAAAAAACAATAAAATTGTATCCGATTCGGTTTACTTTTTTACCATGTTTTATGGCTCTCTCTTCCGAGCTGAAAGCTCCTACCTGTAAATAGACTTCGTATTTCCCGGCTGCTGCTTCTGTTTCCTGTTTCGGTTCATTTTGCCGATAAGAATTTATATTAGAAAATGAGACATCGATCTTATCATCACTTTTCAGTTCGAATAGCCTGTCTTCCGCCAGGTAGCTGTACTGGTGATAGGGAAAATCTTTTTTCAGTTTTTTGTAACACATTAGAGCGTCATCATATTTTCCCATGAATTCTTTACAATTTCCCATTTTAAAATGAAGAAGTGGAATATTGTTTTTAATATATTGGGAAGTTCGTAATGTTTCCAGTGTATTGAATGCGCGCTTATACATATTTTGTTGAATATAGGCTTCTGCAATGATGAAATAAGCGTTTTCGATCTTATCGTTATCGTTCGATTCGGAAATAAATATCTGAGCAGAGACAACAGCAAGCTGTAGTTTATTTTCTTTTAAATATGTTTTTGCCAGCCAGTATTGTTTATCTGCGATCTCCTGATTATGAATCATTTTCAGGGATTTTATTGCTTTGCGGTATTTTCTTTCTAGAACATAAATCTTTGCCAGTTCCAGGAGTGCAAATTGTCCATAATAAGAGTTTGTATAATTTACTGATAGATTTTCATAGATAGGCATGAAATCACTTTGCTTATTGCTTGCTTTAGCTTTTTCAAAAAGCTGTTTCAATTCATTCTCGTTCTGGCTGAGTAAATTAACACAAACCAGAAAAATCAGAAACAATATTATCTTTTTCATATCTTTTATTCTCTGATGTTTTTTCTTACAATTCCATAAGGGGGGATTTCTTTATTGGTCTCAACCCTGACGATCGTATTGGGTTTTGTAAAAGAGATAGGTTCGTCTTTCTCATTGTAAAGATTCGATATTTCAAGCGAGAAATCGTTGTTCATATCAGGGAAGATGACCTCAATCTCATCTTCAACATTGAATTTAGCCCGGATAGCAATGTATAGAGATTTTTTATCGGTTTTTACAATCTCACCGATAAATTGATAGTTTCTTATGTAGGTAGAAGATTCGTAAAACTGGGTACTTGCGGAATCAAAACTATCAAAGAAACCCTCAGTATAATGCCTGTGACTTACTTTATTAAGCTCTTCTTTTAAATTATCCGGAACTTCTTTGTTTTCGGAAATCAGCTTGATAGCATTATTATAAGTTCGCGTTACATTAGCCACGTAGTAACAGCTTTTCATACGACCTTCGATTTTAATACTGTCAAGCCCGGCATCCATAATCTCACATAGTTTGTCTAATAGGCAAAGATCTTTAGAATTCAGAATGTAAGAACCGTATTTATCTTCTTCTAAACTGAAGAATTCATTTGGGCGAGTTTTTTCTGCCAGTCCATATTCCCACCTGCAAGGTTGGGTGCAGTATCCTTGATTTGCACTGCGGTTATTTAGGAATGAACTAAGCAGGCATCTACCGGAATAGGAAATACACATGGCTCCGTGCACGAACATCTCCAACTCGATCCCAGGAACTTTTTTTCTGATCTTTTTAATCTCTGAAATGGAAAGCTCACGAGCTAGAATAATACGTTTGGCGCCTTGTTGAAACCAGAATTCAGCTGATTTCCAGGAGGTTACATTTGCCTGTGTACTGATGTGTATGGGAATTTCCGGTGCAAACTCTCTGGCAAGAGAAAATACACCAGGATCAGAAATAATAAAAGCATCTACTCCAATCGATTGAAGGAATTGCAAGTAATCCGGTAGCTTATCAATATCTCTATTATGAGCGAATATGTTTACTGTGATGTAGATATTCTTTTTTTTGTTATAGCAAAATGCAACCGCTTGCTTTAATTCTTCTCTGGTAAGATTACCGCTTTTGGCGCGTAATCCAAATTGTGTTCCGGCAGTATATACAGCGTCTGCACCATACAATACAGCATATTTTAGTTTATGTAGATCCCCTGCAGGAGAAAGCAATTCCATTACTTGCTCATTACTCTTAGAAATTCTGCGTTACTTTTTGTAGCTAACATTTTATTTTTAAGGAGTTCTATGCCATCCATTGGATTCATACCCTTCAGGAATTTACGTAGAACATACATTCTTGAAACTTCTTCTTTGCTCAAGAGTAGTTCTTCTCGTCTGGTTGCCGATTTTACAAGGTCAATAGCAGGATATATTCTTAAATCACTGATCGAGCGATCTAGAACAAGTTCCATATTACCTGTGCCTTTAAATTCCTCAAAAATAACTTGATCCATCCTGCTACCAGTATCAACCAGAGCAGTAGCAATAATGGTAAGGCTTCCACTCTCCAGCGTGTTACGAGCAGCACCAAAAAACTTTTTGGGTTTATGTAACGAACCGGCGTCCAGACCACCGGAGAGTACTCTTCCGCTGGAAGGCTGTGCCATATTGTAAGCTCTAGCCAACCTGGTAATACTATCCAGCATGATAACTACATCGTTTCCTAATTCCACCATGCGTTTTGCTTTTGCCAGTGCCATTTCTGCAACTTGAATGTGATTGCGTGGTTGTTCATCAAAAGTTGAACTTATCACTTCCGAATTTACAGGAATGAGAATTTTTTTCATTTCTGTTACTTCTTCGGGACGCTCATCTACCAGCAGTACGATAACATAAATATCTGGATGATTTGTTAAAATCGAATTAGCAATTTTTTGGAGTATCACTGTTTTTCCGCTATATGGAGGGGCAACGATCATTCCTCTTTGTCCTTTTCCAATAGGTGTGAAAAGATTAATAATCCGAGTAGAAATATTATTTTGTTCAATTTCAAGATTTAATCTCTCTTCAGGATAGTAGGGAGTTAATTTATCAAAATATCTTACCTCTCTTACTACATTTGGTGCTTCATAATTGGTTGAATCAACCCGGATCAAAGCAAAGTACTTTTCTTCTTCTTTTGGTGCCCGGGCTGGTCCGGACACAGTGTGTCCCTTTTTTAATCCGAATCTTTTAATTTGTGAACTGGAAACATAAATATCGTTCCTGCCGGGGGTATAATTTTTTTTTTGGAAACGCAAAAATCCATATCCATCTTCCACTTTTTCCAGACAACCGGAAACAAAAGCTAATCCTTCCTGAGTGGCTTGCATCTCAAAGATCTTGTGAATTAAAGCGTTCTTTTTTAATCCGGTAATATCATCGATTTCCAATTCATTTGCTAACTTTTTCAATTGTGCCATATTCATTTCAAATAAATCTTGTCGTTCATTGTTTTCCATAATTGCTCCTTACAATTGTTAATTCACATCTGGTCTCTCATTCGAAACGCAATCAAAATCTCTTTTGTTGCTATAGAAGTCAAGGATTAAATTTTATTAAGAAACTACGTCTTTTTCTTCAAATAATATAAAAATTCTTGACATAACAAATGAACTTTTCACTTTCTATATTATTAAACAAATTTGAAATATTGGAGGGGTGTTATGAAAAAAAGTTTAATGTTTATTATGCTATTGATCACCGGAATGCTGTTCGCTCAGGCTTCCGATCTGTTTTTCTCCGAGTATATCGAAGGGAGCAGCCAAAACAAAGCGTTGGAAATATTTAATGGAACAGGAGCAGATGTCGATCTGTCAAATTACCAGATTTCTCAAGCTGTTAATGGTGGTGGTTGGCAATACTATCACTCTTTTCCTTTCGGGGCAATTATTGCCAACAGCGATGTCTGGGTGATAACAACAGATCAAGCGGATGCGGAATTACAGAATGTTGCTGATGAGATACTAGCTTATCCCAGCGTGGTTCATTTTAATGGTAATGATGCCCGTGGCCTGGAATGGACACCTGATGGCGGTACGACTTGGGTATTACTGGATGTCATCGGGCTTCCGGACGAAGATCCGGGTGATGGCTGGGAAGTAGCAGGAGTGGCTAACGCTACAAAAGAACACACACTGGTAAGAAAATCATCTGTTATGGGTCCAACAACAGATTGGGCACTTTCTGCTGGTACAAATGCTTCAGACTCTCAATGGGAAGTATATGAACAAAATAATTTTGATTACATAGGATATCACGAATTCACAGGAAGCTGGAGCGAAGATAATACTACCCAAAACCCTCAGGTGTTCCTAACTAACTATCCGAATCCGTTCAATCCTTCAACGACCATATCTTTCAATGTACCGGAAAAGACCTCTATGGTTAATGTTTCAGTCTACAATATCAAAGGACAGAAGATCAAGACTCTGGTCAGTAAAGAACTGACAGCAGGTACTCACAATATAGTTTGGGATGGAACTAATAATAGGAACAATTGCGTTTCCGGTGGTATCTATTTCTCCGTTTTTGATATTAAAGATGAAGATGGCGATTTTACCTGTGTTAAGAAAATGATGTTACTGAAATAAATATTTTGGATAAAAACCGAATAGATTATAATTGAACTACTTGGATATATCAGGTTTTTATAGGGAGGTCGCATGAGCAGGTATTTCAGGAAAGTTTTTGGTCTGGCTTTTATCTCTTCTTTGATATACTTAAGCTACAAGGTATATCTTAAGATAAGAGGGCTGATCGAGCTGGATAAAACTCTTCCGCAATATTTAGAAAATATTGTGGGTGAAAAACCAAAAATAAGCATAAATACGACTCTTAACCAAATAACTCTAAACATAGCTTTCAGCAAGAAAATATTGGATAAAAATAAAGACCTCGAAGATACAATTAGAGATTACATCGCTGATTTTTATCCAATGTTCAAGAAGAATAAGACCAGCATCGAACTGGTGGAAAAAGAATCTGAAGATACAGAAAAATCCAATAAATAAAAAAGAAAATTTATTCAAAATAGAACGGGTCGGAGAGATTTATCCGACCCTTTACTTTTTTATCTTCAAATCTTGAAAGCAAATTTTATAACTTGACTCTCGGGTTACCTGTCTCATCATTTGTTAAATTTGGTTAATCTGATTTTTGGGAGAATATATGGCCAGACTTTTTGGAACTGAATATCATGAGCATTCTAATTCATGGTTTTTCAAAAGTTCAGTGATCAAATTAAAAAAAGATGATCTGATATTCAAGCACTATCTTGATGAGAAAAAAAATATTATATTCAAATTTGAAGCTATTCCTGAAAAATCTCATATCTTTAGCCCAAAAATAGATATTAGTTATGATAAAAAAAATGCTAGGATATTAACACGCTCCTGCACCGAATGCGGAGAAGATGACTGCAAGCATTATCTTTCCATACTTTATTATGCTTATAATTATCTTTCCACAGATATGCTCGAAAAAAACGCTGTACAGACCTATCATACAAAGTTGCTGGATTACAATGAATACTGGCAGAGAGTGATCTTAAACGCCAAGATCGAAATTGGAGATATCTATAATAACAACACCGATAAGATACGGTTTTATCTTAAAAGCTATAAGCCTATGCAGGTCAGATTGTTTTCCATTATTGCCGCAGATGGAGAATTCAAGGAAGATGACCTGCCGCTGATTCCACAGGCGCAAAAGCAGATGAAAGCGTTATCCAGCGCAGAACTGGACCTTTTTAAACTTCTATATAAAAACAAATGTTCGTATAGCAGGAAAGGTGTTTTTTTTACGATTTATAAGAATAGATTCTCTAATTTTTTTAATGTGCTCAAAAGTCTTCAGAACAAGGTGTATATAAAAGAAACAGGTGATCGTATCTCTTTTTCCGATGAAGAGTTCAGGATCAATTTTCAGGTTAGTAAGCTGGAAACTGATAAATTCATTCTTAAGGTTTCTAATGCCGAACAGATTTCAGCTGTTTTTGTGGGCAGAACTACTTACATCTTTAAGAAAAATACAGTTTATCCCATAACTCTGCCTTTCCTGGATGAAATAGCAGAGCAAGTATTTTCTGAAGGATATATTCTTAACAAAGCAGATCTGGTATATCTCTCTTCGGTTGTTGCCAGGCAATTGGGACTTATAAAATGTTATCTTGATTTCGGTGAGAATATACAAATTCCTGAAGTATACAATAATACTCCTATCATAACTTTCAAATTGCATAAAGAAAATGGCAGTATTGTAATGAATGGAATGCTGGATTATTCCAATAATGTGGTGATACCGATGTCTGTAATAAGGTTTCCTGTAGAGCTTGTCCGTTTCGATCAGAAGGGAATTGTCACCTGGTTTTACATTCCACCACAGATAAAATACCAGATATTCAAATTCGTTGAGAAACTTCCTGAATCTCAAACAAACAGACTGGAAGAAAATTCTCAGCTTATTTTTGAAAGTGAAGAGAGCATTGAAACCTTAAAAAAAGTAATTTTTGAACATGCAGATCCAGCCTGGAATATTCAACTTTCGGAAGAATTGAAAAAAGAATTTGTTTACCGTGTAAAACTACAACCAATAATCAGAACAAGAAAGAGCGGCAAGATCAACTGGTTTGAATATGAAGTGGAATACAATTACAAAGATATCAAATTCACTCATGAAGAACTTAGTAAATTTTTTAAAACTCGTGAAAAATTCCTTAAATTGAAAGATGGGCGACTGCTTTTCTTTGAAAACAAAAAAGCCTTCTTCGAAGTAGAAAATCTATTGAAAAAGAGCGCAAAACTCACAGGCGAAGGGTATAAGCTTTCTATCTATAATCTGCCTTATGTATATCAGTTGAGCACGGTAAATAAAGGGATCAGGATTTTTGGTGATAACTACCTGGAGAAGATGTTCACAGCTATACTCAAAAGAAAATTAAGCACCAGAACCAAGATTGCCAACATTTTACAACCTGTTATGCGAAGTTATCAGAAGGCAGGATTTCACTGGCTCAAAATGCTGGAAACCTACGAACTTTCCGGCATCCTGGCAGATGAGATGGGACTGGGGAAAACCATTCAGGCTATTTCTATACTCTCTGATCTGCCTGCAGATTCGCGGTCGATAGTTATCTGTCCCAAAACCCTGCTTTTCAATTGGGCGGCTGAAATCGATAAATTCAATGAAAATCTTTCTTATGTGCTTTACGAAGGAACACAGAAAGAGCGTAAAAAGCTCTTAAAATTGAAGGTAAATATTCTTTTCGCTTCCTATTCCATTATCCAGAATGATATTGAACAGCTTTCCAAAATAGAATTTGACTATATTATTCTGGATGAAGCTCAGCATATAAAAAATGCTGCAGCTATGAGAACCAAAGCAGTAAAGAAATTAAAGGGACTTCATAAACTCACACTTTCCGGTACACCTATAGAAAATAACCCTACGGAACTATGGTCTATTTTCGATTTTCTTATGCCGGGTTATCTGCCTGGTTTACGACAATTCAAAAATGAATATACAGACTCTTCTGTTAAATTGAAAGAAGCGCATGAGAAGCTGAAAATACAGGTCTCACCGTTCATACTGAGAAGAAAAAAGAAAGATGTGTTGATAGAATTACCCGATAAGCAGGAACAGCTAATATATTGCAAACTCACTCCTATCCAGGAAAAAATGTATCTGCAGATCCTGGAAAATTTAAAGAATAAATTCATAGGTGTAGAGAATGAAATTGGAGAAAATTACCTGCATATTCTGGCTGCTCTTACTAAATTGCGACAGATCTGTGACCATCCTGCTTTGCTGGATAACACGATAAAGCATAATATTGAAATATCCGGTAAAGTCGAATTGCTCCGTGAAATAATTGTGGACGCTGTGGAAAGTGGTAAAAAATTGCTTGTATTCAGTCAATTCGTGCAAATGCTAAAAATATTGAAAGAGATGTTATTTAAAGAAAAGATTGCTTACGAATACATGGATGGCTCCACCAGGAATAGGCAGAAAGTGATAGATAACTTCAATAATAATAACAATATCCGTGCGTTTCTCATAAGCTTGAAAACAGGTGGTTATGGTTTGAATCTTATATCTGCCGATACGGTGATAATTGTTGACCCGTGGTGGAATCCGATGGGTGAGAACCAAGCTATCGACAGGACTCATCGTATTGGTCAAACAAAAAAGGTTATGGTCTATAAGATCATTACCAAAGGCACGATAGAAGAAAAAATATTAGATCTCCAGCAAAACAAGAAAGATATGTTCGAACATATTATTGAAGGTGGGCAAAGTGTAATAAAAAGTCTGGATACAGAACAATTAAGGAATCTGTTGGAATATTAACCTTGCGAATGGTTATTGGGCTTCTTGCTTATCTTAACCTTCGCAAGGTTTCTGAATGGGAATTATCATGAATTATTTTTATTCGATAGAAAAAGATAGAAAAGTAGAAACGAAGATAAAACGTTCAACTTTTATCGCACACCTGCATTTTGTGGAAACAATGAAGGAAGCTAAAGATTACATCTCGAAGATCGCTGCCGAACACAAAACAGCTAATCATAATTGCTGGGCTTATATCGTGGGAGAGAAAGGTGAAACTTTCCACAGTTCCGATGCTGGAGAGCCTTCCGGAACTGCCGGTTTGCCTATGTTGAATGCGCTTAAAAAACATAATATGACCAATACCGTTGCCGTAGTAACTCGCTACTTTGGTGGAGTTAAACTCGGAATTCGTGGTCTTATAGATGCGTATGGTGAAAGCGTAGAAAATGTTATTGAAAAATCTCCACTCAAAAAACTGGTAAAAACATCTGAATTTAATATTACTACAACTTATGATTTCGGGGAAATACTGAAACATAAAATAAAAAATATGGGAGCAACTATCTCAGATATTGAATACTCAGATATGATCAAACTAAAGATTTCAATCGAAGATCACGATAAAGAAGAGCTTGAAAAATATTTGAAAGAAATGGAGAGAGCGGGGAAGATAATCGTATCCTAAACTCCTCTTTTTTCTTTTCCCCAGATTAGTTTATGTAATTGTAACTGCATCCGAACCTTTAACTTATCCTCAGTGATCCATTTTGCTAATTTTTGGAGTTCAAGCTTTTCCAATACAGGTGAAAAGAGAATTTCATAATCAATCAGGTTATATTTCATTACAAAATCCTTTGCCCAATTATAATCAAAATTATCTGATAATACAAATTTGATCTCGTCTTTTTCTTTATTAATAAATTCAAGATTCTCAAGTAGGAAGCTGTTTTCTTCACCACTTCCCGGGCATTTAACATCAACGATCTTAGTAACATGATCCGGTACTTTTTCCAAGTTTATGGTGCCATTAGTTTCAAGTAAAATTTCATATTCATTATCATATAAGAGAGTAAATAAATCATATATTTCTAATTGAAGTAAAGGTTCACCACCGGTTATTTCAACTAATTTCACAGGATCAAATTCTTTTACTTTAGTAACGATATCATTTGTGGAAAGTGTGATCTCACTTTTATAACTATAAGTTGTATCGCAATACTTGCACCGCAGGTTGCATCCTGCCAGACGAATAAAAATACAGGGCAATCCTGCATAAGAAGATTCACCTTGAATGCTTAAAAAAATTTCCGAAATGTCTAACATATTTTTAACACAGAGTCACAGGGGTACAGAGGACACAAAAAAAATAATGAAACAATAAAAAAGGCGGTTTTCAACACAGAGTCACTGAGGAACAGAGAAAAAATAAAATAATCTAATCTAATATGTGCTGTCTCAGTATTAAAGTGTCTTTCAATAACCATTGATCACTCTTTCCCAGCCATTTACTAATCTGGGAACATTAAAATTGATAAGTATTCCTAATCGCTTATTAATTAATCTTAAATAGGATAAGAGTTGTGCTTTATGAACAGGTAATACTTTTTCAACTGCTTTTAGTTCTAAGATTAACTCATTTTCCACCAGAATATCAATAATATAATCTGTACCAACAGGTTCATTCTTATAGAAAATGGGAATTTTAACTTGTCTCTCATATTTAATATTTCTTAATTCCATTTCCTTACATAAGCAATATTCATAAACACTTTCCAATAAACCGGGACCCAATTGTTTATGTACTTCGATTGCAGAATCAAGAACTTGTTTGCTGATTTTATTTAGTTCATCCAGAGTCATGTAATTTTCTCTCTCCTATAACTTTTCCACTAATTTTTCTCCGTGACCTTTGTGTCTCTGTATCTCTGTGTTGATTATTAAAATGGGAAAAAAGGAAAATCTTTATGGTAACCGAGAATAGAGTCGATTTTGGCGTTTATTAGCTCAGGATGTCCTTTCACAAATTTCTTATGTCCATGTACATTAAAGAAATAATACTGCTTTCTATCAATATCAAAATCTGCCAGGAATTTCAGATCACCATAAACCGGTATACCTTGATGTACGAAAAGCTCAATATCATCCATCAGAGTGTTAAGAATGTTTTCAAATGGATCCAGGTCTTTCATCCTGAGCAGCAGCAGGTTGGAAGTTTCATTTTCCAGAACACCGTAAGAATTCTGAAGGAACAAAGCTTTGCGTGCGTTTGCGCTTATCATGCGGAATATTTCTTTCATGGGGATATGCGGAAAGTTCTTTTTGGCATATTTTATTTCATAGAGAATATTCCTGCTGCCAGACATTGCTGAATCCGTTCCCAAAACCACATTAACTCCAAATTCAAGGCAGGAATCTATATCCAGTGTTTTGCCGATCAGGAAGAGATTAGACTCGGGGCACCAGCAAATGGAAGTTCCACTTTCTGCGCATTTTTTTATCTGGTCTCTGGTTAAGGTAATACCGTGAATAATAAGTGTATTCGATTGCAGCAGGTTCAGTTCTTCCATACGGGGGAAACATTTTTTTGCAACTTCATCTATCCCTTCGCCAATATGAATAATGAAAGGCATTTTGCCTGCAGCATTTCTGTACTCTTCTTCTGCGGTTTTACCGCCCCACCAATTTCCCATGGAAAGAGAGTGGCATTGAGTATAATCTTTTATAATGTTGATAGGATTATTATTGTAATATTCTTTTTTCTGGTTTGGAATGTGATCCTGAACAACAGCGCATCCTGAAAAAAGGTTTTTATATATCCCCAGCGAAATAATGAGAGGTGCAGTGCCATGAGTCAGGTCAAATTTACCATCATTTATCCAAACCTTATTTCTTTCCAGGAAGGAATCTGAGGATTTCATCTCTTCTACCCACACGTTAACGTTCGTATAGGAGGGGTTTAAAGCTGCTTTTGGAAACCAGTTGCTAATGAGATGATCGTGGCTATTGATGAACGGGGGATAGGCGGTCGTGTCAGTACAATCCCATATTTTATTCTTGTTTTTTAGTAAGGGACTGTTCAGTTTTAAAGTAGTATTCCTGGTTATATTATCAGCATTATGAACACAGGCTCTAACTTTAATTTCCATAGAGAAACACTATTACCTTAATTTTTTATTCAATAGAGGTATAATCTCGAAAAGATCACCCACTAAACCCAGATCTGCAGCTTTGAAAATTGGAGCGTCGGGATCTTTATTTATCGCAATAATATAATCGGAAGATTGCATACCAGCCAGGTGCTGGATAGCACCGGAGATTCCCACCGCAATATAGATAGTTGGTTTAATGGTCTTACCTGTTTGACCTACCTGGTGCGGATATGTTATCCATTGGGCATCCACGGCAGCCCGGGATGCTCCCACTCCTCCGTCCAGGGCTTTTGCCAATTCTTTCAGAAGAGCAAAATTCTCTTGATTCTTCAATCCTCTCCCGCCGGATACAACTACATTTGCTTCAGTGAGATTAACCATTTGAGTTTCATCTTTTGTGAAGCCAAGATATTTTGAATCATCTTTTAAATTAGAGAAATCAATTTCTTCTTTGATGATCTCACCGGTTCGGCTGTCATCTTTTTCCAGGGAGTCCATAACTTTATGACGTACAGTTGCCATTTGAGGAAGATGATTTGGTGTTATGATGGTAGCTAAAATATTTCCACCAAAAGCAGGACGGGTCTGCATCAGTCCACCTGTATCGGAATCGATCTCTAGGCCAGTACAATCTGCAGTAAGACCGGTGTGCAGCTCCACCGCCACGCGGGGAATAAACGATCTTCCCAGTACGGAAGCTCCTGAAAGGATGATCTCGGGTTTGTATTTATTGGCAAGCTCGGTCATGGCTTTTGTGTATGGAATATCCAGGAAATCTTTCAACTTAGGGTCATCTACATAGATCACTTTATCAGCACCGTAAGTTATTAATTCCTGGCATAGATTCTTTATATTATGTCCGAATAAAACAGCGATCAGTTCACTTTCTCTCTGCTCTGCAAGCTTTTTACCTTTTCCCAGAAGCTCAAAAACCACCGGCGCAATTTCACCTCTTTTCTGTTCAGCGAAAATCCAGACGTTTTTGAATTGTTCCCTATCGAGGGTTTTCTGACCATATTTGCGAATAAAGATCGCATCGAATGGACAGGCACTAACGCAGGCTCCACAAAGCGGGCATTTATCCAGATCTATCTCTGCCATCTTATCGACTATCACAATGGCATCATAAGCGCAGGCTTTTAAACAAAGCTCGCAGCCATTACATTTATCACGAATTACTTCTATCATCTATTAAGCCTTTCTAACTAGAAATCTGAATTGAACTTAAAAATATTCTTGTTTGCGTCAAGCATAAATTTTTAGTGTGGTAACTAATTGCAGGAAAAGATTGACATTAAGCCTTTTACTCCAGTTTTTGAATCAGACTAAATGTCTTTTGGAGATTTAATTAATGGGTAATGTAAACAGGAAGTTGATCAGGAATTTCTGCATAATCGCACATATAGATCATGGCAAATCCACACTTGCAGACAGGCTCCTGGAAGTTACTCACGTGATCGATAAAGGTGCACATGCTGAACTGATACTGGATGATATGGACCTGGAACGTGAACGCGGCATAACCATTAAATCTCATGCTATCAGAATGGAATACAAATGCAATGATAAAACATATATTTTTAACCTGATCGACACTCCCGGTCACGTTGATTTTTCTTATGAAGTTTCTCGCAGTCTTGCTTCCTGTGACGGTGCACTTCTTCTGGTGGATGCATCACAGGGAATAGAAGCTCAAACCATGAGTAACCTTTACCTGGCAATGGAAAATGATCTGGAAATAATTCCGGTAGTTAATAAAATTGATCTTATAAAAGCAGATGTAGAGGGAACCGAACACGATATTGTAGAAAACATCGGGATAGACAGGGAACATATTTTCAGGATTAGTGCAAAAGAAGGAACAGGAGTAGATGAACTTTTGAAAGGGATCGCTGCAAATATTCCCGCTCCGGTTGGTGATATAGACCTGCCTGCCAAAGCACTAATATTTGATTCCTACTTTGATACTTACCGCGGCGTAATAGTTCTTATCCGTATGTTTGATGGACGGTTGAAAAAAGGTGAAGCAATAAAACTGTTTTCCACCAAGAAAGAATTTTCCATCGAAGAGATCGGTTACCTTGGTTTGCAAAAAGAGGAAACAAGCGAACTTACTGCCGGTGAGGTGGGCTACATTATTGCCAATATTAAGGAAGTTGCCGATGCACGTGTAGGAGATACGATAACCACAGCAAAAGGTGGATGTGAAGAAACCCTTCCCGGATTTGAAGAACCCAAACCAATGGTTTACAGTGGTATTTTCCCGCTGGCAAAAGAAGATCATGAAAACCTGCGGGAGAGCCTGGGAAAACTCAAACTTAACGATGCGGCGCTCACTTATGAGCCTGAAAGTTCTCTGGCGCTCGGGTTTGGTTTCCGTTGTGGTTTCCTGGGAATGCTTCACCTGGAAATTGTTAAAGAACGTCTTTTCAGGGAATATAATGTACCTATAATTACTACGACTCCCAGTGTGAGATTTATTATCAATCTGAATGATGGCAGTAAACTGGTTATTTATAATCCGGTGGATATGCCCGATCCGGTGAATATCGAATCTATAGAAGAACCGGTGATG
>CBDUTJ010000027.1:0-39219 GCA_965370415.1 uncultured bacterium | reverse complement strand
TCCGGTGGATATGCCCGATCCGGTGAATATCGAATCTATAGAAGAACCGGTGATGGATGTGGAGATCATCGTTCCCACAGAGTTCGTGGGTAATATTATGAAACTGGTGCAAGAGCGGCGCGGAATTCAGAAAGATATGCAGTACATAGATGAAAAACGTCTTTCAATTCATTATGAAATGCCGCTTATCGAGATCATCTTCGATTTTTATGATAAACTGAAATCCGTAAGCAAAGGTTATGCATCGCTGGATTATTCCTTCAAAGAAAACCGGAAATCAAACGTGGTGAAAGTGGATATCCTTATCAATGGAGAAAGAGTTGATGCCATGTCTTTCATCTGTCACGAAGATAAAGCCTACCACTGGGGGAAAAGTGTGACCGATAAATTAAAGGATGTTATTCCACGTCACCTTTTCAAGGTTGCACTCCAGGCAAGTATCGGGGCAAAAATCATCGCTCGAAGTACGATCAATGCTCTGCGAAAGAATGTTACAGCCAAATGTTATGGTGGTGATATTACTCGCAAGAAAAAGCTCCTTGAAAAACAGAAAGAAGGCAAGAAACGCATGAAAGAGATCGGTTCTGTTTCCATTCCGCAGGAAGCTTTTCTGGAAGTGTTGAAAGCTGACCGCAGTTAATTTTAACAACTAATCCGCCTTCGTTCCAAATGACCATTAGAACTTCGGCGAGACAGGCAAAAACGAACAAAAGATCGAACCGCTAAGTTCGCAAAAGACATGGGAATAGTTCGTTGATATTAGTTTTTATACTTTTATTTTTTAGAATTTTCCAAAATTGATTTTGATGAAATAAATAAATCTTTTCTCATCTGATCAAAAATTTTCCCTGCAAGAGTAGACAATTTTTTATGTAATTTTTCCAAATCCTTATCGTCTTTCTTTTCGGATAGGTTTTTATGAAATTCATTTACTTTAACTTTATAATCTCCTACTAATTCGACTAGGTTTTTGCTTCCCAAAAGAAATACTTCTGATAGCAATGCATTGATTTTAGCGAAAATAAGAGCTTCCTCTTGTAAACAAGTAACATCTGGTTCAAGAAAAAAATTAAATATCCTTCCTGTAATTCCAGCATAAGCATGTTTTCTTGCCTTAAATAATAATTGTCTTTTATTTATTTTAAAATCTACAATAGATTTGATAATAATGCCTAGAATCCCACCTAATCCTAAAATACCGAGAAATGAAATAATTTGTTCCATAATCATATTCCTAATTATTTAAATGTAACATATATTAAACTAATTAATAAATTCAAGCTTTCCTGCTACAAGCAGAAAAAATACCAATAACCTGCTCAAATAATCAGTATATAACATTATCATTTCCCTTAGTTTAAAACTGAGTCAATTGCAATGAATGAATTCTCAATGTCAAATAAAAAAAATCAACTGGTTGTTTCCTGAATCCATTCCTTAGCGGTCAGGTATAGTGAATAGTTAGTATTTTTCTTACTTGATTCTTGTCATAATGGAACTGACATCCCACTCGATGGAACTTACATTTGACTCGATGGAACTGACATCTGACTCGATAGAACTGACATCCCACTCGATTGAATTGACTTTTGACTCAATGTCGCTTATATCCCACCCGATAGAAATGACATTTGACTCGATGTTGCTTACATCCCACTTAATGGAACTGATATCCGATTCGATCTGAATTAACTTATACGTTACAAAAATCATCCATATTAAAATAATAACTATTTTGAAATAAACTTTAACAAATCCCAATATTTTTTTCATTTTATCTCCAATAAAAGAATTTAATATGTTTGCTATATCATTTAGAATTGTAATTAGGTTTATTAAGTATCCCTACTGCTTCCAGCTCTCGTTGGATTTCACGCACTTTTTCTTCAATATTATCATTGAAGTGGATTCGTGAGATGCCATCGATGTCCGAATGCACAGTCGTACCTTTCTTCAATAGAAGACATACACGAGGGATGCCCAGACGTCCGACGAACCATCCCGTTTCGAAGATAACGTTTGGTCGAGCTTGGTAGTAGGGTTGCCCATGGTTGATGATTTCATCGTCAGGAGTGATAATAGCGAAGGCAAGGGCGCAAGTTGAGGCGGTGTGCTCGAATTTCTCCAGCAACGCCCGGCTCATGCTGGGTTTGCTCATCATAAGGACAGGACTAAGATCGAAATAATCCTGGAGAAGAACGCGAAGGCGAAGTTTATTCACTTCGTCATGACCGTGGATGATGAAAACATTATTTCCGGTAGGAGGGACGGACGGTTGGGACATTGCGTTTGCCGCTTCCTGTCCAGACATGAATTCCAGATAATTCAAGATGTGCTCGAACTCGGCAAAAAGGGCTGTATATTCTTCTTCTGTTATGTTGCGAAACCTCCTGCCTGCATCGGAGTATTTCCGCACAATGGGTGCCTTGTATCCGTAGAATGCCTGAAGGGCGTTCTTTGCTCGGGTAAGAAACCGACTCCTGAGATGTTTCTTGCTAAAATCGTTTAGTGCACGAACTCCCGCAGAATGAGCTAAGCGGAACTTCTGAATCAGAACAGTTGGTTCAATGTTTTCCATTTATTTCTCCATTCAAACATTATATTAGGTTCAATAAAATTCAATGCTCCATCAAAATTAATATTACATGACATTTTCATTTCCTTGAAAAAAACTACGTCAATAACGATGAATAAATTCTCAATGTCAAATAAAAAAATGAAATGCGGATTTTTTATTCTTGCTTAATTCATGAGGAAAAATTAATTGTTCAAAACATGAAAATAATAAATATTGAAATTATCTCTTTATCTTTGTGCCTTCGTGTCTTAGTGGTAAAGAAACATGAAATATAAATATCGCCTGTTGGCATTTTCAGCGGTCTTCTTCTGGGGGATCTCGCTGCTTTCCACCCGCATTCTGCTGGATAGCGGTTTCACACCCAATAATATAACTTTCTTCCGCTTCCTGATAGCAGGCAGTGTAATTTTCTTTTTCCAGAAAAATAAGCAAAAAACTAAAATAGAAAAAAAGGATAGGAAATACTTTTATTTAACTGCTCTGGGCGGTGTAACTTTATTCTATTATTTTGAAAACACAGGTCTTAAATTCACAACTGTTTCCAATACAGCTTTAATTACAGCCACCATCCCGCTTTTTACATTGCTTATTGCTTTTTTCCTGTTGAGAAAAAAAATGGTCTGGCAAAACCTAATTGGAATTCCACTTGGACTGGGTGGAACTTTTATCCTATTCTACAAAGATATTCTGGAATCCGGAGTTCATCTGAAAGGAGATATCTTCGTATTTGGTTCGGTGATAATGTGGATCATTTATTGTTTCATTTATAAAAAAATAATGAACAAGTACGATACAATGTTCATCACATCCAGAATCTTTCTGTACGGAATGATCTTCCTGATTCCGTTCATGTTGTTTGAATACAAGAGTTTTTTACAAATACACTTAAACATCAATGTGGTTTTACACATGCTTTTCCTTGCTGTATTCTGCTCTTACCTGGGTTATTATTTCTGGAATGTGGCGATCAAACATATCGGAATAAAATCTATTTCTAATTTAATTCTATTAATCCCCATCGTGAGCATTGCCTGCGGAATATTTTTTTTAAAAGAACCTTTCACAATTAACCTTATCATCTCAACTATTTTGATAATGCTGGGAGCGTATCTGACTTCCATTTCGGATGAGAAGAACAGGTTTTAAAAAACGTAAAGCGACCAGCTTGGTCGCTAATTTTCTTAGAACAGTTTTTTCCAGTTAACTTAACACAAGATTTTTCAAACTTGTGTCAAGTTTAGGTCGAGCTACAATTCTTGACAATTATAATTAGCTTAATTTGTTGTCTCATTCATATTTAGCGAATAAGTAATTCAGGAGGATTTTTTTATGATACCTACAATTTGGTATGTTGCGCCTTTTGGGGCAATAATGGCATTGATATTTTCATTTATTCTATTTAAAGGTGTAAAAAAAGAAGATCCCGGTAACGAGCAGATGCAAAAAATTGCAAAATATGTTCGTGAAGGGTCTTTTGCTTACCTGAAACAGCAATACAAAGGCGTTACAATTTTCTTTATTATTGCATTTATAGTTTTCAATATTATGGCTCACGTGCTGCATGTGCTTCACTGGCTTATTCCTTTTGCCTTTCTTACTGGTGGTTTTTTCAGTGGACTTGCCGGCTGGATAGGGATGAATACCGCTACCCTCGCTTCCAATAGAACTGCGCAAGGTGCTTCCCAAAGCCTTAATAAAGGATTGAAAGTTGCCTTTCGAGCTGGTGGCGTTATGGGACTTGTAGTTGTTGGGCTTGCATTAGTTGATATTTCTGCCTGGTTTTTCGGATTAAATTATTATAGTATGCTTCATCCGGATAAAATGAGCTTGCACACGATCACAGTCATCATGCTCAGCTTTGGAATGGGAGCTTCAACTCAGGCACTTTTTGCACGTCTTGGTGGAGGGATCTTCACAAAAGCTGCGGATGTTGGTGCAGACCTGGTGGGAAAATTGGAAGCTGGAATCCCGGAAGACGACCCGCGTAATCCAGCCACGATAGCAGATAATGTAGGAGATAACGTGGGTGATGTAGCAGGAATGGGTGCAGACCTTTATGAATCATACTGTGGTTCGATATTGGCAACGGCGGCACTGGGAATGGCGGCAGTAACGCAGATCTTTGGTCATGGAACTGAACTGATGAATTCCTGGGCTATCAAGTTCGTAACTGCTCCGATGGTTCTTGCCGGTGTGGGCGCATTCCTTTCCATACTGGGAATTTATATGGTTTCCACCAAAGAAGGTGCTGATACCAAAGAATTGATGTTTGCATTGAACAAAGGTGTTTACGGAAGCTCAATCCTGATAGCGATTGTTGCATTTTTCGTTACAAAGTTCATGCTTCCTGCAGAGTATTCTCTGGGTGTTTTCCTGGCAAGTATGATAGGGCTTTTTGCAGGGATACTGATAGGTTTTTTTACTGAACGTTCAACCTCATACAGTTATGCTCCCACTCGTGGAATTGTGAAACAGGCAGAATTCGGACCAGCAACTGTGATCATCGATGGTCTTGCTGTGGGAATGAAATCCGTAGCAGCACCAGTGGTTATTATAGGAATTGCCATTCTGGCAGCCTTTAGTGTGAGTAAAGGATTCACAACTCCCGAAATGGGTCTTTATGGTATTGGTTTTGGAGCAGTGGGAATGCTTGCCACCTTGGGAGTAACTCTTGCTATGGATGCCTTCGGACCGATAGCAGATAATGCAGGTGGGAATGCAGAAATGAGCAAGCTTCCGGAAATAGTGAGAAAAAGAACAGATGATCTTGATTCTGTAGGAAATACTACAGCAGCCACAGGAAAAGGCTTTGCTATTGGTTCTGCTGCACTTACCGCCATGGCACTTCTGGCAGCTTACCTGGAAGAAGTTCGACAAGGATTAATTTTTGCCGGGCAAAAATTCCTGGATATCACTTTTGCAGGAGAGGTGGTTCGAACTGTGGAAATTACACATGCTACAATTGCAGATTTTGTAAGTTATTATCAAATAAATTTAATGAACCCCAAGTTCCTTATTGGCGTTTTTATGGGTGCGATGGTAACATTTGTTTTTGCTGCACTCACCATGAAAGCAGTAGGACGGGCAGCCGGTGCAATGGTGGCAGAAGTGCGCCGTCAATTTAGAGAGATACCCGGTATTATGGAAGGTACAGCAGAACCCGAATATGCAAAGTGTGTTCATATATCTACGGTTGGAGCACAAAAAGAGATGGTTGCTCCTGCTCTTTTGGGAATTCTCACACCTATCGTTATTGGCATGATAACAGGCGTTGCGGGTGTGATGGGAGTTTTAACAGGCGGATTGACAACAGGTTTTGTGCTGGCGGTTATGATGAACAATGCCGGTGGTGCCTGGGATAATGCAAAAAAATATGTTGAAACTGGGCATTACGGTGGAAAGGGTTCCGATTATCATAAAGCTACTGTGGTTGGAGATACTGTGGGTGATCCGTTCAAGGATACCTCCGGTCCTTCTATCAATATCCTGATAAAATTAATGAGCATGGTCAGTATTGTTTTTGCCGGTCTCATAGTTGCCTATTCTCCCATGGTAGAATCTATTTACAGCGGAAAGAAAGAAAAACCTGTGATAGAGCAGAATATCGAAGAAGAAATATTGGAAGAAGAATCCAATATACTTATCAAAGAGACGCAGGAATAAGAAAATTTTTCAGCAAAACATAAAAAATAAACTTGTCAGTTTTTAAAGCTGGCAGGTTTTTTATTATGCGTTGGAGTTCTGTTAATATGAAAAGATATTACATAGTTATTCTGGTTTTGATAATGGCATTAAATATTTTTTGCCAGGAAAAGATAGGGCTTGCCTTAAGCGGTGGTGGTGCTCGGGGGTTAGCTCATATAGGTGTTCTGAAAGTTATCGATGAACTTGAAATACCTGTAGATTGCATTACCGGAACCAGCACAGGTGCAATAATCGGTGGATTATATGCCATAGGTTATTCCGGTGCAGAGATAGAAGATATCGTTCTTGGCATAACCTGGGAAGATATATTCGATGAAAAGATCTGCCGCGAAGATGTTTACATCGGCGAAAAACGCTGGGGACCTTCTGCTAATATCTATTTTGCCTTAGATGATAAATTCATCCCCAAGTTGCCACAGGCATTCCTTTCGGGAAATAACCTTGTCAATATGCTATTTGAGATATTTTATCCGGTCAGTCATATTAATGATTTTAATGAACTTCCTATTCCATTCCGTTGTGTTGCAACCAATATTCTTACAGGGGAAATAACAGTGTTTGAAGAAGGCTCTCTTCACGAAGCAATCCGGGCTTCGATGTCCTTCCCATCCATTATCAAACCGTTTGAACTGCATAACCAGCTTTATGTGGATGGCGGGATCGTTAAAAATCTGCCTGTAGAAGCAGCACGAAGTATGGGTGCAGATATTATAATTGGCATCAAAACCAATTCCGGTTTGCGAACTAAAGAAGAACTGAGATCACTTATCGATGTGCTTGATCAGACAATAAACCTGCAGATTACCAGGAACATCGGAGAGTCGATCGATGCATGTGAATTCCTGATCGAACCTGATCTGGAAGATATTTCATTACTCGATTTTTCTCAGAAACAAAGAATAATAAATCTGGGCGAACTGGCAGCAAGGGATTTTTTTCAAAGCTCTAAGTATAAGTTTCCTGCAAAAACAGCTAAAAGGAATACCGAATTTCTTCCTGAAAAAATTAAATTTTCCAGCATAACGATACTGGGTAATAAATATCTAAGTAAAGCCAAAATTCGAGAATATGTGGGATTGGAAAGGAACAGTTTCTATTCCATGAAAGATATCTGCACTGCTGTGAATGAAGCCTATAATTCAAATCTTTTCACATATATTTATCCAGTGATTGAAGAAATTGAGAACGATTATAAATTAACCATTAAAGTGGAAGAACGTAATCGGAAAAAACTTGGATTCAGTCTTTCATATAACAACGAAAATGAACTTGTAGCAAGAGTTACGCTGGAATTGAATAACATGTTGCAGAGGAATTCCAAGCTTCTTTTAAATGTTCAGGCAGGTTCACATAACGAAGCAGACCTGGACTATGTAAAGAACTTTGGTAAGCACTGGGGGATATATTTTCGGCTTTTTCCATATATAAAAGAAAGCCGTTTATATTCTTATAACGAAGATCATGAAAAAACAAACAGCGTTAGATCTCTGGAATACGGGGCTACTACTGGGGTGGGATTATACATTACAAAGGCAATAGTAGCAGAAGCTTACGGCTATGGCTATCGATCCAAAGTGTACCAGGATATTGCCGAATTCGATGAAAGTGAATTTCACTCAGCCGGAATCGGTTTGAAACTCTATCATGAAAGTCTGGATGATTTTGTTTTTCCTATGCGCGGCACACAGTTTATTGCAAAATATTCTACTTCCAGGAAAGGTGTTTACAGTGAAGAAGGTAACAAAAAGTTTTATTCACGGCTCAGGTTTCTGCTGCCTTTTGGAAAAAATCTTTCATTGAAATATCAGTTTGAATATGGGTCTCATTTCGAAAATTATACCGATAATTTTGATCCTTTCTATATTGGAGGTATAGACAGCTATCTGGGTCTGAAATCAAAAGAGAAAAGTGCACCGATATACAAAATTAATACTCTTGCTTTTCGGCTTCAAATTGTCAGGAATCTCTTTATTGATCTGCAGTTTAATACACTTAACCTGGGAAATATAGATTATTGGCAACCGGAAAAATATCTCTATAAAGCTGCCGGAGTAAAGATCGGTTATAAAACTCTGCTGGGTCCAATACGTGCAGGAATGGCATTGGATGAGGATGGTATAAGTTATTATTATTTATCTATAGGATATGAATTCGATCCTTTCGAATTTTCAAGAAGATAAAATTTTACATTTGACATAAAATCTTTGTCAATTAATCTAATTTCGTTATTGTACTACTGGAGGCTTAAATGGCGAAAAAAGATATGATCATAAATGAGAATGATTATGGGTTGCTGCCTGTAATTCCACTCAGGAATACACTGGTATTACCTTTTACTATAACTCCTTTGTTGGTGGGTAGAGTGCAATCGATTCGAGCGGCTGAAGCAAGCCTGGTAAATGAACGGCAGATCATCTGTGTATCTCAGAAACAGCTTACAGAATATGATGAAAGCCCCAAAGCAAAAAATCTATATCGCATGGGTACACTTTGTACGATCCTGCAATTCTTAAAACTTCCAGATGGTAATATGCGTCTGCTGGTAGAAGGTACTAATCGTGTTTTGGTGGAACGCTTTTACCGAAATAAGGAATATTTGAACGCTTATTACCTGAAGACAGATAAAACTCACTATCGTGGAAAAGTGGAAACAGAAGCACTAATCCGCTCTTTCAAGAAAATATTCAAACAATATGTGAATCTGAATAAAGCCATACCGGAAGAAGCATTGATACCTTTGAATGAAACAACAAGACCTGCCGAATTCTTTTATTATGCTCTGGCAAATATGCAATTAGAAACAAAAAAGAAACAAAGACTTTTTGAGGTAGATGATCTGTTTGAATCGATCAGTCAAATTTACAGAATAGTAACTGAAGAGATCCAAATTCTAAAGTTGGAGTATAAGATCGATGGCACTGTGAAAACCAGGTTGAATAAACTGCAGAAAGAATATTATCTGACCGAACAGCTGAAAGCCATCCATAAAGAACTGGGTATGGTTAAAGAAGAAAAGACCGATCTCCTCGATTTTCAGGAAAGGATCAAAAAAGTGAATCTAAGCCCTGAAGCACGCAAGAAAGCCGAAGACGAACTTAAACGTTTTTCCCGCATGAGTACCTATTCTCCGGAATATTCGGTTACTCATACTTATCTTACCTGGATTCTTGATATGCCCTGGGATGAACCGAAATTGAAAGAGTTCACTCTTGGTACAGCGCAGAGGATACTGGATGAAGATCACTACGGTTTGACAAAAGTAAAAGAACGCATCCTGGAATACCTGGCAGTGGTTAAACTGGCAAAAAAAATGAAAGGACAGATCCTCTGCTTTGTGGGACCTCCCGGTGTAGGTAAAACCTCTCTGGGAAAATCCATTGCCCGGGCGATGAACAGGAAATTTGTACGACTCTCTCTGGGTGGAGTTCGTGATGAAGCAGAAATTCGCGGTCATCGCCGTACTTATGTGGGAGCCCTTCCCGGAATGATAATTCAAAGTATGAAAAAAGCTGGGACCATCAATCCTCTTATCATGATGGATGAAGTCGATAAGATGAGTATGGATTTTCGGGGAGATCCGGCATCCGCACTTTTAGAAGTACTCGATCCGGAACAGAATAACTCCTTCCGCGATCATTATCTCGATTTTGAATACGATCTCTCTCAGGTGATCTTTATCACAACTGCCAATACACTTAATTCCATTCCACAACCGCTTCTGGATCGGATGGAAGTTATTGAACTGCCTGGCTACACAGCTTTTGAAAAGATCAATATTGCTACAAGACATCTGGTACCCAAAGTATTAAGAGAACATGATCTCCATGGCAAAATTGAGCTTTCCTATCAAAAAGCCAGTTTGGAAAGGATCATCAAATTATATACAAGGGAAGCGGGTGTACGCGAATTGGAACGACAAATTGCCAAGATCTTACGCAAGGTCGCCAAGCAATGTGTAGAAGGAAAAATTAAAAAGAAAGTAACTATTAAAAGTTCCGATCTGGAAAATTACTTGGGTATTCCCAAACATTTGTATTCCGAGGTCAACCGAAAAGATGCAGTGGGAGTGGTTACCGGACTTGCCTGGACTCGTTTTGGTGGTGAGACACTGCAGATTGAAGTGATAAAATTAAAAGGAACAGGAAAATTAAAATTAACCGGACAATTGGGTGATGTAATGCAGGAATCTGCTCAGGCGGCTTTCAGTTATGCCCGTCAACATGCCCGGCATTATGGAATCAGGGAAGATTTTTATAAGAACTACGACCTGCATCTGCATATCCCCGAAGGAGCTGTTCCCAAAGATGGACCATCTGCCGGTGTTACGATAATTGCTGCTATTGTCTCGGCATTGGCATCTCGAAAGATAAAGCATAACTTTGCTATGACAGGTGAGATAACCCTTTCCGGTAATGTTCTTCCCATAGGTGGTTTGGCAGAAAAACTTATTGCTGCAAAAAGAGCAAAGATAAAAAATATTATCATTCCACGTAAAAATGAACCTAATTTAACCGAAATTCAGGAAGAGATCAAAAAAGGGTTGAACATTATTCTGGTGGATAATGTTAAGGAAGTTCTGGAGCATACACTAAAATAAGGTGAAAATTGAATTTCGAGATTAAGGAAAGACAGCAACTTGAAGATGGTACAGAAAGAGTCTTAATTCAGGTTCAAAAAGATGAACTGGTCTACCTGGGATATTTCCTGGAATCATTCGAAGGATGGTGTAACTATACAACTCCCGATAAAAACCAGCCTATCCTGCAGGTAGATGTAACGCACGATTATGTGAAATATTTTAACGATCTTATCGATGCATTAAAGAAATGGGAATTATGAAAAGCTGATAGATAATAATATTCAATAATTCAAAAAAAAATATTTTAAAGGCGGAGCTTGCTGTTTCGTCTTTTTTAATATCTGAATAAGGATATTGATATAATCCCTCAATAGTCAACATAGAATTAAAAATATTAATTGAAAAATTAAAATAATTAATTATAAACTTGACATATTTAATGTTCAAATTAATTTCTGCTCTGAATCAGGAGGTGATTATGAATAAAAGGTTAAAAAACTGTCCGGTATGCAATTCAAATCTGGATATAGTTGAATATAATTGTCCCAAGTGCAATACCAGCATAAAAGGTAAATTCGGGGTGGATGATTTTACTGTGTTAAACCCCGGTCAGCAGGAATTTGTGAAAGTGTTCATCTGCTGCCAGGGCAATATAAAAGAAGTGGAAAAAGCACTTAAAATTTCATATCCAACTGTAAAGAACAAGTTGTCGGAAGTTACGACAATTTTATGTCCTGAGAGAAAACAGATCTCTAAATTTAATTCTGATGACGTTCTAAAAGAGATCGAAGAAGGAAATATCTCTGTGGATGATGCAATTTTGAAACTTAAAGAAAGGAGTTAATGATGATAAAACTGGAAAAGACGTATGAGTTTGAAACCAAGAAAGATCTTGTAGTCGAGTTTGAATCGGAGAATTTTGGATTAAAAATTATAGGCTGGGAAAAGGAAACTTCAGAATTCTTTATAAAACTTGATTTCGAAAAAGCAGATGATAAAGAAATAAAAATCGAAGATATCGTCGATGCAAAATATAATAAAAAGAAAAACACTTTAAACATCAAGTTGAATGAACCGGAGAATATCAGGCATATGAATTCCCAACTTGAATTGAGGGTTCCTCATGTTACGGAAATAATCAGTAAAACCGAAAATGGCGGTATCTCCATCGAAAATCTGCATGGAATCCAGACGGTAACTACAGAAAATGGCGGGATCAATATAGATCATGTGAATGGCAACCTGATCTGTAAAACCGAAAATGGTTCGATAGGACTTATGGATTGCAACAGTAATGCAAACCTTGAAACAGAGAATGGCTTGATAAAGATGAAGAAATGTGATGGAGATTCAAAAATAATATCCGAGAATGGAGCAATTAAAATGACAGGTTGCAAAGGCAGTCTGGAGTTAAAACACGAAAACGGAACAATTCGCATTCTGGATGCAAAGCTGAACAAAGCAGCTATCACAAATCAAAATGGTACGATCTATTACGAATTCACTCCCATCGATAAAGGGCAATTCAAGTTCGAAAATCAAAACGGGAAAATCCACCTTATCATACCGGATGAAATTCCATACAAGATCGAAGCAAAAAACCAAATGGGCAGATTTAACGTTGGTTTAGAAGGAAACTACGACCGCAGGAAAGAAGGAAATGAACAAATTATAGAAATGACGAAGGGGTCAGGCAAGGTTGAAATTTCAGCTAAAAATAGAATGGGAAGTATCAGCCTGATGAACCACCCGATGAAAGAGAGTAAGTTCAAGTTTAATATGTCGTTCGTTTCCGATGCAATGGATAAAGCCATGGAACATATTCCGGATGAGCTGGATAAAGAGAAGATCAGAAAAAAAATGGAAAAAGCAAAAAAGAAGCTGAAGAATATCAAAATTCCTGATATGGAAGAGATAAACAGACACGTAAGTGAAGCCATGAAAGATGTGAACAAAGAACTAAAGAATCTGAAATTCAATGTTTCTGCTGATGATTTTACCGAAATGGCAGATGAAAAGATCTCCAGCGTTGTAAATACTATCCAGGAAAAATTCGCTGGAGAAGATCTTACAGAGAAACAGAAAAATACCATTGACGAACGCAGTCGCCTGAAGATACTACAGATGCTTCAAGAGGGTAAGATCACTGCAGAAGAGGCGGAGAAACTTATCTCAACAATGGAGGATAGAGATGGAAGATAAACGAAAAATACTCGATATGGTGGCAGAGGGTAAGATCACTGCCGAAGAAGCTGCAAAACTTCTGGCAGCGATGAATCCCAAACATGTGCCGGCTACCAAAGGAAAGCGGCTTGTTTTCCAGATCATCCAGGAAGGTTCGGAAAAACCGAAAGTGAATATTGCCATTCCTTTAAAACTGGCTAAATTTGGCATGAACTTTATTCCTAAAAATGGAAAAATAAACGCTGATCTTGGTGATACCGATTTCGATATTTCTTCCATCAACTGGAAAGAAATAATGGAGATGGCTGCAGCCGGGGAAACAGGGGAACTTTTTTATATGGATATTGATGAAGAAGATAAAGGCACCATCACTATCCGCATTTCGGTAGAGTAAATATTTGCTGCGAAAGCTCAAAGGCACAAAGGAAAAATTATATTTATTTCTAAATTTTCAGTCTAAATGTATTCTTTAAATATACAGGACGTAAAGTCCCGGTTTTTATCCCCCTTTTGACCTGTCCGGCGTAGTCTTGCACGTAGACGGAAGGGGGAATTCAAGGGGGTTAATAAATATCCTGTCAGATAGAATCCTTTTTATTTTGTGAAAAACACCTATAAACTTACCTTATTAGTATGAATAAAAATAAATTGCTTTACGCTTTAAGATATACACTCATCGGTCTGGCTTTGAGTTTTATTGGACAGGCTTTCATTGGTCATAGCAGAATCCTGCCGATTCTGTTAACTACAGCAGGCGTTGGCTTTGCTGCTTTCGGGGTTTTTATTGCTTTTGGAGGGGATAGGTTTTTTAAGTAATTATGGAACATAAGTTCTGCAAAATAGAGTGTTTTACTTTATTTGTCATTCCCGTGAACTGTGTCCGGCTTTTGACGGAAACGGGAATCAACTCAAATAGAGGATTTTAGATTCCGCATCGAGTACGGAATGACAAGTAAATAGTATTTTGCAGAATTCATATTAATCCTAAGAAAAGGAGAAAGAAAAATGGAAAAAGTTATTGTCTGGTTTGAAATACCGGTAAATGATTTTACCAGAGCAAAGAAGTTCTACAGCGAGATCATGAAGTTTGAAATTAAAGAAGAAACAATTGGCAATGACCAAATGGGTTTCTTCCCGGGAGAAAAAGGAGAAGTTGGCGGAGCAATAGTAAAAGGAGAAGGATTTGAACCCGGTGACAAAGGAACAATCGTCTATCTGAATGGTGATGACGATCTTCAGGTTATTCTAGATAGAGTTGAACCTGCCGGTGGGAAGATAATTGCTCCCAAAACACGTATAGCAGAAGAACATGGCTTTTATGCCTGGTTCCTCGATACGGAAGGAAATAAACTCGGGATAGTTTCGGATAAGTAAGTAGCCGCTAAGATACACGAAAACTCAAACAGGGCTTGAAAAAATTGACTCAGAGTTTTATAAAGAATATTATTTATAATCTTTTGACATTTTGTTTATTTCAGTAATAATTTCCTCTACTGTTTGTTTCAATTCACTTCCCATCTTTATGTATTCATTGGGATATTCATCCTGTAGGAAAAACATAAGAGCATAATACACCGGTTTGTATCTATCTTTCAGTTGGAAAGAGTTTTCATTGAATATCTTGAGAGTAGAATGATATTGGTTCTTAGCAATTAAAAACATAAGAAATTGCCTGATATCATTAGGGAATTTTTTATATGCTTCTTCATTTTCCATAAAATCTTTTGAGATTTTTAAGGCTTCTTCGATTTCATTGTTCCATAAAAGTATCATTGCATAAGTATGTGCAATGTAAATGGATTTTTCAATTTTATATCCTTTCTTAGCATATTCTAATGCTTTTAATTTTTCCAGAATATTCTCAAAATACATCCAGGACAATTCATTATATGCTTTATAAACATTAAAATCAATTGCCTTTAGATAATACCCTGTTGCTTTATCTAAATCTTCATTTTTCGAGATTACACCCAATTGGTAATATGCATCTGCATAATTATTTTTTGCTGCTCTTTTAAAGAATTTTATAGCACTAACTTTATCACCTAAATCATTATAATATAGTAAACCTAAATTGTACATTGCTACCACATCTTTCTTTTCAATAGCTTTCATATAACATTTTATTGCTTCTGGAATATTTTTTTCAATTTCATGGTAAATTATCCCAAGATTAGTATATGCATCATACAAATCATATTTAATTGCAAGATAATATTTTTCTTTTGCTTTTTCATATTGCTTATAGATTTCATGATATAAAATACCTAATCCATAATAACCTAAATAAATGTCTTTACTTATGGCAATTTCATAATGTTTTTTTGATTTGCTATATTTGTTTAATTCCAGTCTATATAATTGTGCTATATTAAAATGAGAGATTTCAATATTATTTTTAATAGCTAGTAAATAGTATCTCTCAGCATCACTATTTTTATTTAACTTATAATGATACATTAAAGCTAAATCATTATAAGCGGATTTCAAGCCATTAGAAATAGACATATTATAATATTTCTCTGCTTTTATATAATCTGATAATTCCACATCATATAAAGTTGCTAATTGATATATTGATTCAGTAATTCCATCTTCTATCGCCATTAGATAATATTCTTTTGCTTTTTGAAAATCATTCAAATTATATCTATATAAAAAAGCTATATTATACTTTGCTTTAGTATAATTTAAGTCAATAGCCTTCAGAAAAAAATTCTCAGCTTGTTTATAATTCTTTTTATATACCATGTTTATCAAACCAAGGTTGTTATATACAGTTTCATTAACATTCTTGATTTTTATTAACTCCACAAATGCTTTAGAATATTCTTTACTTTTGTAAAATTGTGTGGCCCTTGTCATAATTTCTTTATCTGATTCAGTAAGCTTATCAGTATATGGACTATCAACTTTATCTAAGAAATCTTTAGTTTCTGCAATCATTACATGTTGTAAATCTACGTTTGATGGTATTTTTGCTAATGCTTCTGTTATATAGTACGCATATTTGTGATACAATCTACCTGCACGAAGAGCTTCAATATGCTTTATTACTTTATTGATTAATGTTTTCTCATCGCACCAGCATTGTAAAAATTCCACCAACCATTTAACTTTATTTTTTTCATTTTTTCCACCGTGCCGCATTAAATACCAGATATTTAGAAACCTTTCAGATAATCTGTATAAATAGTTTTTTGTGTTTGTTCCTTGTTGCTCTATTATCTGGTTTCGAACTAAAAATTTCAGTTGAGATGAAACCGCTTTGCTTTTTTCCCGTGCTTTCATCGCAATATCTTTTGTGCTAATTGCATCCCAGTTTAAGGCAATAATATCTACAATCTCCTGTTGTTGTGCAGAGAAATGATCCATGCGTTGTTTATAGAGCGGTGTTACCTCATCCAAAATTTTTTCAAGATCATGGAAAGCGTTTCCATTTTCATCATCTACAAAAATCTGATAGAGGATAATAATTGTGCGGATTACACCTCCCGTCATTCTGCGAAGTGCTTCAACTCGTCCGGGTTGGTTCTGGACAATTTCTTTCACTCTTTCCCTTTTATATATCTCTCCCAGGCTTTTTAGTAGAGTTTTTGTCTCATTCTGGTTCAATCCTTTCAAAACGGGCATTCTGAAAAATTTGTAAAACGGTTTACTATAATCATGATGAAACTCCAGGCTTTCCGCTGATGCGCCAATTATCCTGATCTCGGCAGATACAATCAGGATTTCACGCAAACGGTGATGTTCATTTTCAGTGAATTTGTTTAACATATCAGATATATTATCGATAAATAGAATTAATTTCTTACTGTTTTTCTTTAACGTATTTTCCAATAATTGGAAACATTTTTCTTCAAAATTTTCATCATATTCGATGCTTTGCATATCATCATAGAGATTCTCAAACCCGGAATAACTTCTCAAATAATCCGCCGTCTCTTCCCAGAGTTTATAAAGTTTTCTCACTTTATATTGTTCTTCGCTGAAAACAATTGGGATAAGTTTTTTATTCAATGTTTTATCTTTTTCAATTTCATAAGCTATCCGTAAAAGTAGAGAAGTTTTTCCCTGTCCTCTAACTCCTTGAATAATATAATGTTGTTCGGGATGTTCCATTTTAGATGTTTTAATTTCATTAAAAATATCCTGAAAGATACCCATTCTAACCACAAAGCTTTTAATAAGTTCTTGTGGTGTCTGATTCTGGGGATTGTAAATTTTCGGAAGATCAATTGGCGACATATTTCCTCCACCACATTCTTACAATCGGTGAATTGTAGCGATATATCTTCGGATCATCGTTGTTATTTATGTACCCATCATAAATCAGTGAACCTATAATATCTTTATAATTTTTTTCTAATTTTTGTTTAACTACAATTTCAAAAATTTCAGATGAATTTATTGTTTCGCTTTCAGATATAATATTCAGGATTTCTTTGGCAAAGGTATATTCATCACTATCAAAAGAAGTTCTAAGTCTTGTATGCCAATGATCGAAATGATTTCGTTGTTTGATCATTTCTTTAAATACAGAATCAATTATCTGATTACTAATTTCTTCAATTTCACCATCTATTATCAGATCATTTATTCCCTGAATAACTAGTTGAATGTGAAATGGAATTAACCACTCAATTTTGTTAAATATATACTTGATTTGCTCCTCATGAAGATTAAATGATACATCTTGAAGAAGATAATGAATAAATTCAAATTCCTCACCGTTTTGTAGTGGTGGCATAACTAAAGCTGCTAAGTCATTTATTGATCCAATAGAATTTATTTTACTCACAATGTTTTCCAATCCAATTGAACCCGCATAGATATAAGTGATAGTCTGATTCAAATCGGGATCCATTCTTAATTCCCTGTTACTTTGAAGAAATTTTGTGCCTGCTCCAACACCTTTATCTTTGATTATATTCTCTAATGTTTGCGGATATTCATCGATCATTAAAATCAATTTACTTTTAGATTCATTTATGGATTTAATAACTTTTACCAAAAGATCAAGATAATCAAGATCGCTTCTTACACCAAACTCAATTCCATCTGCACCAATCTTTTTTATTTCTGGTCTATGTTTTTCCAGAAATGTTATCGCTGTAAGTAGTTTATTTAAAATTCCACTTTTAAGAATTTTATTCAAAAGTCTTCGAAAGAATTCCGATTCACTGTTAGCAGATTCCATATCTACATAAATCACTTTATAATCATCTCTTGGATTATCAAGTAAGTGAAACATTATTGAGGTTTTTCCAACGCGTCTGGGAGCCACGATTAATATATTACTTCCATTCTCTATCTTATCCCAAGCCTTATCTATTAGCTTTTTTCTATAGAAAAATTTCTCACCTCTTGCTGGACTTCCTATACAAGTTTTCATAAAACCTCCTTTTGACAAAAAATCCGTTGCCAAAATGTTTAACAAAGAAAATTTTGTCAACTTTTTTAACAAATTATTTTTTGTTAACTTGAAGTGCAGTATAAAAAGTGGGACTAATCCCGCTTTTAATTCAGACATGATACAAATTTCAGAGAAGATCTTTAAAATTGGCAAGTTTAAAATTCAATCAGGACAAATTCAAAATATATTTATGAATAGCTTCCTTCATATCTTTGCGGGAAACTACTTCATTAACTCCACCCTGCTGCAAATAAAATTCAGCAGTATAATATTTTTCATCCATATCTTTACCGGAGATAAGTTTGGTTACTCGCGGACCAGCAAAACCGAGTTGAGCATTTTTTTCAGCTAAAATTATCGTTCCCTGTGTGGCAAAACTGGCTAATGTTCCTCCAAAAGTGGGATCTGCAAGAACGGAAATATAAGGTTTTTTCAATTTGGTCAAAGCCATATTTGTCTTTGCCATTTGCATTAAGGAGAGAATTCCTTCGTGCATTCTGGCTCCCCCGGAAAGAGCGATGGATATCAAAGGACATTCCTTTGAATTTGCTAATTTCACTGCTCTTACAAATTTCTCTCCGACCACAGAACCCATCGAACCACCTAAAAATCCAAATTCAGATACAGCTACAACCACAGGAGTATCAAAAATTCCCGCTTCTCCGATCACCAGAGCTTCCTTTACACCTTTCTTCTTTTGAGCATTTTTTACTGTTTCTTTATAAGATTTAGTTTTACCTTCATATTTATAACTGAATTTCAATGCATCTTTGGGCACAAGAAATTTATCGGTTTCCACAAAGGAATTTTTATCTGTGATGCAGTTTATCCATTCGTAGGCTGACAAATAATATTTCCTGCTGATTGCTCCGCATTTAGTACAGGTTTTGAAATTATCCAGGAAGATTTTAAAGGAAATACTGGTGTGGCATTTTTCACATTCATAATATTCATCTTTACTTAATTCTTTAATTTCTTCTTCTTTTATAGTTTTTGCTAAATGCAAAGTCAGGTAATCACCAACTTTTTTTAATTTCGTAAATACTTTTTCAAATTTCTTTTCAATGGAATGTACAGTTTTGATCGTCTTTTGTTTGAATGTTTCGGAAAGATCTTCTTTCAATTCTCCGTAACCGATAAATCGTTTGTATCTGCTTTTCAAAAGCTTTTCTGGATCGATATTGTTTAGTTCATTCAGGGTCAACGAGAGTTTTTTCTCAATGTTGATGATAGTTCTTTTTACATCATTGTGTGCTCCACCTTCATGTTCAGGAATAATATCATCGATAATTCCAAAAGCTAACATATTTTCTGCTGTGGGTTTTTGGAGGTTGGCAGCTTCTTCTTTTCTGGCTGGATTTCGAAGAATAATACTGGAGCATCCTTCTGGCGACATCACGGAATAGACAGCATTTCCCATCATCAGAGTTCTATCTGCAACCTGCAGGGCAAGAGCTCCTCCACTTCCTCCTTCTCCTAAAATGAGAGCAATTGTCCTGGTCTTTAATCCAGCCATTTTAAAGATGCAATCCGATATTTTCCAGGATTGAAGATATTCTGCTGAATGTTCAAATGGATCTCCACCAGGTGTATCGATGATGGTGATTAAAGGAGTATTTGTTCTTTCAGCCATATCCATGATTTTCATTGCCAGAGAATAACCTTCGGGTTTGACCATACCAAAGTTCACTTTTACCTGCTCTTCCATGGATAGCCCTTTAGGTTTCTCTTGAGCAATGATAAAAACTTTTTGATTCTTAAAATTCGCAAAACCTGTTATTAATGCCGGATCTTTTGGAAATCCTTGCACATATGGAATAAAATCTGTAAATAATTCTTTTATTATTTCCGAAGACCTTGGTCTATCCGGATGTCTGGTTATTTCATATTTGAGCCATGCATTATCAGTTGATTGTTTTAATGAAATTTTCCCCCCTTTTAAAAAGTAAATTTCTTCTTTTGTTTTCTCTATTCAAGGAAAAAAAAGAAAATGATTTACTTCATTATTCCTTTGGAAATAACAAGTCGCTGTACCTGGTTTGTACCTTCATAGATCTGGCAAAGTTTCACGTCCCGCATAATTTTTTCAACCGGATAATCTTTGGAATAACCTTCTCCCGCCATGACTTGAACAGCATTTGTAGCAACTCTCATGGCAACATCGGAGGCATACATCTTGGACATAGCAGATAAAATTGAAAGATCTTTTTGACCTGTATCATACGCCCATGCAGCTCGCCAGGTCAACATTCTGGCAGCTTCAATTTCTGTAGCCATATCCGCCAGCATAAAAGCAACAGCTTGATTCGCTGCGATAGGTTTGCCGAACTGGATCCTGTTCTTAGCCCAATCTCTGGAGATTTCATAAGCTGTTCTTGCTGCACCCAAACTAAGAGCAGCAACTCCGGTTCTGGTTCTATCAAAAGTTTTCATAGCAATAATGAATCCGCGACCTTCTCCACCCAGCATATTCTCAACCGGAACTTCCACATCATGATATTTGATCTCATTTTGAACGGAAGCTCGCTGACCCATTTTTTCCATTTTAGATACAATTTCAATTCCGGGTAGATCTGTAGGAACAATAAAAGCTGTAAGACTGCGTGCTCCTCTTTCCGGGTTCGTTAAAGCAAAAACTGTATGAATACAAGCAACTTCTCCATTTGTAATAAATCTTTTGTGACCATTCAGAATGTATTTATCACCTTTTAAAATCGCTGTTGAACTGATACTGGCAACATCAGAACCTGCGTTTGGCTCGGTTAAGCAGTAAGCAGCAACTCCCTGCTGTTCTTTAATGAAACCGAAAAATTTCTTCTGTTGTTCATCGTTTCCTGTTAAAAGTAATGGTGTAAGAGCCAGGGTATTTGCATCAATGCAAATTCCGATTCCAATGCAACCTGCTCCCAATTCTTCAGATGCCAGAGAACCTTCCAGAATTCCATAACCATTTCCTCCAAAATGCTGGGGAATGGGACCGTTCATCAAACCTTGTTTATAAGCTTCTTTAACGATTTCCCAGGGGAATTCACAGGATTCATCATATTTCATACGATTGGGCACGATCCATTTCTCCACAAAATCACGATACTTTTCTTGAATTTCTTGCTGCTTTGTGCTTAATGAAAAATCAATCATTATTTCCTCCAAAATTTGATTTTGATTATTGATTAAATCTATGACTTTAGTGTCAAATAAAAAATAATTATTAAGGGGAGATTAAGAGGGTTAAATTATTCTTGTTCATAAACATAACACCCGCAGTTGTGAGGATGATTATGATAAAGTAGATTATTTTCAACCAATCCCTCTAAGTCTCCCCTTAAAAAGGGGAGTTGTTTTTAGGTTTGACCATCATTTTTTTTGATCCCCCTTATGACCTGTCCGGCATAGTCTTGCACGTAGACGGAAGGGGGAATATAAGGGGGTTAAATCATCCTTGCTCATAAACATAACATCCACAATTTTTTGGATGATCCTGCACAAGCTGGTTTGGTTTGACTTTGCGGATGATCCAGATCGTAAGGATATCTCCACCGCTCACAATAGTAAAAATAACTGCGTAAACCAGTAGCCAACCATTACCTGTAATTAAAGAGACAAACCAGGGAATAATTCCCATCACCAAGGCAGGCATCAAAAGTGAAATCCGGTATAAAGAAGCTTTCACAGGAATTTTGCAATGTGCATAAGGAGTAAGAGATCTCCACTGGAAACCCAGCTTCACATTTTCTGCCGATATTCTTCCTATAATAAGAAAAGACAATGCATGCAACACCTCATGCAAAATAGCTCCTATAATTAAAACAGGGATGAATATCTTCAGGTTAAGATAAATTATGGGAAAACTGGAAAGAAGTTGTTGTTTGCTCCAGATGAGCAGGAAAGATTCCGTAAGAAGAATGATCAATCCGAATACTAAAGGTAGGGAATAAAAATTAGCTTTAAGCATGGAAATGGAGTGATCTACTTTACGCATAACCCCTCTTAGTCTCCCCTTTAAAAGGGGAGTTGTTTTCAGGTTTAATCATCATCTTTTTGATTCACCTTTCTTTTCTGTTTATACGAGCATTTTGTTTCAACTCTTTATCGTATGGTGGAATTTTCTTCATCTAACCCCTCTTAATCTCCCCTTAAAAAGGGGAGTTGTTTTCAAGTTTAGCTATCATCTTTTTGATCCCCCTTTTGACCTGTCCGGCGTAGTCTTGCACGTAGACGGAAGGGGGAATATAAGGGGATTAATTAATAAAAAATTCATAGCCTGCATAAATATGAAGTTCGGAACCAACATCCGACAGAGCTCCACGGTTGCTTCTACCGATCTGTAACACCAAACCGTTTGAACTACGAAATTTCAATTCATAACCAAGGATCGGTTTGCGGTTTTCTGCCTGTGTCCAGCTTAATGATATACCCCACTTTTCGGTGGAATGATGAAATCCTATCAGTGGTCGGGTCATGGAGAGTTTCCGGTCTATTTTAGTTTTGCGGTTTGTATATTCCAGGTAAGTGTATCTTATTCCTACAAAAAAACCGTAAAGAAAATAAGATTTATCTTTCCGGTAATTAACAAAACTATGCAGGTAAGCATCATATCTGCGAAGATTTTGGAAATGTTCATCATAGCTTTTAATATTATAGAACACATTACCGCCTATACCCAGATCAGTGAAAATATTGAAAATATCTGCCTTGATATTGCCGCCCAGTACAGGACGGTCATAATCATAATCGGGATATTCAGGGTAGTAAGCTGCTCCTGAAAGTATAGCCTTTAAAAAAACAGAATCTGCATGAAGTGTAGAAAAGATCAGTAAAAGCAATGGAATAATATATTTCAGGTTTTTCATAATTCCTTCTCTAATATTATACTTGATTCGTTTATGTTTTCTTTTTCTTCGAAGCCTGTGATGATGAATCCATCGGAAAAAGCAAAATGAAGCATTGCTTTGTGTTTATTTCTGGTTTTCAATTTTATTTTTGTGAACCTATTCTGTTTGGCCCATTCCTGCTGTTTTTCTGCCAGTTTTCTGGCGATGTGTTTGTTACGGAAATCTGGTAGTACTCCACCCATCCAGGTATAAAAAGTACCATCTATTTCATATCCCACTTTAAACCCCACATGTTTACTTTTATAGCAGGCTATCAAAATTTGAGATTGAGTATTTGAAAAACGCTTTACATATTCTTCCTTTGGGTAAGGATCATCAAATTCCGGAATTAATTTGGAAAGCTCAACTGCTTGCTCGATAGTTCCTTCTTGTATCGATAACTCTTTTTCCAGAAGCATATCGCTATAAGAATTTTTCAGCAGGTCGCTTTTTTTTATTTTGAAAAGCTTAAGGTACTCCGTACATTGCCGGTAAAGCTGTTCAGCACTGATTATACCGGTTTCGTCAATTGCTTCGATCTCTACAAAACTGCCCAATTCTTCCACTTCATCTATGTGGAATTTGATATTTTCTATGTAATATATTTCTCGCTTTTTCTCAACTGTGATCAGTTTACCCAAAGCTTTGACAAGTAACTCTTTTACTGGTACATTTTTATTTGGATGATAGTAAACAACATCAGATCGCTTTGGACCGGAAATATCTTCCCTGTCGTAATAAACCAGGCTGTATTCTATATTACCTTCCCGCAGTTTCAAGCGTCCGTTGGGAACTTGAAAGTAGGTATCTATTTGATGATCTATACCTTTGAAATCTGCACCTTTATCATGCAATATTTTCCTGATATTTTCAGTATCGTTACATATTGCCTTTATCTCAATATTTAACTGGCTCATAGTTTATTTCCTAACTCTGGTATTCATTACAGGCAGGCTTACTTTGTCAAAAGGTTTTATTATCGGTCAGCTTATTTTTTTATTTTACAAGATCCTGAATGATTCTAACTGCCTGTTTTATTTCATTTTCTGTTGTCATTTTTACTGTTTAAAATCTATGATATGGAATCTATCGAAACGAGTAAATAATGTATTTATTGCTGATTTTCAATTTCATTCCTGATATGATTTTTTACAAATATCTTGCCTTTTCCTCTTTTTGTAAATTTACCTATGATGGATGAATCATTCATATTATTTTGATGGAGTCTTTTTAGTAAAGCGTTTGCATATTCTGTTGGAATTGCTATAAGTAATCCGCCGGAAGTTTGAGCATCACAAAGAATTATTTTGGCTGCCCGAGAAATATTATTGTCCCATTCTACGATCTCTTTTATATAATCCAGATTATTTAAAGTTCCGCCTGGAACCACGTTTTCCACAATTAATTCCCACGCCTTGTTTATAGTAGGAATTTCCTTTAGATAAATTTCTGCATCAACTTGACTGGATTCAGTCATTTCTTTCAGATGTCCCAGAAGTCCAAATCCGGTAACATCCGTGCAGGCATTAACCGGAAATTCTTGCATGATCTCTGCTGCTTTCTTATTTAAAGAACTCATTATCTGAATTGCTTTTTTTATGGTTTTTTCTTCGGCAAGACCTCTTTTCATGGCAGTAGAAATTATTCCCAGCCCAATAGGTTTTGTTAAAATAATAACATCTCCAGGCTTTGCATCGGAATTTGTAAGAATTTTATTCGGATGAACAACTCCTAGAACAACCAGTCCGTACTTTGGTTCATTATCATCGATTGTATGTCCGCCAATGATGCTCACTTCAGCTTCTTTTGCTTTATCTTCTGCTCCCAGAAGAATTTGCTTCAAGATTTCCATAGGTAATCGATTTGAAGGAAAACCAACTATGTTCAAAGCAAAAAGAGGTTTCGCTCCCATGGCATAAACATCACTGAAAGCATTCGCAGCAGCAATTGCTCCGAATTGATACGGATCATCTACGATTGGTGTGAAAAAATCAACGGTTTGCACAATAGCTGTATTTTCATCTAATTTGTAAACAGCAGCATCATCCGCTGTATTTGTGCCTATGATCACATTGGGGTCAAGAATCGGATTCAAAGAAGAGAGAATTTTCTCAAGAGCTTGTGGCCTGAGTTTGCAGGCACAACCCAATCCAGCAGTAAAGTGTGTGAGTTTAACCTTTTTGGATTCCTGCAAATGAGTTTTTTCGGATGGAGTTCTCATTTGTTTAATTACTTTTGTAACAGCATCGATCGCTTTATCAATTTCATCTTCCGTTGTTTTCCTACCGGTGGAAAACCTGATGGTTCCCATGGCGAATTCTTTGGGTACATTCATAGCAACTAAAACAGGTGAAAGTTCGATTGAATCCGAGTGACAGGCAGCTCCTGCAGAAGCAGCAATTTCTTCCGATTCAGCTAAAATTCCATCAGCTTCCAGGTTTGGAAAACTCAAACTGAGTGTGTTGGGGAGCCGCTTTGTTGGATGACCATTAAGTTTTATTTCTTCTAAGTTTTGGATCAATCCTTCATACAATCTGTCTCGCGTTTTTCTCATATGATCCATATTTTTTTCAAGATCGCGCTTAGCAATTTCACAGGCTTTTCCCAAACCAACAATTTCCAGCACGTTTTCCGTTCCTGCTCGTAGATCTTGCTCATGATCCGCACCGTGCATAAATTTCTCAAGCTGTATGCCCTGACGAATATAAAGTGCACCAATTCCCTTGGGAGCATAAAGTTTATGCCCTGCAATAGAGAGAAGGTCGACTCCAAGTTCATTGACATCAGTTGGAATTTTTCCAACAGATTGAGCTGCATCTGTATGGAAAATTATCTCATTTTTCCTGGCGATTTCAGAAATATCTTTTATCAGCTGGATTGTGCCAATTTCGTTATTTGCGTGCATAATCGTGATGAGTATTGTTTGAAATGTAATTGCTTTTTCCAGTTCTGATAAATTCACAATTCCGTATTTATCAACAGGAATGTAAGAAATATCAAAACCATTTTTCTCTAAAAATTTACAGACTTCAATCACTGCCGGATGCTCTATCGTGGAAGTAATAATATGATTACCTTTTTCACGATTTGCAAAAGCAAAACCTTTAATGGCAAAGTTGTTTGATTCTGTTCCACCGCTGGTAAAGATGATTTCTTCAGCATTGCAGTTCAGGATTGATGCAACTTGTTTGCGAGCTTTTTGAATAGCTTTTTTGGTTTGAATTCCATACCAGTGCGAACTGGAAGGATTTCCAAAATGCTCATTCAGGTAAGGAAGCATTGCTTCCTTTACTTCTTTATCGATAGGCGTAGTAGCATTATAATCCAGATAAATTGGTTTCATAGGTTTCCCTTGATGTGTATTGTATTTTTAAGAAGGTTCGCGTTCAGTTTCACGAAGTTTTATATCTTCAAATTTGAAATTCTTTTCCTTAAAAAGAGTAAGGCATATCTTTGTAGTATCCCGATCATATTGATTATTATTGTTTTCTTCGATCTCACGGAGAGCTTCTCCTACTCCAAGCGCTGGACGATAAGGTCGGTTTGAAGAAATTGCTTCTACAACGTCTGCTACATTCAATATTCTTGCCTCCAGAAGAATGTCAGTTCCTTTCAAGCCAAGAGGGTAGCCGGAACCGTCCATTTTCTCATGATGCTGATAAACAATTTCAGCAACTATATCCGGGAAATCTATCTTTTTTAGAATATCATACCCAGCTTCAGAATGTATCTTTATCAGGTTAAATTCGCAATCGGCAAGTTTACCCGGTTTACATAGAATTTCCGAGGGCAGATTGATCTTGCCAATATCATGTAGAATAGCCGCTATCCTTAGTATATCAAGGCGTTTTCTATTGAATCCCATTTCTCGAGCAATAGCTAATGCTAAAGTAGCAACTCTTTTTTGATGGCCTGCTGTATAAGGATCCCATACTTCAATAGCTGCGATCAACGCATTAACAATTTTCTCCATTAAATCTCCAGAGGACAGAAACTATTAAGTAAAAGAATTTTTTTTTATCTTTACGTCAATTAATAATTTTTTTTCAGGTTAATAAAATAATGATTTTTTGCAGAATTAATAATTATCGAGGAGTAGTTCTGATCTTAATTTCCTCGAACTGGAATCCTTTTTCATTAAAGAGTGTTGCACAACATTTTACGACTTCCGGATCATAAAATATACCAGCATTATTGGTAATTTCTGCCAGGGCATCATCGATTCCCTGTGAAGGACGGTATGGTCTTTGGGAGATCATAGCATCAACAACATCTGCCACATTTACTATGCGCGCTTCCATCATTATCTCATTGCCAGAGAGTCCCAGTGGATATCCCGATCCATCCAGCCGTTCATGGTGTTGGTATACGATCTGGGCTACAGGCATTTGGAAATCTATGGTTTTAAGAATATCATATCCGGCAAGCGGATGATTTTTTACTACGCTGTATTCTGTTTCTGTTAATTTGTCTGGTTTTGTAAGAATTTCATTTGGTATGTAAATTTTACCGATGTCGTGAAGAATAGCAGCAATACGAATTGCATTTAACTTTTCAGTGTCAAATCCCATTTCACTGGCAATAGCGCGACTAAGAGTAGCCACCCTTAGTTGATGCCCTGCAGTGTAGGGATCGCGAATTTCTACCGCCGAAATAAACGCATTTATGGTTTCTTCCATTGCTTTTTTCAGCTTATAGTAACTATCGTTAAGTTCCTGTTCCGCTCTTTTCCGTTCAGTTACTTCAAGCTGCAGATCATGGTTGGTGGATGCCAATTCACGGGTTCGGTCCATAACTGTAAGTTCAAGGTCATTGTAAGCACTTTGCATCTTGTCTTCCATGTTTTTTCTTTCCAGATATAGACTAATGATCTTCGCTGCAATATTTAACAAGCTCAGGTTTTCATTACTCCATTTCTGGGCTTTATAAACGTTGTCAAATCCAATGAAACCATCTAATTTTGAAAACACATTTAAAGGTAAAACCAAAATGGATTTAATATCTTGTTGCTGTAAAATTTCCTTTTCTACAGTTGCTTCTTCTGACATAAGATTTACGTCTTTTTCATGTATTATCTCACCATTATGGAGTTTTTTCATCCACCATGGGAAAGTTTTCAGAGATAGATTTTGTAAATTATTTATCTGTGGTGTAACTCCCTTTGTACACCATTCATGAGTGTTGTTCATTGTGGAAGTGGAATAATCGATCATAAAAATATAGGCGCGACTGGCTCCGCTAAGCAATCCTATCTCTTGCAAAGTAGCATTAACTGCTTTATCGAAATCGGAAACTTTAACAAAGCGTGAAGAAATAGCAGCTACTGTTTCTTCCATCTGTAATTTATTTTTAAGACTTTTTTCAGCCGTCATTCTATCTAAAATTTCATTTTGTAGAAGGTCAGAAGATTTACTTTTGATTCGTAAACGGTAATAAAAAAAGCCTGCGATACCGATGCCAGCAGCAAAACCTATTAACAGCACAAAAAAGTATAAGTTTCTCTTAAAGGCTTCTAATTTGTATATCTCGTTATTCTTTTGCAGTAATTCTATCCTGTTTTCTCTTTCACTCAACTCGAAATGTGCTTGAAGTTCCGCTAACTGTTTGCTGGTATTTTTATTGAATATAAGATCTTTTTCAGAAGAATACAGTTTATAATACTCCAGGGATTTGGCATGTTCGTTATTTCCTGCATAATATTCCGAAAATAAAAAATAAGCACGAATTATTATTTCTTTGGCATCTATCTCTTTAGCAAGTAAAAGTCCCTGGTTCAAATTTGCTTCTGCTTCTTTGAATTTACCAAGATGAATATAAAGATCACCGATATTAATAAAAGAATTCGCTATTCCGAATTTGTCTCCGATCTCAAGTGTAAGGTTCAAAGAGCGTTGCAGATATACAAGGCTTTTAGAGAAATCTTTTCTCTCTTTATAGATGAGACCGATGTTGTTTAAAGAAGCAGCAATACTTTTGATATTCCCGAGTTCTTTTTCAATTTCCAGAGAGCGAGTATGATATTCGAGAGATTTTTCCAGATCATTCAGGTCTGAATATAGGCAGCCGATATTGCTTAAAACATATGCTATTGATGCCTTATTGCCTAACTCTTCTTCGATTTGTAATGATTCGAGGAAAAAATCCAGAGCCTGATCATATTTACCAAGATGATGAAAAACATTAGCAATATTGTTAAGTGTTTTCGATATCACTTCTTTGTTATTCAGGGACCGTTCAATTTCCAGTGATTTAATAAAATTATCAATCGCAATATCGTATTTACTTAGTTTTTGGTATGCTGACCCAATATTATTATATGTGTTGGTCAGATTGTTTTTATCATCTACCCTGATATATATTTCCAAAGCCTTCTGATAAAAATAAAGAGCTTGGTCGTAATTACCAAGAAAATAGTAACCTAACCCGATATTATTAAAAGAATTTGCCGTTTCGTTTATTAATTCGTACTGCTTGGAAAGTTCCATAGCCTGGTTGCCATATTCAATGCTTTTCCGAGGATAGGTTTCTCTATAAGCCTGGGATAAAATGTTTAGCTTGTGAATTTTTTCTATTCCAGATGCCTGCTCTATTACAATTTCAAGGTCCTCAATGTAATTATCTACAGAGCATAATGTTCCAAACCCCAAAAGAATTGTGAGAATCAGGAATATTTTTTTCATTCAAAGCCTTTCATTTTTTATAAAAAAATATACTGATTTACTAAGAAAATAAGTAATATTAAACTGACAAGTTTTTTATCAGTAGATAATAAATAATATTATTTTTTAGAATATCGAAATTATAATATTTTTTGATTTTTAGTCGCTTTTTTCAGTTTGATTATTAGTTTTCTTTGAACACTTGCCTGCTTTGTTGCATCAAAATTAACCTGCTCAATAGAGTCGAGATAATTACATAGTTGCTGGTTGGTCATCTCTTTCTTTTCAACTTTCTCTTTTGCTAAAGCTAAGGCTTTTTGATGCCAGTATTCTGCATTGGCGTGATTATCATCAAGTAAACCGGCAATTTTTAATCCTTCAAGTATTGTGTTAAAAAAACTGGATTTTTTCGGGTTTTTAAATTCACTTATCCGTCCATCGTTGGCAATTGCCGTGCCTTCAATTTCTAAATAGGAAACTTTTGGAAGCAACAGATGTGATGGATCTGCTTCATCCAAATGTGTATTTACGGAAATAATGAATTTACTGTGCTTCATTTGTTTTTTTTGTTCTTCACAAGGAAGTTCACCATAAAGAATCACAAAGTCGGAATTTTCTGGATTACCCGGTTGTATTCCGCATTTCAGCAATCCCATGAAATTATTAAAATTTGAAGTTGGAAGAACTCCTGAACCTTTTTTGAAATCGCAGACCATCGAAGCAAATGCCCAGATCTTCCAGATTGTCAGTTCATCGAGCATGTTCCTGTTGTAAAGAAAGAGTGTTTTTTCTGGAAGGTTGAGTTCGATAGGCATGATACGTCTTTCTTCTTCTTCTTCTCCTTCTCGTTCTCGTTCTTCGTCTTCAGAATAATGTTCAAAAATCTTATCTATAGTGTCTGCAATGGGGAAATCATCTAATAGTACATCAGCAAAATTATTGAAATCACTCTTTTCATCGTTTATTATAACAAGCTTTTTACCTTTTCTCTGCTGAGTACGGGCAAGAATCTGCAATGTATGACTGATCTTGCCAACGATTACTATCGCTTCAGCATCTTTGATATCTTTGTAGGTTGAGTTCATCAGGTCGGTTTCTGCAATTTTCTCCACGAAACTTTTCTGATAGGTTAATGTACAGATTTCAGCACCGATATTACTTGCTACTTCATCCATCATCATGATCTCTTCCAGAGTACAAGTGGGAGAAATGTAGATCTTCTTGGTTTTTGCTTTAGCCAGTTTTCTTTTGATAAGATCGAAAGCAGTATCGTAATCAGATTCTTCCCAATCCTCATCTTCCCGGTAATATGGCTTTGTAATTCTTTCTTCCTGTTCAAATATTTGCCATCCGAACTTACCATCGAAACAAAGATTTCTACCATTGAAATCCTGCTCCTCGGGCGGATTTATTACTTTGACTCTATTTGTTTCTACATTTACTTCGATTTTGCAGCCGGTGCCACAGAGTCCACAGTTCTGAACGACTTTTTCGGCAAGATGTGGATTGAGTTTATAGTTAATATTTCTGGGAGTTAGAGCTCCAACAGGACACACTTCGATACATTTTCCACAGGATTCACATCCGGTTTTTGTAAGACTTTCTCCAAACTCGGGAGCAACATAGCTCACAAATCCGCGATAGATATAACCAAGTACTCCTGGACCTTGAACTTCAGCGCATATTCTAACACAACGACCACATTTAATACATTTATTAGCATCACGTAAAATGAATGGATGTGAACTATCGATCGGGTGTTTGTTCTTCTCGCCAAGGAATATATCGGGATCTATCTTATAATCGGTAGAATAATTTCGAAGTGCACATGTTTCATTAACCTGGCATCCGCATTCCAGGCAGCGGTCTGCTTCTGCCCTGGCATCTTCTTCTGCAAATCCCTTTTCTACTTCCTTGAAGTTGGTTGAACGCTTTTTAGCACCCAGTTCCGGCATTTTGTACCTTTCTATTCTTTCATAATGCTCATATTCGGCTGCATCCATTTCTTTGAGTAGTTTTTCCTTTTTGGAATTAAAACGCTTTTGAACAGTTTCAATTGGTAATCCGTTAAGATATCTGTCTATATAATCAGCAGCTTTCCTACCGTCTGCGATTGCCTCTATAGCTGTAGCCGGACCTCTGCGGAAATCACCTCCGGCAAAAATATTTTTTACACCTGTGTATTGAGTTTCTTCGTCTGCTTCAGCAGTTAGCCAGCGGGTTAATGGAATTTCTTTGCCATTGATTTTATTTTCTTCTTCTTTCAAGAAATCAACATCGGGAGTCTGAGAAATGGCAGCAATTACAGAACCAAATTCCTCTTTGAAAAATTCACCGGTTGGCTCCGGACGGCGTCGTCCACTTTCATCTGGTTCACCAAGTTTCATCTTTTCAAATTTTATTGTTTTTAACTTTCCATTCCTGCCAATGTTTTCCACAGGATTTGTAAGGAAATAAAATTTTATACCTTCTTCTTCTGCTGCATCAACTTCATAAGCTTCTGCCGGCATCTCTTTGCGAGTTCTGCGGTAGATAAGTGTAACCTCAGAACCTTTACGGAGAGCTGTTCTGGCGCAATCTATAGCCGTGTTTCCACCACCTATTACAGCGACTTTTTTTTCAAGAGCTGTCTTTTTGCCCAAAACCACATCTTTCAGGTAATCCACTCCTAGGAAACATCCTTTAAGATTACTTCCTTTCACGCGCATTGGAACAGCATTTTGAGCACCAACTGCCAGATATACAGCATCATAATCTTTACTAAGATGAGAAAGGGTTATCTCTTTTCCAATTTCCTTATTACATTTTATCTTCATACCGTTGGTGCACATTAATTTTATTTCTTTATCCAGGATTTTATTTGGTAACCTGTATTCGGGAATGCCATATCGTAACCATCCACCAGCCTTGGGAGCTGCTTCAAATACCGTTACCTCATACCCGTTATTTGAAAGGTAGTAACCACATGTCAAACCGGAAGGACCTGCACCAATGATCGCTATTTTCTTGTTTTTGTCAGGTGCTTTTTCCGGCGTGTATGTCCAATTATCGGTAAGATCAAAATCTGCAGCATATCGCTTTAATTGACGTATGGCAATGGGTTCTTCCACCAGACTTCTACGGCATTCATCTTCACAGAATGCAGGGCATACCCTACCGATAGATAATGGCATGGGAAGAGTTTCTTTAATAACTCTTACGGCTTCGTGATGCTGTCCGTTCGCAATAAGAGAAACGTAACTTTGAATATCTACGTTATTGGGACAGGCAATTTTACAGGGAGCTTCACAATCGGCATAATGGTCAGATAGAAGAAGTTCCAAAGCCATTTTGCGGGCATTATATATTTCTTCTGAATCTGTGATTATTTCCATTCCTTCCAAAACTTCTGTACCACATGCAGTTACAAACCCGCGACGGTTTTTCACTTCTACCGCACAAACCCAGCATGAACCGAAGGGTGATAATTCTTCATCGTGACACAGAGTAGGAATATCAATTCCGTTTTGTTTGGCTACATCCAGGATCGTTTGACCTTTTTTAGCTTCTACTTCTTTACCGTTTAATTTTATTTTTATCATAAAAGATTTCCTAATTTCTATGATTTATTAATTGCATCAAATTTACAGGCATCATAACAAGCACCACATTTAATACAGGCATCCTGATCGATATAATGAACTTTTTTTGGTTCTCCTGAAATACAATCGACAGGACATTTCTTGGCACAAAGCGTACAACCAATACATTTATCTTCTATCACTTCATATAGGAGCAGTGATGTGCATACGCCAGCAGGGCAGCGTTTGTCTTTTATATGTGTGATGTATTCATCTTTAAAGTATCGAAGAGTGGTGAGTACTGGATTGGGAGCTGTTTGACCCAGCCCACACAGAGAACCTTTGATAATGTTCACAGCAAGTTTTTCTAATTTTTCCAGGTCTTCCATCTTCCCATTCCCTTCTGTGATACGGGTAAGGATTTCCAACATCCGTTTAGTTCCAACTCGGCAGAACGTGCATTTTCCACAGGATTCATTCTGGGTAAAGTTCAGGAAAAACTTTGCTACATCGACCATACAGGTAGATTGATCCATCACCACCATACCACCAGAACCCATGATAGCACCGGTTTTATTGATCGAATCGTAATCTACGATTGTGTCGAGCAATTCAGCAGGAATACATCCACCGGAAGGACCCCCAAGTTGAACTCCTTTGAAAGGTTTCTCTGTTTTCATACCACCACCCACATCATAGATCACATCCTTAAGAGGAATTCCCATGGGAACTTCGATCAAACCGCTATTCTTTATCTTACCAGCCAGTGCGAATACTTTTGTACCGGGACTTTTTTCCGTGCCATACTTTGTAAATTCATCAGCACCGTTCATAATTATCCAGGGGATGTTAGCATAGGTTTCCACATTGTTAATATTGGTGGGTTTACCCCAGAGACCGGATTGTGCGGGGAAGGGAGGACGTATGCGAGGCATACCACGTTCGCCTTCTATAGAACCCATCAGAGCAGTTTCTTCACCACAAACAAAAGCTCCTGCTCCTTCTTTGATATGAAGATCAAGATCGAAACCAGAGTTAAAAATATTTTTTCCCAGGAAACCTTTCTCTTCTGCCTGTGCTATTGCAATATTCAATCTTTTCAGTGCCAAAGGATATTCCGCACGGCAATATATGTAGCCTTCATCTGCTCCAATTGCAAAAGCGCAGATTGCCATTCCTTCTAATATACTGTGAGGGTCACCTTCCAGTACACTACGGTCCATGAAAGCACCAGGGTCTCCTTCATCTGCATTACAGATAATGTATTTTTTATCGCTTTTTGATCGGTAGGCAAATTCCCATTTCAAGCCTGTAGGAAATCCTGCTCCACCACGTCCGCGTAAACCGGATCTTTTCATTTCTTCGATAATATCTTTCCTGGACATCGAGGTCACAGCTTTTTCAAGTGCTTTATAGCCATCGTTTTCTAAATAATCTTCTATTGATTCCGCATCGATGATACCACAATTACGGAGTACGATTCGTGTTTGATTATTAAGTCTTTCATTCTCGCTACCTTCCAATATGTTGGAAAGGACCACATTTTTATTTATTGGTTTCCCTTTAGCATATGCTTCGATTAATTCAGTAACTTTTTCTGGAGTAACTTCGCCATAAGTAACAGTGTTTCCATCTTTGGAAGATATTTCAACTAATGGTTCAACGAAACACAAACCAATGCAGGCGGTTTTTTTTAGTTCAGCTTTTGCTTTTGATTTTTTGAGATATTTTTCAATAGCAGAGTAAACTTCTCCAGCTCCTGCTGCCAATCCACAACTTGCAAGTCCTACTTTGATTGTCAGCTCCAAATCATCCCCCTTAATTGTATTTTTTCACTATTTCTTTAATAGCTTCCGGCGTTAGTTTTCCATAAGTATTATCATTTATCATGATAACCGGAGCCAGGCTGCAACAACCAAGACAAGCAACCTCCATTACTGTGAATAATTTATCTGTGGTTGTATCTTCTCCATCAGCAAGTTTCAGATTGGTTTGGACTGCTTTTAGAATGGAGTTTGCATCTGATACATGACAGGCTGTTCCTTTGCAAACTCGTATTATATGTTTACCCTGAGGTTTAAGATGAAACATAGTGTAGAATGTTGCCACTCCATAGATTTGAGCAATATTTATATCTGTCTTCTCCGAGAGATAACGCATTGTATCTTTTGCCAGGTAACCTTCTATAGTTTGCACTTCTTGCAGGAGGGGAATCAGAGAGCCTTTTTTGCCAATATATTTACCGATAATTTCATCAATTGCTTTCTTATTTTTCATAGTATTTTATGCTCCCTAATTTTCAATAAAAATTAAGCGAACTTTTTTTTAAGTTGGAAGTGAATGTCAATTGATTTTTATTAATGTATTAGAGATATCTAAAAATTATAAGAGATCTTAGTATAAAACTTTCTATAATCCTCTTGATAGGAGTTATCAATTTCATTAATTAAGGTTTTATAACCAAAATAAACATAACAGTCTCTTTTAAATTCCCAACTGAAATTTGAGAAGTAACCAATATATTCTGATTTTTTATCATCTTCATAATTATCATATCTTAGTCCATTATTTAAAGATATTTTATTGGTAATATTAAAATTCAAGTCAAAATTCCCTATCCAGTATTCATCATCAACTTTTGGGTGTTCCGGAATATCATGATAAATATTTTGATCTGCATAGAAACCATAGATAATATATTTACTGATTATCCCTGAAAGACCATATTGCAGATTGATACCATTATAAGAATCAAATAAATGTCTATAATTAATGTATTCAATATCATTTATTCCCAGATGAAGCACAAACCAGTCGAATCTATCCCAAATTATCCTGAAGCCTGTACGATGTTTATTGAAATATTTATTATTGAAATATTCTTTTATATGTACATAATCAAAATCAAATTTAAAATTGCAATTTGTTTCCAGTTCTACGTTCAGATAAGAATACCGCTCCAGTAGAATATCAGTTTGATTGTCTATCTCTTCGCTGAGATTGATGGTAGTGTTTACTTCTCTGAAAATATCATCATTAATATCTTTTGAATAATATGAGTTAAAATTCCAACCGTAAAAATCATCTTCATAGATATTACCCATATCTACAGCATAATCCTTCTGCATTTGCTGTGCAGAAATAGAAAAGTAAAAATCTTTATTCCTGCGGCTGTATCCTATTTTGCCATAATATCCCTTTTTAGGATAATCAGTTGAATCGAGTGAATCTATATAAGAAAGATTCATATCAATCCAGATGAAATGATTTCTGTTGAATTCCCAGGTTGGTTCCAGATGAAGGATTTCATTATGGTAATTTCCGTCCAGGTTCATCCTGTTCATAAGGGTAGTCTGTAAGCGAAATTGTTTATAAACGGGTTTAAATGAAATTATATTGAACATATCATCACTGGCTCCCTCTGTTTCCTTATCCAGTGAAGAGAGAAGCCCAAAAGAATAATTTTCAGCATTTGAAGTGAATTTGAGTGCATATATTGGTTGGACAATGTATCTTGAATGAAATAAGTTATTATCCACTCCAAGCACATTAAAATCCTCAATAAAGAAATAACGATTTTCATTATAGCTGGGAGGGTATTTGGAATTATAAATATCCTTTACATTATCCATTGGAACATCTGAATAATCAGGGAAAAAACTTAACTTGAATTTTGTTGAAAAAGAGGGATTAAAAGAAAAATCCAAGCCAATATTTTCCTCATCAAAACTGGTTTCTTTTTTTTTCAGATCATAGGTAAAAATTGTATGAGGTCTTATATAAAAATTCTTGTTTTTTTCTATTGGATGATTAATTTTAATATCCAGTGCTTTATGAAAATAATCCTTTCCCATTTTTGTTATCAGGAACGGTTTGCTGAATAATTGTTTATTATATCTTGTATATCGTGCAAGGATTATTTTCCAATTATATGGCGGATTTCCAAAAAAACGCAGATCTTTAAAAGGAATCTTCATTGAAACAGTCCAGAGAGTGTCTTTAAAGCTGCTGGAATATTCATAATTGCTGTTCCATGTTTTGTCTACACCTAAAGAAGGAGTTCTAATGAAATCTATTCTATTTTCAAATGGATAGGCAAAGAAACCATAAGCATAATAACTTTTTGGATCTGTAATTAATTGGATACGAAAAAAATCAGCTTGCGGATATATATCGGATTTAGTATAATTTCCAATTTCAAAATTTTCATCTATTTCAGCTTCAATTTGAAGATAAAGATTTTTGCCATCATGCCAGAGCCAGGTTTTTGTCTCGAGTGGACAGTTTAGTGAATCGGGTGGACTGACCCTCACCAAGCCTGTTATCTGGTTATCAGGAAGTTTAACTTCATTTTCAGAAAATGGGATATCCAGTGCCGATAGTGTTGTAGTACCCATCAAAATGGATATGATTATAGCAAATCTAAATACTATATTAATTCTCATCAATTATTGGAAAAATCGAATTGGTTCTCTTTAAACAATTTAATACAGGCGTCCACAGCTTTTAGATCGTAGTATTTTCCTTTATATTTTTCAATTTCCCGGAGTGCTTTTTCGATGCCATAAGCAGGTCTGTATGGTCTATGAGATGTCATAGCTTCCACTACATCTGCTACAGCCAGGATGCGTGCTTCGAGCAGAATATTGTCTTCCTTCAATCCTCTCGGGTAACCGCTGCCGTCCATTCTTTCGTGATGCTGGTATACAATTTCCGAAATAGGCCAGGGGAATTCAATTTTATTAAGTAAATCGAATCCTGTCTGGCTGTGGCCTTTAATAACTTCGAATTCTGTGCTACTTATTTTCCCTGGTTTAGAGAGTATATCGGAAGGAACGGATATCTTACCAATATCGTGTACAATGCCGGCAAATTTTACACCTTCCAATTGTTCTTTGGTTATTTTCATTTCATTACCAATAGCAATAGCCAATTTACGAACTCGCTTCTGATGGCCGGCTGTGTAAGGATCACGCATCTCAGAAGTGGAAGCCATTGCTTGGATTATATCCTCTGTAGCTTTTTGTAACATTTCAAAGCTTTGCTTCAGTTTTTCTTCGGCAATTATACTTTTTGTGATATCATTAAGAACCAATACTGCTCCAGTAAATTGTTCATTTTCAGAGATAGGTACACCTTTTACTTCCATATATATCTTTTTCTTATAGCCATTCAGTTCAATTTCGGAAACTATATCATTTCTATTGTATAATTCCTTATAAAGTTCATCCATTTTTTGAGTTTTGAATTCGGTAATATCATTGATGTTTCTTCCTGCGAGCGTTATTTTATCCTGTGAAAGTGAATTAAGAATATTTTGGATTTCCGGGTTCCAATATTCTATCTTCAAGGTTTTATCAAGTTTAATTATGCCGGCTGGAGAATTTTCTAATACTTCCTGGTATAATTCATAGAGTAGTCTGAATTTTTTTTCGGATTTCTGTAATTCTTCTGTTTTTTCAGCTACCATATATTGTAAAGTATCATTAAAGTTTTTTAGCTTTTCTTCAGACTTTTTCAGAAGAATATCATTCAGTTTAAGCTTTATGATCAAATATACGGTTATCAGTACGAAGACACCTAAAAAAACCGATGATATCAAGACGAAAGTTTGGATCTGATTTTCCATATAAAGTATACACTCCCTAACCAATAAATTAAACTTAT
>CBDUTJ010000026.1:0-40381 GCA_965370415.1 uncultured bacterium | reverse complement strand
TGTAGGAATCAAAATTATCAGTGAAGATGGCTGCACCTTCAGGAGCTTCCCAGGTAAGCAGCCAGGTCTCGGGATCTACTGATACGTTGGTTGGAGGATTTAATTCCTCTGAGGTGAATCTTGTAACAATTCCACCATTACCCATAGCAACACCAAGATTACTATTAACAAAATCTAATCCCCATAATCCAATAGAACAAGGAATTGGTACTGCAGTCCAGGTGAGACCACCATCAGTAGTATGAAATCCTTCACCAGCAATCGCCCAAACTTCATTTAAATCAATAGCAGAAACCCTGGTGAAGTTACCAGTAGTTCCAGATGGTTGAGAACTCCAGGTAGTTCCACCATCTGTTGTGTGAAGTATCACACCCCCATAGGCAACTGCCCAGCCATTTTGGAAATCTATAAAAGAAACATCGTAAATGTTTTCTGTAGTTCCACTTGTTTGTTGTGCCCAGTTTGCGCCACCATTATCTGTGTAGAGGATAGTGCCATCCGAACCAACGATCCAGCCAATATCTTCAGAAACCATCTCTATGCTTTTGAAATCTACAGTAACACCACTGGTTTGTTGATTCCAGGTAGTTCCTCCATCAGTTGTATGTAGGATATTTCCACCTTTTGCAGCAGCAAAAACTTCTGTATTACTAACTGCTTCGATTCCAACGATATCAACATATATTCCGGTAAGTTGTTGTACCCATGTTTCTCCTCCATCTACAGTAGCAAGAATAGGAGTTTCACCAGTTTGATCATCACCGGCTGCCCAGCCGTGAAGGTTATCCGAAGCGAAAGTAATATCCCAGATCCAGTCATCAAAACCAGAATCTTTACTTTCCCAGGTAAGACCTCCATCTCCAGAATGTATAATAAACCCTTTAGTTCCACAACCCCACACATTGTTTTCATCTACAAAAACAGTTCGTCTTAATCCGGAAGATGTTCCTGCTTGCTGAGCAATCCAGTTCGAACCTCCATCTGTTGTTTTGTATATTGCGCCGCCAGAACCTACAATCCAACCTGTAAGATTATCTTCAAAATAAGCTCCTAGGAACCAATCAAGAGAGAAACTCTGTTCAGTCCAGGTTGTACCACCATCGGTTGTAACTAATATTTCACCATCAATACCTACAACCCAGAGGTGATTGTTGTCACCCATTCCAATTCCATAGAGATTTTCATCAGCAGGATTTGCTTGTTGAACCCAGGTTGCTCCACCGTCAACAGTATGAATTACTTTTTTAAGTCCCGTTGCCCAACCTTCATTAACATCATAAAAAATTATATCTTTCATAGAATCGGTGGTTGGATTGGTCTGAGTAACCCAGGTTGCACCACCATCAGTTGTGTGAATAATATAATCGCTAGCTGCAACTGCCCAACCATTAAGGGCATCTACAAAAAAGATCGAATAGATTTTACTACTTATACCACTGGTTTGCGCAGCCCAGGTAACACCACCATCAGAAGTATGAAGGACTTCACCATAACTTCCTGCTGCCCAGCCATTAAGAGCATCAACGAAACAAATAGATTGCAGATTTGTTGTTGTTGAGCTATTTTGTTGTGTCCAGGTATTTCCACCATCCGTAGTATGGAATATCAGCCCATCATTTCCTGCTACCCATCCTTCTAAATTACTAACAAAACTAACATCATAAAGTCTTTCTGATGTATCAGTTTCCTGGTATCCCCAGGTTGTTCCACCGTCTGGTGTATGTATCACAAGACCTTCACTTAAAACAGCCCATCCATCATTTCCAACGAAGTCGATTTTGGAAATATATCCTCCTGCTACGAAATCCCAGCCTGCATATAAGAAACTCAGGCTTGTTGCTAAAATAATGAATGTGAAAATTAATTTCATTTTCTTCATTTTCTTACTCCTTTTTTTACATTAGTTTACATATCTTTTTTAATTCGTGATTAAATATTAATAACGAATCCCTTCTCGACGAAATCAACATCAATTTATTTATTTTTGAGATTACAATTTATGCAAAGTGTTTTCTTCGATCTTCTCCTGAACGTCTTTCAGATAAAATTCTTCTTTCGAATTCAACAGGAATATCCTGCTTTCTTCTCTCAATAATTCTCCTATTGATATTATTGCGTTTGATCATTTCTTCCCCCTTTTATTTATTTTTACGACGATCTTTACTTGATCTTCTTTCTTTACTTGTAAGACGCCAGATAACCGAATCTAAAATCGAATTGTTTTTTCTTCTTTCTTTTGTACGGAAAGTGTCTTTCCTTTCTTTAGCCATATATTTCTCTGATAGTAATGTTATCCAAATATTCTTTCTTATTGATATCAACCCTATTATACATGAAAACAAAAGTGCAATTTGCTTTTACGCAGTCAAGATTTTTACAAGCTTTTCTTTTGTATTAAAATAACTTTGATGAATTATGCCTTTCATTCCAAACTCTTCTGCAACATTAACATTGATCTGTCGATCATCTATAAACACGCATTCTGTGGGATTTAGTCTAAATCTTCTGATTGCATTTTGATATATTTCCTTCTCCGGTTTTACAGAATTTAATTCATATGATAACATCAAATTTTTTTCGAAGAAATGCAGTTCAGGAAAATTTTTCCAGATATATGGGAAGTGTATTTCATCTGTATTGGATAGAATAAACACATTATATTTTTCGCTGATCTTTCTAGCCAATTCAATCATTTCCTTTGCATCGGAAAAAACACTGCACCAGAGAATTTCAAATTCTTTCAAAGACAGATCGAAACCATATATTTTTTTTATTTCTTCAAAAAAAACAGCTTTAGAGATCTTTCCGGCTTCAAAAAGAAGAATGGGTTCATTTGCTTCATCAAGAGTTCTTTCGGCAGAATCGTAACCCAGAGCAGTGTAAAAACCATCAAAATCAAATTCAATTAACACTTTTCCCAGATCGAAAATGACGTTTTTTATCATCGCTTATTTCTCCAGGATAATTGTAACAGGTCCATCATTAACAAGATTAATTTTCATGTGTGCACCAAAAACCCCAAGTTCCTGTTTAATACCCAGATCTTTCAATTTTTCCGCAAATTTCAGATACAGTTCTTCTGCTAATTCAGGACGGGCTGCAGCATTGAAATCCGGTCTTCTGCCTTTGTTACAACTGGCATAAAGTGTGAACTGAGAAACAAGTAATACTTCTCCAACTACATCTTTCAGGGAAAGATTCATTTTCCCATTCTCATCTTCAAAGATGCGCAGATCCACAAGTTTATTTACCAGCCAATCGATCTGTGAGCCATTATCTCCGCAGGAAATACCTAACAATACAAGCAGCCCTTTTTTTATACTGGAAACTGTTTTACCTTCAACTTCTACGGCTGCTGAACTTACCCGTTGGATTACCAACTTCATTTGCTATCCTGATAATTCTGCGGGAACAGAATTCGCTCTATTGTTTCGATGATAACATGCAGCACGGTGATGTGAAGTTCCTGAATACGATCTGTGGTTTTTCCCGGTACAATGATCTCATAATTGCAAATATTTTTCATCTTTCCACCATCCATCCCAATTAAAGCAATTGTAACCATTCCAAGTTCTTTTGCCTTATTCAAAGCTCGGATCACATTTTCTGAATTGCCACTAGTGGAGATACCGATTGCAATATCACCGTTTTTCCCAAGTGCTTCTACTCCACGTGCAAAAACCTCTTCGAATCCGTAATCGTTTGCCACGCAAGTTATGTGTGAAGGATCGGTGAGCGAAATAGCCGGCAGAGGTTTGCGGTCTTTTCGGAATTTGCCTGTGAGTTCTTCCGCAAAATGCATGGCATCGGTAGAGCTGCCACCATTACCAAATATCAATAACTTATTTCCTTTCCGGAAACATTCTGCGATGATGATACTTACTTTCTCAGTTATATTTATTGTGTTTTGATCTGCTGCAAATTGAGCAAACGTTTCTGCTGCATTCTGAAATGAATTTTTAATATTTTCTATCATTTTCCCACCTTTTTTATAATAATTCCATTTTAAAATTCTGCCTTCACTTCAATGCTCAACTGATGAATTTGTTCTCTATCCGGGTAGCTGTCTCCCGAATATTCAAGCCGGGCTGAAGTATAATTACTAATCCGGTAATCCAGATTCATGTTCCATTTAAAGATATCACCGTCTTTTTTGTCAGCTAAAAAACTTAAAAAAGTCGAACCGGAGCGTGTATTTCTTTTGTAACTGGCTTTGGCAAAAAGTCTGTATTTTCTTTTAAAGAAATAAGTTACAGACTCCTCGATCTTATAAGCTTTTATCTGATACTTATTGCTATTATTACTCTTATTTCCGTCTTCCTGTGAATATTGCAATGAAGAATTAATTGTAAGATCATCGCTTAACCTGTTCCGCATATCAAGAGCATAGAAGTTTGAAATTGTATTGGATTCGTAACGGGAATCTTCTTCCCAGCGGTTTTCATAGATCAATTCGATATTGGCATCTTTTAATGAAGTAAGCCGCAAAGTTCCTTCCCAGTTCGTTATATCTTTTCTTTCACTGACATCTACATAACGGTTATCCAGGGTTTTCTCTTGTTTATATTTTAATTTTGAAGTTAATTTTCGTTTTATCATTTCATACCAGAGAGTTTGCTGGATAATTCGTCTCCCGTAAATAGTTGTTTCACTATTCATTAAAACATCAGGAGACAGCAAATAGATCTTTCTTTTTTCATCTTCTGTTGAATTTTCAGAAACCAATAGATAAGTTTCGCTCTGGAATTTTTTCAGTAACGAGTTTGTGAGTAGTTTAGGATTCAGGTTTAAATTTAAGGTGGCATTAACTTCCACCGACATATCTGGATTGTCATAATCTATCTCGATCACCTTCCAGTCGTAATCTCCCTGGTTAAAACCCACATAAACAGTATCGATATCGTAAGAACCCATATCATCACCAATGTACTGAAATTCTTTGATTTTGGGATAGAACTCTACATTTTTCAGTGAGTAACTGGAATTTATTCCGACAGCATCTTTCAGAAAATTATTTGCCAGGGAAATGTCTGCCATGTTGAAATCATCGCTTGTGTTACGTTTTATATCCTCTTTTTTCCTATGGGAAATTTTCACTTGCATCCTGTGCCGGTCGATATTAAGCATTGTGTTCAAACTATACGTCTGAGAAATTTCTTCTGACAAGGAATCACTTTCTGTACTATATTGTTCAAACTTTTCTTTCTCATTCAGATATGAGAGATTAGCAGCATACCGGGTTGTATTTACCGTTTCCAGATAGTAATTCCAGTGTTGCAGATTGTTAACCTGCCGGGTATTCGTTGTATCATAAGAAGTTTCAAAAGTGTTCTGTTTATTATAGTGTGCAGTACCTATTTTTAGTTGAGCATGTTGATAACTGACTTTCAAGTCATGCTGTTCTGTTTGATCTGTTCTTTCTTCTTCACAATAATCCTGTTTCCAGTTCAAGTATTGATGGTACAATTCCGGTACAAACTTCTTCTGCTTTATATTGGAAGATATCGACCAATTTTCCTGTTCTGCATAATCCTTTGCTACCAGGTTTTTATAAGTGATGGAAGGTTGATAAAAACTGAGAATATCCATACTCACATTACAGGAATACATTGTACTGGCAAGGGTATCTGGAATTTGGTTAAATTCGTATACATCGAGGGGATTTTGCAGATCGGAAAATAATGATATGTTATCACCAATTCGACGAAACTGGAAATTGAATTCAGGTTTGAGTGTATCGAAATTCGGGAAGATGTTTGCACTTACATGTGCTGCATAACCATTATTGTCAGCATCATCCAGACTAGAGAAAATATTCTTATCTTCCTTGCTGAAAACCCCTTCTGCGCTAAAGTTGTAGTAATCACCTTCGTAGTTAACAATTAAGTTATAATTCGATCTACTCCTTGGTGAAGGTAATTTCTTCAACGGTAGATAACTTCCCAATCCTTCTCCAACATATTCGTAATAATTACCATCTTCAATATATTCGTAATCTCCATTTTCCATGCCAACATCGGTAAAAGAAATATTGTAATGCCCCGCCACAGTGGTATCGTTGCCCACATAATAGTAGTAATCTCCTTCTTCCAAATATTCATACAAACCATCTTCAACTTCTACAATGCCATTGCTAAAGGCAACATTATCTCCCGCTTGCTGCAATGCTTCAATATCAGTTTCAGAAAATGTATCCTGTAGAGGATTATTTTTATCGTCATTTTGCATAACCATGTTACTAATTATATTTATCCTGTCAGTCACTTTCACGCTGGAAGATGCCAGGTACATATTCTGACGGTAATTTTCATCGGCATACTGAAATGTAACCTGGATATAACTGCTGGTCGAAATGAAGTGTTCAGTAGTAAAAGTAACACTTCCTTCGGAGTAATCTATTGTATAATCCAAACCTCGTCCAAGTTTTGCACCATTTAAAAAAACCTCTTCTGTACCCGGAATCACCTGCAGACCCTCTGCATTTTCTGTGCTCAGGTAATATGGACCCTGTTTGGCTTCGATTCCGTTAAAAGTTACCGTTGCCTTTTTCCCTTTGGAAATAGCCAGTGCACCCTGGAAACTGTTCCTGCTAAACCACCCGGCTTTCAAACCTTCAAATTTGGGGAAATAATTCATAAATTGAGTTTCACTGAATTCCATCTCCAAGTCGCCAAAAGCAAGTTCATAATTGGTTCCGTACAAACGCAGAAAAACTTTATCAAGACTGCTCAATTCCCTGGAATCACCTTCCGGTGTAATAGGAGACTGGCTATCGGAAAGTTGCGCTTCGATATTCAAGTTTTCCCCCAGCTTACCATTGATCTGAAGAAACAAAGATTGATCTAAACTGAAGTCTTCATTATTGGCAAAAGAAATGGAAATTGTTTTACTACCTGAAATGTTCAGGTTGGCATCATCATATAATCGGAATCTGCGTCGGAGTGGTAGTTTCACCTTTGTACTGTCGGTATACTGCTGAACCTGGTAATAATAAAACTTTTCCAGCAGATTGGATGGATAGATATAATATTCTACGGTCACGTTCCCAATTAAGTTTATGAATTCTATCGAACCGGAAGTGTAATCAAATTTGTAATCTATATTTGATTCAAGCAATAACGTATCTTGAAAGACTTTTTCTGAATTTATGATAATCCGGTCATGTTGCAGTTTGAAATTGAGTTCCTCTGTAACGTTCAACCGTTCCTGCTTGATGACAGGAGAGAAGAAATTGTAGGAATGCAATTGCGAGAACAATATACCAAACAGAAAAAGACACTTTAGCTTAATTGACATTCCAAAAATTTATTTTACCAACACCATCTTTTTCAAACCCTGTAATTATTTTATCCTAAACTCTTCCCGCCCACTCCAAAGTTCTCACGTGGAATTTCATCGATGCGCACATAAACAGCACTTTCTGATTTATGAGTAACTTCCACAACTACATCTGTCAACTTTCTGATAAGTTGCAATTTTTGTTCCTTGGAAAGATCTCCAGCATTTTCCAACGTAACTATCGGCATCTTATTCTCCTTTATTCCTCATTGGGAAATAGAAACCAGAAAAGCAGGTACAAAACTATTCCTACTCCTGCTACAAATGACATCACTACAAAGGCGATCCGCACCAGGCTAACGTCCCAGCCCAGGTAATTGGCAATTCCGCAACAGACGCCTGCTATCATTCTTTTCTTCCAACAACGCAGTATTTTATGTTCGTCTTTTTCTTCTGTTTCGACATCGATTATTTCCGGTTCATCTATTTTACCGGGAAGAACAATAAATAAAATCAAATAGAGCCAACCACCGGAAAAACCAAAGAACAGAGATATCACAAATATCAATCTCAGTATGTTGGCTTTTATGCCGATGCTTTCCGCCAGACCGCCACAAACACCGGCGATTATTTTATCCGTATCCGATAGATGTAATTTTTTCATTTTCCCTCCTGAAAGAATCCTGTATAAGTGATAGAAAAAGAATTATTCCGTCAAGAAAAATAAATAAGATAAAAATTTGACATAATTATGTTAATCCTGAATTTAGAAATTCACATGAACGGGAGAAGTAAGATGAAAACAAAGAAGATCGCTGTTCGTACTTCTAAGCGGGAAGAACTGATAGATATAACCGGTGAGATAATGGAATTCGTGCGGGAATCCGGTGTGAGTGAAGGAAAGATCACTATTTTCATTCCACACACCACAGCAGCAGTTACCATCAATGAAAACGCCGATCCCACCGTGCAAAGGGATATCATATTTACACTGAATAAACTTGTACCCAAACTGCCGGAATACCATCACCTGGAAGGCAATTCAGATGCACATGTAAAAAGTTCGATAATAGGTTGTACACAAGATGTTTTCATTTCAGATGGCAGTTTGCTTCTGGGAACCTGGCAGGGAATTTATTTTTGCGAATTTGATGGTCCTCGCAATAGAACTGCGATCTTAAGGATAGATTAGATGATCTGGTTCAGTTTTTTACTGGCGCTTGTTCTGCTGCTTTTTATTGCCAGGAAAAGCCTGTGGTTAGCTCTGATCGTGGGTGCGTTTGTACTGGGCATATTCAATCTGGAACTAACAGAGTTTTTATCACTGATCATTTCCACTATTACAGATCCGGCTATTTTACTTCTGGCATTAGCGGTTGGATTGATCCCAATGATCGGCGGAGGGTTGCAGGTATCGGGGCTTCTGGCAGACTTGGTGGACAACCTGCAGATGAAAAGACGGATTTTCCTTGGTTTTTCACCTGCATTAATGGGACTACTTCCCATTCCTGGCGGAGCGTTGCTTTCTGCACCTATGTTAAGCAAAGCCGGTGATGATATTACCCCTTCTGCATATTCGGCAATTAATGTATGGTTTCGTCACATCCTCATATTGATCTATCCGCTGGGAGCTCTTCTTCCCTGTTCCAAGATGGCAAATTTGAATGTTTATACCATTATATTATTCCTTCTTCCAGCCTTTGCTGTTCTGTTTTTATTGGGATATTTCTTTTTCTTATTTAACATCCATGGAAATATGCCGTCAGAAAAAAAGATAAATCTTAGAAAAATAATCCCTCCGTTGTTTATAATAATCATAGCCCCTTTTATTCACATAATTCTTTCCAGTTCGGGTATTATGGACGAAATATCTCTGTTAATTGGAATATCCACCAGTTTGATCCTCACGTATTTCATTGGCAGGCTGCAAACAAAAAACATAAAGGGTATTTTAACCAAAATGAAGCCCTGGAAATACTTCCTCATCATAATTGGAGTATTCTTATTTCTGCATATATTTAAGGCTTCTAATATTTCGGAAGAGATTTCAAAAATTAATATTTCCAGATCATTCCTGATAGTATTTGTGGGTGGATTTTTAGGTTTTGTTACAGGGCGAGTCCAACTTCCGATTTTTATTTTAGTTCCCATTTTTCTGGTTAAGTTTGGAAATTCGGAATTGACAACTTTGAGTTTTGCCATAATGTACGTTGCAGTTTATATTGGTTATATGATATCACCGGTTCATCCTTGTGTATCAGTTTCTGTAGAATATTTCAAAACGAGTTACAGAGATTTTGCAGGTAAATTATTTTTTCCCTGCATCATCGGGTTGGGTCTTACTTTCTTAACATCTATATTGTTTTTGTAAGGAGTGAATTATGGAAAATGGTAGAAAAGAGTTTTTGAAATTTATTTACTATTTCATTCAGGATAATGGTCCCAAAAAAGAATTTCGCATCAAATTGCATTCACGTACCCTGGAATTCACCCATGAACCCTACGGAAAATTGCCAACCTGGGCAAACCTGGAATTTAGTCAGTGTTCGAATTGCACTTTGAAAAAGGAAGAACATAAATATTGCCCTGTAGCTGCCAATATTGTGCAGATCACAGAATTCTTTAAAGATTCTTCTTCTTTTGAAGAAGTAGATATCCAGCTGGAAACAGAGGAACGTGAATACAGCAAAAAAACCAGTTTGCAGAAAGGCGTCAGTTCCATGTTGGGAATAATAATGGTAACATCCGGTTGTCCCATCCTTGATAAATTAAAACCTATGGTTCGTTTTCATCTCCCCTTCGCTAATATCGAAGAGACTATCTATAGAGCTGTTTCGATGTACCTGGTAAAACAATATTTCCGTAAGAGAAAAGGGCTGGAGCCAGATTGGGAATTGCAAAGCTTGATGAACGATTATAAAGAGATCCATACAGTCAATCTGGCATTTTATAAAAGACTGTCTTTTATTAAAGGTAAAGATGCCAATGTAAATGCGCTGATCATCCTGGATAATTTTGCCAACTATATTAACTTCACGCTGGATAGTAACAAGCTCTCCAAAATAGAATGGATGTTCGAGGACCTGGATAATTAAAATGAGTAATAAAAAAATCTTCTGGATAGCCGGTGAAAATTCCGGTGACCTGCATGCTTCCATCGTTCTAAAGGAACTGAAAAAACGGGAACTTCAAATTGATAACTTTGGTATTGGTGGAAGCAAGATGGAAGCATACGGATTTCAACCGGTCTTTCCTTTCCAGCGCTTTTCGGTGATGGGTTTCATCGAAGTAGTGAAACACATCTCTTTTTTCCTGAAAGTAGAGAAAAAAATAAAAGAGATATTTTCCACCACTCCCCCCGATCTGGTAGTTTTGGTAGATTATCCCGGTCTTAACATGCGAATAGCAAAAATGGCATCCAAAATGAATATTCCTGTTCTGTATTTCATCTGTCCGCAGTTCTGGGCCTGGAGATATAATAGAATATTCAAACTAAGAAAATATACAGATCACATTGCTTATATTTTACCATTCGAAGGAAAATATTTTGAAACACATCTCATCAAAGCAACCTATGTAGGTCATCCCATTGCAGAAGAGATCGAAGTTAAACTCTCGCGGGATGAAATGGCAAAAAATAACTCTTTAGCACAAGATAAGAAATGGATCGGTTTCCTGCCCGGAAGCAGAAATATCGAGATAAAAAACATGCTTCCTGAATTTCTGAAAGTAATAAAAAAAATCGATCATTCCAAATATGAATTCCTTATCTCAAAAGCTCCTACTGTATCCAACAGGCTTTTGAAAAAAATAATTCAGATAAGCGGTGTAAAAAACATAAAGACCATTGAACACCAGAACTATGAGATGATGAAACACTGTGATCTACTTGTAGTGACTTCCGGCACAGCAACCATTGAAACGGCTTATACAGGCACACCATTTGTAATCGTGTATAAAACCAGCAAATCATCGTATGAACTGGGAAAGCGATTCATTAAGATCGGTCGTATCGGTTTACCCAATATTGTGCTGGATAAAGACATTGTCCCCGAGCTGATCCAGGATGAAGCCAGTGGTGAACAGATTTATAATATGGCAACGTCTATCCTTGAGTCACCTGAAGAATATGATAGGATCACTTCAGAATTGAAAAATCTGCATGAAGTGCTCGGCAGCCGATCTACATCGGTTGAAACAGCAAACATCATCGAGAGAATGTTATATGCGTAAAATTCTCTTTTTCCTGGAAAAATATTCAGTTGCATTATTTGTTCTTATTTTGGGAAGCACATTACGTTATAAATTGCGAACTCCCCCACCGGAAGGCAATGTAATTTACGCTTTCTGGCATAGGAATATGATCCCACTTTTATTCCTGCATAAATTTGAAAAAGCAGTGATCTTAATTTCCAATTCAAAGGATGGTGACCTGATAGCAGGTCCTGCACATGCATTAGGCTATCTTACATCCCGGGGTTCATCCCGCCGTGGTGGAAGTTCGGCAATGAAAAAACTGGTTAAACTATCAAAAGATCACTGTATTGCCATCACGCCTGATGGTCCAAAAGGTCCAGGCGAAAAGGTTAAAAATGGAGTTGTTTTTTTATCCTATTTTACAGGGAAACCTATCATCCCGATTGCTGTAGATATCAGATGGGAAAAGATCTTTAATTCGTGGGACAGATTCCGTCTGCCAAAATTGTTCAGCCAGGTATTTGTAACGTACGGTGAACCGATCTTTGTTAATTCCAAAGATGAGATCAAAGCAAAAGTGCAGGAAGTTCAGAAAGCAATGGATGAATTAAATAAAAAGAGGATAAAATGAAACTTTCAAATAGAGCAATTAATGTGCAGGCATCTCCTATCAGGAAGTTGATGCCTTTTGCCAATGCAGCTAAAAAAAGAGGTATTAAAATTTACCATTTGAATATCGGTCAACCGGATATTGAAACACCCAAAGAAATGCTGGATGTTTATGCTAATTATCATGAAAAAGTCTTGGCATATGGACCTTCTCAGGGTTTGGAGATCTATCGCGAGAACCTGGTAAAATATTATGGCAGACATGGTATAGCTCTTGATGTTGACGATATAATAGTAACCACAGCTGGCTCGGAAGCGATTATTTTTGCCATGCTGGCTACCTGTAATCATGGTGATGAGATAATCATTCCCGAACCATTCTATACAAACTACAATGGCTTTTCCACTATGACCGGTGTGAAAATAATTCCCTTAACAACTTATGCAGAACAAGGCTTCAGACTTCCTTCCAATGAAAAAATCGAATCACTTATAACTCCCCGAACAAAGGCAATTATACTGTGCAATCCCGGAAACCCAACGGGAGCTGTATATTTAAAAGAGGATCTGGAAAATGTGGCAGAAATCGCAAAAGAACATAACCTTTTTATTATATCAGACGAAGTTTACCGTGAGTTCGTATACGATGGTCTTTCTCATACAAGTATCCTGGATATAAAAGGTATAGAAGATAAAGCAATTATGGTGGATAGCATTTCCAAAAGATACAGTGCCTGCGGTGCCAGGATCGGATGCCTGGTTTCAAGAAATGAAGAGCTTATATCATCTGTAATAAAATTTGCCCAGGCAAGGCTCTGTCCACCCACAATAGATCAACTCGCAGCAAACGCCTGCATAGATATTGAAGAAGAATATTTCAAGACAATTTTAGAAGAGTACGATAAACGTAGAAATATAGTTTATGATGACCTCCGGAAAATTGATGGAATAGTTTGTATAAAACCAAAAGGTGCATTTTATATAATCGCCAAACTCCCGATAGAAGACGCTGAAGATTTTGCCAGATGGTTATTAGAAGATTTCTCAATAGATAATGAAACTGTTATGTTCGCTCCAGCTCAGGGATTTTATGCAAGCTCAGGAATTGGAAAAAATGAAATTAGAATTGCTTATGTACTCAATGAAAATGACCTGCAAAAAGCGATGAATATCCTGAGGAAAGGATTAGAAGAATATAAAAGAAAGAATTAGCTCCTTGGGTGAATTTGGAATTAATTAATGAATTATGAAGTATTGAAAGAATAAGGATTGGGGCACTTAAATTGTGTGTAAGTTTTAATTAAGGAGAAACCAAATGGGAGAAATAAATAAATATTCAATAGATATAATAAAGAGAACAAAAGAAATACTTGAAAACAATTATAAAAAATTTGAAAAAGAAGATAGAGAAGTAACATTCCTAATGAATTGTCTTTTAGGTTTGATTATTGCTATTTCTGAGAATGAAAAAAGAAAAAGAAGAATAATTAAAAAAACTATAGATGAATCATTCCTTAATATGATACCAAGTAAAATTGGATTTATTAATTCAAAAAGTATACAGCAAGATTTTACTGATACTGATTTAACAAAATTATGCTTAAATGTCGGGCATAAAGAAGAACTCATCGGCAAAGACAAATTATGGTTTATAAATAAAATCCGAAATGGAATAGCCCATCAGAATATTTATGGAATCAATAAAAATAAACTTTGGGTCGGTGTAGGGTTGTGGAATGAAAATAATGGGAAAAAGGATTTTGAAATTGTATTTACAATTAAAGAATTAAAAGGACTCGCAATCAAATTAGCAAAAGAATACCTAAGAGATATTGAAAAATGAAAAACTGCACACAACAATGCACCACATACCGGGATACATTCTCAGTTTATTTCCATGGCACAAGCCAGTTCCTGCTTTAGCTAAACGATTGTTTGTTGCTCTTGATCGTTATAGGACATAAAATAAATTGATGGGAGATATTAAATGGGAATTTTTGATGTTTTTTCCAGTAATGTTTCTAATTTTGAAGATTTTATTGATAGGAATCCAAAAGATTCAGAATTAGATGAATTAATGCTTCAATTGCAAAAAAATATTAAAGAGAATCATTCTTTAAAAAATGTTTATCTTGGTTATAATTTGCTTAAAAAAAACACCCTTGTACAAGATCGCTTTGCATTTGGACGTGTAGGCAATACAGCGTGTAATGGTTTTGAAAAAGAAACTCTTGAGAACCTCATAGATCAAGATAGTAAGTTATTTTTATGTTTTGTTGCATTACCAATGGATCGGCAAGATTACTTAATTGAAAATAATATGCTTGATTGGGATTTCGAAGGATATTTAAGAAACTTACTGAATACAACTGTTATATCTATTGGTGCTTTAAGGAAAAATGAATATAGGTGCAGAACATTTAAATTTCTTTATCAAAAATGAGATTTTAAATAAATAAAAAATATATAGGAGTAAAACTGAGATATGGAAATTTTAAATCAACTCTATCAAACAGCTGTTAATAAAATTTTGGATTGGAGAAATAGATACACTGAGTTTGAATATCCAGGAAAGATTGTCATCAATATGTTCTATGAAATCAAACAAACTGAAATTATCTGGGAGGAAGTTATAAAATCATATGAAAAACCATTTGGGGGACAAAGAAAAGCAAAATTTAACAATTTTAGAGACGCTTTTGATTATATTGATGATAAATGCAGAAATATTCAATTGAATAAAGTTAGGGCTAATCTTGAATATAGTTTGAACCTAAATCCAATTATTGGAATACTTGATTATAGAGTATACAAAAATATAGCCAAAAAAGCATCAAATGGTAATATAAAAATGATTGAAGAGTTAGAATTTACATATATTTGGCATTCAATATTAAATATCAAGCTTCTTTTTTTTGCAGCTGGTGGTTTAATGGGTTGGGATGAGTTAGAATCTTATCAAAAAACTTGTGAAGTTCAAGTTGATAATATTTCTTTTAATGATTTTAAATCCGCTATGGAGGCTTATAATCAAGAAGTAGCTATGTTTATGAAAATGCACTATAAGCCATTATAATTTTTTATTTATTCCAATATTCTTATTAGCAAATATTTACGTCCTATAACAATGAAGAGAGTGTGAATCGATAGTTGCGAGGAGTTTTGTCATCTTCGCTCCACGCTTTGCTGCGGAGCAAGTCTGACAAAAGAGGAAATTAATTGATGAAATGTAAAAAAGAAGAATTCGTAGAAGGAGCAATTTTTCATTTTTATAACAAAACTCCCCAAGGAAAATTATTATTCAAAACAAACGATGATTATTTGTATTTTCTTACAAAGTTTGAGAAGAACATAATAAAATATCCATGTGAAGTTTACGCTTACTGTTTAATGCCAAATCATTTTCATTTTTGTTTAAAACAAAATTCAGATAAACCATTATACAGAATCTTTAATGATACACTCACATCATATGCACTGCATTATAATTCAAAGTATCAATTAAAGGGTAAATTATTACAAGACCGATTACAAGATAAACTAATAACATATGATTCGTATTTGATATTGTTATGTAAATATATCCATAATAATCCCTTAAAAGCAGGTCTGGTTGAAAATTTAGAGAATTGGGAATATTCAAATTATTTAGAATATCTGGGTAAACGACAAGGAGTGCTTTATTCCAAATTATTATTAGAAACTTATCCTGATGATTTTGAAAATTACAGCTTAAAGATTGAGGAGTACCAAAAATATTTTGATGAGAAAGCATTTACTGACTTATTAATTGATTATGAACAAAACTAAGCAAGACTTGATTCGCAGCGAATGAAAAGAGTGTGAATCGAGAATTGCGTTGAATTTGTCATCCTCGCTCCACGCTTCTCTGCGGAGCAAGTCTAAAAAAGCAAGACTTGATTCGCAGCGAACGAAGAGAGTGTGAATCGAGAATTGCGAAGAGTTTTGTCATTCTCGCTCCACGCTTCGCTGCGGAGCAAATCTGATAAAAAATATAGTCGATTTAATGCTATTTTATGCATAAGAAAGCAATTTTTCTTATTTGCTTGACATTAGAGTTCATCAAAGAAATTTTGCTAAAGAAAAATAAGAGAAAAGATCGGAGAGAAAATGGCAATAAAACATCTTAACCAGCTAATTGAAATCGCAAAAAAAAGATCAAAAAATAAGCCTAAAAAAAGAGTTGTAGTTGCTTATGCGCATGATATCAATTCCATAATGTCTGTTAAAGAAGCTTATGATATAGGTTTAACTGATGCAACTCTTGTTGGTGATGAGAAGATTATTAAACAAGTCTGTAAAAAGAATAAGATCAATTGGAAAAAATTCAAAATCATACACGAGCCTGACGAACTAAAATCCGGTATGAAAGCAGTCGAATTGATCAGGAAGAAGAAAGCAGATATTTTGATGAAAGGTCTGATATCTTCCGATAATTACATAAAATGCATTATTGATAAGAAAAACGGATTGATGAAACCAAATGCTGTACTTGCTCATGTAGCTATTTTTGAAATTCCAACTTATCATAAACTGCTTATAATCAGTGATGCAGCTTTTATCCCTCTGCCTACAATTCAACAGAAAATTGCCATAACCAATTATCTTGTTTATACTGCTCATAATCTGGGAATAAAGAGACCTAAAGTTGCTATCTTATCCTTCACGGAGAAATCAAATCCATTATTCGATTCAAGCGCAGATGCTGCAATAATTGCCAAAATGGGAGATAGAGGACAAATAAAAGATGCTGATATCGATGGACCACTTGCTATTGATGTTGCCATCGACCCTGATAGCGTTATGGTTAAAGGCATAAAAAGTAATGTTGCCGGTGATGCCGACTGCCTTGTCTTTCCACAATTGGAAGCATCAAATATTTTTTATAAAACTCTCACCAAACTCGTTCACGCCGAAGCTGCCAGTTATATTGCCGGAACTATAGCTCCAGCAATGCTTTCTTCCCGCGGAGATAGTGAAAAGACCAAGCTTTATTCAATTGCTGTTGGATGTCTTATTGCAACTGATCGGAATAGGTAATATAATTTTTTGATAACATAATAAATCAATGCTGAGAAAGGAGTAATATAAAATGATGGGAAAAAAAACTGAATTTTTCGCTCTTCCCTATCCTGAGATGATCAAAAGTCTTCCTGAAATTGAAATTCCCATTGATGGAATTCGTGGTTGGCTTCTTCAAAGTACAAATAAACAAGTTGTATTTTTTGAGATTGAACCTGTGGGTAACATGCCCGACCATTCTCACTGCTCACAATGGGGTATTGTGGTAGATGGTGAGATGGAATTAACGATAAACGATCAAATGAAAGTATATCGCAAAGGTGATAGTTATTTTATTCCTGCTGGAGTTGTTCATTCAGCAAATTTTCCTACTAAAGTTATGGTTATAGATGTGTTTGATGATCCCGAGCGATACAAGATAAAATCAGGAGTACTGTAATGTCCATCACAAAGTTAGATCAAGTTTTAGAGAAATTAAAAAAATCAGAGAAGAAAACAATCGCTGTAGTTGCAGCAGAAGAACAGAATATATTAAATGCGGTAAAGAAAGCTATCGATAAAAATCTGATCAAGGCTGTACTCATTGGTGATAAAGAAAAAATACAACAAATTGCTAAAAATATAAATTTAAAAATATCAGGTCTTGAAATCATTAATGAAAAGGAACCCAGGCAATCTGCACACCTTGCCGTCAAATTTATCAGAGAAAATAAAGCGGATGTTCTGGTTAAAGGTTTGGTCAGCTCAACCGACTATTTGAAAGCCATCTTAAATAAAGAAACAGGGATTTTACCTCCCAAAGCGATCCTTTCTCATGTAACGATCTTAGAATATCCAACTTACCATAAATTGCTTTTTGTATCGGATATTGCAGTAATTTTACAGCCCGATCTCAAGCAAAAAATTGCTATGGCAAATTATCTTATTGATGTTTGTCATAAATTCGGGATTGAGAAACCTAAAGTAGCCATGCTTAATTGCTCGGAAAAAGTAGCTGTGGATTATCAGAATTCGTATGATGCTGCTATTATTACTGCCATGTCAAAACGAAATCAGATCAAAGATGCAATTATTGATGGACCGATAGCTCTGGATCTGGCTATTTCCAAGCAGTCATGTAAGACCAAAGGTTTCGATAGTCCTGTTGGAGGCGATGCAGATGCCATTGTTTTCGGAAACATCGAGGCTTGTAATTCCTTTTATAAAGCGGGTGTATATCTGGCAAACGCAAAAATGGCAGGCATTATTACCGGAGCAAAAGTACCGGTGGTTTTAACTTCACGAAGTGATAGCGATGAATCAAAATTCTACTCGATTACGGTAGCTGCATTAGTTGGAAATTAGTAATAATTGTTTCGTTTATAGCTCTTTATAATCTTATAATGACTTTAAATTTCTTGACATTATGATTTTACTTTCTGATTTAAGATTATGATAATTAAATTAATGCTGGTAAAAATATTTTCAAGGGAATATTTAATTGGGGTTTGAACTTAAGAAATTATAACCATTTTCAGGAGGACACATGTTGAAAAAAGATAAAATAGAAAGACAATTGGAAAAAACTACAATTGATTTAGATATTAAAGTGAGCAAAGAAATTAATAAAATTGCCAAGTTAAAAGGAGTACCATTTTCAGAATTAGTTAATCAAATTTTAACTAATTTTGTTAAAAATTTTAAGGCTATAAAAAGCTCACAAGAAAAATCAGAAGAGTTAGAAGAGGAAAAATATTTTGAATATATGGATTCTCTCAGAAAACTTTTAACGGATTCCAGTATACCCAAAAAATCTAAGAAATTCCTGATCGGTTAAATATTTTTATGGAACAAAAAAATATGGAAATCCAGAAAATTTATTCAGCTTGTCAAACCACTCTAAGTCTCCCTTACAAAGGGGAGTTCAATTGAATCCCCCTTTAGAAGGGGGAATAAAAGGGGGGTTTAGTGATATTTAAAATAACCGGTTTTAACAGTATAAAAACTTACTCAGGGAGGCTAAGTGAGTTTAATAAATCTTAATAATGAACAAAAAATGATTCGGGATGAATTCAGAAAATTTGCCACATCGGAACTTGAACCAATTGCTGAAAACATTGAAGAAAATGGTGTCTTCCCGAAAGATATAATCGGTAAACTATCCGAATTGGGATTATCGAGCTTGATAATTCCCGAGAAATATGGCGGAGTTGAATTAGATGTGACCAGTCTTTGTATTGCCGTTGAAGAAATATCTAAAGTTTGTGCTTCGATAGGTACGATCCTCGTTGTAAATAATTGTATGGTCGCCTATCCTTTGATGAAATATGGCGATGAATCTTTTAAAGAAAAGTATTTGAACAAACTTTCAAATGGTGAAATTGGAGGATATGTCTGCGAACCCGAGATAGACCTGCCAGAAGAAAAAAACAACCTGAAAGCTGAAAATGATAAATTTATTTTTTCAGGACATCGGGAATTTGTCTTAAATGGTGATTCCGCAAAATTTTTTATAATGCCAATCTCAACTTCTGAAAATACTAAATATTACGTTATAGATAAGGATATCAAGGGGATTCATCTAACTTCGAAAAATCTTCTGGGTTTGAGAGCAACAGGTTTTGCAGGTGCAGAATTCAAAGATACAGAACTATTAGAAGAAGACTGTTTCATTCCAGATGATAAAAGTGGAAAGATCCAATCTGAAATTCATGACTATGCAAATATTGCTTTCTCTGCTATCTCTCTGGGAATTGCTCAAGCAGCACTGGATGCTGCTATAAAATATTCCAAAGAGCGTGTGCAATTTGGTCATAGAATTTGTGAATTTCCTATGGTCCAGGAGATGATGTCAGAAATAAAAATGAAAATAGAAACCGCAAGATTGCTGGTTTATGATGCAGCCTCTAAAGTAGATAAAGGGGAAGACTTTGGAATAGCTTCCAAAATTACCCGGACCTATTGTGGAGAATTAGGTATATTTGCAGGTCTCAATTCCATACAGGTTCATGGTGGATATGGCTATATGAGAGATTATCCTCTGGAACGCTATTTCAGGGATGCAAAAGTTCTTCAATTACTTGAAGCATCTCCCAGAATCATGAAATCTCAAATAGCAAAAGAGTTATTAAAATGATCTTAAGTGAGAAACATTTAGCCTTTCAAGAAAAACTCAAAGAGTTTTCTGATAATGTTATAGCTCCAAGAGCAAAAGAGCTCGATCTGAACAGTGAATTTCCGCATGACTTAGTAAAAAAAATGGGAGAAATGGATCTGTATGGTCTGTTTGTTCCCAAAAAATACGGCGGTGCAGGTCTTGATACTTTATCTTATGCAATTGCAGTTGAGGAAGTAAGTAGGGCTTGTGGCTCCACAGGAATCTTTTTTGCTGCTCATTCTTCTCTGGCGGTTGCTCCGATATATCAGTCAGGCAATGAATCTCAGAAACAGAAGTGGCTTATTCCTCTTGCAAAAGGCGAAAAGATAGGTTCTTTTGGATTAACAGAACCCAATGCAGGAAGTGATGCTTCTGCCACTGAAACCACTGCAAAACTTATTGGTGATGAATACATTATAAATGGGAGAAAGTGCTTTATCACTTCCGGTCATGTTGCCGATTTAATTGTTTTTACTGCCACAAAAGACCCATCATTACGTTATCCTGGAATTTCTGCATTCGTTGTTGAAAAAGGAACTCCAGGTTTCATACCGGGAAAAGAGGAAAATAAAATGGGTTTGCGGGGTTCGATTACTTCAGAACTGATTTTTGAAGATTGTAAAATCCCAAAAGAAAATCTTTTAGGCGAAGAAGGTGATGGTTTCAAAATTTTTATGCAAACACTCGATAGTGGTAGAATTTCTATTGGTGCTCTTGCTCTGGGAATCGCTCAAGGTGCCCTTGATTATGCTGTTAAGTTTGTGAAATCTAATACGATTTCAGGGAAACCACTTTACAAACATCAGTCAATACAATCTACAATTGCTGAAATAGGAACTGAGATCGAAGCTGCTCGGCTACTTATTTATCAGGCTGCTGAGTTGAAAGATGCAGGAAGACCTTTAACCAAAGTAGCTGCCATGGGAAAATATTATGCTTCATTGATCGGTATGAAAGCAACCAACACAGCAATCGAGCTTCATGGGATGTTGGGTCTCACCAAAGATTATCCTGTTGAGCGGTTCATCCGTGATGAAAAACTTATGGAAATCGGGGAAGGGACTTCAGAAATCCAAAAGATTGTAATTGCAAGACAGATATTAGGAAAATAAAAATTAGGGTTAAGGAGAAGTTATGAATTTTGAATTAACAAATGACCAGAAGATGCTTCAATCTGAGGTCAGGAAATTTGCTGAAAACGAATTGGCACCATTAGCACCGGAAATCGATGCTTCAGGTGAATTTCCAAAAGAAAGTATAAAGAAGCTGGCAGAGCTCGGATTACTTGGCATTTTTATTCCCGAGAAATACGGCGGTTCAGAATTTGATTTCGTTTCTCTGGCAATAGCTATTGAAGAAATCTCCAGAGCTTGTGCTTCTACAGGTGTAATAGTTGCTGTTAATAATTCTCTTACTGGATATCCAATCTTGCAGTTCGGAACAGAAGAGCAAAAACAGAAATATCTTCCACTTCTCTGTTCAGGAAAAAAGATCGGAGCTATGGGAATCACCGAACCAAATGCAGGTTCAGATGTAGCAGCAATGGAAACTACTGCAAAATTAGAAGGAGATCATTATATATTAAATGGCACAAAAAGATTTATTACAAATGGTGGAGAGGCTGGGATTTTTATAGTTTTTGCTTATACTGATAAAGAGCTCAAACATAAAGGGATGAGTGCATTCATAGTTGATAGGGAATCACCAGGCTTTTCTCTGGGCAACCATGAAGATCTAATGGGAATAAGAGCCACTGCAAATTGCGAATTGATCTTTGAAGACTGCAAAGTACCCAAAGAAAATCTTTTAGGAGAAGAAGGTCAGGGATTTTACATTTGTATGAATACTCTTGATGTATCTCGTATCGATATTGGAGCTCAGGCAGTGGGAGTTTCCCAAGCAGCTTTAGATGAAGCAGTAAAATACTCCAAAGAACGAGTGGCTTTTGGAAAACCCATTTGTAAATTTGAGATGATCCAGAATATGCTTGCTGAGATGGCTACCCAGATCCACGCTGCCAGATTGCTTGTCTATTATTCCGCCTGGTGCAAAGATGCAGGAATAAAAAGATTTTCCAAAGAAGCTGCCATGGCAAAATACTATGCAGCAAATATTTCAGTAGATGTAACTCGTAAAGCCGTCCAAATTTTCGGTGGATATGGATATTCCAAAGATTATACTGTAGAAAGATTGTACCGCGATGCTAAAATCCTGGAATTATACGAAGGAACCTCAGAAATTCAAAAAGTAGTTATTGCAGGTGAACTTCTAAGATAAAAATTTTTAATAAACCGTTCCGAAGGTTTTAAACTTTTAGGAATTTAGTTATTTATAAATTTTGGACTTTTTAAAATTGGGAGGAAATTTTGGATTTAATTGTTTGTATTAAAAGAGTTCCCCAGACCGCTGAAGCAGATGTTACCATTGATTCCACCGGAAAGGATATTGAAAAGGACCGCTTAAGCTTTGACATGAATGAATCGGATTCCTATGCACTGGAGGAAGCAGTTCTTCTGAAAGAAAAATTTGGCGGTGAAATAACAGTAGTTTCTCTGGGTTATCAAGATACAGAAGATACTCTGCGTATAGCTCTGGCAAAAGGTGCAGATAATGCGATCAGGATAAAAGCAGAAGATTTTGACGAGCTTGACGGATATAAAACTGCACAGATTCTGAAATCTGCAATTAGTAATTTAGATTATAATTTGATCTTTGCAGGTTGTATAGCTACAGATGATGCCTATTCCCAGGTTGGTGTTACACTGGCTGAGCTATTAGATATTCCCCATGCTTCTTTTGTTATATATATCGACGCTTCAGAAAAAAGAGCTCATGTTCATAGAGAACTTGAAGGTGGTTTGATGGAGCATCTTGATATTTCACTGCCTGCGTTATGCACCATTCAAACTGGAATAAATGAACCCCGCTATGCATCTCTGATTGCAATCAGAAGAGCAGCAAAAAAAGAGATCAAAGTAATAGGTAAGGAAGAAATTGAAAAAGAAAATCTACTACTTAACAATCAAATCGAAGAGCTATTTATTCCACCTAAAACAAAAGAAGTAGAGTTTCTCACCGGAAGTCCCGGCGAGTCTGCTGGTAAACTTGCTGAGATAATTAAAGAAAAAGGGTTAATTTAACGGAGGTATAAATGTCAGAAATATATACACTTATAGAACATCGTCAAGGAGAAATCAGAGATATTAGCTTTGAATTGCTAAGTTGCGGTAGAATGCTGGCAGAAAAAACGAACTCAAATCTTACTGCATTAATTCTGGGACACAATACAAAAAATCTCGTGGAAAAAATCAAATCACAGGCACATCGTATCCTCGTTGTCGATAGCGAAGTTTTCAAAGATTTTAATTCCGAATCCTATCAATTAACGCTTTCCGATTTATTAAAAAAAGCAAACCCTTTCATCACTTTAATGGGTCATACAGCTTTCGGTATGGATCTTTGTCCTGCCCTTGCCACTCAATTAGAACTTCCTTTCACTACAGATTGCCTTGATATCGATGTTATTGATAATAAAATCATAGTTACTCGCCAGGTGTATGATGGAAAGCTTAATGCTAAAGTTGCTGTTCGAGATAATTCTTCGTACTTATTTACAGTGAGAGCTGGTTGTTTCCTGGCAGAGGAAAGTGATCTGAAAACTGAGATCGCAAATATCGATACTTCTGTAACTGAACCTGATTATCGCAAATTCGTAGAATATATAGAAGCTCCTGCCGGTGATGTTGATATTACTAAATCGGATGTTGTTGTTGGTATTGGAAGAGGAATTAAAGAACAGGGAAATCTTGTTCTGGTAGAAGAATTCGCTGATGCAATCGGTGGTGTTGTAGCTTGTTCCAGACCCATCGTGGATGCAGATTGGCTTCCCAAAGACAGACAGGTAGGTTCATCCGGTAAAACCATCAAACCTAAATTATATATTGCAATAGGTATTTCAGGTGCTTTTCAGCATGTTTCCGGAATGAAGGGAGCTGAAACCATAATTGCAATCAATAAAGACCCAAATGCTCCGATATTTAATGAAGCGGATTATGGGATAGCTGACGATCTGTTCAAAATTTTACCTGTGTTGAAAGAAAAGGTGATGGAGTTAAAATAAAACTTGAAGAAAATTGGAGTTTTCGTTTGTCACTGCGGTAGAAATATTAGTTCAACAGTCAATATCGATGAGGTTGTTGAAGAAATAAAAAAATATCCCGGAGTTGCTTTTTGCACCGATTATAAATATATGTGTTCTGATCCGGGACAGGACTTAATAAAAAAAAATATAAAAGATAAAAAATTGGATGGGATAGTTATAGCAGCCTGTTCCCCATCTCTTCATGAACTAACTTTCAGGAATACTGCGGTAAAAGAAGGTCTGAATCCCTACCTTACTGAAATCGCCAATATAAGAGAACAATGCAGTTGGGTTCATTCAGAGATCAAAGAAGCAACTTCTAAGGCAATCAGTATAATTGGATCGATAATTGAAAAAACAAAGCTGAATGAATCTCTTTCTCCTGTAAAAGTTAAAGTAAATCCAAAGGCTCTGGTAATTGGTGGAGGTATTGCTGGTATACAGGCATCACTGGATATTGCCAATTCAGGTCACAAAGTGATCCTGATAGAAAAAAGTCCGTCAATTGGTGGGCACATGGCTCAGCTATCAGAAACTTTTCCAACCCTGGATTGTTCTCAATGTATTCTAACGCCTAAAATGGTTGAAGTATCCCAACATGAAAATATCAGTTTATTTGTTTACTCGGAATTAGAAGATATCTCCGGAAGTGTTGGAAATTTCAAAATCAAGATCAGAAGGAAAGCATCTTACGTAGATAATAGTAAATGTACAGGTTGTGGAGTTTGCAGCGAAAAATGTCCGGTGAGTATAGATTCAGAATTTGATGAAGGTATGGGAAAAAGAAAAGCTATCTATACTCCATTCCCGCAAGCTGTTCCCAATAAACCTGTTATCGATAAGGAAAATTGCACCTTTTTTTTGAAAGATGGAACGTGTGGTGTTTGTCAAATCGTATGCACTTTGAATGCTATTGATTTCAAACAAAAAGATGAGATAATCGAAGAGGAGGTAGGTGCCATTGTAGTTGCCACAGGATATGAACTCTATCCAATGGAAAACATGATCGAATATGGAGCAGGAAAATATCCCGATGTAATTAATGGATTACAATTTGAGAGATTACTCTCTGCTTCAGGACCTACTCAGGGTGAAGTTCTACGACCTTCTGATAATAAAATTCCAAAAAGAATAGCTTTTATTTCCTGCGTTGGCTCCCGTGATCCTGAACATCATCTTCCTTATTGTTCCAAAATTTGCTGCATGTATATGGTGAAACATGCCCTGCTTTATAAAGAACATGTTCCAGATGGTGAAGCTATTGTTTTCTCTATTGATATCAGAACCAGTGGAAAAGATTATGAAGAATTTCTTACCAGAGCAAAAGAAGAAGGAAATATTTTGTACATCAGGGGAAAACCTGCCAGAATAATCAAACAGGGAGATGATCTGGTTGTCTGGTGCATCAATACTCTCACGGGGAAACAACTTCGTGTAAAATGTGATATGGTAGTTCTATCGATGTCAATGATTTCTTCAACCGGAGCATTGGATCTGGCAAGAACATTAAGAATACATACGAACGATTTTGGTTTCTTCACTGAAGCTCACCCGAAATTGCGTCCTGTAGAATCTCTTGTGCCTGGATTTTATCTGGCAGGCACGGCACAGGGACCCAAAGATATTCCTGATACAGTTTCGCAGGCATCAGGTGCTGCAGCTAAAGTTTTGACTCTTTTTTCCAGTGATGAAATTTCACATTCACCGATCATAGCAAGTGTGAACGAAGATCTATGTTCAGGCTGTGGTATTTGTATAGCAACCTGTCCTTATGATGCCAGGGAAATGGATGAGAGAAAAAAAATAGTTTCTGTGAACGAGATTCTCTGTGAAGGTTGCGGAGCATGTATCAGCGCTTGTCCTTCAGGAGCTTCACAGCAAATAAATCTGACTGATATACAGATAGATAATATGATAAGTGTACTCTTACATTCCAACAAAAGAGCATTGGAACGAGAATGAAAAATTAGAGGATAAACTTGAAAGACAAAAAAAATCTTACAACTGAGATAAATCCTGAGATAAGAGATATTCTTATCGAAATGGGCGCTGAAGATATCTACAAATGTTATCAATGTGGGAAGTGTACAAGCGTATGTCCCTGGTTTCAGGTCGAAATATATGATTATCCTGTGTTCAAGTTTTCTCTTGAAACAGCCTTGGGAGTAGTTGCCAGCAGTGAAGATAAAAAAGAACTGGAAAAAGAAATCGATCTGATCTATCGCTGTGTTGGTTGCGAAGCGTGCCTTGATCAATGTCCGCACGGTATCAGCACCTCCAATATCCTGCGAGCTGCTCGACGCCTTCTGGTTGATTTTGATTCCTATCCAGAAACTTTAAAATCTACAGTCCAAAAAACACATAACGTAGGAAATCCATTTGGTGAACATAGAGAAAATAGAGCAGATTGGACAAAAGGATTAAATGTGCCAGATTTCAAACAAGGAATGGAATTTTTATATTTTCCCGGCTGTCTTCCTGCATACGAAACCAGAAATCAGAAAGTAGCTCAATCCACAATTGGGATCTTACAGAAATGTAAAGTATCATTTGGAATTCTGGGAGTAAAAGAAACCTGTTGCGGTGAAGTAATCAGAAGAATTGGAGCAGAAGATATTTTTAAAGAAGTTGCCCAAGCTAATATTAAAACATTTGAAGATTCAGGAGTGGAAAAAGTACTCGTCACTTCTCCTCATTGCTTTACTACCTTCAAAAACGAATATCCTGATTTTGGAGCTGATTTTGAAGTTCTGCATACTACACAGTATTTTTCATACCTTATAGATACAGGAAAATTGAAACTCAATAAAAGCTTTGATAAAAAAGTAGTTTACCATGATCCGTGTACACTTGGTCGTAAAAATAACATTTATGAAGAACCAAGAAATATATTAAAAAACATTCCTGGACTGGAATTCCTGGAAGTAGAAAATTTCAATCGGAGTTTAAGTTTGTGTTGTGGAGCAGGAAGTGGCGGCTTGTGGCTGGAATGGGAAAAAGATGAGCGCATCGTAAATGTACGCCTTAAACAATTGATGGATACTGGCGCTGACATCATTGCAGTTGCCTGTCCATACTGCCTGCAGATGTTTGAAGAAACTTTAAAATCGATGGATGTTGATATCAAAGTTATGGATATTTCCGAAATAATTTTTGAATGCTTATAATCTTAAAGGAAGTTAATATTTAATGGGATTATTACAAAGATTTCTAAAAGGTGAAAAACCAGCAATAGCTCGTGTAATTACTAAAATTGAAAATGGCACTGATCCCAAACTTTTAGAAGATATTTTTCCCCATACTGGAAAAGCATATTACATTGGTATTACAGGACCTCCGGGTGCTGGGAAATCTTCACTTGTAAATGCTATAGTTCCAAAATTATTAGAAAACAATAAAAAAGTAGGTATTATTGCAGTTGACCCCACATCTCCATTTTCCGGTGGAGCTTTGCTCGGGGATCGTATCAGGATGAATGATCTGGCTTTGAATGAAAATGTTTTTATCCGGAGTATGGCTACAAGGGGAAGTCTGGGTGGATTGGCTTCCAAAACAAAAGATGTGGCTCTTGTTCTCGACGCAGCTGGTATGGATTATATTCTGATAGAAACGGTTGGTGTGGGACAGGTGGAACTGGATATTGCCCAGGTTTGTGATACAACTGTTGTTGTATTAGTTCCTGAATCCGGTGATGCAATCCAGGCAATGAAAGCCGGTATTCTGGAAGTTGCAGATATACTGGTTGTTAATAAAGGTGATCGAACTGGAGCCGACAGATTAATTCTGGAAATGAAATTTGCATTTGAACTTCGAATACATAACACTGGTTGGCATTATCCGATTTTAAAGACCACAGCAATCGAGAACATTGGAATCGACGAACTTGTATCCGCTATTAAATCCCACAAAGAATATTTAGAAAAAAGTGGAGAACTTGAAATAGAAAGAAAGAATAAATTAGTAATAAGAGTAAACGAATTGATCGAAGAAAGAATAAAAACTCATCTGCATGATTATGTAATAGATCAAAAACAACTAAAGAAAATGATAGACAAAGCATACGATCGTAAAATAACTCCTCATTATATTATAGATGAAATTGCAAAGAAGATTTTTTAGATGAAGGAGGTTTGATGAGCAAAGACATATGGAAAGAAAAATATTCTAAGCGAAAAGAAAGAGATTTTAATTTTTCTAATCTGTCAAAAATTAAAATAAATCCATTATACACTCCCGATGATAATAAAAATTTTGATTATGAAAAAGATCTAAATTATCCTGGAGAATATCCATATACTCGTGGAGTTCAACCAACAATGTATCGCGGAAGATTGTGGACAATGCGTCAGTTTTCCGGTTTCGGAACTCCAAAAGATACTAATAATCGTTATAAATATCTTATGAAACACGGTCAGACCGGGTTGTCTGTTGCTTTTGATTTTCCTACTTTATATGGAAAAGATTCCGATGATCCATTTGCTCAAGGTGAAGTCGGGAAATGTGGCGTTGCTATCGATACCCTGCGAGATATGGAAATTCTCTTCGATGGTATTCCCCTGGAAAAAATCTCCACTTCCATGACCATCAATCCACCTGCTGCAATGCTGCTGGCAATGTATATCGTTGTCGGGGAAAAGCAGGGAGTTCCAAAAGAAGTTCTAACTGGCACAATTCAAAATGATATGCTCAAAGAATATCAAGCTCAAAAAACCTGGATTTATCCTCCCGAACCATCGATGAGAATTATAACAGATATACTTAAATATTGCTCTGAAAATGTTCCCAAATGGAATACAATTTCAATTTCCGGTTATCATATCCGTGAAGCTGGCTCTACTGCACTTCAGGAACTTGCCTTCACTCTCGCAAATGGTTATACTTATGTTGATTACGGGATCAAAGCAGGTCTTCCGGTCGATACATTCGCTCCTCGTTTATCATTCTTTTTTAATTCTCATTTAGATTTTTTTGAAGAAATTGCTAAATATCGAGCTGCCCGTCGAATTTGGGCAAAACTGATGAAAGATAAATATCATGCTCAAAATCCGAAATCATATCTTGTCAGATTCCATACTCAAACTGCTGGATGCAGTCTGACAGCTCAACAACCGGAAAATAATATTATCAGAACTGCATTTCAGGGGTTAGCCGCCGTTTTAGGTGGAACACAATCACTTCATACGAATTCAATGGATGAAACTTATGCTCTTCCTACAGAAAAAGCAGTGAAAATAGCTCTTCGAACCCAGCAACTGATTGCTTATGAAACCGGTGCTGCAAATACAATCGACCCTCTTGGTGGTTCTTATTATGTGGAAGCTTTAACAGATAAATTGGAAAAATTAACCTTTGAATATTTCGATAAGATTGAAACTTTAGGTGGTGTTGTTCCGGCAATAGAAAAAGGATTTTTTCAAAGAGAAATCTCCCGCAGTGCTTATGAATACCAGAAATCTTTAGAGAAAAAGGAAAAATTCCATATCGGTGTGAACTTGTTCAATGAGGAAGAAAAGAATATAGACATCGAACTTCTGAAAATTCCGGAAGAGGTAGAGATAGACCAGAAGAAATCTCTTAAGAAAGTGAAGGAAGAAAGAAATAATTCCAAAGTAAAAGAAACTTTGATCAAACTTCGAGAAGCTGCTGAAAACGGAGAAAATTTAATGCCCAGAATATTGGATTGTGTTCGAGAATATGCTACACTTGGAGAAATGTGCAGTACTTTAAAAGAGATTTTTGGTGTTTATAAAGAACCAATAATTTTTTAAGAGAAGTAAGAAGAAAATGACAAAGGACAAATTTCAAATTTCTAATAAAAATCCAAATACCAAATTACCAAAAAATAAGTATGATTTGGAAGAACGAACTGCTAAATTTGGCGAGGATATAATAGAATTTGCAAAGAAAATTCCAAGAAATCCTATAACATTACCTTTGATTACACAATTAATTAAAGCAGGAACAAGTGTTGGAGCGAATTATAACGAAGCTGACTGTGCAGAATCAAAAAAAGACTTTGAACATAAAATTGGAATCTGTAACAAGGAATCGAAAGAATCAAAATTTTGGTTAAGAATGATTGCCAAAGCAGTTCCTGAATTAAAAGAAGAAGCCAAAATATTGTGGAAAGAATCGAATGAATTAAATTTAATTTTTTCATCAATAATTATCAAATCAAGAAGAAAAAGCGTAAGATAATGAAAAATTTCAAATATCTAATTTCTAATAAAAATTCAAATGTCAAATTATCAAAAAGTTCTCTCGTTTCCAAACTCCAGTTTTGTAATGCTGTAACATTTATTTATCATTAGGTATTTGAGTTTTGAAATTCTATTTATCATTAGACATTAGGATTTAGGATTTTATTTGTCATTAGGTAATTAGGATTTAGAAATTATCTCCATCGGAGGTTTTTATGGATAAAAAGATTAGAATTTTAATCGGTAAACCCGGTCTTGACGGACATGACAGGGGAGCAAAAGTAATCGCTGCAGCTTTTCGAGATGCTGGCTTTGAAGTAATTTATACTGGACTTCATCAGCTTTCGGAAAGTATCGTAGAAGCAGCAATTCAGGAAGATGTAGATATTATCGGACTTTCAATATTATCCGGTGCTCACATGACGATCTTCCCCAAAATTATTGATCTTTTAAAACAAAAAAATGCTGAGCATATAATTGTGATGGGTGGTGGGATTATACCCGAAGAAGATATAAAAAAACTTATGCAAATGGGAGTTAAAAGAATCTTCACACCGGGAGCACCAACTAATGAGATCGTTGAATATATAAAAGAAATAACCACCAAGACTCAAAGTTACAAAGAATAATACAGTATAAAAAACTTCGTGTCTTCGTGCCTTTGTGGTAAAAAAAGAGGAAAAGAAATGGTAAAAAAATATCAATTAGGTAATTATGAACTTCATTTTCTTCATGATGGTTCTTTCTGGCTGGATGGAGGAGGGTATTTCGGAGTTGTCCCTAAAGTTATATGGCAAAAATTAATTCAACCTGATGAATTGAATCGAGTAAAATTGAACATTAATCCTTTACTTGTAAAAACTCCGGAACACAATATTCTCATCGATCCGGGACAGGGCAATAAATTCACTGAAAAACAAAAACAGATTTTCGGAATAAATTATGAACCTTCATTAGAACAATCTTTAGCTGAAATAGGATTAACTTGTGATGATATCGATGTGGTTGTGGCTACTCATCTTCATTTCGATCACGTGGGCGCTTGCACAAAATTTGATGAATCAGGCAATATTGTTCCCACTTTGAAAAATGCTACTCACTACTTCCAGAAAGACGAATGGGAAGACGCTATTCATCCAAATGAAAGGACAAAAGGAACTTACTTCCTGGAAAATTATGTCCCGGTTATGGAAGCAGGACTGGTTAAACTCATCGAAGGCAATAAAGAAGTTATTCCCGGAATTAGTGTCGAAACCACAGGTGGACATACAAAACATCATCAGATTATTTTCATAAAATCAGAAGGAGAAACAGCGGTTTATTTTGGAGGAATTGTATCAGCGGTCACACACATAAGAATTCCATATACAATGGGTTTTGATCTCTATCCTGTGGAAATTATGGAGAAACGTAGAGAGCTCTATCAGCGAGCAATAGAGAAGAACTGGCTGGTTTGCCTTGAACACGATCCCATAAATCGAGCTGGAAATATCAAATTCGATGGAAGAAATTATCAGTTTGAGACTAAGGTTATGACGTAATTTTATAGGAGTAATATATGTCATTTTCAAACGATATTTACGAAATAATCAAAACCAGACGAAGTATTCGTTCATTCAACGATAAAGAAGTTCCCGATGAGTTGTTAGATAAAATTCTTCAAATAGCAATCTGGGCACCATCAGGGAAGAATTTTCAAAACTGGCATTTTTATATTTTAAAGGATAAAAAATTAAAAGAATTTACAAAAATCTATAACGAATTCTGGGAATATGTGAAACCGACTCTGGAAGGAAAACTCAAACCAAAAATAATTGAATTAACAGGAAAATTCTTTGGCAATATTGGAAATGCACCTGTCGTTATTCTTGCATTTTCGGATATAATTCCGGGAGAAGAACCAATCACATCAATGGGAAGTGTATTCCTCGCAATACAAAACCTACTTTTATTAGCACATAAAGAAGGTTTAGGAACCTGTGTTCTGGGAAGAGTAGAGCAAAAAGCCCAGCAGGTTAAAAAACTATTGAACATTGAAAACAAAGAATTCCTATGCGGGATCGCTCTTGGTTATTATGATAGAGAATCACCTGCCCCTCCTCGAAGAGAAGGAAGAATTCATTGGCTATAAAAATTGATTTTATTTATTTAGTATTTTGAAATTTTGGATTTTTTATGAAAAGGAGGTTTAATGGTTGGAATTATCGGATATGGTTCGTACATTCCAAAATTCCGGATTAAAGCTGAACAGATAGCTCATCAATGGGGAAAAGATGCAAAAGCTATCAAGCGCGGGTTAATGCTGCAGGAAAAATCTGTTCCCGGTTTAGACGAAGATACAATTACAATTTCAGTAGCAGCAGCAAAGAAAGCGTTGAAACGCTGCAATATCGATCCGCAGGAGATCGGTGCACTTTACATTGGTTCGGAATCTCATCCTTATGCTGTGAAACCCTCAGGAACTGTTGTAGGAGAAGCTCTTGGCATTGTTCCGGATTTTCATACTGCAGATTTTGAATTTGCGTGTAAAGCCGGTTCGGAAGGAATGTTTGTTGCTCAAGCTTTAGTTAAAGCCGGAGAAGTAAAATATGCAATGGCGATCGGAGCAGATACATCTCAAGGCGCTCCTGCTGATGCACTGGAATTTTCTGCTTCTGCCGGAGGTTCAGCATTCATTTTTGGAAAAGAAAATATTCTCGCAGAATTGTTATTCACTCATTCTTACACCACAGATACTCCAGATTTCTGGAGAAGAGAAGGAGCATTCTATCCTCATCATGGAGGTAGATTCACGGGTGAACCTGCATATTTCAAACATGTTCAGGGAGCAGCAAACGCTATTTTGAAAAAGAGTGGATACAAACCATCAGATTTTAAATATGCAATTTTCCACATGCCAAATGGAAAGTTCCCTTTAACAGTTGGGAAGAAACTTGGTTTCACTGATGAGCAGATGAAACCCGGTTGGATTGTAAATTTAATGGGAAATACATATTCTGGTTCTTCACCAACAGGTCTTTCTGCAACTTTGGATGTTGCAAAACTCGGTGATTTGATCTTTATGGTTTCTTTTGGTTCAGGAGCAGGAAGCGATGCTTTCATTTTCAAAGCAACCGATAAAATTACTGATGTTCAGGATAAAGCAGAAAAGGTCCGAGAAATGCTCGCAGATAACCCGATTTATCTGGATTACGGTCAATATGCTAAATTCCGTGAAAAGATCATTATGAACGAGTAAAAGCGGAACCACCAGGGCACAAAGATACTAATATTGTGTTTAATTGAATCAAAAGAAAAAATTGAGTTTATTTAATTATTTCCTTTGTGTCTTTGAGACTTTGTGGTAAAAAAATTTAGGAGGAAAATAAATGAGAGACGTTTATGTAATTGGTTGCGGAATGACAAAATTTGGCGAGATCTGGGAATCTTCTTTCCGGGATTTATTTGTAGAAGCTGGCTTAAAAGCGATAAAAGATGCGGGAGTCGATCATCTTGATTCTATGTATGTTGGTACAATGACATCCGGTCTTTTTGTAGGACAAGAACACGTCGGAGCTTTGATGGCAGATTATCTGGGAATGGCGCCAATTCCGGCAGTTCGAGTTGAATCAGCTTGCTGTTCCGGAGGATTGGCAGTCAGGATGGGATTTCTCGATATTGCTTCCGGAAATTCGGATATTGTGCTTGCTGGTGGAGTAGAAAAAATGAATGATGGTGCAGATGTAACTTTTGCTCTTTCAACTGCTGCAGATCAGGAATATGAATGTTATCATGGAGTTACCTTTCCCGGGCTTTATGCAATGATCGCCAGAGCACACATGCACCGTTATGGAACAACAAGAGATCAACTCGCTCAGGTTGCTGTGAAAAATCATTTTAACGGCTCGATGAATCCAAATGCTCAATTTCCACGAAAAGTCACTCTTGATCAAGTAAAAAACGCTGTTTTAGTTGCTGATCCCTTAACAGTTCTGGATAGCTCTCCTGTTTCTGATGGTGGTGCTTGCGTTATATTAGCTTCGGAAGAAGTCGCTAAAAAACTTCAAAAACCTATGATTAAAATTATAGGTTCCGGAGTTGCCACTGATTCTCTGGCTTTAGATCAAAGAGACGACATAACTGCATTAAATGCTGTTAAAGTATCCGCAGAACGTGCCTTTAAAATGGCAGGGTTAAAACCAACTGATATTGATCTGGCAGAAGTTCACGATTGCTTTACTATCGCAGAAATCTGCATTTTAGAAGAGCTCGGTTTTGCTGAAAGAGGAAAAGGTGGGCTTTTCACTGAACAAGGTCATACAGCATTAACTGGAAAAATTCCAATCAACACTTCAGGTGGATTGAAATCAAAGGGTCATCCTGTGGGAGCTACAGGAGCTGCTCAAATTGTGGAAATCTTTGAACAGTTAACAGGAAAATCCGGAGAAAGGCAAATTAAAAATGCTAAAATAGGTTTAGCTCAGAACATGGGTGGATCGGGCGCTTCTTCAGTTACTCATATATTTTCATTGATGTAAACAGAGTTCATTGAAGGAAACTGAGGCAATATAGGAAAACTGAAAAATGAATAAATATCTTTATAGTAAAATAACTGAAAAGATTATTGGTTTATGTCTCGAAGTTCACAAGTCTCTTGGACCCGGATTTCCTGAAAAAGTATATCATAAAGCCCTTGAATTGTTATTTTCCAAGAATGATTTTGAATATGATTCTGAGAAAGAGTTTAATGTAATGTTTCTTAATAAATTAGTAGGAAAATTCAGAGTTGATTTTGTCGTTAATAAAAAGGTTATTGTAGAAATAAAAGCCATAACAGGAGATTTTCCAGAAGTATTTAAAGCTCAAGTAATTTCTTATTTAAAAGCTTCTGGATTGGAAGTCGGAATTTTAGTTAATTTCGGAAATGATAAACTTAATGTCAAAAGACTTGCCAGATATAAGGACTATAAAAAAGAATCAATCGGTTTAAATCAGTCTATTCAGTATAAATCAATAAAAAAGGAGTGAAATATGCCTTCACCAAGATATAGAAGAGAAATGCCGCAAAGATACAGGTTAGAAGCGGGAAAATGCAAAGGTTGTGGAAAGATATTTTTCCCACCGAGATTGATCTGTAACAAATGCGGTTCGCAAAATTTTGAACAGGTTGTTTTACCTGAAAACGGTAAAATCGTCACATTCACGATCATTCGAGTTGCTCCCGCACAATTTGAAGCAGAAGTTCCTTATGCAATTGCCATTGTAGAATTGAAAAACGGGGTGAGGATAACAACTCAAGTTGTAGATTGTGATCCTGAAAAATTAGAAATTGGAAATTCTGTTAAACTTGTTTTCAGGAAAATTCAGAAAGAGGGAAAAACAGGAATTATACTTTACGGATATAAGGCTGTTTTAGCGTAACTTCTTTGTTTCTCAATCAATCGTGATGGAGAAAATACAAGTAGGTTAATTATGTATAAAATCGAATCCAAAATTAACACGAACAGCCATTCTTTCAAAGAGAACACAAAATCGATGGAAGAAGCTGTTAAGAAGTTGAAGGATAGCCTTTCTTTAGTTAGAAAAGGTGGTCCTGATTACATGCACGAAAAGCATAAAAAACGGGGTAAACTTTTCGTACGAGATCGGTTGAGATTACTTTTAGATCCTGATACACCATTTCTGGAATTAAGTTCTTTAGCTGCCTGGGATATGTATGAAAACCAGCATCCATCTGCAGCAATAATTACCGGAATCGGAGTTGTAAAGAACCGTGAAGTTATGATCATTGCTCATGATGCAACAGTTAAGGGTGGAACCTACATTCCTGAAACGATTAAGAAACATTTACGGGCACAGGAAATTGCCTTAGAAAATAGACTCCCCTGTATTTATCTTGTAGATTCCGGTGGAATTTTCTTACCTCTCCAAGTTGGAACATTTCCTGATAAAGAACATTTTGGCAGGATTTTCTATAATCAAGCTCGAATGTCTGCAGAAAATATTCCTCAGATTTCTGTTGTAGTCGGATTCTGCACTGCTGGTGGAGCATACCAACCTGCAATGAGTGATGAAGTTGTGATCGTAAAAGGTCCTGGAACTATCTATATTGGAGGTCCTCCTTTAGTGAAAGCAGCAACAGGAGAAGTTGTAACAGAAGAGGAACTTGGTGGTGCGGATGTTCATTGTCGAATTTCCGGAGTTGCAGACCATTATGCAGAAAACGACGAACAAGCAATTGAGATCACACGAAATATTATTGAAAATATTACATCACCTCGAAAACATCCTTTAGAACGATTTCAGCCTGATGAACCTGCATACGATCCAAAAGAACTGTATGGAATAATTCCAAAAGACCTAAAAAAATCCTTTGATATGAGAGAAGTAATTGCCCGAATCGTTGATGGCAGCGAATTTCATGAGTTTAAAGAACTTTACGGTCAGACATTGATTTGCGGATTTGCCCGGATTATGGGTTATCCAATCGGGGTTCTGGCGAACAACGGGGTTCTGTTTTCCGAATCTTCCCAAAAAGGAGCTCATTTTGTCTCTTTATGTTCTGTTAGAAAAATCCCACTTCTGTTCTTGCAGAATATTACAGGTTTCATTGTTGGTAAAAGGTACGAACATCAAGGAATCGCCAAAGATGGAGCAAAATTAGTTCATGCTGTGGCAAATACTCAAGTTCCGAAATTCACCATTATCATTGGTGGTTCATACGGAGCAGGAAACTATGGAATGTGTGGTCGTGCTTACGGTCCCAGACTTTTATGGATGTGGCCTACTTCCAAAATTTGCGTTATGGGAGGAGAACAAGCTGCTGGTGTTTTAACAGATGTAAAAGTCAGAGCTTTAACCAGGCAAGGCAAGAAATTATCCAAAGCAGAAATTGAAGAGATCAGGAAACCGATTTTAGAAAAATACGAAAATGAATCCAGTGTATATTTTTCAACTGCAAGATTGTGGGATGACGGAATAATAGATCCTCTTGATACACGAAATATTCTTGGATTGGCGATTTCAATATCGCTCAATTCTCCCATTCCTGATCATAAATTTGGTGTGTTTAGAATGTGATTTATTGATGGAAACAGATATATTGATGTAAACAGAAAAAACGAAGCGAATTCCTTATAATCCCCCTGAGAAGGGGGAATTAAAGGGGGTTAAAAAATGTTAACTTGTAATATTTAAGCAGAATGAAGGATATTGAAAAAAAATGATAAATCGTGAATTTGAAACTATCCTACTCGAAAGGAAGGATAAAATCGCACACATAACTCTTAATCGTCCTGAAATCCATAATGCATTCAATGATAAAATGATCTCCGAATTGAGTGAAATATTCGACCATATCAAAGAACAGGATGATATCAGAGTTGTTATTTTGACCGGAAAAGGAAAATCATTTTGTGCAGGAGCTGACCTGAAATGGATGAAGAAAATGAAAGATTTTTCTTATGAAGAAAATCTGGAAGATTCTATCGCTCTTTCTGAAATGTTTTATAAAATGTATTCAATTAAAAAACCTACAATTTGCCTTGTTAACGGAGCAGCAATCGGAGGTGGAACCGGATTAGTTGCAGTTTGTGATATAGCAATTGCAGCAACTCACTCAAAATTCAGTTTCAGTGAAGTAAAACTGGGGCTTGTTCCTGCCTGTATCTCGCCTTATGTTGTAAAAAAATGTGGAGAAGGTCGTTGCAGGGAATTCTTCTTAACCGGAGAAAGATTAACCGCTGAAAAAGCCTATAGAGCAGGACTGGTAAATTTTGTTGTTCCCTTAGAAGAGATGAATAATTTTGCAGAAAATATTACAAGACAATTAATAACAAGCGGACCGGAAGCAATCGGAATGTGCAAAGACTTGTTAAGCAAAGTTCCTGAACTCTCATTAAAAGAAGCAGGACAATATACTGCGGAAGTTATTTCTAAAATGCGAATTTCTGACGAAGGGCAGGAAGGAATGAATGCCTTCTTTGAAAAAAGAAAACCTGATTGGACAAAATAAATGTTTAAGAAAATATTAATTGCAAACAGAGGTGAGATAACCATAAGAGTTGCTCGGGCTTGCAAAGAACTTGGAATTTCCACTGTTGGAGTTTATTCCACAACTGACAAGAAATCACTCCATCTTAGATTTATGGATGAAACTGTCTGGATCGGTGATTCACCAGCAATTTCCAGTTATTTAAATATCGATTCAATTCTGGAAGCTGCAAAAAAAACAAAAGCAGAAGCCATTCACCCTGGATATGGCTTTTTAGCTGAAAATGAACTTTTTGCTAAAGCCTGTGAAGATTCCGGAATTATTTTTATAGGACCCAATTCCAAAACTTTGAATCTGGTAGCAGATAAAGTCGCTTCCCGAAATACCGTTAAAAAAGTAGGTGTTCCCATAATTCCTGGAATGCACATGACCAGCACTGATATTTCTTTATTTAAAAAAGCTGCTATAGAAGTCGGTTATCCTGTGATGATCAAAGCTTCGATGGGTGGTGGTGGCAAAGGAATGCGAGTTGTTTACGATGAAAAGGATCTTGAAAAGAGCATTGCAATTAGTCAAAGGGAAGCGTTAAGTTCTTTTGGTGATGATTCCATTTATTTAGAAAAATACATCGAACAACCACGTCACATCGAGTTCCAGGTTTTGCGGGATAATTTTGGGAATTGTGTTCATCTTTTTGAGCGTGAATGTTCCATCCAAAGAAGACATCAAAAAATTATCGAGGAAACTCCATCTCCTGCTCTTGATAATAATCTGCGTATGAAAATGGGTAAAGCTGCCAAAAAAGTCATTAATGCTTCTGATTATACAACTGCTGGAACTGTTGAATTCCTTCTGGATAAAAATAAAAAATTCTATTTCCTGGAAGTTAATGCCCGAATTCAGGTTGAGCATCCAATAACTGAAATGGTTACTGGAATCGACCTGGTTAGGCAGCAAATCTTAATCGCAGCAGGTGAGAAACTCCAACTTTCCCAAGAACAGATCAGGCAGAATGGACACGCAATTGAAACCAGGATTTATGCAGAAGACCCGGATAACGACTTTGTTCCTTCTCCGGGGAAAATCCTGTTCCTATCCGAGCCCAACGGACCAGGAATACGGATAGATTCAGGCATCTATCAAGGTTGTGATATCCCTCCTCATTACGATCCCATTCTTTCCAAATTAATTGTATGGTCTGAAAATAGAAAAATGTCGATTGTCAGAATCTCTGAAACCTTAAAAGAGTATATTATTTTAGGAATTAAAACCAATATCGGATATTTGAAAAGAATAATAGATTCTAAAAACTTTGCCAGTGGTGATTATGACACTCACTTTATTGATGAACATGAAGAGAAATTACTTCCCAAACAGGAAAAATTAGATATTGCCCTGATAGTCGGTGCGTTAAATAAATCTTTAGGAATAAGCAAAAGAGCAAAGGAATATGATTCACAATATTCTCAAAAAACAACCCCCTGGCAGGAACTTGGAAAATGGGAGATATGTAAGGAAAAATGAAATTCATACACTTAGATAAAATTTACATAGTAGATCTGGAAAAAGTGAAAAATACTTACCAGGTAATCATCGATGATAATAAAAGATACATCATTGAAGATGTTGTAACTCAACCAGATATTATTTCATTTAAATTGAATAATAAAATACAGAATGTTTGTATTATTTCTAATAAAGATAAAACTTACCTTTCAATCGATGGGGAAAATTATATCCTTGAAAAAGGCAAAACTTCAAAAGCAAAGACAGGAAAACAACAAAAAGGAAATAGTGTTTTTTCT
>CBDUTJ010000025.1:0-40861 GCA_965370415.1 uncultured bacterium | reverse complement strand
TTTATTTGGTACTGGTTGTAGTATCTTCATCTTCCTCGAACGGGGGAGGGGAGATGCCACCTTGAATACTGCAGAAAAGATCATTCTCATTTAGAGCTGAACTTTCTTCTACAATTATTTCTTCAAAAGGTGCAGGCATGAATTCACCCTGAGCTGTACATTGGATAGATGCGGCATTTTCTGCTTGAACTTTACTTACCATACTATACATACTGAATGCAGTCAAAACAAAAACGACTGTTAAAAAAAGAGCTACTACTTTCTTCTTCATTTTCTTCTCCTCTTAATCCATTAATTAAATTATTAGCCATTAACTTTCATTTTAAAGAAAACTGGCAAGTTATTTTTCTTATTGATAAATATTATTCGTATAATGTACATCATTCATTTCTTTTCTATTGTTCAAAATAAATTCTGAAAAAAACAGAATTTTATTTTGTTTTTCTTGTAAAGATCAAATTAAATAATTACATTTGCAATAATTATTCTTATTATTCAATTTACGCAAAAGATATGCCAACGCTATTCAAAACAAGATAATTCATAGAACTACTTACTATTGTTATACTTATTTCATGTATCTTTCGAGGTTAATTCCTTTCTTGATTAATTAATTGGGACAGATTCGGGCAAGTTGTGACAAACTGTCCCAGTTCCTATATTGTTATTAATATTATTAAGATAGAAACAATTTGATATATTTTAAGTGAGAACCTACTGAAATATATGTAATAATTTATTTCTGCAAAAAAAGAGCTACTAACCTTTCAGATTTAAATAGGTTATAAGAAAAAGACTTGACTCAATTATGCCTGATTTATTTTTTAACGCAGTTTAATTGTAAATAGTGTTGAAAAGAAGCTACCCGCTTCTACCTTACGGTTTCCAGAAAAGGGAATACTTGATAAGGTTTTATAGTAGATGAAGGAAGTTTGTTATATATGCATTATAGCGGGTGGTTGCACTCGCTATTTTTTTATGAATAAAAGGAGGTTTTTTGGCCTGGAGAAGTAGAAGTAAAGCTAAAATGAAGCCTACTATTCCGAAAGAAAGGATTAATGAACAGATCAGGGTATCTACAGTGAGATTGATCACTGCAGATGGAAAGCAGGTTGGTGTAGTTCCAATATCAGAAGCATTAAAAACAGCTGAAAGAGCAGATCTTGATCTTGTGGAAATATCACCAAACGCTAATCCCCCAGTTTGCAAGATTATGGATTTTGGACAGTATCATTATCAGAAAGAACGCAAAATGCGAGAGTCGAGAAAGAAACAACATATTGTTCAAACTAAAGAAGTTAAATTCGGTCCTAATACAGAAGATCATGATTACAACTTCAAGAAAAATAATGCTCTCAAATTTTTAAAACAACATAATAAGGTGAAATTAACTGTAAGATTCCGAGGAAGACAACTTGCCCATAAAGATATTGGTCATAAACTTCTGGAGCGTTTACTTGAAGAACTGAAAGAAATAGTTGATGTTGAAGTTCAACCCAAAAGCGAAGGAAGAACTATTTATACGATAGTCAATCCTAAAAAAGATATCGATAAAATTCTGGAAAAAGACGACCAGGAGCAGGAAGAAAGTTAAAATATAAATAGATTCAGGAGGAATAATGCCGAAACTTAAAACACGCCGCGCTGTGGCGAAAAGATTTAAAGTCACAGGCAAAGGAAAGCTTAAAAGATCACATGCATTTGCAGGTCATCTTTTTACTAAAAAAAGCGCTAAAAGAAAAAGAAATCTGAGAAAATCTGATCTGGTTAATCAAGCTGATGAATCCAGAATGAAGCGCATGCTAGGGATATAATAAAATAAAGGAGAAATATCATGCCACGATCGGTAAATAATGTAGCAGCAAAAAATAGAAAAAAGAAATACCTTAAAGCAGCCAAAGGTTACTTTGGTGGACGCAGCAAATTATACAGAACTGCCCGCCAGGCAGTAGAAAAAGGATGGTTATATGCTTACCGTGACAGAAAAACTAAAAAACGTGTTTTCAGAAGTCTCTGGATTACACGCATAAACGCTGCAGCCCGTATGAACGATCTTACTTACAGCAAGCTTATTAATGGCCTGAAAAAAGCTGAAGTTGAGATTGATAGAAAAATATTAGCTCATTTAGCATTCCACGATATGGAAGCATTTACTAAACTTTGTGATATAGCCAAGAAACAACAATAAAGGATGTTGTTGTGAAAGAGGAAATAACCAGAGTTCTCGAAGCTGCCAAAGTTGAAATTGAAAAAGCAGATTCTATACATGATCTCATGCAGCTCAAATCACGCTATATAGGGAAAAAGAGCATCTTGAACGAGCTTATGCAAAAACTTGGAACTTTAGCCAAAGAAGAACGACCTGCTTTTGGAAAGATACTAAATAAGACAAAAGTTCAAGTATCTGAATTGCTTCTCCAGAGAGATCAAGAAATAAAAAACCTCAAATATGAAAAGACTCTGAAGAAGGAAGCTCTGGACCTGACCATGCCTGGTCGTAAAAGAGAGATCGGTACTCTTCATCCTATCACAAAAGTATGGCAGGAGATCGAAGATATCTTTATTTCCATGGGTTTTGAGGTAGCAGAAGGACCAGATATCGAAGATGAATTTCATAATTTTGATGCATTGAATACTCCTCAGGACCATCCTGCCCGTGATCTTTCCGATACATTTTACATTGAAGACGATGTACTTTTAAGAACTCAAACCTCAACCGTTCAAGTACGAGTGATGGAAAATCATAAACCTCCAATTAAGATCATCTCACAGGGAAGTTGTTACCGTAATGAGAATGATGCTTCACATTCTCCTATGTTCCATCAGGTGGAAGCGCTTGTAGTGGACGAAGGAGTCACTTTTGCCGATTTGCGGGATATGATGAATATATTCGTGAAAAAGATGTTCGGAAAAAATATAGAATCCAGATTCCGACCTCATTTCTTTCCGTTCACAGAACCAAGTGCTGAAATGGATATCATATGTGTGAAATGCCTGGGAAAAGGATGCAATCTTTGTAAGGGAAGTGGCTGGTTGGAATTGGGTGGTGCCGGAATGGTAGATCCAAATGTTTTTGATATGCTTGATATCGATTCCGAAAAGTATACAGGATATGCTTTTGGATTGGGTATAGACAGAATAGCTATGCTGAAATATAAAATTCCAGACATGAGATTGTTGTTCGAAAATGATATAAGATTTTTAAAGCAGTTTAAATAGTCGTATTCATTAACTAAAGAATAGAGTGAAATATGAAGATTAGTTATAAATGGCTAAGCCAATATATAGACATTGATCTTTCACCGGAGGAACTTCAAAACAGGATGACTTTTGCCGGTTTGGAAGTGGAAGGTGTGGAAAAACTGGGTGAAGATTTAAATCAGTATCTGGTTGCAGAAATTATAAAATGTGAAACTCATCCAGATTCCGATCATCTTTCAATATGCCAGGTAAATGATGGTTCCGATACTAAACAAGTTATTTGCGGAGCACCAAATTGTGCTGTTGGTCAAAAAGTGGTTTTTGCTCCGGTTGGCGCTTCAATTGGTGATTTCCAAATAAAAAAAGTAAAATTACGCGGTGAAGAATCATTCGGAATGATCTGTTCGGAAAAAGAACTTGGTATTTCCGATAACCACGATGGTATTTTAGTTCTTCCTGATGATGCTCATATCGGAGAAAAACTAGGAACTTACCTGCAAAAAGATGACATAACTTTTGAAGTTGAGATCACACCAAACAGACCTGATCTTCTGGGTATTTTGGGCGTTGCCAGAGATATGGCTGCTGTTTTAAATATTCCTCTGAAAATGCCGGAAATCAGTATCAATGAAACAGGTAAACCTATAGCAAAACATCTTGCATTACGTAATGATGCTCCAGATCTTTGCACCCGGTATACTGCCAGAATGATAAAGGGTGTAAATATTAAAGAATCTCCCGAGTGGTTAAAACGAAGATTGATCTCCGTTGGGCTTCGTCCGATAAATAATGTAGTAGATATCACGAACTTTGTAATGATAGAATTCGGTCATCCCTTACATGCTTTTAATTACAGCTTGATAAAAGACAAGACCATCATTGTTCGTAGAGCAAAAGAAGGTGAAAAATTTCCTGCTCTGGATGAAGAGACATATACACTGAAAAAAAATGACCTCGTAATTGCTGATTCTACAAAACCCATTGCTCTTGCTGGAATTATCGGGGGAGAAAATTCCCATATCACTAAAGAAACAAAAGATATCGTCATAGAAGCTGCAAATTTTCTTTATTCTTCTATCAGGAAAACAGCAGGTCGTATAAAAATATCTACAGATTCTTCTTATCGCTTTGAACGTGATATTGCCGATGAAACAGCTGAACTTGTAAGCAAACGTGCCTGTCAGTTGATTCTTGAATTAGCCGGTGGTGAACTATTAAAGGGCAAGCTGGATTCTTATCCAGACCCTGTTGGGAAAAGCATCGTTGGATTGCGACCTTCAAGAGTAAAAAAACTTCTGACTATTAAAATATCTGATAAACAGATCATCAATTATCTGGAGCCGTTGGGATTAAAGCTTTCGGGTCGGGAAACAGATCTCATTAAATTTGAAATTCCTCCTTATAGAAAAGACCTGATTCGTGAGATCGATTTGATAGAAGAAATTATACGTCTGTATGGTTATAATTCTGTAGAATCTTTTCTGAAACCACAAAAAATTATGGATAAGGTCACCTTTTATACTTGCAGAAAAGTAAAAAATATTCTTGTTAATAATGGTTTTTCCGAAGTAATAAACTGGAATTTTGGAGACCTAGCAGATCTGGACAAATTGAATATTCCTATGGATGATGAAAGACGTAACAATGCTAAACTAAAGAATCCTCTGGGTTCAAGTTTTTCCATTATGCGTTCCATGCTGATTCCGCAGTTGTTGAAAAACGCATTATTCAATATTCACCATGGTCAGAAAAATCTTAAATTGTTCGAACAGTCTAAAGTTTTTACAAGACAAAATGAAAAATTAGCAACGGAAAAAGTGCATCTTTCTGCATTTATTACTGGCACTTTGCATCCTGTTTACTGGAAAGAGGATCAACATCCTGTGGATTTTTATGATGTAAAAGGTATCGTCGAAGAAATTCTGGATACACTTCATGTGTCAGACCAGGTCTTCAAAGCATCGAGTGAAAAATTCTACCAACCCGGTCTTGCTGTAGATATTTTTCTCAAGAAAAGGATGGTCGGTAGTTTTGGTAAGATCGATTCCAAAATAGCCAGCAAGTACGATATCGGACAACCGCTATTCATTCTTGATATTAAATTGCAGGATATTTTTGAACTTCAGAAGATCGTAAAACCAGTTTTCCACGATATTCCAAAATTCCCGCCAGTTCTGCGCGATCTTTCTTTTGTTATTCCCAAGAAATATTCTTATAATGAAGTAATGAATTCCATATATTCAATAAATAAGAAACTCATAACAAAGGTTGAACTTTTCGACGAATATATTGGGAAAAACATCAAAGATGAATATCGAAGCCTGACCTTCAGTCTGGTTTTCAGTTCCGACACAAAAACCTTGACGGATGACTATATAAATAATATTCTACAAAAAGTTATTGAGAAATTAAAAAGTGACTTCAGCATTGAGATGAGGTAGTGATGGAAGAAAAAACAGTTTTATCTCTGGATGAAAAAATTCAGAAATTAATAAATAGTTATACTGAACTCAAAACTAAATATGCTGACCTGGTTGTACAAAAAGCAGAAATGGAAAAAGCCAATTCCGAACTAAGTGAATTCAAATCTCAAAACAGCGGGAAATTTGAAGAACTCCAGGAATCTTTTAACAAACAGCAGGAAGAGATTGAATTTCTACGTAATGAAAATCGAAATTTGAGGTCCCAGGTGGAAAAATACGAAAACAAAATGAAAGAGGCTTCTTCCAAGATCGATAGTATTTTTGGTCAGTTAAGTGATCTTTAACTAAAATGAAATCTATAGAGATCGAGTTATTAGGCAAGAAATATTTCTTTAGAAGTGACGACCCGGAAAAGCTTCAGGAAACTGCCAAACATCTCGAATCTCAATTGGAAGAATTGAATAGCAGGTTCAATACAGTTGATCAGAATAAACTGTTTGTTCTTTATGCTTTAATGATAACAGAAAAATATTTTTCAGCGATCGAGAATAATAACAAATTAAGTAAAGAATTTGAACAGATAACCAGTATGCTCAATGATCTGGTCCTGGAAAACGAAGTATAACGCCTGCAGTATTCGTGATATTATTTTTGTTTTTGAACCAATTACGAACAGGAAGTCGAGCCATTTGCGGCGCACGAGCCGGACATGATTCGGATATGTAAAGCAGATAAGGTAGACATCCACCTTGTTTCCGGTTCGCTAAAACGATAATACACGGTACTGCGGGTTAATATAAATTCTAAAAAGAGAGGTTAACAATGCAATATATATTTATCCTGGCAGGATTTGCCATAGGTATCATTTTTACTCTTATCATTAGCTATGTAAAAAAATCAACAGCCGATAAAAACATACTTAAATCTAATGAACTTGCAAAAAAAATCATCGATGATGCAAGTAACGAATCAGAGAACCTGAAAAAAACAGCCGTACTGGAAGCTAAGGAAGCTTGGTATAAAACCCAGAAAACCTATGAAGATGAAATAGCACAGCGAAAGAAAGAAATCTACGTTCTGGAAAAAGAATACAATGAGAGAGTATCAAGTTTAGATAAACGGCTGGAAACTCTGGATAAAAAAGATACTAATCTCCAAGAATATGAAAAGAAGATAAAAACCGAAGAAATTGAAATTCAGAATAAGAAAGTTGAATTAGACAAGCTGATCGAACAGCAAAATATAAAGCTTTCTGAAATTGCCAAGTTATCTCGAGATGAAGCAATCCAGATACTCAAGAACAATCTAAAAAATAAAGCTCGTAATGAAGCTGTAAAAGAAATTCGTCAGATAGCGGAGCAGACTAAAGCGGAAGCAAACAAACTTGTTGCAGGTATCCTGTCTACAGCGGTTCAAAGAATGGCTGTTGATTATGTGTCGGAATCCACAGTTTCTGTAGTTTCACTTCCAGATGACGAAATGAAAGGACGCATAATCGGGCGTGAAGGAAGAAATATCAGAGCATTTGAAAAAGCTTCTGGTATAGACCTGATCATCGATGACACACCGGAAGCAGTTGTACTTTCCGGGTTCGATCCTGTAAGAAGAGAGATCGCCCGTCTTTCATTGGAAAAACTGATAACCGACGGCAGGATCCATCCTGGCAGGATAGAACAGGTTATTGAAAAAACCTCCAAAGAAATGGATGAGAATCTTGTGGAGATCGGTGAAAAAGCTTGTATGGAAACCAATGTTCATAATATTTCCCCGAATCTAGTAAAATTGATCGGCAGACTTAAATACAGAACCAGTTACGGACAGAATATTCTACAGCATTCAATCGAATCTGCCTGGGTTTGCGGCATCTTGGCTACGGAACTTGGATTGGATCAGGAACTAGCCCGGCGTTGCGGATTCCTGCATGATTTAGGAAAAGCTATCGATCATGAATATGATGGCTCACATGCAAATTTGGGTGCCAATGTTGCCCGGAAAAACGGTGAAAGTAAGATAGTTGTAAACGCTATCGAAGCACACCATGAAGAGGTCGAATACCAGAGTGTCTATGCCGTTCTCACACAGGTCTCTGATGCTATTTCCGGTGCCCGTCCCGGAGCCAGAAGGGAAATGCTGGAAACTTATATGAAGCGTCTTTCTAAAATGGAAGAAATTGCAAATTCAATCGAAGGAGTTAATAAATCTTATGCTATTCAAGCTGGAAGGGAATTGCGGATTATTGTTGATCCAGTTTCGATTGACGATGAAAAAACTGCTTATATAGCATCTGATATAGCTGAAAAAATTGAGCAGGAAATGCAATATCCCGGACAGATAAAAGTGATGGTTATAAGGGAAACCCGACATACTGCGTTGGCAAAATAATGAATGTTCTCTTTATTGGCGATATTTTCGGTTCACCGGGCAGGAAAATAGTTCAGGAAGAACTACCCCGCTTGAAAGAAGAATTTTCTGTCGATATTACAATTGCCAATGGAGAAAATGTTGCTCACGGAAAAGGCATTACAGAGAAAACAGCTTTAGCTCTATTCGATGCAGGAATCGATGTATTTACAAGTGGAAATCACCTTTGGGATAAACGGGAATCACTGGATTATTTGAAAATTGAAAAAAGGATCATTAAACCATTGAATACAATGGCAAAAACTATCGGACATGACAGGTTTTTTAAAACTGCTCCCAACGAAGAAAAATTAGCGATCGTCTGTTTGATAGGACAAGCCTTTATGCCACCGATCGATTCACCTTTAAACACATTAGAAAAAATACTTTCCGAACTGAGAAAAGAAACGAATAATATCCTGGTGGATTTTCATGCGGAAGCCACAGCAGAAAAACGGGCTATGGGCTACTATTTTGATGGTAGAATTAGTGCTCTTATCGGTACACATACCCATATTCAAACTGCCGATGAAGAGATTCTTCCCAATGGTTGCGGATATATAACCGATGTGGGAATGACCGGTCCTCATGATTCTGTAATTGGTATGAAAAAAGAGATCATCCTGGAAAAGATGACAACTGGAATGCCACAGAGATTTGACGTGGCTGATGACGGCTTACAGATTAATGCCATCTTTCTGAAAATAGATGAAAAAACAGGGAAAACCCTCGAAATAAAAAGAATTCGAAGGAAATATTAATGCCAGATAAACTTACCGGTAAACCAGTTGCAAAAGAAATTTATGCTGAAATAAGATCCAAAATTGAAGACCTGAATTTAATTCCTAAACTTGTTGTCATAATGATCGGGGAAGACCCGGCTTCACAATATTATGTTCAAAACCTTGAAAAAAGAGGTTTGAAAATTGGCATAATAATTGAAACAAAAACCTATGGAACAGATATCACCCAAACTGAAATCCTGAACCAGATCGATAATCTAAACCAGGATGATTCAGTACACGGAATAATGATCCAGAAACCACTTCCATCTCATCTTGATGAATCGGAGATTGTTATGAAACTCTCGCCGAAAAAGGACATGGATGGGTTTCATCCCATAAACATGGGAAATCTTATACTGGAAAGAGAAGGTTTCCTGCCCAGTACTCCTACTGCAGTTTTAGAATTGCTTGATTTCTATAACATCGAAACATCTGGAAAAAATATTGTGATCATTGGTCGAAGTAATATAGTAGGCAAACCTTTGGCTAACTTGTTGTTGCGAAAAAATAAAACAGGTAATGCCACTGTAACTGTTTGCCATAGCAGAACAAAAAAACTATCTGAGATAATAAAAAAAGCGGATATCCTAATTGCTGCCATTGGTAAAGCTTTTTTTGTAACCGCAGATATGATAAAACCAAATTCTATTGTAATAGATGTGGGAGTAAACCAGATCGATGATCCCGAAAAAGGGTATCGTTATGTAGGCGATGTAGATTATGAAAATTGTTATCACAAAGTCTCTGCCATTACTCCTGTTCCGGGCGGGATAGGAACTATTACAACTGCTGTTTTGTTGAGAAATGTTCTAACGGCAGCTCAAAAAGCTAATTTTAAAAAATAAATATTATACAGCATGATTGTCGAATTTCACTATTAATCTCTTAGTAAGTCATACAATCATCTTTTGGACATAATTGTATACACTTCAAACAATGAATACAATTAGGATCGGTGATATCTTCGTATTTTGATATATTGATATTCATAGGGCAGTTTTTTGTACAGATACCACAATCGTTACAAACTTCCAAAGTTCTTTTGATCACATGCTTTTTAATACCAGATATTTTTCCAATAAACTGAAATATATTCATCAAAGCAGCATAAGGACAAAGGTAACGACACCAGAATCTTTCAATAAAAAAACCACCAACAAAAATTATAATTAGTGTAATTATACCAAAAATTGGAATCGATTTAGGAAAAGAGATAGCCACTATCGGACAAAAAGGCATATATAAATATTGAATCAGAAATAATGCCATTACAAATGTGATGATCAATATAATATATTTGACTAATCCTAATATTCTATGAATATTTAAAGGAAGCTGAGTTTTCCTTTTTTTGGGATTAAGCTTAAAAAGATATTCCTGCAAAGTTCCCAAAAAACAAATATAACCGCAGAATTTCCTGCCAATGAATACAGCACTAACAGCAATTAGAAAACCGATAACTACCATCTGTATGTAAGCAAAATATCCACTGAATGTCATTGTTCCAAAGCAGATTGTAGCATAGGGACAGAATTGATGGCAAGTATGGAATTTGTAGGGGATAAGGATCAAGATAAATATGACCCAGAGACCCAGGAAAATATTCTGGATCAAATTTCTCAATGCAAATTTATTCATTTAAATTACCCTCATTATACTTTTTAATACATCCCTTTTTTATAACTGCATCTATTTGAATTTCTGTAATTGAACCAGAGGTGAATATATCATCTTGCAGGCAAATAAAATCTGCCTGCTTGCCAACTTCTAGAGTTCCAAGCCGATCTTCATCAAACGATAATTCAGCAGCATTTTTTGTATAAATTTCTACAGCCTGATAAGCACTTAATCTTTCATTTTTATTGTGAATTAGTGTAGCAGCATCGATTCCTTTCAAGGCATTTATCTCTGTTATGTACCAGTCCGAACTTCCTGTTAGCAATATTCCACGTTTATAAATCGAAGCTAATCTGTTAGTTCTTAAAGTACGTTCTTTTCCCAGCCTGGTTTCATATAATCCTCCAGGACTTGCCCAAAGTTTGTCGAACATAGGCTGCATGATAACACTTACTTGAGCATTTTTTTCTCTATCCAGGATATTTTCCGTAGTAAGCTCATTGTGAATAATAGCATGCCTTAGATCTTTAGGATCATCTTTTTGAACTTTCTCATAAATCGCCAAAATTTGGGAAATTGCAGCGTCACCAATACAATGCACTGCAACTTGCAGGTTATTCTTATTTGCATTTTGAATTAGATTATTCCAAGATTTACTGCTTCGGTAAAGAGAACCATAATTACCGGGTTCATCGCTGTAGGGTTCCAATAGCGCTGCAGTATGAGAACCGAAAGAACCGTCTGCCAGAAGGCATCCACCGATTCTTGGAGAACCTGCTTTCAATGCTTTATTTACGTCTGTTATTTGCGGATACAGTATGAATTCAACCGGAAATTGATGCAGATTATTTCTTATAAGTTCGTAATGTTTTATATTGGAACTTCCATCGCCGATCATTGTGTGAATGGTTGTATGGCCTCTATTCACAGCAATATTTGCTGCTTTGTGATATATCTTCAGGATGCTCTCATCGTCAAAATTCCGATGAAACCAGTTAGCGGCTTTTCCGTTTTCTCTTTGGGAAAGATATCCGTTAAAATTATCTGGAAGAGGTGTATTCCAATCTATAGATTGAACTGCTTTTGTATTTATTACACAGGAATGACCGTCAACTCGTCTTAAAATTACGGGAGTATCAGGAAAAATTTTATCAAGTTCGGAAGCAGTGGGGAAGCGTTTCTCTTTTACCAGTCTTTCGTCGAAACGGAAAGCAAATATTTTACCACTAACTGATTTTGTTTTAGAAAGTATTGAGAAAACATCTTCCAAAGTAGCAGCCTTTTCCAAATCAGCCCCCAGGCTGTATAACCCACCTTCAAAAGAATGGGTATGAGTATCTATAAAACCAGGATAAACGAAAGAACCCTGTAGATCAATTTTTTCGATACCAACTAATTCGGGAGTAGTAATAAATATTTCTTTTATAATTCCATTATCAACAAGAGCCGCTGCGAAAGAATCATTTTCATGCTTCATAGAGTAGAATTTGGCATTGTAGAAAAGCTTCATAATATTCTCTTTAACATATTATAGAAAAGCGTAACAGGGAATCCCATCACATTAAAATAACATCCTGACACACGTTTTATAAATTGGCTTCCATATCCCTGTATTCCATAGGCTCCTGCTTTATCCATGGGTTCTTTTGTTTTGATGTATTCTTCGATCTCCCGGGCAGAAAGCGGATTAAATTCCACTCGAGTCTTCTCATAATCTGAAATCAGATTGTTTTTATATGCAATTGCGATACCTGTATATACATAATGACTGGTACCTGAAAGCTGTGTTAAGAAATCTGCAGCCTGATGAATATTACGTGGTTTAAATAAAACCTCATTATTTTGATAAACGATAGTGTCTGCAGCTACTATCAGGTAATCATTATCTACTTTCTTCCGAATTTCTTTGGCTTTATTTCCTGCATGGAATTTTACCAGTTTGATCGGGTTGTCATAAACTATATCTTCATCGATGTGTGACGGCATCTGAAGTGCTTTAACTCCAATGAGCTTAAAAATTTCTTTGCGTCTGGGTGATGCCGAAGCAAGGATAACCTGTTTATCTTTAAGGAGATTATGGATCATTTTTTTTACTCCTCTTTATAAAATTTAAAGATTCTTAAAAAAGATTTTTATTTACATATATTAGCTGTCAATAATTAAAAATATCAGGCATCCTCCGAAAAAAATCAAAATCATTGTATTCTTTTATTCTAAAGAATAGCAAGAAGATTTTACCCAAAGGCTGGCAAGTATTGATCTTCATTTCTTTTGTACCGACAAAAGAGATCCGTCTGAGCCGGACAGGCTTCTCAAAGAATCCTTCTCCGCTAAAGCTACGGCGGACAAGAAACTCCCGGCGAATATATATTACTAAAATTGGTAAAAACCACTAAAAAATCTTAACTCGTTATTTTCTAAGTAGGATCTACAAAAGAAATTAGAAAATCACTCAAACAGAAGATTTTTCTTAACGTTTGCTTATTATCAATTTCTTAACGCAATTTATATTATGCCGGTTTAAGAAAAAGAATGCACTTCAAGTAATAATTTTCTATTCGTCCATGATGAACCCAATTGATATTATGTAGAATTTCTTTGCAACTACTTTTTAATGGTTTTGAATTTATTAATCTACATTTAAATAAAGTATATATCCGATATTCTTGACAATTAAAACCAATAAAAAAATTAATCTGTCATGAAAAATGATAAGAAAATAGAAAGCAGAATATTTAAAAAAACAATTAAAATACTCACAAAGAATGATATCCCATTCTGGCTGGAATCAGGTACATTATTAGGGATTATAAGAGATAGAAGAATTATTCCCGAACATAAATATATCGATATTGGTATTCCCGGAAAATATTTTGATAAATTTATGATCCTTAAAAAACAACTTGCACCTATCTACAGGATCAAACCGGTTATTGACCTCTCAAAAAGAAAATGGATCCCCAATGATTTCCCAAAAGCTGTAATAATGAAGAAATGGAAGAGAAGCAAAAACGCAGGTTTAAAGATCAAGGTAACATTTAAATATGAAAAAGAGGATAAGTGCATCTGGGTAGATAAACGAAGTTGTAAATGGGTTAGTTCTCATTTCTTTGAAAATCTGGATAAAATTAATATTAATGGAAAAGATTATCCTATACCTGCCAATGTGGAAGATTACTTACAGGCAAGATATGGAGATTGGGAAAAAGCAGATAAAAATTGGTTAAGCAGTATAGATGATCTTTCGATAGTTGATAAAGAAACAATTAGTAAAATTCCCAAAAAAGACAGAATAAGAAAATACACTAAAAAACCGATAAAGTTGGAAGGGAAATATTATAATCGAATGAAAAAATTAATTTTATTTGCCATCAAGATCTTAGAAAAAAATAATATCCCTTACTGGGTAGATGAGGGAACTCTGCTTGGAATAATTCGTGATGGAGATCTGCTGCCATGGGATCATGATGCCGATATGGGAGTACCTGGGGAATATGCAGAAAAACTTTGGAGTATCCGGCATCAATTTTCTCCGGTATTTACTATGGTAAGAAAAATGACATCGAGTCCCTGGCTGCCGGGGAAATTTCGTTCGGTAAAATTAAAAACTCCCTTTGAAAGATTTGTTGGAATTAATTTTCATATAGATCTGTTTTTTAAATATAAAATCGGTACCCGTCAGCATTGGATAATAATGAATGCACTGAAACACTCCGACAGTAAATTTTTTGATAAATTAGATACAACTACTTGGGAAGGAAGAGAAGTAAATATTCCTTCAAATGTAAAAGAATATCTCAGGCTGAACTACGGGAATTGGGAAGTTCCTGATCCGGATTTTGATGCCAGCATTGATAATGGTACAATTGCAGAAAGAGGATTTTAAATGACTAAAAAGAATTCAAAGTTAAAAGAATATAATAAGCAAATATTCAGGGATTATAAAAAATCGATTAAGCATGCTATATTTGATGAAACACTGACTCTATACATATTAAGACCGATTGCATTCGTGTTTGTAAAATTATTATATCCTACATCAATTACACCAAACCAGGTTTCACTTATGACCATAATTATAGGAATTATCAGCGGATATTTTTTTTCGCGGGGGACTGTAACCTGCTTTGTAATTGGAGGAAGTCTATATTTTCTCTGCATGGTAACTGATTGCGTTGACGGCATGATAGCACGTTTAAAGAATAGTGGAACAGCAGTAGGCAGAATTATAGATGGAGTTGCAGATTATCTGGTTGGAATTTCAGTTTATGTAGGAATGGGAATTGGCTTTGAAAAAGGACTTATCAACTTGGATTTTCTGCCAATTAATCACTGGTGGATTATGGTAATTGCGGCTGTAAGTCATATCTTTCATGCTATGATAGTAGATTATTACCGGGCAGAATTCATGGCGCATGGTCTGGGTAAATCAACATCAACCTGGGAAGAAAAGAAAAAATTTACTACAGAATTGAACAAGGTCAAGCATCTACGCGGAAAGGTGCTGTATAAAATATTGATAGCTGTTTATCTGGGATATTCACATCTTCAACTTTTTAAAATAGATGAAAAAGAAGAGTATGATAAGAAAACTTATTATCATTCGAATAAACTATTAATTCGCCTATGGTTCTGGATCGGTCCTACTGCCGGTGCTTTTATCATTATTATTTCTGCCATTTTATTCAGACCGATAATTTTCTTTATTTATACTATTGGAATAGCAAATATTTATATGATCATTTTATGGATCATCCAGGTGAAAACAAATAAAAAAATCCTCATAAACAATAAAAGCTTATAAGGATTTTGCAATATTCTTAAATTAATACAGGTTTTAAAAAAAAATTGAAAACTGTTAGAACCAATTTTCTTCCCTTTTTTAGAAGATTAAGAAGTTAATTGGAAAAAGGGTGAAGAAATTGTAGTTTTTATTACTTTACAAAAAATCCGAAAAAGTACTTTAAGGAAAACGTATTCTTTATAAGAAAAATAATTAAAGAGGAGTTGCATTTTGGAAAGTCAAAGAGCATTAGAGAATAAAAAGCTTAATATTGGATACGAGAGAACTTGTGATTGTTCAAGAACTCATATAAATTGTTTGACTGCAAAACAATGGCTCAAAAACCAAATTGGAGTATGGCAATTTCTTTATGAAAAAAGAGATGTTCGAGATAAAGAGAAACATCCGGCTACATTTCCAATTTCTTTAGCTAAAAAGTGCATTGAACTTTTCAGTCATCAGGGTGAATTGGTTTTAGACCCATTTGTCGGTAGCGGAACTACTCTCGTAGCAGCACAAGATTTGAATAGAAATGCTGTTGGTTTCGATTTACATAAGAACTATATAGAGCTCTGCAACTCAAGATTAGTCGCCGATGATGTATTCAATAATTCAAGGCAAATTGCAATACAAGATGATGCAAGGAATATTAAAGAGTATCTTGAAGATGAAACTATTAGTTTAATTCTTACATCACCTCCTTATAGTAATTTATTAAATAGAAAACGAAAAAATAAATCTAGAAGAAATAGAAATAATGAACAACTTAATAAAATTGAGCAATACTCCCAAGATAAAAGAGATTTAGGAACTTACGAAATAAATAAATATACAAAAGCAATGGGAGATATTTATGAGCAACTTCTACCATTACTAAAAATAAAAGGTCATTGTATAATTAATGTTCCAGATATGTGGTGGGAAAATAAGCGAATTACAATTCATATTTCTGTTATAGAAGAATTAAGAAAACGAGGTTATGAGTTAAGAAATACAATAATCTGGGATAGAACAAATATTGTTAATCGAATTGGAATATTTGGTTGGCCAAGTAATTATATTACAATGGGAACAACATTTGAATATCTACTGGATTTTTGGAAACCACCAAAATAAAGGATTGAAAGTATGGAAATATTTACAAAGAATCAATTAATAAAAGAGCTTCAAAGAATAAAAGAGAGTGGTTGGATTAAAAACGCTAGACCGGGGAATGTTGGTGGTATAGGAAATACTTTGGAAGATTTGTTAGGTATCGAAGAAAATAATCTCCCAATTCCAAATGCTTCAGAGTGGGAATTGAAAACTCAAAGAAAAAAAACATCTTCATTAACAACTTTATTTCATATGGAACCTTCACCAAGAGCATTGCGTTTTGTTCCTCAAATATTTCTATTAAAATATGGTTGGAAACATCAAGAAGCAGGTTTAAAATATCCTCAAAATGAGATGAGTTTTAGACAAACAATCGGTGGAAATAATCGAAGTGATAGAGGATTTAAAGTAGTCATTAATAGAGATGAACAAAAAGTTTTAATATCTTTCAATGCTAGCTCAGTTTCTGATAAACATTCTGATTGGTTAAAATCAGTAGAAGAGAGAATTGGAATAGATGAACTAAATCCACAACCTTATTGGGGTTTCAACGATCTTTTTCATAAAGCTGGTACAAAATTATTGAACTGTTTTTATATTCAAGCAAAGGTCAAGAGGATTGAAGGTGTTGAATTTTATCATTATACGGACATAATGATGTTGCAAAATATAAGCATTGATAAATTTTTATTAGCATTGGAGCATAATGATATTTTAGTAGATTTTGATGCAAGAACAGGACATAATCATGGAACTAAATTTCGTTTAAGACAAAATAAATTACCCGATTTATATGATAATATAACAATTATATAATTTCTTTTAAAATAAAAAAATCCTCATAAACAATAAAAGCTTATAAGGATTTTAATAAGAAATTTATTTTACGCTTTTTTTAATTCATATCTCCATACAAAGGTGATCATAATTGCAGCGAGTATTGCTCCGGAAATCCAGAACCCAAAAGCTGCATTCCAACTGAAATTGTCGATTAAATAACCTGTTCCAACGCCTGTTAAACTTGCACCAACATAACCCATCGCATCGATAAAACCGGTTACGGAAGATGCGGCTTTTCTTGTGCCCAGATCGGCTGGTAATGCTGCTACAAGAAGTACGTGAGGTCCAAATGTAAAGAAACCGATGATCAAGAGAATAAATAAACTTAACATCCAGCTTTCAGCAGGAACTATTCGATAAAGATAGCAGGATAAAGCTAATAAAATTAGCATTATAAATGCTATCGGTGCTCTGCGATGTTTAAAGATATGATCTGATGCCCAACCCGCAAAGATAGCTCCCAAACCTCCAGCCACCGGGAATGCTATCGCTTTATAAGCAGCCAGAGAAATAGTTGCACCCTGCTCTTCAAACATGTAAGTTGGCGCCCAGCTCATAAAACCGTATCGAACAATATTCAATCCAAAAAGAGCAAATCCTGCAAACCACACATAAGGATTCAAGAGAGTTATCTTTAATGTTTCCCTAAAACCTATATGATGATCCTTTTTAACTTCAGAACTTTCAATTCCCTGTTCCTGTTCTTCCAAACTTGGCAGACCTACTTCTTCCGGTGCATTTCGTGCCCTGATGTACCAGTGAATTGCAAGGATAATACAGATTACAGCAGGTATAAAGAAAGTGAAACGCCAATTAAGATATTTTACAATCGTACCCGCTAGAAACCAGGAAAATGCCCCTCCAATAATATAGCTTGTGCCCAGGCGCCCGGAAATTTTTCCCCGTATCTTTTTTGGAAACCAGTTTGCTTTTGCTTTCACTGTAGGTCCCCAACCCATCGATTGGAAATAGCCGTTCAATCCCCAAATAACAGCCATAAGAATTAATGCACCTGCACTGAAACCAAAAATGATATTAAGAATGGCAGAAACTATTAATCCGATGGTTATTATTCTTCGTGAATTCAGCTTATCTCCAAGCTGCCCATTGATGAACTGTCCAACCGCGTAAGCAAAGAAAAGACTGGTGAGCACAACTCCCATGTTTGTTTTGGTTAATCCAAATTCGCTCATAATGCTTGGCATTGCGATTGAGATGTTTACACGTAAAAGGTAAAATGATGCGTAAGTTATCCACATCATCCAGAACATCTTCTTCTGCCATTTCTTGATTTTCAAAATTGTGTCTGAGTTATTTGTCATTTTTTCTTCCTCCAATTTTTTACATTATTTTTTATTTATTGTTTCCGAAAATATCCAGCGAAGCTGAACCAAAAGTTCACTTTCGTCATCTTTATTATCATCTTCAAATTGTGTCATCTGATAATTAGTTTGAACGAATAATTTTGGTTTATTTTTTGCATCTCGCATTATGTAATAATTCAGCCCGGCAATAATTGTATTTTCAACATCATCATCTTTGTCAGTATCAGGATCATAAATATCATAGCGAGCCAGGAGTTCTATTTTATCATTAATTTTGTAAACTGGCATAATAGTAATAACGCTCGATGTTACATCATCTTCTTCAGGAATAGCATTGGGAAGTGATTTTACTTTATAGAGGTATTCTGTAAGAAGGGTGAAATCACCAAATGCGAATTTTCCTATTCCAGCTATCAGATTGCATTCTTCACGGTTATCTGCATCACTGTCATTTTCCGATTTGAACATATATGAACCACCAAGAGTTACACCAGCAAAATAAGTTATCCTGAGATTTGCTGCATAGTTCATATCTGTATTGATATTTTTACCTACTTTTTTATAACCTTCACCATTGTAAATAGCAAGATCATAAGATCCGAATCCGTTAGGAATTTTTCCACTTACACCAAAGCCAAAATCTGTGGAACTGACGAATTTATATTTGTCAGATGTATCTCCCTCGATAGTTGTATAGTTCCATTCATAGATAGTACCAAAATAGGTTTTCATAAGTCCTACAGTAAGCGTAGATTCTTTGATCGGCAGTAAATTTTTAAAATCAAGATAAGCATATTTGATCTTTAAACCCGCACCATCTGCTACTTTGTTATCATCGTCACTAAAGAAGTCTACATTAAAGCGACCTTTGATATTTTCACTGAATTTTGGTTCCAAACGGAAGTACCCCCGTTTAAGAGCCATCTCGTTTTTTGTTACATCACCATCGATCATCTGGTAAGTCCAGCGATTCCACAGTTCCATTTTTAATTTTGTCTCTGCATGAAGAAACCCTAATGCTACTATGATTAGGATTAAAGTTAAAAGTGTTTTTCTCACTTTCCCTCCTTTATTAACGATTTATTATTTTTACCATTCTTAATATTATTTTTTATGTTAGTGGATGATTGAGATGGAAAATATGGAACCACAATTACTTTTCCACCTATACTTTCCATTACTTCACGTGCTTCTTCAATTGCTTCATCAGTATGGCTGCTACTTTCCATTAAAATATCAGGTTTGATCTTTTTTACGTTCGGAAGTGGTGAATAGGTCTCTTGAGCAACTACCAAATCTACAAATTTCAATGAGTTTGCCAGGTCGAATCTTTCGTCAAAAGAAAGAATTGGTTTTGGCTTTTTTTCCATTACAGCTTCGTCTGTTAAAATTCCGACAATAAGTTTCCCATCTTCTCCAGCTATTGCTTTGGCATTTTCCATCATTTTCAGATGTCCTTTATGGACTATATCCAATACATAATACGAATATACTAATTTCATTTTTAACCTTTTTTAAGACTTTATTATAATATGGTGAATTTTCACAATTTAATACAATAAATATTTTTTATGCTTGTAATTTACTATATTAAATGAATTTATAGTAATATTAATATATATTTTATTTATTTGATGATATAATTGAAAGGTGAAATTTCACTTTTGTTTTAATATTCAACCTTTAAATTAAATCTTAAGCAATATGCTTTATTTTTATTGTAGCTGCTTATTGGTGCGTCATCTTTGATATTAATTAATTTTCTTAAATGAGATCTCAATCTGCTTACTCTATCTTTCAATTTTGCAGGATTGGTTCTTAGATATGTTGAATATTTTGAAATTTCTGATTTATTATCATAAAAATCTATTAGTAATTTCCAAAGTTTATTAGGTTTACCTCTACATTCAAACCCGAATAACCTGGCAGGTTGTTTGCCTGTTTTAATATTTCTGGCAACGAATTCTATTTTGATTTTTTCATAATAATAAATATTCATCGTTATTTCTTTCCATTTCAGATCTTTTAGATTGGCAAATTCTTCGATCGGTTTTACAAAATTCTTGTCTTCTTTATTTATGAGATCAGCATGTAATTCCGGAGGAAAGTAAGGCAGAACAATAACTTTTCCATCAATACTTTCCATATATTTTCTTGCTTTTTCAATCTCATTTTCATCATGGCTCGTACTTTCCATCAGGATATCAGGTCTTATTTTTTTTAGATTTGGCAAAGGAGAGTAGGTGTCTTGAGGAATAACAATGTCCGGATATATTAACGCAGAAGCAAGTTCAAATCTTTCGTCAAAAGAAAGTATTGGTCTCGGCTTTTCTTCCATTACAGCTTCATCTGTTAAGATGCCTACAATTAATTTTCCGTTTTTACCAGCCATGGCTTTTGCGCTTTTCATCATATTTAAGAGCCCTTTATGGACAATATCCAGCACAAAATAGGAATAGACTAATTTCATTTTTTAATTTGATTTTTAATATTAGTTGATGATTGAGATGGAAAATATGGTACCACAATTACTTTTCCACCTATACTTTCCATAACTTCACGGGCTTTTTCTATTTCTTTTTCGTTATGACTGGTGCTTTCCATTAAAATATCAGGTTTAATTTTTTTCACATTTGGCAGGGGCGAATATGTTTCCTGTGCCACTACCAGGTCAATATGCTTTAATGCATTTGCCAGATCGAATCTTTCATCAAATGAAAGGACTGGTCTTGGCTTTTTCTCCATTACTGCTTCATCGGTTAGTATACCAACTATAAGTTTTCCGTCTTTTCCTGCAATTGCTTTGGCATTTTCCAGCATTTTCAAGTGCCCTCTATGAACGATGTCCAATATGTAATACGTATAAACAATTCTCATCTTATATCTCCTTTTAAAATTACACTATTTTATTAAGCGTTTTAATAATGCATCCACAATTCGATCAGATGTTTTCCCATCTAATTTATAGAGCATTTTATCAATATACTTATTGCGAATATTGATAAACGGATCAGGTTTATTAAAGCACTTATCCAGTGTTTCAGGAAGTTCCATAGGTGAATTAATATGATAGCAGAAATCATAAAGATCTGATTTCATGCAACGATCTAAACGTCTTCTAAACATTCTCTTTTCACTTATTTTATGTGATAGTTTCTTTTTATAGAAATCACATATTATCACATGTTTTTGCAAAGCCATCATTTCATAAATAGTTGAAGAAGCTTCAGTCAATAAAACATCAGCAGCACGATACAGTGATATAATATTGTAATCTTCCGGTCCGATTATTTTTACAGAAGGAAAACGTTTGTTGATTTTTTTAACTAATTTTAACTGTGTTCTCAGATTTGTTCCACCAAAATTACTTCTAAAATATATCCACTGATGGAGTTTGATTATCAAATTATAGTCTTTTGTAATTTCTGGCAATTTATATTTGAAAACTTCAAAACTACTTGGATAAAAAGTAGGTGCATATAAAATTGTTTTTCTTGAAACATCTAAATTTAATTGTTCCAGAATCTCAGATTGTTTACCTATCTCACCATTGAACAAAGGATCGAGTTTAGCGAAACCGACAAGTTCCAGATCAGATTCTACGCCATATTCCCTTAATTGTTTTTCACGAAATGATCCTTCAATAAAACGTAAATCGAGTCTTTTATTATGGTCGCGATAGTAAGTAGGTTTTATGCCGATACCATGATATATCATGCAGCATAAAGTGGTTGGGCTACAAAATTTTTCGATTGAATAACGACTCCATCCACATATAAAAACATCGAGGTTCATATTATAGATCAGGTTTTGCCGTTCTGTTTCATTTTGACCTAAAATGGATTTCCAGTTATTCTTTTTGAAAATATTGATGGTCAATGCTCTCTCTTCAATTTCAATATTATGGGAAGTAGAAAAATAAACATCGAAAAGCGGATTTTTTATTAGTAGTCTTGCTACAGGTTCCATTTGTGGCAAATGGTACAGGTGATTTACATCAAACAGTACTTTATATTTCTTTCTCAATTTTATTATATTTCCTTCATTAACTCATCAATTTTTTCTTTAACTCTTTTCCCCGAGAAACCATCCAGACCAGAAAAAAAATAATTCCTGTATTCTACCAGTTTTTTCTTCATTTCGGGTGTGGGATTCAAAGCAGATTTCACGGCAGGAAGCAGGTCATCTGGCTTGAACATATGAGGGAAAGCACCTTTCAACCACTCTTTCGGATCAACCGAAACAGATTCCATCCCATCCGAATGTTTCAGCTTAGAGGTGGGAAGCACATAAATGATGCCGTGTTTTCCCAGTGCCAGGAATTCATTTATCACACTCGACGTTTCGCTGATGAGCGTATTTGCCAGATAAAGATAAGGATAAATATCATAATCTTCTTTTGAAATCAAAAATACGTCTTTGTTTATTTGCGCCAGCTTTTCGTAAAATCGATGCTGACTGTGTGATGCATATTTTCCTGCCCAACTATAAGGATGCAGCTTGATAACTAAATTATACTCAGGAATAAGATCAGTTATTTTTTTCTGGATGAATTTTATACAGCTCGGCTTGTAGGAAGGGGCGAACAGGACAGTTTTTTTATCAGGATTTAAACTCAATTTTCTGATGAGCTTTTCATTATCATAATATCCATACCAAAATAGAGGATCAAGCTTTGGAATTCCTGTTAAATAAAAATTTGCAACATTTTCCCAACCCAGGCTTTTAATATAATCGTACCAATATTGTCCTTCCAGAAAAACATGATAATGGAAGTTCTTCTGCCTTTGAATATTCCGTATACGCAGAGTTTTTATTCCTACACCATGATCAAGATGGACACGCACAACGTCACCGTAACGTTCGGGATGTTTGAGCACATCTCCGCAGATCACAAGGTCAAAACCGCTGGTTCGATCCGTTATTTTAAGTCCTTTCCCTGTTAGACGTTTTTCGATCTGGTTTTTTTGTGGGATCAAAAATATCCCCAGAAATCTTTTCTCATCTTTTCCTACATGAAACTGAATATCATAATCAGGGTCTTTACGAAGTTCGTTATAGAGCGGAAATAGAGAGTTAAAATAATATTCCTTTTTCAGATCGAATAGAACTTTGATCATCTCAGATATCCTTTTCTGAATCTTTTATGATGAAGTATCTGGAGCTTCCTGAACAGGTTCAATGGCTTTTTCTTCTTTGGAAGAAGGTCTTTTTCTTTTATTTCCAGTAAAGTTTCAATTAATCTCTCACTTATTTTCCCTTCGAGATACGGATTGATCTCTTCGAGATGTTTCTTCCTGTTACTACTGAATTCACCAGGATCTTTCAGGCTTCTGTCTATTGCTTTTCTCAGGTCTTTTGGATCGGTTATATTTATTCCTTTATCGGTTCTGCTTGAAGTTCTGAAAGTGATAGCCGGTTTATCCAGAACCATGAATTCATAAATTACAGATGAAGTATCAGATATCAAAACATCTGCCAGATGAAGATAGGGAGTGATGTCATAAGCTTCGATAATTCTGATGTTTTCAGAAATATTTTTCCTGAAATTCTGATTGATCTCTTTGCTCATCAGTTCATGAAATTTAAGCAGCCATATCTCGTTTTCATTTATTATTTTTGGAATAATAGGAAGCAGATCTTTTGCAGACTGCATTTTCCTGCTGTGAGTCGGGGCAAAGAGAATGATCTTTTTGTCTTCAGGAATATTCAATCTCTTTTTCAAATTTTCAGTAGGATAGTTTAAAATGTGATCTATCTTTGACCATCCGGTTTCCCGGACTAAAAAATATTTATATTTCTTCTGAAGTATTTTATATCTTTCTGTAACTAACGGACCCGAAGTGCAGTAAACATCAAAGAAATGACGGATCTTGTAATGTGATCTTTTCTCAATTCCCAATCCGTGAAATATCTGTACTTTTATGCCCGGAATACGGGGATCAACAAAGTTTCCGGGAACGATAACAAAATCGGGTTGATAATTAATAGCTTTATCTAATTCATTCATTATCAGAAATTCTTTCCATTCATCCGGGATGTTCTTATTCACTTTTTCAGAAACAAAGAAGGCAAATTCATGTTCTGTTCTTTTCAAAGATTCAACAAGAGGTTGTATTATGGGAATTGAATATTTTTTAGATATGTAAAAAATAAATTTCATATTCTAAGCATTATTGGCAAATTGTAGTTCGTATAAAGTTTTGTATCTTTCACATGTTTTCAGAAGTTCTTTATGCTTTCCTATCCCGACTATTTTTCCTTTGTCCAGAACCACGATCTTATCTGAAGAAAGAATGGTGGAAAGCCGATGAGCAATTACTATCACAGTCCTGTTTTTTGTAGCTTGCTCGATGGCTTTTTGAACCTTCTGTTCAGCTTCCGTATCCAGCGAACTGGTTGCCTCATCAAAGATCAAGATGGGAGGATCTCCCACAATTGCCCGGGCAATGCAGAGTCGTTGCTTCTGTCCACCGGAAAGATTCGAAGCTTTTGTATGCAGCAGTTCATTATATTTTTGGGGGAGTTTTTCAATAAATTCATCCGCATAAGCTACTTTTGCAGCATTTGTTATTTCCTTATCAGAAACATCTTCCAGAGTTCCGTAACTGATGTTATTGGCTACAGTATCACTGAACAGGATAGATTCCTGGGTTACCGTTCCGAATAATGTTCTCAGGCTTTTCACCTTGATGTTTTTAATCTCTGTTCCATCGATCAGGATTTCACCTGAACTTGTATCATACATTCTTTCGAGAAGATTAACCAGAGTGGTTTTTCCCGAACCGCTTCCTCCAACGATGGCAATTCTTTCTCCCTTGTTGATCTCCATGGAGATATTTTCCAATACTTCATTTGATCTTTCGTATGAAAAAGAAACATCTTTGAATTCGATCTTACTTTCAAAAGTATCTTTCTCAACAGCATCTTGTGCTTCTTCAATTTCGGATTTTATATCCAGGATAACAGACATTCTATCCAGGGAAACCAAAGCTTTTCGTATCTCAGCATAAGCTTTACTAATTACTTTCATAGGATGAAGCATAGAAAAAATTGCAAACATGAAAGTGAAAAAACTTCCCAGTGTAAAATTATTGGAACCAGAAAGAACCTGGCTTCCTCCGATCAGAAGAACTACAACACCTGTAATGGTGCCATTCAGCTCGGAAAGAGGTACATTGAAGAAATGGTAAACCCGGGATTTTCGCCAGAACTTGAAATGCTTCTGGTTTATATCTTTGAATTTTCCAAGTTCATGATCTTCCCGTGAGAATGCTTTTACTATTCTCATGCTGTTCAATATTTCTTCTACATTGGAAAAAAGGTTGGATGATTGGATCTGTATTCTTTTTGAATATTTCTTGATCTTGTTTCCGATGAAATTAATTATAATGCTGAAAATTGGAAGCAATATCAGGCTGATGAGAAATAACTTTGGATTTAAAAAAAGAGCAATTCGGGCAAAAAACAGAATAAGTATGATATTTTGTAAAGCATCGAAAATCGCCCGAATGAAAAAGTTACTGACTATCTTAACATCGGAAACCATTCGAACAAGCGAATCTCCAACTTTATTTATATTGAAGAATGCAAGTGATTGATACAGGTATTTCTTAAACATCTGGTTGCGAATAGTTCTAATCGTTTTTCCACGCAGATTGGCAAACATTATCTTGTTGCAGTAAAAGAATACGTTCTTTAGTAGAATCAGCAGGATAAGCGTTACACTTATCACCCAAAGCAAAAATATGGGATCTGTATGAACAAGTAATGTCTTTAACTCTTTCAGGAATGGTTCATAATTCTGTTTCTGAGACAGAGCAAATAGACTTCCATGTTGAGAAACAAAGTGTGTAACAATCTTTTGAAAAGCAATCTGGAACGATGGAAAGTTACTGTATAATATCGTTACCTTTTCCGGTTTGAATACATAATCTAAAAGCGGGATCGCCATCATAATGCTTATACTGCTGAACACAGCATAACCCAGCATAAAAAAGAGTCCGGCAAGCAGGTAGCCCCAATACCGGAGCATTATTTTATAAATCCTTTTTATATTTTTCATATTTTTCTTTTCCAATCTTTAAAGCATGAATAAATTTTTCCATCTAATAATGTGTCAATAAGAATTTGTCTAACTGAAAGTACTTAAACTTGTTATAAAATCTATATCCATAAAAAGTCCTTTACAAAGAAACGGCGGATTTTTCTGTTGTTTAGCTTAATAAAAAAGAGCAATAAATTACTTTTGTTCGTTTTGTTAGTTGTAAAAAATAAAAGGAGGAAATGCATGGCATTAACACAAGAAGCCAAAAAGGCTATCATGGCAGAGTTTAAACTCCATGATTCTGACACCGGATCACCCGAAGTTCAGGTGGCACTTCTTACTCAGAGGATCAAGGATATCACCGAACATCTGAAAGTTCATAAGAAAGACTTTCATACACGCAGAGGTCTTCTGAAACTTATCGGGCAGCGCCGTCGATTGCTTGATTATATGCAAAACAAGGATATTGAACGCTACCGTAAGATCATTAAAACTCTTGGACTTCGAAAATAATAAATTTTGAAGTTTTACAAAAGGGGACTTGTCCCCTTTTTGTTGTCTTATAAAAATGATGTGGAGAATTGGGAGCAATAAGCTAAGCTCAGTAAAGCTGGTTTTAGTCTATTGCTTTTAGTCTCCACCAAACAAACAAAAAGGAGAAAAAATGCACAAATTTAACATTAAGAAAAAAACGATTGAAATTGCCGGTAGAACACTGACAATGGAAACAGGAAGAATGGCTAAACAAGCCAATGGTGCTGTTTTTATCACTTATGGTGAAACCAGCGTATTAGTTACTGCCACGGTAGATAGTGAACCCAAGGAAGGAATCGATTTCTTTCCACTCACAGTAGATTTTATCGAAAAAATGTATGCTTCCGGAAAAATTCCGGGTGGCTTTTTTAAACGTGAAGCCAGGCCTACTACTCAAGCTACTTTGAATGCTCGTCTTATCGATAGACCTATCCGCCCTCTCTTTCCAAAGGGCTTCAGGAATGCCGTGCATGTAGTGGTTACAGTTCTTTCCTACGATGGTGAAAATGACCCGGGAATGCTGGGAATACTGGGAGCATCCGCTGCTCTTTCCATTTCCGATATTCCCTTTAACGGACCTTGTAGCAGTGTGAAAGTGGGTGTCGTGAATGACGAGATAATAATCAATCCAACTGTTCAGCAATTTGAAGAATCTGTTCTCGATCTGGATGTAGCCGGCACTAAATCTGCTGTTGTAATGATAGAAGCGGAAGCCAAAGAAGTTTCGGAAGAAATGATGATGAATTCCATCTATACCGGTCACGAAGTGATCAAGGAACTGGTTGCATTCCAGGAAAAATTTGTTAAGGAAGCTGGCAAAGAAAAGATGGAAATTGTATTGAAGGTTACACCGGATGAAATCATTCATAAAGTAGAAAAGGATTTTGGAAAAGCAATCGATAAAGCTGCTCATGTTCTTGGCAAACTGGAACGTTATGAAGCTGTAGATACTATTAAAAATGAGATGTTGGAAAAATATGCTGAAGAACTTGGCGAAGAATTTGAAGAACAGGAAAGATATTTCAAGAATGCTTTTGAAGAAGTTTTTACAAAATCTGTTCGAAGCGCAATTTTGTACAACAATCACCGAGCTGACGGTAGAGGAATGGATGATATTCGCGAGATAACCTGTGAAATAGATGTACTACCTCGCGTACACGGTTCCGCACTTTTCACAAGAGGAGAAACACAATCTCTGGGTACCGTAACCCTGGGTACCGGCAGAGATGAGCAGATAATCGATGGATTAGAAGAGGAATACAAGAAACCGTATTTCCTGCATTACAATTTCCCGCCTTACAGTGTTGGTGAAGCCGGATTTATGCGGGGACCGGGTAGAAGAGAACTGGGACATGGAGCGCTGGCTGAAAGAGCTTTAACCCCGATGATGCCTTCCAAAGATGATTTTCCTTATACCATTCGAATAGTCTCTGAAATACTGGAGTCGAATGGTTCATCTTCCATGGCAACTGTTTGTAGTGGAACTTTGGCTCTGATGGCTGCCGGTGTTCCACTTAAAAAGCCGGTTGCAGGTATTGCTAACGGCTTGATCATGGAAGGGGATAAATACGTTATTCTAACTGATATCATGGGTTTGGAAGATCATCTTGGTGATATGGATTTCAAAGTTACAGGAACTAAAGATGGTATCACTGCCATGCAGATGGATATCAAAATAGAAGGTATCACAAAAGAGATAATGGGAATTGCTTTGGAAAAAGCACAAACTGCCCGTTTCTATATTTTGGATAAAATTATTGAGACAATTCCTGAACCACGAGCCGAACTAGCAGAAACAGCTCCTCGTATCGAGTCTATCAAGATCGATCCTGATAAGATCGGTGCCGTAATCGGTTCCGGAGGTAAAATGATCAAGCACATTATTGAAGTGAGTGGTGCTGAAGTGAACATTGATGATGATGGAACTGTTAGTATCTCATCTTCCAACAAAGATTCCATTGATAGAGCTTTTAAAATTGTGAAAGATATTGTTACTGAACCTGATATGAACGGAATTTATGAAGGTGTTGTCAGCAGGGTAGAAACTTATGGCGCATTTGTAAAATTCATGAGCGAAACCAAAGAAGGTCTGGTGCATATTTCACAACTTCATTCAGCTCGCATCGGCGCAGTTGAAGATATGGTGAAGCTAGGAGATAAAGTAAAAGTTAAATATATCGGTCTTGATCGAGGAAAGTACAAACTCTCCATGAAAGGTGTAGAAGGCAATCCCGAACCTAAAAAAGTAGCTGAATATGTCAAAAGAGAAGATAGACCTCGCGATGATAATAAAGGGTTCAACAGAGACAGAAATCGAAGTAGAGACAGCAGAGATCGAAATTACCGAGATCGCGATAACCGCCGTCGTTATTAATCCGGAGCAATAATGAACGATTTTAAAATTAAAGATATTAAACTGGCAGATTTTGGCAGGAAAGAGATTTCCATAGCTGAAAAAGAAATGCCCGGTTTAATGAAATTACGTAAACAATTTGGAGACTCTAAACCACTTAAAGGTGCCAAAATAACCGGCAGCCTGCATATGACCATCCAAACTGCTGTGCTCATTGAGACGTTGATCGAGCTTGGAGCTGATGTTCGTTGGGCCAGTTGTAATATTTTTTCTACTCAAGATCATGCCGCTGCTGCCATCGCAAAAGCAGGTGTTCCTGTTTTCGCCTGGGAAGGTGAAACACTGGAAGAATATTGGTGGTGTACGATGCAGGCACTTTCCTTTCCAGATGGTTCAGGTCCAGACCTGATCGTTGATGATGGGGGAGATGCTACATTGTTCGTTCATAAAGCTGTGGAATTTCAAAAGAATCCTTCCACCGCAAAAGATATAATCGATGATAAAGATCTGCAAACTATCTTTGCTTTACTTGAGAAAAGTAACATTGACTGGCAAAAAACAGCTGCAAATATAAAGGGAGTTTCAGAAGAAACCACCACAGGTGTTCAACGTCTGTACCAGATGAAAGATAGAGGTGAATTACTTTTTCCAGCTATCAATGTAAATGATTCTGTTACCAAATCAAAATTTGATAATTTGTATGGTTGTCGTGAATCTCTTGCTGATGGAATCAAGCGTGGAACCGATGTGATGGTAGCAGGAAAGGTAGTAGTTATTTGTGGATACGGTGATGTAGGGAAAGGCTGTGCACAATCTATGAGCGGATTTGGAGCCCGTGTAATCATTACTGAGATCGATCCTATTTGTGCTCTGCAGGCAGCTATGGAAGGCTACGAAGTGGCATTACTGGAAGATGTTATGGAAGAAGCTGATATCTTTGTTACAGCCACTGGAAACTGTGATGTAATCCGGGTAGAACACATGCAGAAAATGAAGGATCAGGCAATTGTGTGTAATATTGGTCACTTTGATAATGAGATCCAGGTAGATGAGCTTTACGCACTGCCAGGCGTTAGGAAAGAGAAGATTAAACCGCAGGTTCACCAGATATTCTTCCCGGACGGACATTCAATAATTCTACTTTCCGAAGGTAGATTGGTTAACCTGGGAAACGCAACCGGTCATCCTTCTTTTGTGATGAGCAATTCCTTTTCCAACCAGGTGTTAGCACAACTCGATTTATGGCAAAACAAACACGAGATCGGTGTTTACTTCCTTACCAAAAAATTGGATGAGATGGTGGCAAGATTCCACCTGGAAAAACTGGGAGTTAAACTCACAAAGCTTACAAAAAAACAGTCAGATTATGTTAGTGTACCAATTGAAGGTCCCTTCAAATCAGAGCATTATAGATATTAACTAAAAATATCTGGAGATATACATGAAATTAATTCAGAAAATTGAAAACAAAAGTGCAATTATCGGAATTGTAGGTCTTGGATATGTAGGATTGCCAATGGCTGTTACTGTCGCCAGGAAAGGTTTTAAAGTTATTGGTGTAGATATAAGTGAATATGCTGTTACTCATGTGAATGCAGGCCAGAATTACATTGGTGATGTTGATGATAATGAGCTTAAGGAACTGGTTAAGTCAGGCATGCTAAAAGCAACTTACGATTATGCAGAAATGAAAGTAGCAGATGTTATCATGATAGCTGTTCCTACTCCGCTTGATAAATATCAGCAACCGGATTCTTCGTATGTAAGAGCTTCTGTAGCATCACTGGCAGAAAATGTTTCTGAAGATACACTTGTTATTCTGGAAAGTACAACTTATCCGGGAACAACCGAAGAAATAGTTGCTCCTGCTTTTGTTGAGAAAGGTTTCAAGATTGGTGAAAATTTTTTCGTTGCTTTTTCACCAGAACGGGTTGATCCGGGAAATAAAGATTACAAGACCAATAACACTCCTAAAGTTGTAGGCGGTATTACGGAAAATTGTAATAAAATATCGAAACTGTTTTATGAAAATATCCTTGATGCTCCCATCCATCTTGTTTCTACTCCTGCCATCGCGGAGATGGAAAAAATCTATGAGAATACTTTCCGTAATATCAACATTGCTTTGGCCAATGAGATGACCATCCTGTGCGAGAAAATGGGAATAGATGTGTGGGAAGTGATCGAAGCTGCAAAGACCAAACCATACGGATTCATGGCTTTCTATCCCGGTCCGGGAATCGGTGGTCACTGCATTCCTCTCGATCCTTTCTATCTTACCTGGAAAGCCAGGGAATACGGCTATCATACAAGATTGATCGAACTTGCGGGTGAGATCAATAATCATATGCCCGAATTTGTTATCACCAAACTTTCCAAACTTCTTAATAAAAAAGGAAAAGCGCTTTCAAAATCAAAAATACTTTTGCTGGGTGCAGCTTACAAAAAAGATATCGAAGATATGAGAGAATCTCCTATCCAGGACCTAATCGTGATCCTGGAGAAAAACGATGCTAAATTCGATTATAATGATCCACATGTACCGAAATTACACAACGAACTCAATGACAAACATTACGAATCCGTCAATCTTGATAACATCGAAGATTATGATGCAGTTATCATTGTTACAAATCACACGATCTACGATTACAAAGATATAATAAAACGGGCAAAACTGGTACTTGATACCAGACTTGCCTGTGGTGGACTGAAAGCTGAAAACCTGGTTAGAATGTAATTACCGGGAACATATTGTAATGTCCCTTATTCATATTTATTATGGCTACAAATAAACCTGTAGAAGTCGAAGAATTGTTTGGTGACTTAGAGCCGGCTACTGACAATAGAAAATGGTTCGTTATTAGAACCAAACCACGCCGGGAAAAAAAACTAGCAGAGTGTTCCTTTAAAAATAAGATCAATTATTTTCTTCCCTTAAAAGACAGCGAACGTGTGTATCGGTATCGTAAAGTCATGTTTACAAAGCCACTTTTCCCAGGATATGTATTTGTGAAATGCAATTCGGATGAACATAGAACACTGGTTCTTACTGGCCATACAGCACATTTCCTGCCGGTTCCCAATGAGAAAGAACTAACCGGTGAGCTTAAACAAATATTAGCTGGCAGGCAGATAGGTGCAGATTTTAAAGAAACTAAATATTTAGATAAGGGAACCAAAGTCAAAATTATTTCAGGTCCATATGAAGGCTTGACAGGAATTGTGGAAGATCAAAATAATATTAAAGAAGTAATTTTACAGATAGATCTGCTTAGACAGGCTGTTTCCGTGGCAGTCAGTTCAAGGCAGGTAGAAATATTCAGATAGAAGGGAATATGAAAATTCTGGTTACCGGCGGTGCTGGTTTTATCGGTTCCAATGTAGTAGATAAATTTATTGATCTTGGGTATGAAGTAATTGTAGTCGATGATCTTAGCTCGGGATTCAAACATAATATAAATTCAAAAGCTAAATTCTACGAAATGGATATCCGCTCCAGAGAGTTAGCTAAAGTTTTCGAAGTTGAGAACCCTGATATCGTTGATCATCATGCAGCGCAGATAAGTGTACCTGTATCAGTGAAAGATCCTGAATTTGATGCTGATGTAAATGTAAAAGGTTTCCTGAATATTTTACAGAATTGTGTAAAATACAAAGTCAAGAAGGTGATATTCATATCTTCCGGTGGTGCTGTTTATGGTGAAGCAGAAGAATATCCCACTTCTGAAAAATATGATCCAAAACCTCTCTCTCCCTATGCTATCAACAAATTCATAGCTGAAAAATATCTATATTTTTATCATCATCAGTATGGTTTGAATTATACAGTGTTGCGGTATGCCAATGTTTACGGTCCCCGTCAAATCCCTCATGGAGAAGCAGGGGTAGTTTCAATCTTCATTACAAATTTCCGTGATAATAAAACTTCCCATCTGTATGCTTTCCCGGAAGAACCCGATGGCATGATCCGCGATTATGTTTTCGTTGGGGATGTAGTACGTGCAAATGTAATTGCACTGGAAAAAGGAAATCTGGGAGCATTTAATATCGGAACCGGTTTAGAAACAACAACCGGAAAATTATATCGTGAGATTTCAAGACAAATGAACGTTAATATCGATCCCATAAGAGGTGATGCTCGTGCGGGTGATATAAGAAAAAGTTGTTTAAATATCGAAAAAGCGAAAAGAGAATTATGTTGGAATCCAGCATTTTCTCTTTCGGAAGGCGTTAAAGAAACGATAGAATTTTTTAAAACAAATAAGTAAGGAGCAATTATGGCAGGTTTCGAAGAAATTAAAATTGATCAATTAAAATTGCCAAAGTTATCTAAAAGAAAAGTAGTAACTGGTATAATTATTTTGGCGGTTTTAATTTTTATTTTTACAGGATTATATACTGTTAATCCTGAAGAAGTAGGTGTGATCCAGAGATTCGGGAAGTACATAAGTACTACAGAACCCGGGTTGCATTTTAAGATCCCGTTCGGGGTGGATAAGCTTACTAAAGTCAAAGTGAAACATGTTTATAAGGAAGAATTCGGGTTTCGAACTTTAAAATCAGGAATTCAATCAAAATACTCTGCCCGCAGCTACGATCATGAATCTATCATGCTTACCGGTGATCTGAATATCGGTGATGTAGAATGGATCGTTCAATATCGTATTAAAGATCCGGTTAAGTATCTTTTCAGGATACGAAATATCGTGGAAACTATCCGGGACCTTTCTGAATCTGTAACTCGTCAGGTTGTTGGAGATAGAAGCGGTGATGAAGTTATTGTTCTCAGCAGGAAAGAGATAGCTGATGAGATTCAAGTAGAACTTCAGCAAAAACTTGATTATTATGGTGCAGGAATAGAAATCTATACTATCAACTTGCAGAATGTTAATCCACCCGAAAGAGTTAAGCCGGCATTTAATGATGTTAACAGTGCCAAACAAGAAAAGGAACGCATCGTAAATGAAGCATGGCAGAATTATAACCAGATAATTCCGGAAGCAAAAGGTAAAGCTAAACGAACCATCGAAGAAGCAGAAGGTTATGCCATTAATCGTGTGAACCGCGCAAACGGGGATGCCAAACGTTTTATTCAAATGTATAACCAATACAAATTTGCTAAATCGGTTACTAGAAAACGACTCTACCTTGAAACAATGCAGAAGATACTTCCTAAAGTAGAAAAAGTATATGTGATCGATGAAGAGCAGAAAGGTATATTACCACTTCTTGATTTAGGAAAAGGAGGTAAGAAATGAAAAAGAAAAGAACAGGGATCATTTTTATAGTAGTGCTTCTTATAGTCATTTCAAGTGCTCTTTATATTCTTGATGAAAGACAGCAGGTCATTATAACTCAGTTTGGTGATCCTGTGGGAGATGCCATTTCTAATGCTGGTCTTCATATAAAAATCCCATTTATTCAGAAAGTTCACTATTTTGAAAAGCGTATATTGGAATGGGATGGTGATCCCAAGCAAATTCCCACTTCCGATAAAAGATACATCTGGATAGATACTTTTTCTCGTTGGAAGATCGTTGATCCTCTGAAATTCTATCAGACAGTACGCAATGAGACTTTTGCCCATGGCAGACTGGATGACATTATCAGCGGTACTACCAGAGACGTTATCAGCTCGAATTCTCTTATAGAACTGGTCAGAAATTCCAATAGAGAATTAATATTTTCACAAGAATATGAAACAAGTTCCCTTGAAGGCGTAAAAGAAGAACCGATTGATTTTGGTAGAAATAAAATTGCTGATAAAATCTTTGAATCTTCTAAATCTCTGGTGGCAGAATATGGTATCGAGCTGATAGATGTTAATATCAAACGTATTAATTATGTAGAAGAAGTACGTATGAAAGTTTATGAGCGTATGATCTCTGAACGTAATAAAATCGCTGCCAAATACAGGTCGGAAGGACAGGGTAATTCTGCTGAAATTCTTGGTAAAATGCAGCGTGAACTCGATCAGATCCAATCAGAAGCTTATGAAACAGCACAAAAAATCATTGGTAAAGCAGATGCAAAAGCTATAAAGATTTATGCTGATGCATACAACCGCGATCCGGAATTTTATCAATTCCTGAAAACCCTGGAAACCTATGAAAAAACTATCGATGAAAAAAATACACTAATTATGACCACTGACAGCGATTACTATAAGTTCATAAAAAAAGCAGGTTATTGATAAAGTAGAATGTACAAAGAGTATTCCAATGAATATTGGATGAATTATGCACTGGAACAAGCACGGTTGGCACTTCAGGAAGATGAGGTGCCGATCGGCGCTGTTCTGGTAAAAGACAATAAAATAGTTGCAGCAGATCATAATAGAACCCGACAAACAAATAATAACCTGGCGCATGCTGAAAAACTGGCGATCGAAAAGGTAATAAATTCCGGCGAAAAATATCTTTATAATTATACTCTTTTTGTAACTGTGGAACCGTGTTTGATGTGTGCCGGCGCGATTATCTGGTCACGTGTGGGAAAGGTTGTTTTTGGCTGTTATGACCCTAAAGCTGGAGCGGTTGGATCTATTTACAATGCACTTCTGGATACAAATTTCAATCATCATCCGAAAGTAGTGTCTGGTGTATTAGCTCAGGAATGTTCTGATCTTATCATCGAGTTCTTTAGAAACAAAAGATAGACTTATGGAGAGTTGCCGGAGCGGTTGAACGGGGCGGTCTCGAAAACCGTTGTACTCTTACGGGTACCCAGGGTTCGAATCCCTGACTCTCCGCCATATTTTTTTTATATGCTCACCTGTCTTCGTTAAAACTACGCCACGGCAGGCGGATTTACAAGGATTAAAAGGATCTTTTTTCCCAGATGAGAATCCTGGTTCTTCCTGCTGATGTTCGACCACGAGCTGGAATCTAATTTTGAACTTGAGAAAAATTAGCAGCGAAGTAGCGCTGAGAAAAAGGAACAGCGTTCCTTTAGATTAGCAATCCCTGACTCTCCGCCATTTTTTATTCACAATTTAGTATATATTCCCGTACAGGTCTATACGATTTCCTGTGACAGGGAAGAACCCCGAATTTATTAATTGCTGCCAGGTGCTCTTTGGTAGGATAGCCTTTGTTTTGCAGGAAATTATATTCCGGATGTTTATGATGAAGATCGATCATTATCCTGTCTCGAATTACTTTTGCCAGTATGGAAGCAGCTGCGATGGATGCAAATTTACCGTCTCCTTTCACTATTGCTTCAGAAAATTTTTTAATCCTTCCGGGGATTTTATTTCCGTCTATTAAACATATTTCCGGTCTTTCTTTAAGTTTGAGAACAGCTTTCTCCATGCCAAGAAGAGTCGCCTGAAGAATATTGATCTTATCGATTATTGCAGGTGAAACGACTTCAATTCTCCAATCTATTGCAGTGTTAACTATTATTTCATAGAGTTCTTCCCGTTTACTTCCGGAGAGTTTCTTTGAGTCGTTCAATCCCTTGATCCTAACTTTTGGATCCATTATAACCGCTGCAATAACTACCGGACCTGCCAAAGGACCACGACCGGCTTCGTCAACACCGGCAATTATTTTGTATTTTTTTCGATATACTTTTTCATTACGAAAAAGCATTTATTTCTCCAGCACAAAAAACAACCGGGAAAAATTTCTGTCCAAAATATAGATTTCGCGATTTAAGAGATTTTCATCGTAACCGATACTATAAATACCTTTGAGTTGAAATTTTGTTTCATTAATCAATTTTATCATCTCATCTGCTTTGTAGATTTTCTGTTCATGAATTTCGTCTTTTCGAGAATAGAGAAATCCTTTCTTTAAAAAAAATGTAAGATGTGTTTTCTGAATAAATTTGTCTGAATCAAAATCACTTTGATGAATAAAAAATTCATCTTCATCTTCTTCAATATTGATAAATCCATCAAAATTATTTTCGCAGTTCCTTGGTGTAGTCAGATCAAAAATAAATAATCCACCTTTTTGCAGTGAATGATAAACATTGTTAAATAGTTTTTTGATATTTGGTTTTTGAAGCACATAATTAATACTGTCAAAAAGCAGGATAACCAGATCGTATGTATTGGCAGGAAGTATTGCGATCATATCCCTTTGGGAAAGGTTTGGGCTGAATGGCTTCCGTGCAGCGATTTTTAACATCTCAGCGGAAATATCTGAAGCATCAACCTGCAAACCTTTTTTCACAAGTTGGCAAGATACATTTGCAGTACCACAGGCTAATTCTAGGATACGCTTCGGATTTTCTTTATGGATTTTGTTGAATTGTTTCAAAATGAAGTTAACCCATTTATTATAATCAACATGCGACATATATGTATCGTAATATTTTGCAAAAATCGAGTAATTTCGTTTCTTGATCTGCTTAGTTGGGAAGAGCAGCATTTCCGCAAACAAAATTGCTTTCAGAAGACTTTTTTCAGAAGCTTTTCCTGTTCCTGCAATATCGAATGCAGTACCATGATCTACCGATGTGCGGATGTACGGCAGACCAAGTGTTACATTTACTCCTTCTTCCATTGAAAGCATTTTAAATGGTATCAATCCCTGGTCATGGAAGGCAGAGATAACCAGATTATATCTTGTAGCATGATGGGCAAAAAAAGTATCAGCAGGAAATGGTCCGTCGATATCTATTCCTTTTTCTTTTAATTGATCAAGAACAGATTTTACAAGAATGTCTTCCTTTCCGAAAGCACCACTTTCTCCTGCATGCGGATTTATTGCCAGCATGGCAATTTTAGGTTTCTTAAGGAGCTTGCAAACTTCCTGATAGATCAATCGGAATCTTGTTTCCAGGAATGCTTTGGTAAGTAGATCCGGTACATCAGCAACTGCCAGATGAGTTGTTAGAAGTGCCAGGTTAAAATGCGGTCCCCAGAATGACATGATAACATTTTCTGTTCTCGATCTCTTTGCGAAAAATTCCGTATGACCTATGAAATCAGGTTGTGATTGGTGGATGGCTTCTTTGGAAACAGGACAGGTTACTACTGCATCGATTAACCTGGAATTCAGGTCTTTTGAACAGCGTTCCAGTATTTGATAAGCTATTTCTCCAGATCTTTTGGTAGGCTTGCCGGTCTTAATTTTATCGTCGTCAATCTCGATCCAATATACTTTTTCTGGAGAGATGGCTTCTTCAGCACGATTGATCTTCTCTACCTGGTTGCCATCTCTAAATAATTTTATTTTTCCATAAACAATAAAAACTATGTTTTTTTTCAGTTCAAAGAACCTGAAGTTTTTTGATGTAATTTCGGAACCTATACCTGCCGGATCGCCTGTGGTTATCGCAATTTTCTTCATTTTATCCTACTTATCTTTTATTCCTAAAAGATTATTAGGAATTAAAAATCTACCTTTTTGTCAATTTATTTGTTGTCATAAAAAGATACATAAATAAATTTTAAAAGATGATGAGAAATTATGTGAAATATCTTTAAACAATGATGAGGTTGATTATGATAAGAAAACCAGTAGTAGCAGGTGGATTTTATCCCGGAGATCAAAAAGTCCTGGAAGAACAGGTAAAAACATTCATAGAGAATGTTAACATGGAAGAAAAATTTAAAGATATTCTTGGTATTATTTCGCCTCATGCAGGTTATGTTTATTCCGGGCAATGTGCAGCGTATGGATTCAAAGCCTTACAGCAAAAAGATTTTGAAACGGCTGTTATAATTGCTCCCAGTCACCGTTTTGGGAATTTCAAATATTCAGTTGGTGATTTTGAAGAATACATAACTCCGCTTGGTAAAATTAAAGTAAATACAAAACTAACAAAACAGCTTCTGGAATACGATGAATTTGATTTTTTTCTACTTGCACACAATTCAGAGCATTCCCTGGAAGTTCAGCTTCCATTTTTGCAGGTAATAAATCCCCAAGCTCAGATCGTACCTATTTTACTAGGAAATCAAAATGTGGAAAACAGCAGGAATTTAGCAAAAATTCTAACTGAAGTTTTCAAGGATAAATTAACCACAACTGTTTTTATTATCAGCACAGACCTCTCTCATTATTACGATAGCGATACTGCTTCCAAAATGGATATTGAGTTGGCTTCAAAGATTGAAACCATGCAGATTGACAAAGTGGAAAAATTAATTACCGAGCATCGTGCAGAAGCATGTGGATTTGGCGGAATATTGACTTTGCTGCACCTGGCAACAAATTTGCATTATACCCAGGTAAAAAACTTGAAATATACGCATTCAGGTGAAGTGAGCGGCGACTTCAAGCAGGTTGTGGGTTATCTGGCGAGTATTGTTCATAAATAATTTGACAACAAGTGTGGTTTTTTGAATTTTGCAGTTCGCATGCGGGCGGGAGTAGCTCAGTGGTAGAGCTCCACGTTGCCAACGTGGTTGTCGCGAGTTCGAATCTCGTCTCCCGCTCCATTTTATATTTATCATGTGTGGCGACATCGCCAAGTGGTAAGGCAAAGGTCTGCAAAATCTTTATCCCCGGTTCGAATCCGGGTGTCGCCTCCAGTTTTTTTTATGAAATTTGTACTCTTAGTGGCTATTCTTATTTTGCCGGAGTGGTGGAATTGGTAGACACAAGGGACTTAAAATCCCTCGGAACTTTGTTCTGTGCCGGTTCAAGTCCGGCCTCTGGTACCATAAAAACCAGCCTGAAACGGCTGGTTTTTTATTTTTAGGAAAATTACTCATTTATTTCTGAAACAATTTGTTTTGCCCAATCACTAATTTCTTTTAGAATCTCTTTTTTCTTAGTTTCATTCAGTTTAATGGGATTTTTAAAGCCGATTTCACCTAAAAATGTATTTCCCGTTAATTGTTTTTTCAAACTTTTAAAAGTTTTCCCTGGATTATCTCCATAACAGCAAAAGAGGATAATTATCTTGTTCTTAATGTTTACCTTTGAAAATAGTGTAAGAAGTGATGGTGTGAAATTGGATGCCCAAACCGGTGTACCAATGAGCAAGATATCATAATTTTCAATATTTTTATCAAATTCATTTAAAGCTGGTTTTATTTTAAAGATCACCTGCATCCCACCCCAGAAAAATCGCAAAAAACTTTTCGGATTTAAATCTTTCTTCGGTTTCAATTCCAGAATTTCAGCATCAATTGCTTCAGCAATTGCTTCTGCTACAAAAGCAGTATTTCCTTCCAATGAATAAAAAATTACTAATTTTTTCATTCTTTCTCCAATTTAAATATTTTTCATCGTTCCCAATCCCCTGATTGGGAACGCAGTTTTCTCAGAAACTCTGTTTCATCTCTACAAAACAGGGGGTTTTGCTTCATATTGTGTTCCCAAAGAGGGAATAGTGAATTACTTAGTATTCACGTTCTGAAGCTTTAGTAACAATGTGCGTCTCACTCAAACAATTCAAACTGTAGATCATCTTTCTCTTTCTTTTCCTTCTTTGTATATTCGCTTTTTGAATACTCTATCAATTCCTTTTCAATTCTATTCAGAAAAAA
>CBDUTJ010000024.1:0-40905 GCA_965370415.1 uncultured bacterium | reverse complement strand
TCAATTTATAGAAATAAACTCCTGAGCTTACGTTTTTACCTTTTTCATCTTTCCCGTCCCACACTACCGAATGTTTCCCTGCCGGAAGTGCTTCCTTAACAAGTGTCTTCACTTTTTGTCCTTTGATGTTGAAAATGTCGAGTGTCACAAACGAGGACGTTTGTGCTACGGAAAATGAAATCGTTGTTTCCGGGTTGAAGGGATTAGGATAATTTCCGTAAAGTTTTGCAACCGATGGAGCAACAAATTCATTCTCAGAAGAAACTTCAGGATTCATAGGTGGAAAGATGATATAATCTATCCAGGTGCAATCGGAACCACTAGTTAAAGCATGGTCTTTTATATACCGCCATTTAAAGCTGTGATTCCCAGCTGTTACAGGAAAGCTAACCTGTTCCCACGGTTTTTCACCTGCCCATTTATCCATCTCAATATCATCGATGTAGAATGAAAGATAGTCATAATAATTTCCTGTGGCAGAACCAACGTCTTCACAGGATACTTTTCTCCAGAAGCTTATCTCATCATCATACAGGACATCAGCTTCCAGGATCAACCAGGTTTCCTGATTGTGAGTGATGACTCCGGATTTTGCACAGTAAGCACCTTCATAGGATTCTGTACTTATTACCCAATCTGCATTACCAGCAAATTCCCAGTTATAACTGGAAAAATCTCCTGTTTCAAAATCTTCGATACAAAGTCCAACAACCAGAGAAAAACTATCAGTTACAAAGTAATCGTTATCTGCACTCAGTTCAAAATCAAAGTCTATTATATGCCCGAGTGGAGCTTCATCCGAAACAACTACACTGCAAACTGCATAGCTTCCACTTGAATTTGCATTTAAAGAATCAATAATTAATGGAAATATTGTAATTGAAATATAAGGATCAGTCGATGATATGCTGGGAATTAAATTATATGCATCTGCCCCACCTGTATTATTCAGTTCGATAATAAATTCAGCTTCCTCTCCCGGGTCGAGAACACCATTCTCCCAATCCTGTACGATTACATTTTCCAGAGTTATTATGGGAGCATATCCTGTGAACATGATGTCCTGTTCCCATTCTCCTTCATCGGCTGTTATGGTAACTAAAATTGTAATGGAATGTTCGTCAGGTATTTCATTGTCCACATCAAAATCGAAGGCATCGATCAGATCAACAGTACCACTGCTTGGTATTGTTCCCGCATTTTCAGTGCTATCACTAATTGTAATATAAATATTTTCGGAAGATATTTCTACGACTGCATTATGAATATCACCAACTCCACCAACATCTTCCAGGATAAGACTCAAAATAGCATTTTCCCCGAATTCGACAACATCATCATTTCCGGAAATAACAGAATAATCAGAAACGACTACAAAATATCCTGATGGAATAACCTGTACGGGATAAGTAATTGGAGGACGATTATAACCACTGATGATCAGTTCGGCATCGCCAGGCACAACAGAAACAGCATCAAATATTATTTCTGCATTTCCTGCTATGTCAGTGGCTTCAGTTCCGATCAGCTCTCCATCTTGCACTAATGTACATTGCAAGTCTTCAACCGGATTTCCTCCACTTTCTATATGTACAGAATATGTAGACGTTCCCAGGAAAATTACAGAATTATGGGTTACATCAATTTCGATCGGTTCATCTGTCCAGATGGATAATGCTGGATCTCCCAGCACATTGCAATCATAGAAACACCAACGCAAAGCACCTTCTTCATATTGTCCTGGTGCTGTAACCCAGGGAGATGTATCTATCTTAGATTCCAGATGAGCAGAACCTATCCAGCGCGTTTCATCGCTGTACAGAGCATCCACAAATTCCCTGTGCAGGTGTAAAGATGGTCCTTCTGTTTGTCCCTCGTTGAACCAACCATAACGGGAGTTTCCTACAAAAGCTGCAGCAAAATTATCAATTTTGACCATGTGTTCTGCAATGCAGTCATCGGAATCAAAACCACCACTCATACAGCCATGAGTATAAACGAATGTGAAATTATGATCAACTCCATTGACCAATGAGAAATTTGTATTAGTAATATCGGAGGTATTCATTCGCATATTATAATTCGTGCTGGCATGTCCGGCATGATGAATAAAAGCTTTTCCTTCATTAATTTTGTTGATCAATTCCGTATCTGACCAGGAACCCAGATCGCGATCGTACATTGTTTCATAATCGTGGTCTACAGGAATTCCATTTGTTGTGTATCCATTATCGTCATGAAAACCTATAAGAAGATCTAAAAAGTCACCACCCCACGTAAGCGGATCACTATACATATGTTCACCCAGTAAAAGCGGTTTCTGTAATTCACCAAGAACGGGAGTATCCTGATAAGATATTGTTTTATTGAGCATAATACTTAATTCGGAAAGATTGCTGAAAGACATCCTTCCCACAGAAACATCGGGCAGCAGATCATCTTCTCCGATCTCACCCCAATTATTATCTCCGTCATCATTCCAGGTGCCATCTAAAGCAGAAAAATATAGATCCGCAGGTATATCATCAGATGTGTAACCGCTACCCGAATCTACATAACAATAAAAACCTCGATACGGAACGTGTTCCACATCTCCGGCCAGTACAACCTGTTCAATGGCGCTGTCCTGGTATTCCTGGATAATGTAATTTCTTATCTTTTCCTGTGTATCCTGCCCCGGTATATTGGCATTGATATATTCAATCGTTACGATTTCCGTAAGCATACCTCTCATTAAATATAGATCAATATAGGATTGGAATTCACTTTCAAATTGTGCTGCAGTAATTATCAGTATTTCATATTCATCCTCACGTGAATTCCTGTTTGGATACAATGAAATATTCCGGTCATTCTGTGCAAAGCGGGACACATTTTCCAAAACACTCCGGGAAGTTCTAAGATTATTCAGAGCTTTAATAGCTTCCTGAGAAGATCCAGTAATAATCTTTATTTCCACTTCTTTAAAATAAGTAATTTCTCCGCTGGAAGGAATATACCGCACGGGAGTAAAAGTACAGAGAGCAAACCCGAAACCATTCATAAACTCTGTTATCAATTCTCCCGATAATTTAGCAGGATATATTTCAAGCGATGTATAGAGACTGTTGTTGATAATAAACTCTTCAGACCTTCCTTTCGATATTGGTCTTGATTGCTGCTGCGGGTAAAGATCGAAAGAACCCGGTATTATTATCTCATCTTTCCCGATAATCTCAATACTTACAGCTTCTTCGCCGGGCGGAAGTAATAGCGATACAGAATGATAAGGTAATACCGGCTCACCCACTTTGCCTGTTAGAAGTGTGTTATCGAAATTTATAATTTGAAATCCATCTTGATCTGAAATTTTATAGTTATCAAAAAAGTAAGTCTGTTCAATGATATCTGCATAAAGATAAATTGAAATAACTATAAAGAAAATACTGAATAATTTTTTCATATGTTCCTCACTTAATAATTTATAATATTCTTATGCAAATTTCAAACCAAAAGAAAAAACATTATATTGGTAGGCAACAAAAAAAAACAGGACACTCTTTCGAATGCCCTGATATTTCTTTCCAGTTACAATCTACTTTAACAGCAACACTTTCTTTAATGCTTTATCTTTACCATTAACTTCCAACTTTTAGAAATAGACACCTGTTGCTACTGATTTACCTTTGTTGTCTTCACTATTATATTTACAATTTTATCCTCAAGTTTGAGTATTTATTATTTTGAAGATCTTCCAGTTTTTGTCGGAGCTGTTTCCAGTAAGGATAATCGCCTGAAAAGGCTATCTTTCTATACTTTTCCGTTAGTTCCGGAAAGTTTTTATTTAAAATGGATTCTATATTTTGCCAGTTTTGGTCTTCCGCTGATTCCATCTCAAGCCTATATAACCAAATTCTATTAGAGTATGGTGCCACAAGTTCAATTAGCGATTCCACATCAGTAATGAATGGCATTACCGGGCAGATCAACGTGTAGGTTGGGATTCCAACATTTTTTAATCTTTTAAGTGCTTCTATCCTCTCCTTATTCGATGGTGCGTTCTTTTCAAATAGATGTCGTGTCTGTTCATCTTGAAACGCCAAAGAAACACCTACAGAGGAGCCTGGCATTTTTGCAAAAAGATCAATATCTCTCGTCACCAATCCCGATTTAGTCAAGACGGAGGCCGAAAAACCTCTTTTTGCAAATAACTCTAATGCTTTTCTAGTTTGTTTAAAGATTCTTTCAGAAGGTTGATATGGATCACTATTCATTCCCATATAAATATCCTCTGAATCTAAAGAAGATATTTCTTCTGTCAAACGTTCAACAAAATTTTCATGTATTAATATCTCTTTCCCCCAATCGGTCTCAGCTTTATTCAACGCATAACAGTATTGGCAAAAATGTTCACAACCAATATAAGGATCTACCTGATAGTTGTGCGCTTCTAAATTGCAAGAGTTAAGAATTTTTCGGCGAATACAATTACCTACTTTAATCTCTTTACCTCTCTTTTTGGAATTTTTTTATCTCCTTATTTGAAATTTCGCTTAATGTTACGTGTGTGCAACGTTTCATTCAACCATTCTTTTGCTTAACGATGACACGCTTGTTATGGGTAGTCTTTTCAAATAAGAACGTGCTAATATGACACCTGAAATGATACTTGAATACCAAATATCAAATATCTTTTGTTTTGTAATAGTAGTTCCACTTACTATTTTTTTGTCGATAGTATTTATACTGATGTTAATAGGGCATATTCGTGAATTCATTTTATGGATCAAACCTAAATTCAACTGGAAGAAATGATTTCATTAAATTATAGTCTACTCGTGAAAGATAACTAAGTTCAAGAAAATCATTAGTTATCATGTATAATATTATAGAATCTGTAACAAATGGTGTTTTATATTTAATCTTCATCATTATAGATAATGGGTGGGATAAATATTTTGGAGATATATCTGTACCGTCTAAATTAATAGTTGGGATGTTTATATATGAAAAAAATTTTGCACCTGGATGAAGAATATTTATAGTTGAATCATCAGGATAAATGTATTGAAAGGAATTGTCTTTAAAGTTAAATATAGCAGTGGATGAATTTAGAATACTTAAAGGCTCATTGCCAGTATTTGAAAGATAAAACAAAAAATTAATCTGAATAGAATCCACAGAGGAATATTTTATGTTTGTATTGGTATCAAGTATTGAAATAGATGCTTTGTTTATTTTTTTAGTATATTCAAAAACTCTATTTGCATTGTATTGTGAATATCTTGCCGTCACAACAGAAATTAATGCAACTAAAATAGCAATCAGCGAGGTATATTTACGTAAACAGTTAAGTAGCTTTTTAATAAAAACTATGAAACAATTACAAAGTTTTTTCACAAAACCCTCCTTTATTCACAAAATATGGGAGAAAAGATGACACGCAATGCCGGCGTGAAACGTCAGATCGCCATGAGCAATGGATTTGAGCTTGCTCAATATCCTGAAGCGATTAGTGATCTGATAATAGATGAGCAAATCAAAGTCAAGGGTTGCCGATTTGCGTCATCCCCGTTTACGCCATTGTTAAACGACATTCCGCTTCGATGCGTTTGCGAATCTATTATAGGTGTCACGCCGGCATTAATCAACATGGAGCGAAGCGGAATGTTGATTAATGTTTGGCAGCTGCCACGCTCCTCTTGCTTCTCTTCTTGCTTGGCTGTGGAGCTGTGCGTTATATGCAAATTTATGATTCATCTTTTAATTTTTTCTTGAGTATTTCTAGCACAGGTGCATTTTCAATATTACTTGGAATTATAATATTATCATCCTTATATATTGCTGCACGCTCAATATCATTTAGCCCAACTTCCCAAGCATTTATTATTCTTAAATTAGTTAATTTAATTCCTTTTTCAATAAAAGGATCAAATTGATTTCCATTAATGCTTTTAGCTGGATATAAAGTAAAACTTTTTAGTTCTTTATATGTATTAACGATATATTCTAAGTTTTTTGAATTACTTGGTGTCATTTCATTAATTCTTGATGGTAAGATAAAATACCTATTTTTAGTACTAACCTGTTTAGTAATGTTTGGACTAATTTGAACTCTATACCAATATGGATGATTTATATTGATCCCCTTGATTATGGTTATTTGCATAATTTGTTTTAATTCTTCTAAAGTATAGTTTGATAACCACTCATCAAAAATTTCTTTTGCATATTTCTCATTATTAAAGCAAAGTATTAAACCAAAACCCAAATACGGATGATTAAAAACGCCAAATGCTTGCCATTTAGCCTTATCCCATAATTCAATATTAATTATCGAAATCAATTTAATATTATTATGCTTGAGTTTAATATCATCTTTATCGCTATCATTATTTTTATTATGAAATTCTTGTATTGTAAATATTGGAAGCTCCTCATTAATTAAAGGAAATTTATTATCTATATCTTTATTCCAATCATTAATTGTAAATTTTGGAGAATCACCAAGAAGCTCATAAACATATTTGCTATGATATAAAATTAAAGACATTCTCTCATTTAATTCTTCTTCTTCGAATAATTTCTTAAAATACTTTATATCTTCTTTAACTATGAAATTATGGACAATAATATCAACAGTTAAACTAATAAAAAAATCCCAAAATTCTGATAAGTCATTTACAGAAATGGGTATATGTATATCGTAATTATTATTATCTTTTGTAAAAGATGGAAATTTATCTTCTTTGTTTACTAAGAGATTTATATTTATTGTATCAATTTTAGGTACAATGTTCATTATGGTGGTTGCTAAGAAACTTTCTAGAAATGCAAGTATAGTCTCTGCTATAAGTACACTATCAACAAATGTGTCGAAATGGATATAGAATGAACAACCTAAAATTTTTGTTGATAGATCATTTCTGCTAGATTCCATAAAATCTGTTTTATGAATAATTTGGTTCCGAAATGGTTGAGATGCCGCAAGAGAATAATACTCTAATAACTCATTTTCATCAGAAATAACATTTTTATCAATTTCTTTTAAAATATGTTCTGAATAACCTAGAATAAATAAAATGCAATCACCTGAAATAAAAAATCCCCTTTTTTTTAACAATTCAGGTAGATAATCCTGTTTACTAATATAATTTAAATCACTATTCAGAAATCGAGTACATAAACATCCATCAAGAAATTGTTCGAACGGAATATTAATCTCTTTTGCATTATAATTAATTTGTGTTGAAAGTATTTTATACATTTCAAACCAAGAAAGGAAAATAGGAATTCTACCTATAAGTAATTCTTGTTTAGATAGTTGCTTTATACATCTAACCGCTTGTTTAGTAATCTCACCTGATTCAAACCAAACTCTTATTGACTTATGCGCCGCTGTTACAAAAGAATTGTAAGATGCCCAAACTAACCCAAGCTCACTATATGCAAATCCTAGACCAATTAATGAAAGGTACATACCATAAGAACTTTCTTCCTTCGCAAGTTTGATAAGAGATTTCCCAAAATAAACAATGCTTTCTTTATAATATTTATTTTTGAACTTCTGTCTTGCTCTATTTAAAAATATTTCTCCAGCAGCTAACTCTGAATTTCGTTTCTCAGATTCTATTGCAATTATATCAATTAAGTTGTCGTATTGTATATTATGAGGAAATATCTCACCAAGTTCTTCCAACATTTTTTTTATAATCTCAAAAGGATATTCAAAAAATTTACTACTTTTTTTTATTATGGAAATAAATGTTTTAAAAACTGAATCGCACTTTTGTTTGTTTTCCTTTAAATTAGTTAGAACAATAAATGCTATATAAGTTTCAGCAATTAGAGCGGAGCAAGGTTTTTTAGAGTTTGATTTGGTGGATTTTAAAACATCAGTTATCTTTTTATATTCCTCTTTAAGGTTAATACCGAGTTCTTCAAGATTAACAAAAGATGAAATACCTCTCATTAAATTAAATAAATTAAAATAAAGTTCAATTTCTGTTATGCTTGAATTATCTGATATTAGTTTTCTCAAACTTGTAAATTCTTCAACAAATAATGAATAATCATCATAAAAATTAATATATGTCCACGCTCTTTGATAATGATATTTTATCCAATGTTTTTTGAAGTTAACCTTTTCGCAAAACCTTCGAACTCTATCAAATTTACCTTCAACTTCATCTCTAGGTTTTTCTAACATTCTACATATTATTGCAGCTTCAAGACTATCTTCAATGATTTGAAAATCATACTCAAAATATCTCTTTGGATCTTCTATCTGCTTTTCAAGTTCCTTTAATCTTGCGACTCTACTCGAATCATTTCTACCGATAACTCTTGTTTCTTTTAAGTATGATTGTGACAGGTTTAAACTGTTTACTACAATGTTAATTAATTTATTCTCATATACTTTTTCAATTATCCACCTACTACAAAGTATTACAATATCAATTTTAAATTCATCAATAAATTCATCTTGTGCATCTTTCCTTTTTTTACTTGAAGGACTTTGATTTGTAATAAAATAGATTCTTGTATAATCTCTATTAGTTTCAATAATTTTTTTTATATCACTTTTTGCCTTAGTTTTCCAAGTTTTTTTTGCACTAAAAGCAAATGCCCATTTTTCATTATTATCCCATCCATTTTCAGGAACAAACCATCTGTTTGATATATGTTCGGATACAGGATAAGTTTCTGAATCAGTTTTACCATCTCCACCTCCTGTTGGGCCAACCTGAGGTATTAAATTTGGTGCAATTAATTTTTCCGCTAGTTTTCTGCATAATGTCTCAAATTCACTTTCTTTTTGATTTGTTGTTAATTTCTCTAATTCAAATGCCAATATTTCTTTTGGTAATTCATTTTCTTTAGTTATTTTAGTATCAGAAAAATACTTAGGTCTTCTCATTCTATACAATTCAGATGGAGTAATAATTTTTTTTCTTCCATTTTTCAAAAGATACTCTCCTTAGTTTACTATCATTTGCATATAATGTGTGTGTCCCCGCATATTTATTGCGTGGATATCGCATTTAGATCTTTCATCATCTTCCATTTCATATCATCCAAATAACTCATTTCCTTGCCTTTGTTGAACTCACAAACGAAACTGCTTATTTGAATTATTTCTGTCAAAGAAAAAATATTTAACACTACCCGGTATCCCACGAATTAATTCGTGGGATTAAAAGAACAATAACTCGGTGGGTTAGTCTTAAACCCTCTCCGTCTGGGAGAGGGTGGTCAGCTTTGCTGACCAGGTGAGGGTAGTTTTTCTTACGGTTTCTACAAAAAAATCAGACTCTTCGTCGAATGCCGTTGAGAGAGTTTCTCAGAGAGACAACAATATGCTTTTTCCCATGATGAAACAACCTTATTCATAACAAATCCTGTAAAGCAGATTGCCGCGCTCCGCTCGCAAAGACATGTTTTTTATTTATTTGGCTGATTTCTTTCAATGGCTTCTTATACTCCCTCGCCGGTGACACAGGAACGGGAGAGGGACACGCCTTCAATAAAATTACGGCGGTGCAGGCAGCAAGGTGAAACTAATTGGTGGTTTAACACCCACACTACAACTTTCAAACCAAAAGTGATGAAGAAAGGAATTTTTTAAATAAATAAGCCCCGATTAATCGGGGCTTATTCTGAATACTGATTACTATTTCCTATAAAACAAGAACACAACATATCCAATATAAAGAATGATAAACATAATAGATTCGGTTCTTTCCAATTTTCTTTTTTTTCCTGCTAACATCGTGATGAAAAGAATGATCGTGATGATTATGAGGAAATAAAAATCGATATTAAAAGAAACATTATAAGCGAGAGGTTTAATAATGGAAGAAACTCCCAGAACCAGGAATATATTGAACAGATTAGAACCTATAACATTTCCCATTGCCAGTCCATGACGATGTTTGGTGATAGCAATAATTGATGTGACCAGTTCCGGTAAAGAAGTACCCAATGCTACGATAGTAATAGCAATAAATTTTTCACTTACATTCATCAGTTGTGCCATGAATATTGCATTTCTTACTACCATCTCACCACCAAAAAAAAGCCCGATGATCCCGATAGCTATATATAATATTGAAATAGGAACTGTATGCAGTTTTACCTTGATCTCTTCTGTAATTTTTTCTTTTGCAATTCCCACTACATAAACAAAGAAAAGGATCAAGCTGAGAATAAGAAAAATGCCGTCTAACCTGGAAAGAGTGTTACCATCGAAAATAAAATTATTTGAAAGTGCAAGCACAAATATCGTACCGATCAATACAAACGGGATCTCTTTCTTTACGGTGTTCTTTTGTATGGAGATCGGATAAATGATGCCGGCAACGCCTAAAACTACCAGCGTGTTAAAGATATTACTTCCCAGAATGTTTCCAAAACATATTTCATTATATCCTCTTGCACTGGAAATAACATTCACTATTAATTCGGGAGCGGAAGTACCAAATGCCACAATTGTAAGACCGATAGCCATTTCAGAAATAGAAAGTCTCTTTGCCAGAGAACATGCTCCGTTAATAAGCAGGTCGGCGCTTTTAATAAGGATGATAAATCCTATGATAAGTAATACACTTGAAAGTGACATAACCATAATTAATACTGATGATACCATAATATTCCTTTCCAGATCAAATATCTATTAAAGGGGTAGCTTCATACTGCGATGAAACAAACAATTGCAGATCGTGATTGATAATTTGCAGATATTCTTTCATTATATTTTCTGCTGTTTCCGGCAGGTTATTTTGTTCACTGAGGTGTGCCAGTACCAGGTTTTTTAATCCCGGATGCACAACCTTGGTTATCACACCTACTGCCTGCTCGTTAGAAAGATGTCCCTGCTGGCTTTTAATTCTTTGTTTCAGAAACGGTGGATACGGGCCATCTAACAGCATCTGCATATCATGATTACTTTCTAACACTATAGAGGTTGATTCTTGTATTCTATGGATCATAAGTTTGGAACTGAATCCCAGATCGGTGGCTACAGCAAGTTTACGGGAGCTATCTCCCACTTTTTCAAAAACAAAATTACTACCGTCCACCACATCGTGAGATGATGGAAAAGTTTTTACTTTAATATCGCCAATTTTGAACAAATTTCCATTTTTAAAAAAAACCACACCTTTGGGTAATTTTCCCAAAGGTTTTTGAGAAACAGAATATGTCATCTCCGTTATGTAAAGAGGAACATCAAGCCTGCGGCAGATAATTCCTGCTCCTTTTATATGGTCATTGTGTTCATGGCTGATGATGACTGCATTCAATCTATTTGCATCCAGGTTTACATTAGCCAGCAGGTTCAATATCTTTTTACCGCTTAGTCCGGCATCCAATAATACCATTGTTTTATCTGTGCAAATGACCGTGCAATTTCCTTTACTGCCGCTGGCTAAAACCGAAACTTTAAACATTCATGTCCTATTTTATGTAATAATATCTGTTATTTAATTTGTCGTATTCTGTCCATTTAGCGTCATCGTTTTGCACAGATTCAACTAACTGGGCTACACCAACTGTCTGAGCATCAAAATTGTCGGCATGATGCAGAACAATGGCTTCCAGAGTCTGGGGCAAACGGGCAGATGCTTTTTCATATTCACCATGATGCGAAAGTATAAGATGCCGTAACTTAAACAGCAGATCAGGTGGGAAATTATCAATTTCCGCAGCTTTTGTGCTTACAATATGATCTCCCAGCGGAATATGACCAACCAATCTTCCTTCGGCAGTAAATTCTATGGTCGGCTTGATATTATATTCCAAAACCTTCCCAATATCATGTAAAAGCGCACCTGCAATTAAAAGGTCTTTATCTACTTTGTACAGATGAGTAGAAAACTCACAGATAGATGCAACTGCTACAGTATGTTCCAAAAGCCCACCAATGTAATTGTGATGCCAGGTTTTAGCTGCAGGAGTCTGGGCAAATTTAGTAAAGAATTCTTTATCATCGAATATTTTCGATAACAATTGCTTTAAATAATTATTTCCAATGCCTTCCATATAATTGAACAATTTTTCAGAAAGTTTATTAACATCTTTATCAGTAGTTTCCAGGTAATCTGATAAATCATATTCTTCTTCAGGAACTTTTGATATTTTATTTACCGTTATCTGCAACTGGGCTTTATAGCTTATGACCACACCTTTTACCTGGATCACATCGCCAACCTCAAATTTTTCGGCAATCACCTTGGCATTGTTCCATACATTTCCCGGTATGGAGCCTGTACTGTCATTCAACTTTAACCTGATGTAGAAATCTTTTGCACCTTCCCTTAGTTCCTTTTGCGAAACCAGGAAATTGCTAATAAACTCTTTATTCAGATGATCTTTTAGTTCTTTAACAAAGATTTTTCCATTCATATATTACATCCTTTATTTTTTAAATTTTGTGTGATTTTTCCCGGAGATTTTTTTTATTTCTTTATCTAAATCCGAGATATAGTTTTTATCCTGTGTTTTTCTGAAAATTTCATATTCCTGTTCTGCTTTCAATTTCGCTTCCAATTTACCGATTTTTCCGGTATCGGTCAGGATGGGATAATTTGAAAGTTCCAGAAATTTATTTAAGAATTCAATCCAATCTGTCATTTTCATTAAAATATGTTTCTCAGCACGGTTTTCTGCCAGATCGAGATAAGCAGATATAATTCGTTCCAATTCCTTAATATGTTTTTCATCCAAATAGTTTTTTGCAATAGATACATCAGATTTTAAGATTTTCCCATCAGGAACATTTTTCCAGGTTTTCAATCCCATAAATATTTTTTTAGCATCAGTGGAAGAATAGATAATTTCGGCAGCAGTTTTTCCGGTAATCGCCCAATGCAGTTTGTTTTGAACGGTAGAAAAAAATTCTTTTGTAAGCGGAGATATTTTGTTATAATCCACAGATAGAGCATAAATGTCTGTAATTTTCTGATAGAAACGTCTTTCACTTGCTCTGATCTCACGAATTCGTTCGAGAAGCTCATCAAAATAATCTTTACCGAAAACCTTTCCGCCTTGTTTCAAGCGTTCATCATCCAACACAAAACCTTTAATAATAAATTCTTTTAAGGTTTTTGTAGCCCATATCCTGAACTGCGTTGCCTGATAGGAATTGACCCTGTAGCCAACAGAGATGATGGCGTCGAGATTGTAGAATTTGGTTTTATAATTTTTACCATCTACAGCAGTATGTTCCGAAATGGAACTAACTGAACTTTCTTTTAACTCCCCTTCCGTAAATATGTTATTTAAGTGTTTAGTTATTGCTGGTCTTTGTACTCCAAACAACTCACCCATACTTTTCTGAGTTAACCAAACCGTTTCATTAAAGACAATAACATCGATGCTTATTTTACTCGTTTGAGAACTATAAAGTAAAAAATTAGATCGTCTTTCCGGCAGATTTTTCATAATTTCACCTAAGAAGCAAACTTACACTATTCATATTACATAAATATTATTGGAATAGATCCAGCCATAACACCACCGTGTGATCTCCAGGCGGTAGTTACCTTTTTTCTTGATTTCAAAAAAACCTTTTTCATCTCTTTGGGAAGATATTTTTTTTCCATCTCTATAAAGCGTGACTTTAGCAATTACAGGTAATTTAAAATAGTATTTCAACCCTTCAATAAATTTTATATCTTCACCAAAAATGGCACTATTCCCATTAACATCGGAGATGCCTGCATAAAAATCATAAGGATTTCCTATTTTATAATTTACGATGTAGCTGTTCCCATTTTTTATTGCGGTCAATATTGCCTGTTGAGTAATAGGTTTATTTTCTTCGAGCAGAATATTTGTTCGTATAGTTTTAAAAAGTTGCCTGTGTGTAAGAAATGTAAAACGGAAACCGAATTTTTCCATTTTTTCAGAATGCGCATCGATGCTGCCGATAGCAGCTTTTCGTTTTCCTTCCCTGTTCATTTTATCCCACCATTCAAGTATTTGGCGGTGAGGTTTTCTTATAAATAAAGAAGGGAGCAATACCAGAAAAAGTCCATTCAATTTAGGATTCATTTTCCCGATCCATTCCGAAAGATAATTCCATATTTCCAGTCCGTCGAAATCATCATTTGCCAGATCTGTCCAGATATATGTACGGAATTTGGAAGAGACTCTCTTTTCGATGGGATGAGCTGCAAAGCAGACAGCATTACTTCGAGCATAATATGCCACATACTCTTTAGCGTCTTTTCCCCGCAGTATTTTATCTGAATTGAAAACAAGGTAGTGATTATTATTTTGCTTATCGTTTATTTCCATGCCAACGATAACGAACAGATCCTGTTCGGAAAGCACACTTTCTTCTTTTCTGGCATCCAGGTTTAAATGGTCGTTTATGGTTATGTAATCCAGTTCCTGCTTTTTTGCATGTTGAATAATTTTTTTCACAGATTTACTGGAATCGAAAGAATGTTCCGAATGGTTATGAATACAGCCGGTGAGCTCAAAAAATGAACGGCTAAGAATATTCTTTTTTTTCATTTCTGCTTTAGCAATAAACATTTGCGGAACTGTTTATTTATTGTCCCGCCTGTTTTTGATTCAAATTTCATCAGATAAACACCACTTGCCACCTTTTTATTATTATTATCTCTGCCATCCCAGATAAAAGTGTGCGAATAGCCAATATCATCCGATTTGATTTCCTTTATCAATTGCCCTTTTATATTGTAAATTGCTACCGTTGGTTGCTGTACTTCTCTGGAAGAGTTCAAACTTATATTCAAGTATCCTGAAAATTTGTAGGGGTTGGGATAAATCTGTACACTCTGCTGATATGTGGGAATATCATCCTCATCGATGCTGACCAGACCGGGTATGAATTCGGTAAAAGGCAGCGAATTCACCAGGAATATCTCTTTTGAAAAATTATCCTGCAGCCAATACACAACACTACAACTATCGGTGTCACCTGAAATCGTTTCAAAATCTTCTAACATATTGAAATTAATAGTATCGCCAAAAGGTTCTTCATAATTCAGCAGCAATCCGGTTGCTTCGTTTGCCATATACAGCATTGCCTGAATATCTATATCTGAGGGTAATCCCTGGATACCTGAAACATTTTCCATAATAGCAATATAAAATGTGAGACCTGCAATAAAATCTGCAAAAAGCGGTGTCTGAGAGTATTCAAATTGAACAACAAATTCCACATTACCAATATCATTATAATAGGCACAACTGGTATCGCTTTCCACAAATGTTTTTCCTTCATTCAATTCATGGTAATAGATAGAACTAAATTCGTCTAAATATCCTGAATAATATCCCAGAATTTTGTTAGTTCCATTTAAGATAGTAGCGGGAAAACCCATGAGGTCATAATAATGAAATCTTTCCAGGGAATAAGGATTAAAAAAAGGTTCATCCGGGAAATTGGCAAAATAATTCAACACCAGGGAGCTATCGGGATGCAATATCTCATATTGATCATTCCATACATCTTCTGAATTAAGATCGTTTGCTTTAACTGCATTTTCTACAAAAACCTTCTTATCGAAAATGAAAAGATTGAATTGATCGCTATACGAATTATTCTGCGTTAAACTATCGGAAACACAAACCAGTTCTACGTCGACTTCATATTGTGTAGGTCTTTCAAAGAGTTGGTAGAAAAGGCTGTCGCTAATATCGTACTCGATTGTTTGATCCGGGGGAATTGCAGGCAGTAGAATCGAATCACATACACTTCCTGTGGCAATATATGTAAGGTCAATTTCTTCTTCCGGACAAATAAAATCAATGTTGATATATGCATTATAAACTGTTTCGGATGAATTATTTTTTACAATAAATACGGGAGAAACCTCTCCTGCAGGTATCATATCCCCCACCCACGAAAGAGTGATCAGATCCAGATCTGTTCCTTCTGTGTTGAATTTTCCCTTTAAACTGAACAAGAATTCCGATTCGAAACTGTTCGCCAGCATATTGTAATAATATCCGTTATCCAAAAAGTAACTATGAGCACCATCTACTGCTGATGCAGAGATGAATTGAGTGCTGGAATTGGTAGTATAATCCACTACCAGCCAGAATATTGTGTCGGTAAAAGTTTGTGAGAAATTTATATCATTCCAGTCCTGAAAATTCATTACAGCAGGTTGGATAGTATAACTGAAAAGTACACTATCAGGATCCAGGTTAGGTTGATTCCAATAATCTTTGCATAGCTTAATAGTTATTGAATCGCTGCTTTGTTGCCCGGGAATGTACACCCTGGCTCCTTCCGCTTGAAACTCAATAAAATCGATCCCGCTAAAGTAATTATTAAAATCAAATTTAACAGCCCAGCTATCAGTGCCATACCAATGCTGGTCGTCTGTATTTGTGTGATAATAAACTAATGAATCCCTGCAAACCGTTACATTCTGCCCGGAAGCAGAAAAATAATTTATCGAATTCAGCAGAGAAATCCATGCTATGAAAACAACTATAAATACCTTTTTCAATTATAAACTCCCCAGGTAAAAGTTTCGGTCTTTATCATCTTGTAAAGTTTTAATTGGTTTTCCTTGCTTTTTTACTTCCCCGCCAGCGCCTATGAACCCAGAACCATTGGGAAGGGTATTTTAAAATATACTTTTCGATCTGTTTGGATATTATTTGCGAAAGCTTTTTAATATCATCCAGATTATTTTTATAACCTTCGGGAGATATGATCGGTTCAAAGAAAAACTTGTGTACTCCATTTGGTTGACGGATAGCAATAGCAGGAACGATGGGAGTGCCATTTTTAATAGCAATTTTTGCTGTTCCTACAAAAGTAGAGGCTGGATGTCCCAGAAAATCTATTAAAACTCCATCTTTGCGTGCATTCTGGTCTATCATAATAGTAACAATATATTTTTCTTTAAGGAGTTTCAATACAGTTCGCAAGGCTTTCTTTTTTTCGATCATTACCAAACCATCACCTTCGCGCAAACTGTAGGTGAAATCGTTTAAATAACGATTACGAAGTTTTTTATAAATTACAGAAATTTTATGCTTGGTATTAATGAATCTGCCTGCAAGTTCCCAGTTACCAGTATGACAGGAAGCAAGGATCACTCCTTTGCCCATTTGTATTGCTTCTTCCAAATGTTCCCATCCTTCTAACTCTACTTTTTTGTATAACTTATTAAAATCAGCAAAATACATTTCAGCACCGGTCTTTCCCAAATCCCGATACATTTTCTTCAGGATTATATTAATCTCTTTCTGGTTTTTCTCCGGGTAGACCATCTTTAAATTATTTACAGCTATCTTACGACGAATGCCAAGTACCATCCCGCCAAAGATCATCAATTCTGCTGCCAGGAACTTGATAATGCATAATGGAAGCAATTTTAATCCATAATACAGGAATAAGAACGAAATATATTCTATCCTGCTTTGTAATGGCTTTCTCATGCCAACTCCTACCAAATAATGAACCCAATCTTAAAAAAGCGTAAAAGTAGGCAATATAAAAAATCTATGGTGTGAGGCTTTCTTTTTCTTGACTCTCATAATTTTAAAAAAAACATGTACTTTAATTAAATAATAAATGGGGTAAAAATTGAATATTTTGGCGCTCAGCACAACGTCCACTTCAGGTAGTATTGCCATTTATAAAGAAAATTCCATTGCTTTCATCAGTTACCTCGATATCAGGATAACGCATTCCGAACGGCTGATGCCGCAGATCGCTTTTGGATTGGAACAAAGTAATATAGAACTGAAGAATCTGGATCTTGTAATCATTGCCAACGGACCTGGTTCTTTTACAGGCATCAGGATCGGACTGGCTACTGCCAAAGGAATATGCATGGCGCATGAAATCCCCCTTCTACCTGTTAATACGCTGGAACTTCTTGCCTACAATCTTTTTGGAAGTAATAGAGATATATTACCATTTATCGATGCCCGGATGGGTGAAGTGTATGCTGCATTATATTCTTCGCATTTAGGGCAATTAATCCCCCCGCAGAATGTTAAACCTGCAGACTTTCTGCAAAAAATATCAAAACCTGTAACAATAGTAGGAGATGGACTCGAAAGCTATAGGAAAATTATAGAAAGCAGCAGGATAGATTTCGTACCGGCTCTTCCTCATCAGAATATTCCTCTTGCTTCTACTTTAATAAGTATAGCTCTTCGTAATCCTGTTCCTGATTACAATTTCGATCAAATATCCGAGCTTGAACCTTTTTATCTTCGCAAATCCCAGGCAGAAATTACCAGAGAAAAAAATAGGGAGAATAAATGAACGAAAGACCAAACTGGCATCAGTATTTTATGGATATGGCTTTCCTTGTATCAAAACGCTCTACCTGTCTCAGGAGAAAAGTGGGAGCCATAATTGTTCTTGAAAACCAGATAATTTCAACAGGATACAATGGAGCCCCAAAACATGTACGTCATTGTTCTGAGACCGGATGTCTGCGTGTTCAGAAAAATGTACCCTCTGGTGAGAGACACGAACTATGCCGTGGAGTGCATGCCGAGCAAAATGCTATCGTACAGGCAGCAGTAAATGGTATATGCATTGCTAATGGATCTATGTATTGTACAAATCAGCCCTGCTCTATCTGCGCTAAGCTGCTTATAAATTCGGAAATAAAAACTATCTATATTGCTGAGACTTATGAAGACAAACTGGCTCTGGAAATGCTGGCAGAGGCTGATATCAATCTTAACCTTGTGAATAGAGAAACTGGAGTTCTGAAAAAAATTATTTAATTTATTTTTTATAAATTTTTATTTCGTCGTCTGTAATAATTTTAAAATTATTACCATCGGGCAAGATCTTCACGAAGCGCGTTCTTTCGCAGCATTCGATAGTTTTATGTAATTTTCCATTTTTATCAAAAAGATACAATGCAACATTATATATGAATTTTTTTGTATTTAAACCTTTTCTCGACTGACCAACAAGTAATCCGGCATATTCTCCGTTTAATAATGAATATATTCCCAGCGGTTTAATCTTAATATCAGTAATTCCAGCAAGATCTTTATCGAGTTTGCTTTTGTAAACCGATTCAAGTTTTTTAGACCAATGGTTATGTCCATTTTTTTTCTTAAGGCTGAATAGTTCTTTATTCGTAAGAACGTAAAAAAAATTACTTTCCATTCCTGAAGTTACAGAGATAGGTTTATCAAAGCTTTTATCCCAGACGATCCTACCTTTATTATTCACAGCATTGAGCCAACCATCACCGTACAGAACAAAGAAATTATTAACTGGATAGATCTTGTCGGTACTGAAATTATTATAGAGTTCCTTTTCGTAAAGCAGATTACCATTATTGGCGTTAATGAACAGCAGTTTCAACATATTATCCCGGTGGGTTCTGGTGGGATATAAAACTGCGATAATAACTTTATTATTGGTTGCTATTGTTATATCGGTGAAACCCATCATGTAAGGATTGTATGTTTCTATTAATTTGAAATCAGGGGAATAAATATTTATTTCTGTGCCATAAGAATCACGAAAGTTAGTGGTAACTATATTCCCATTTTCTAAGAAAATAAATTCATTAGCTTTGTAGATAACTAAATTATCTTCATTGGCTAATAATGATCTTTGCAGTAAGGTGTATTTTGTGAAATCCCATTTGAAATCATTCAGGTCTCTATCCCAGAATTCTTTAGCGGTAAGAATGTAATTACTGTTAAAATCTACAAATTTTTCATCTTTGTCAAATAGTAATCTCTTCCCATTCTGACAGAGAAGTCCATACTGGTAAGCTTGAGCTAACATATCTGCTGTGGGTCTGTGCTCCAATATCCTTAGACCTAAATCATTTTCAAATATCTTGAAGACCTCACCTGTTTCTTTACTCTCGTAAACCTCGATGATCGTGTCTTCGGTAACTTCCAGTGGAATAGTGTCGATCAGGGTTTGAGAATATAATACACATGATAACAGAATCATCAGGAATGAAACAAACATACAGTTCCTTGCTTTTTTCATTCAGATCCTCCCTGCCGAAAACAATTACTCAACTTATACAAAATAATGAAATTATTAGTGTCTCCCAAAATCCAGTTCCAATTCTTTATTATCTTTCGGTTCTGTAAAGGAAATACTATCACCAATTACAAGACCTTCTATTATTTCCACCTGCTGGAAGTTATTTATACCTGTTTTAATCGGGATATTCTCTCCTATTGTGTCATTTACAACTTTATATACAATATCCTGTCCTTCTTCATCAGAAAAGATGCAGCGAATAGGTACCACAATGATATCTTTTCGTTCTTCCCCGATAATTGTTATGTTTGCTGTCATCCCTGGTTTCAATTTTTCATCTACATTGTTTATTTCAATTTCCACAGGGAATACTTTCACATTATTATGGGTTATGGCCATGGCAGCAATTTTACTAATGCTGCCGGAATATTCCTCATAGGGATAGGCATCAACCTGGATTTTGACCTTCATTCCCTTTTCAATTTTAGAAATATCCACTTCATTGATCTTCGCTTTTACTACCATTCTTTCCAGGTCTGCCAGTATCACAATAACTGTACCGACCATATATGAGCCTGTAGCGGAAACTACCATTTCCCCTTCTTCCACAGATTTCTGAATTACAGTTCCAGAAGCAGTGGAAACAATGCGCGAGATATTCTCTTCAGTTTCTATCTCTTTAATTAGTTCATATTGTTGCGATGCGGAATCATAACTTATTTCCGCTTCTTTCAGTGTATCGATATATTTACTAAGTTCATTCTCTGATATATATTTTGCCTGGTATAATTCTTGTTTATCTTTCAGGTCTCGCCGGGCATTCTTCAGCCTTATCTCAGATAATTCCAGGTTACTCTTTACACGGTTGATAATTTCTGCCTGATTATAATCGGGTTCTATGGAAGCAATTATATCACCGTTTTTTACATAATCACCTTCTTCTATAAAGAATTTAATTATCTTTCCGCTAACTTTGGATTTTATTTCGATTTCACGAATAGGCTGAATTTCACCAGTTTCTTCCAGCTTAACAGTAATTGAACCTTCTTCTACAATATGAGCTTTAACTGTTTCGGCTTTTTTGCTTTTTCCCTTTCTACTCTTCGCACCAAAAATACTGATAAGAGCTACTACCACGATTATTATTCCTACGATTATTGCGAACTTCTTCATTCCTTCTCCTAATTATTTGTATTCCACTGCATCTATTACCAGTGACATTTTCTTTTTATCCCGAATAATTTTTAATTTCATTTTATCACCTACAGAAATATCGGAAACAGCCATCTCTGCATCTTCGGTATTATTTATTCGATTCCCATTTATCTCTGTGATAATATCCATCTTTTGCAGACCGGCTTTCTGTGAAGGACTGCTTTTCTGCACGTAATTGATCAGAACACCATCCAGGCTTTCCAAACCGAGATGAGAAGCCAGCATCGGGTTTATCTCCTGTACTTTAAAACCAAACCAGATATCACGAACTTTGCCATACTCAATAAGTTCTTCAGCAATCTTTTTTACTCTATCTATAGGAATGGAAAAACCTATTCCTATATTACCACCGGATTCAGAAAAAATAAAGGTGTTAATGCCTATAACTTCCCCATAAATATTTACCAACGGACCACCGCTGTTTCCCTGGTTAATGGCAGCATCGGTCTGGATCATGCGACGATATATTTTTCCCTGCTCATTTTCTGCAAAATCGCGATTTACAGCAGATATCACACCTACAGAAACGCTGGGTTTACTATCTTTTATCAGGAATCCATAGGGATTTCCCACTGCTATTGCCCACTCCCCGATGATCAGTTCAGCAGATCTTCCCAGCCTGGCAAAAGGCAAGTTCTCACCATTTACTTTTATTACGGCGATATCATGAACACTATCTATGCCGACTATTTTGCCGTCAAACTGGCGATTATCGGTAAGGATAACTTTGATCTCTGTGGCATCTTCCACAACGTGTGAGTTTGTAAGTATATATCCGTCCTTGTTGAAAATAACACCGGAGCCGATCCCTTTTATATTATAAGGTATTTCATCATAGAACCCGAAGAAAAAGCTTGTGCGACGCCGTACGATCCTGGTTTTAATCACATTTACACTCACTACTGCCGGTTGGATCATTTCAACGGCAGTGGTAATGGCATTCTGCCGGGAATGGTTGATCTTATCTGTGACAGACTTTTTAAATTCCGAACTCTCATCAATTGCAGTTGGAACTTCCCGCAGTTGGTCTAAAACCTGTGAAGATACACGTTTTTCATAATATCGTTCGTACAGCAGGAAAGCAATGATAATAATAGCGAGTAGTAGAATTAAATTATTCTTACGCATTAACTCCTCATTTTATTATCAGATAAATAATCATATTACCCAATCCTATCAGGAAGAAAAAGGATAATGAAACAATGAGCATATATTTATAAACATAACGGTTGAAATAATCTCTTATAATTTCCATATCCAGTTTTTTATCAAGAAGCTGAATATATTTCGTTGCTTCATATTTCTCCATCAGGTAGGGAATAAAAGTTCTTAAAAATTGCTTAACGATCTCAAAAACTATTACAGAAAGAAAATATCTTATTTTTTCTTTAAAAACACGCGGTAGATATTTTATTTTTTCCAAAAATTCAAATTTATCCCAGGCTTTTTGAAATGCTTCCTGTTCCCATTTGGAAATTCTGGAATCTTCTGATTCATCTTTTGAATCTCTAATATAATCTGAAAGCATTTTTTCCATTTTCTTTATAAGCCATATCTTCTTGCGATAGGCAAACGCCGGAGTACCGATTACCTTTTTCCCAAAAAGACGTTTTTCCTTTCTGGGAATAAACAGGAAAGCTTTGATGATAAAGACCATTAGAAAACCTGACAGCAAATTAAAGAAAATAAACACAAAAGGTTTAATATAAACCATTTTAAAGGCTTCCTTCCTGACAGAGTTTTACAAAATATTCATAAGAGCGGTCAAAGGTTTTTTCGGCATCATCGGGAAAGAAACAGGCAGGAAGCTGACGCATGGAACGGTGATATAGCACACATTCACAGCAAATACCCTTCTTACCACAAGGATAGGTGCAATTGCAATTTTCCATATTTCCATCTTTGTTTTCGCAATTCATAAATACTCCCTATTTATGTAAGTGTTATTAAAGAAAATTGAATGAGTTTTTTGTCAATTATAATGTGGCTTCTGTAATTATTGTAGTTAGATTTTACTATTATGTATAGAATATATTTTACATTATTTGCAAATAAAAACAGCCGCTAAAAAGTAGCGGCTGTAAGTAGAATGAAAATCTATTTCAACATCAAACACTTCTTTATAGAGTAGTCTCTGCCGTTTACCCTTAGTTTATAGAAGTAGACACCCGAAGCAACTGGTTTGTTATGCTCATTTCTTCCATTCCAGATAACTTCATGAATTCCTTTTTCTAATTTGGTGTCCACAATGGTTTTTACTTTTTGTCCTTTTATATTATAAATCGTGAGATTGACTTTGATGTCATCAGGAATTGAAAATGCAATCTTTGTTTCAGGATTAAAGGGATTTGGATATACATTAAAATATTGTTTTTGAAAAGAAATTAAATTACCATCAATATCGGTAGAATTTCCATTCTCATCCATTTTGGTTATTACAAGAGTATCATCATTATGAACACTTATAACAATAAAAAAATTATTTTCATCTTTCTGTAGTATTTCTGGACCATTACCTAATTTTCCCATTATTTCTCTTTGCCTTAAAATGTTATTATACTCATCTAATTTAGTTATCTCTAATCCATTATCTAAACGAGCAGTAAAAAAAGAACAATTGATCTCGTTTGTTACAATTGAAGGTATTACAAAGTATTGATTTAAAGTATAGTTTATATCCCAATGTGAGATTTCTATTCCATTACTGTCTATTATTTTTTTAAATAATTTTCTTTCATTATTGATATAGATAATACTCCCTAAAAGCGCAAAAGTACTATTGATATTTTTAAAAATGCTATATGCAATATTTCTATATGAATTAGCCTCTTCCATAACATTAATCCATATAATATCACCAGTATGATTTATTTTAAGAACAAACGAATTCCAATTCATGCCTAAATCTTTCAAATGTCCCACTAATATTGGGTTTTCATCAGTATCAATTTCAATATCATATGCATTTTTATAGATTAAACTATCCTGATATGTTCTCGTCCATAATGTATCACCCTGAACAGATAATTTTACTACTTTCATAATTTCATTAGAACCAGATTCTGTTTGATATCCTGCAGCATAAAATTCACCAAATTGTGTTTGTTTAATAGTATTAAAAATATTATTGAACTCTGTTGTTTCATCTGAAAGTTGGGTATGCCATTGATAATCACCATTTTCATTCAATTTTAAAATAAATGAACCAACATCATTTCCCATACCGATAGCGGTGACAGGAACAACAAAACCACCATCATTTGTTACTGTAAATCCTCTAGCGAAAAACCATCCCTGCATCATTATTTCAAAATCATTGAGCGTGGGATCATTGGTAAGCATCTCGAACCATTGTATGGTTCCTTCGGAATCTGTTTTTAACAATGCTGTACAGTAATGTTCCAATATACCGTCGGTTAGTTCTATCTCCATCAGAACTGCATAACCGCTATCAGGTGTAATTTGCAAACTACGTGGAGTAAGCTCATTAATCCATTCTCCAGTAGTAGGATATAGAAAGGGATTTAAATCATATTCTAATTCAAAAACATTATCTGCCCGAAGCAAGCAAAAATGTAAAAAGCAGAAGGCAAAAAAGAAAAGTAAGAAGATATTAGGTTTTGGGTTTTTAGTGCTGGTTGTTCTGTATTTAATTCTCATTTTCCCACCATTTATTTCAGGTTTCACTTTAGAAAAATCATTATTCTGCAATTCATATTTTCGTGCAAGATTACTGATACAAAAAATGCTATTTTTATAAAAAAGTCAATTTTTTTCTTTTTTTAGATGTTATTTAATCAAAATTTATTTCTGTCTACTCTGTTAAAAAATTCTCTTTCAGCCATTTTAATGTATATTCCATATCTTCAGGCAGCGGTGCTTCTACCCTTATTTCTTTTCCTGTGATAGGATGCTTGAATTCCAGCTGGTAGGCATGCAGAGCTTGTCTCTTAAGATGGTTAGCCAGCAGGTATTTCACCTTTTTCTGATAATGAAAAGGCACAATACTCAGTGCTCGTTTTAATGTGGAATATGTATTATCTCCCAGAATAGGGCAATTGATATGAGAGAAATGAACGCGGATCTGATGGGTTCTGCCGGTTTCCAACTGAATATCTACCAGCGAAAAGAAATCGAAATATTTTTCAATTTTATAATGAGTTATAGCAATTCTACCGGAATTAGCAACAGCCATTTTGGTGCGGTCTTTCAAGCTACGCTCGATATAAGTTTCTATGGTTCCTTTTGCAGTTTTGGGAATACCCACTGTAATAGCTTTGTAATTTTTTTGGATCTGCCGGTTCTGGAATTGCTGTGAAAGCAGGGAGTGTGTTTTATCGTCTTTTGCTACGATTAAAAGACCGGTTGTGTCTTTATCCAGCCGGTGAACTATTCCCGGTCGCAAGGGATCGTGAGCAGAAGATAATTTCCCTGGAAGATGGTACATAAGAGCATTTACAATTGTTCCATCAGGATTCCCTGCTCCCGGATGAACAGCGATACATGCCTGTTTATTTACAACTGCCAGGTATTTATCCTGCCACACAATATCCAGGGGAATGTTTTGTGGTGTAATTTCCAGATCAGGTTTCTGTGGAATTGTGATTTCTATCTTATCACCGGAATGAAGAAGATAGCTTTTCTTAACTTTTTCCTGGTTTACTGTTATATTTCCGTCTTTTATAAGATGTTCGATAAACGAACGGGAATAAAGCTCATCCTTTCCAAGACCGATCAGGTATTTATCTATTCTGCAGGATTTTTCTTCCTGGTAAATGATTCTCATGAAATCAGGATTCAGTTTCCTTCTGCTTTTTCTTATCCAGGTTTGTAAAGGAAACTATCACGCCGGTGGGCTGTCCATTAGATTCGCGGACAATAGCGCTGTTCATTTGTATATGACGCTTCATTGCTGGAACAAAGAACTGTTGGGATTCCTGCTTGGTTTGAGATTTCAGTACATTCAGAACGTATTTCTTTACATTATTTTCTACTTCGGGTGGGAAGTTCGTATCTATCATATTTGTTTTCTCATTAATGGCAGGAAAGGTTTCGATAACTTTATCGTTGATATAAGCAATATTGCCTTTCATATCCATGGCAATAAAACCATCATCCGTCAGGTTCAATAACGCTACAATGCGGTTGTGGTGTTCAACTATCTTATCTTTCTTCAACTTATCAAAGCTCAAAACCGATCTCAACATATCTTTCATCGATATCATCACGGTAAAGAACTCTTTGTCCAATGAAGTTTTAAAGTTATCCAGATCGATATCTATATTGTATATCCCCTGGCTAATATCCTTCAGGATATTATGGATCTCCGAGAAGGCTTTATGAAAAAACACAGGGATATAGAAGATAACCACAAGAGCAAGAATAAATTGGATGAAGATGGTAATGAAAAAAGTGTTCTGTATATCTATCTTCATCTGGATATCGTCATGGGAATTGCCTAAAAGATGTAAAATGATAATTGCCTGTAAAATATAAATAATAAAGATCAGAATGATCAGCAGGCGGATTTTGCCGGTAAAAGAAAGTCTCATTTTTCTATCCTTTTTTAGATGTTTCTTTTATAAGATCATCTATTTTAATTTTGGGACCGATAAGCACCAGAACATCATCTTCGTTCACCACATCATTTGCCCCGGGCATATCGTTTATCCTTTTTTCGATGATATTTTCTCCCTCGTCCGTAACATTTTGAGAGGTGTATTTTATAGCTACGATATTTACGCCTTTTTCGGTGGGAAGAGCAAGCTGTTGAAGTGTTTTACCAACCCAGATATCTGGTATCACCAGTTCCACGACGCTGTGTCCGCTGGAGAGATCGATATATTCCAACACACTGCTGGAAATCAGAGAATTTGCCAACTGCTTTCCGATCTGTTCTTCAGGAAAGATGATATTCTGTATACCAAGCAATTCAAGAATCCGGGCGTGTACTTTACTGTCTACTTTCGCATAAATATTGCTTACGCCCAATTTTTTTAGGATAACGCTTGTAAGAACACTAACCTCAATATTGTTACCTATCGCCAGGATGACTGCATCCACATCCTGTATCCTGTTTGCTTTCAGCGATTTTTCGTCTGTGCTGTTCATATTGATGGCTACACTTACTCTTCCACTGATCTCGTCTATCAGTTCCCGGTTATTATCTATAGCAATAACTTCCGCTCCTTTATCAAAGAGTGTTGTAGCCACATTCATTCCGAATTTACCAAGCCCGATAACTGCAAATTTCGCCATATCGACTCCTTTATTTCTTAACCAATACTTATTTTTCCCTCTGTATATGTAAAGTTAGATTTTAATTTTGTTGCAGAAATTGCAAAAATAAGAGTGAGAGGTCCTACCCTTCCCAGGTACATTAAAAGAATAATTATAAGCTTTCCAATACCAGACAACATCGATGTTATACCCATTGAAAGTCCCACTGTTCCGAAAGCTGAAAAGGCTTCAAAAATGATTTTCTCAAAGCTGAATGGCTCGATGAGCAATAACAAAAACACCATAAATACAACGAAAGCAAGGGAAGCTGTTACCAATGCCATAACAAGCCTGATGATGGAATCAGAAACCTTTCGCTTGAAGATGTTAACGTCCTTATTCCCTCTGAATAAGGCAAGCACAGACACAAACACCACAATCAGTGCAGTAGTTTTTACTCCTCCGCCAGTAGAGCCGGGAGAAGCCCCTATAAACATTAAAATAATAGATGTAAATACAGAACCTTTACTTAGATTATCCGTATCGATCGTATTAAATCCCGCTGTTCTGGTAGTTACCGATTGAAAATAAGATGCATACAATCTTTCATACAGATTAAAACCCTTCATCTCATTGTTGTATTCACTTATGAAATACGCTACCGTACCCGTTATGAGTAAGATTAATGTACAGGTGAGAACGATCTTTGTATGCAGGGTAAGACGTGATATTTTAAATCTATTAGTTGTGAGCTTCCTGATATCTACCATTACCGGGAAGCCAATACCTCCAAGAATGATAAGAGATGTTATCACTAAATTGATATTGAAATTTGATTTAAACCCCATAAAACTGTTCTGGTAAAGGCTGAATCCCGCATTACAGAACGCAGAGACAGAGTGAAAGATAGAATAGTAGATAGCTCTATTGGGTGCATACATTTCAGAAATATATGTGAAATACAAAATCACCGCACCAAGAAATTCAAAAATGATAGTTACAAACAAAATACTTTTCACCAAGCTTATCATATCCAGTTTGGAAGATTCGCCTACAACATTCTGGATAAGAGATTCGCTTTTAAGACTTAGCCTTTGTCCCAGCATAATAGCAAAAGCGCTTGATATGGTCATAATTCCTAATCCACCGATCTGAATAAGGAAAAGGATTATCAGCTGACCGAACAGTGAAAAATGAGTAGCTGTATCGAAGACGATGAGACCTGTAACACAAGTAGCAGAAGTAGAGGTGAATAATGCATTCAGAAGAGATGTTTCTTTCCCGGGAACTGTTGCTACCGGTAACATCAGAAGCAATGCACCTACAAATATTACAGCAAAGAAACTGAAAAGCACAAGCACTGGTGGATTATCGGAAAATTTTTCAAAGAACGTACCTTTGTAACCTTTAGCTGAAATATGTTGAAATAGATAAAAAGTCATCCTGCCAATAAGGTAAAATTGAAAAACCTTCTCAGAACCTGTTACAAGTAAGCCTATTGCTACAAACAGCAGATCAGGTAACCTGTTAAGCAGATTTTTGGCAGTTATGCCGATATTGAAAAATCTTATAAAAATAAAAAAGAGTAAGAAATAGATAGAAATCTGCGTATATTGCTGAAGAAAATAACTGTCTACTTTCACAAACCCCAGGAACAGGAATTGCAGATTAGCCAGTGCAATTACGTTAAGAATATAGTATGATATTTTTTCGATAACTGAAAATAAGTTCGGTTTTTTCATGAATATTTAACCTGTTTATTCAACACCAAGCTTTGAGATTATATTGTTGTAAATCACACCAACAGGCTGATCGGCATTTACTGTAACCAAAAGACTCTGTTCGGTATAATATTCAACAACCCGGTTTGTTTCATTATGAAATTTTTCTATCCTTTTTCTAATAGCTTTTTCGGTATCATCATCTCTTATTACAAGTTCACCACCACAGATATCACAAATTCCTTCTCGCTGCGGCTTTTTAAAAAGTATGTTATAATCTCTTTTGCATTTAACGCAATTCCGTCTGGCCATCAATCTTTCTACAGCTTTATCATCGGATAGTTCGAGTAATACAACCTGCTGAATATCAAAATTCTCCTGTAAAAAATAAACCTGTCCAATATTCCTGGGAAAGCCATCCAGCACAAAACCATCTACAGCTTTTTCCAATGCGTCCTTTACAATTAAAAATACATATTTATCGGGAACAAGTTCACCTTTATCTATGAACTTTTTAGCTTTTAATCCTAATTCGGTGGCAGCATCTATATTGTTTCTGAAAAGATCACCGGTAGTAATATGTTCCCAGCCATATTTTTCATTTAGTAATTTCGCTTGTGTTCCTTTTCCACTTCCCTGGATCCCGATAAGAATAATATTCATTTTATTCACCAATAACGAACCTCAATCACTATTTCAATACGGCGAAAAATATTATTTTATAGTTTATCGTCAAGTTTTACATTACTCAATGCAACCAGATAGTAACAATCAACATCTATTACAAACTGTGTTATGTATAAGAATAATTCTGGATTATCATAAAATATTTGACCATTTTAAGTGTTTCTCTGAAGTTACTTCTATGCAAAAATTGATAATAACAGGATCAAACGGTTTTGTTGGTAGTACACTGGCTAATAATTTAAAAAAAAATTATGAAGTTACATGCCTGGTCAGGCACGGTTCCAATGTAAATTTATTACCTGAAAATATCGAGTTAAAATACATAGACTATAACAATAGTGAAGCAATTATGAAATTGCTGCGTGGGCAAGTTATTCTTATCCATACTGCAGCTTTAACACGGGCAAAAAATTGGCAGCAATTCAAGCAGATCAATATCGACCTGACAGAAAAACTGATAGAATTTTATAATAAAACTCCATCATTGAAACAATTCATTTTTATAAGCAGTCAAGCTGCTGCAGGACCGGCACCAGACAAGAACACTCCCAAGCTGGAATCTGATGAATGTTATCCTGTAACCATGTACGGAAAGAGTAAACTACTGGCAGAGAATCTGATCAAAGAAAAAGCAGAAAAATCCTGGACTATTATTCGTCCGGTATCTGTTTTTGGTCCCGGTGATAAGGATTTCTTGCAATATTTCAGATTAATCAAAAAACATCTGGCAATGTTCATCGGCTTCCGACAGAAATATTACAATTTCATCTTCGTTGATGATCTGGTAGAAATGATATCTAAAACAGTTAATAATAAAAAAGCATACAATGAAACTTTTTTTGCCGGAGGAACGGATATGCTTTCAATACAGCAGTTTGTTCACTATATCGAAAGTGTGATGAATACCAGGGCTTTACATTTGCACACTCCTCAGTTCCTGCTCTACCCCATTGCTGTGGTTTCTGAAATGTTTGCACTTTTTTCTCATCGACCACCTATTGTTAACAGGGAAAAGATCAAAGAATTTAAAGAAGATTATTGGCTGGTGAGCAACGAAAAAACAAAAAAGATACTGGACTTTGAAACTACCGGATATATGCTGGATAAGCTGAAAATGACTTATCAATGGTATAAAGATAAAGGATGGATATGACAACAAAAAAAGAAGTGAAAATCGAATTAATTATTTACCTTGTTTTATTTATCATGCTGCCGGTTATCTGCCGGACACAAAACATGAATATTGAAACCGAAGTAGTTTTCGATTCACTGGATATATCACAGTCTATAGAAGATAGTCTTGAAATACCAGTAGATTCACTGGCTGTCATAGAAATATCAGAAGATAGCATTTTTATTCTTGCCGAAGTAATTCCCGATACAACCGGTATAAGTTTGAAAGAGTTGAAACAGAGCATGGACCAGTACCTGGAAGATACACAAAATAATAAGGAAAAGCTGCAATTCCCTTTTATATTATTCAATGAGAATTTTCACTTGAAAACACCGTTCGATCCCGGTCTTCGATTCATTAAAAACGGATTCACAGTAATTCCGTTCAAAGTCTCCAACCTGCATATCCTGCAGAATTTCAAACCCTTTTTCAATACGGAATATAAACGTGGTTTCACTATATTTTCGGAAAGTAATTACGATCTACCTGTTGCAGTTACCGAATCTTTCCTGTGCTTAGGAGAGGGCGATATGAACCATGCCTTTGTTTCTTTCAGAAAGGGAGGAATATTAGGTTTGAAGAACATTAATTTGAAAATTGATTACCTGGGACAGGAAGGCCAATGGCTGAGCGTAAATGAAAAATCACACAATTTTAATCTGCATCTATTCAGCAGCCATAATTGGGGTAAGATACATTTATATCATACAACTATCGACCAGAAGATCAGCACAAATAAACTTTCCAATGCTCCCGAATTACCAGGAAGTAAAAGGATAAAAGATAAAATATCGGATACGGCAATTCTATTTGAAAATAAATATATTAATTTTGGCGCACGAATTGAAAAAACGAAAACAGATACTTTAAATCGAGATCTATCGGAATTTATGCTCTCCAAAGCATTTGAGAACAATAATCACTACATACACAGCAGCTACGAATATTTTATAAATAATACCGATGATAACGATTTCCACCTGCTAACGCTGGATCATCACTCTCAAATAACTTTTCTCAATTTGGGTAACAGTGGTTATTATCAAGATGAAGAAAACCATTTCTTTGCTTCTGAATTGGAATACACAGTATTGCAAGGTATTAATGTAGTTGTGAATTATTCTATTTTAAAATCGGAAAATATTTTCTTCTTCCAGCCTGAAGAACGAACTGGAACCGGGCTAACACTTGATCTTCCATTCATGAAAACAGAAGTTGTTGCAGGAAAAGAAAACCTGAGTGAAGAAAATACATATTTTGTAGAAACTACCAGCTATGCTGATCTTCATTTTAAGAGATTGCAGTTAAAGATGAAAAACTGGACTCTTTATCGTGATATCGAGTTTGAATACCTTCCAGTCTGGCAAAGCCAAACTTCATTGGAATTAATTCTCAACCTGGAATATAATAATGCCATCAAGCTCGGGTTAGAACATGTTTATACATCAGAATATAGCTACACCTGCGATTTGCAAGATAGTATTGTCAGAGATAAATTCAGTAATCTTGATGCCTGGTTGGCTTTCCAGGTTACAAGGCGTTTCCAGATCCAAGTTGATGCGGTTAACCTGTTAGATAATGCCCGCCTGTTTGCTTATCCTGTTTCGGAACAGCTTTCCGGACCACGGATCAGCGTTAATCTTCACTGGATATTTATAAATTAAGCTTAAGGAGCAAGAAATGAGTTTTATAAAAATAATACATTTTTTCATATTGCTTGTAGCAACTCTTTTTCTCAGCGTTGTAGTAGCCCTATTTCTGGGATATAATATTCTGGATATTCATCAGTTAGGTTTTCAATTCACTATCTTTGCCATCCTGGGAACTTTCGTTTATTTTACTACAAAATATTTGAAGTTTACCGACACCCTGATCGTTGTATTTGCTCTATCAATTATTTATTCATTTATCCTGAAAAAGACTACTATGCTGAGTCAATTAGGAAACTTTACTTTCCTTTGCATGTACAGCTTTGCATTGTTCCTGGTTTTTACATTTATTTTTCGGTTAATCTGGAATTCCAGCATTCGTTATTTAAGAAATCTCTTCTTCAGCATTATGGCAGCAGTGGGTTATACTATTGTTCATATTGCTGTTCACCTGCTTCTGGGAAAGCCCCTGATCGGACAGTTCATTGTACGATATTTCACCAATGGTTTCGTAATTATGATCACTATCAGTACCGGTTTCATTCTTACGGAATTCATTATATCGAAGATCGAAGCAATGCTGAAAACACCTGAAAGAATAAAACCCAAAGAAGAAGAGGATGAAGAGGAAGAGTAATCCTTACACAATTTCAATTTACTGATATCGCAAACTAATATTAATAACTGTAAATACTCCCGCCGATAAACTCTCTCAAAATGGAATTCGAGGGAACAAGATCATCCTGAATATTATAAATATGATCGAGGAGTCTCATTAATCTTTTTGCTTCCAGGTAGCTTGGGCAATAATCTGAAACACTCTGTAACAGCGGATTTACGTATTTTTTAAGAACACCCAATTCATACGTTAGAATACTATTGAACATAAAATCAGCATTTTCCTGGAAAGGGAAAATATTCGCGTCTTCGCCTTTCCGTACCGAATCCCACATCTGTAGCGTTTGTTCGGCTGAATGTCCGCGGTAATTGTAATCCCGTATTATTCTTCTAATTTTACGGGAATCGGTAGTTGGAATCCTGTTATGCGCATCTATGTTCAAATTATTCAGTGCACTCACATAAATCTTCAATTTCTGATTGAAAGGTACCGAGGATGTCAATTCGTCGTTCAGGCCATGGATACCTTCCATAATGAGAACTTCATCCTCTTTAAGTTGCAGTTTTTTATAACTTTGCTCACGCATACCGTTCGTAAAATTAAATTTAGGCAGTTCGATCTCTTTTCCGTTCAATAAAGCTTTCAGGTCTTTGTTTAAAAGCTCCAGGTCGAGTGCTCTTATATTTTCAAAATCATATTCTCCATCTTCCTTTTTGGGAGTATGACTGCGAGGAAGAAAATAATCATCCATACCAAGAATATGCGGATACAAACCGTTCACTCTTAACTGGATGGAAAGCCGTTTGGCGAATGATGTCTTACCCGAAGAAGAAGGACCGGCAATGAGAACCAGTTTTACATCCTTTTTCCAGGTTATCTGGTTGGCAATATCCACGATTTTCTTCTCATGCAAAGCTTCCTCTATCTGGATCAAATCTGTTACCCTGTAATCATTAATAGCCTTATTCAAACCGCTTACCATATTCACTTTTAAAATGCTGAGCCACTTGTCATGTTCCTGGTGCATGGCAAAAAGATTTTTAGGAAATTTGAATTTCTGCTTTACTTCTGATTCACCCTGGCGTGGGAATCTTAAAATTAAGCCCGGTGAATGATATACAATTTCAAAACTTCTGATCACCGAAGAATTATCTGCTAACTGACGCAGGAAATAATCATAATATTTTTCGCATTTAAAAAAATCAATCGCCTTGTATTTCAAATTTCTTACTATGTCGTCCCGATCCTGCTTCAACGCCAGTTCTTCTGCTTCTTTTGGCGATAAAGATTCCTTTTCTATAGGCAGTGAACGGTTGATAATACTCTGCATTTCAGTCCTGAGTTTTTTTACATCTCTTTCGGAAAAAGTATAACCTAATATCTCACCATAAACTCCATCACCTACAGAATGCTCGATGATCAGTTTATTACCATTGGAAAAGATATTGTGAAATGCCTTACACAGGATAAAGATGGAAGTATCCTGATAGATAAGCTGTCCTTCTTTGGAATCGGTGGAAACACAATAGAGTTTTACATCTTTATCTATAATTTCCTGCGAACTGATGTATCTGCAATCTACTTTGTAAGCTACAATATGTTGCTTAATATCTTCGCTGGTAATAATGTTTTTTATCTTAGTGGGTTTGGCAAAAGCCAGCGCCTTAAAATGTTCATCATCTATCTTTAATTCTACTTTAAACAAATCATCCCCCAAGTTTTAAATAACCTATTTATATTTGTTTCAACCGCTTTCAAGTCAAGGTATAATTTTCTCATTTCTACTATCCACTATTTTTGATTGACTTTAAAATAGGAAATTTAAATTGCGCCTTCGGAGGTTGATATGAATAAAAAATTGAAAAGAAATATTATACAGTTTTCAGGAATTATTGGTGGCTCTATCCTTTTTGCCATAGCTTATTCCTGGTTCCTGGTTCCATACAAAATAGTACCCGGTGGTATCGGAGGTTTATCACAGATCATGTTTCATATTTTCAATCTTCCGGTTGGAATTTCAATGATCTTATTCAATATTCCACTTTTCATATTCAGCTTCTTATTCATGGGAAAAAGATTTGGGATGCGATCTGTTTTCGGGATGTTAACTACTTCAATTTTCGCTGACCTTCTTAGTTTTGAAAGTTTATTTAAATTCGGTTTGATAAAAGACCTTTCACCTTACACATACGAAGCTGCCGGAAGAACATTCTATGCTATGCTGGCTCCCCAGGATATATACCTTTCAGCTGTTGCCGGCTCGGTGCTTCTGGGGCTGGGACTGGGAATTATTTTCCGCTTCCGCGGGTCTACCGGGGGAACAGATATTCCGGTGGCACTATTGAAACAGAAAACCGGTATTTCCATTGGTACTGGTTACTGGCTTATTGAAACATTGATCATCCTTATTGTAGGTCTTGTATTTAAAGACCTGAAAGTGGTAATACTTGGATATATCAACCTGTTCATTGCTACAAGAATGACCGATCTGGCCAGTGAAGGTCTTCCCTATGTGAAAGGCGTATATGTGATCTCGGAAAGAACAGAAGAAATAAAAGAAAAAATCTATGATAAAATAAGGCGCGGTGTTACTTTTATCAAAGCAGAAGGTGGTTATACAGGAAAGCAGATGAACATGCTGTTTTGTGCTATGAATAGAAGACAGGTAGCCATCCTGAGAGATATTGTAAAAGATATCGATCCGGATGCTTTTGTTCTTCTTACCGATGTTAACGATGTGATGGGTTACGGTTTCCGCAGCAGAAATCTTGATCTATCTGAAAAAGAATAAAACTTTTCCACCTCATCCCCCAACCCTTCTCCTAACGAGGAGAAGGGAGTTCAATTACTTTATATTCTCTTATTTTTTTCTCGTTTATTAATCTCCATCAAGTAATGAGATTGCTTCGCTTGAAACAGCAAAAAGAAATCTCGCAAAGACATTTTCCCCCTCTCGTTCCAATACTCCTGCGTTGGAACGGAATTGTAACGCTCCTGCACCTATCTCTCGTATAAAAGCCCCAGCTTTGATACGCATTTTCTACTGCTGGTTCAATTATGTTAATTGAACCACATGTTTCGGTTTATATTTGTAAAAATCTAACGTATGGTTCATCCGGCAGTTGCCGGACCGAACCAGCAGTGATTTAATAAGGTTATACTTTTTTTTATTTGACTGAAAAATGAACATTTACCCAAATTGGATATTGAAATTCTAATGATCTGTAATGTTTAGAGGAGGAAGTATATGTTCATTTTTCTTTATCTTATATTATTCTTCGCAATAATTTATGTTGTTTCCAGCATGATGATGGTGAGCAAACTGAAAGAATGGGGCATAAAGATCGATTACCTGTGGTTGAGACTTAAGATAATTTCCTATGCGAACCAGTACAAAGAGATAACCAAAAAAGAAGCAGGCAAGACAGGTGGACTGTATTACCTGTGGTTGGTTTCCATAAACTGTGCACTGATTTGTTTAATATTGTTTCTGATCACAAAATAGTATCATTATGTGGTTCATATTTTTTTATAATTGACTTAATCTTTTCAGAAAAAGAATATCGGGTGAGATTGGAATGATCATAAATCGTAAATTTCGTTAGTTGAATGGATGAGTTTGAATTATTAGGTTAGAACTTGTTTGGGGATACTTACGTTGCGCACAACTAGAAGTGAGAATTAGATGAAATTTAGAATATTGTTTTTATTTTTTTGTATAATAATATCATCACAAGTATTTGCTCAAACAGCACCCGATACGCTTTGGACGAAACAACTATCAGGTAAACGTGGTAATTCAATAGTGCAAACCGACAATGACAATTTTATCATTGTTGGTCACAAAAACGGTAGTCAATTCTTTGGTGATGTTTATATTATAAAGATAGATTCTTTAGGACAAGTTATCTGGGATACTACATTCGATAACACTAATATGGAAGATTCAGCAAATTCAATAAAAAAAATTGATAACAATAATTTTATTATTACTGGAACATTTAATTACAATCCATTCTTAACTAAAATCAATTCTGATGGTGATTCGTTATGGTTTAAAAGTTATACAAATCCTGAATTTTATTCATCCAACTCCGTTGATATGGACCAAGATGGAAACTTTGCGTTTTGTGGCTATAATGTTTTAAGTTACATAGTAAAAACAGATTCGTTGGGAAATCAAATCTGGGTTGAATATTATCCTGACGAAATTTTCTTAGAATTTAGTTTTTGTAATTACATACAATTTCTACCTGATAATGAATTAGCTATTGCAGGTTCTGCTGTTTATTATTGTCATCCTGGACATGAATGGTCAGAATCTTTTTTGATAAAAACTGATAATATGGGCAATGAATTATTTTATGTGGGTTTTGAACCATTTTCTTTTCCAAAATTTATTCATACTGATGAAGATGAATTTATCTTTACTGCTGATGAAAAAATCTATAAAGTAGATTCTGATGGTAATGAAATCTGGGAGATCGATATTTTATTTCATTCGACTTCTATTATTTCTGATGAAAATTATTATGTAATTACAGGATATTATGCAGGTAATCCTTACGTACTAAAAATTGATGAGAATGGTAACCAGATATGGCTCGCAAATTATAATACAAACACAAATGATTATATTTATGATATAATAAATACTAACGACGAAGGTTTCGCATTAACCGGACGTTCAGATGATCATATGTACATAATGAAATTAAGTTCTGAAGGAATTTCAAGTACTGATGATTCAATGATCGTTAATAATTTTGTATATACAAATTTTCCTAATCCATTCAACCTAGCAACAACGATATCTTTCTCAATTCCCGAACAAAGCAAAGTTAATCTTATAGTTTATAACATTAAAGGACAGAAAATTAAAACTTTAGTTCACAATGAATTTAGTAAAGGTAATCATTCAGTAATCTGGGATGGGAAAGATAATTTGGGTAAGTCTGTCAGCTCAGGAATCTATTTCTATCAGCTTGTTACTGAAAAGAAAACTATTACTAAAAAAATGATATTGATAAAATAATATATCATCGTTACGAAAGAGGACTTTCGTAACGAGTGGGTGAAATTTTGTAGACTTGTGTCAAGTTTCACAGAGGTGTAAAATGAAAAAGCTAATTATAATTATTTCAATATTAAGCATGACAATTCTTTCTCACGCTCACGTTGCCGATCTTACTTTTCGGCTGGGGCAGGGTGGATTTTCCGATGATCGTTCCGAGCTTGGCAAATTAGGTGGAGGACAGGTCACGCTGGACATTAAACCGGTAAAATTTCCCTTTGCACTTTCACTTAGTTCAGAATATTATACCAATAGTGCCAACCCTACCCATTCCTATGAAATTGCAGGTTTATTGGCTATTAATCTTTTATATATGAAAAAACCATTCAAAACTGAAAGAGTGAATGTTTTCCTGGGTGGAGGTATGGGCAGACTGGAAGTCCCCAAAGATGAGAAACCAGATGACAGGGAGATAGGAGTTGTCTATAATCTGGAAGCTGGAATAAATGTAAGAGCATTCTGGAAAATCGGTTTTTACGGCATTAGTAAGTACCTGTATGCTCAAAAGGAAAAGAATAACACTAAAGTAATTAATTTCAGTGAATTCATTGTTCTACTGGGTATTACAGTTAATTTTGGTATATAGATTGTTATTTGTGAAATCTTTAAAAGATCTCTTTCGAAGTAAATATAACTTGAGTTAAGTTGTCCGGCAGTTGCCGAACAATCTTGACTTAAGTTGAAAAACAGTTCAACTTAACACAAGATCTTTCAGACTTGTGTCAAGTTTCGCAAAGGTTTGCCTTTTTCTTGACACCAAACCCCATGAAATCTTTATAAATCCAGCGCCGAGCAATGAATTCTAAATCAGGCAGTTACCTGACAGGAAGCATTGCCGACAGGGTATATCTGGAAACGGTTATGCCTCCCGTGTTTGGAAAGGCGAGAAAAAATGAAATTCTTGCCTTCTAAAAGAAAATTTTAGGAGGTTTCTTTTTTTTATGAAATGGCTGGCTCGTTATTCTTCACAAGATCTGCTTTATATAGCAATCCTCAGTGCATTGGGATTAGCTGTTAAACCCATCATCACACCGTTGATTCATCTTATCTCTGCTCCCATGATGATACCAGGCGGTTCACTTGCCGGTGGTTTTTATATGATGTGGATAGCTCTGGCAATTGCCATTGTAAGAAAACCAGGTGCCGGACTTCTGGTAGGGATCACGCAAGCCATTGTGATTGTTTCGCTGGGTTATTTCGGTAATCATGGTGCGGTTTCACTTCTTAGCTATACATTGCCTGCAGTTTCGGCTGAATTCATAGCTATTCTTTATAAAAATAAAGGCAGTCTTTTCGCACAAGTAAGCATATGCACTTCTGCCAATATCACCGGAGCACTCATTGTCACATTGTTGATCATGCGGCTGGCACTCATACCGCTTTTGATCTCACTTGTTGCGGCATCTATATCAGGAATAATCGGTGGAATATTGTCATTTTCTATTCTAAAAAAACTAATAATATATCGAATTATTGAACAGGAAGAAAAATAATGAGATCGAGAATTATAGTCGCTTTGATTTTACTTTGCATCACCGGATTACAAGCTCTGCAGGTTATTCATAAAAACACAGAATATCAGCTTGTTTTAGAAGAATTTTCCCGGTACACTCAGCGATCAATTACCACACAACGCGAAAAAGACGGTGAAACAAAAAAAGACAACTGGGAAGGTATCACAGTTCAATCCATTCTGGCAGAATTAAATATTGAAAAATATGATGAACTCAAATTCACATCTGATGATAATTACATGGTTCGCATAAAGAAAGCGGATATCCTGAAGCATGATCCCATCCTGGCTTTCAAACGAAATAGCAAAAAATTACCTCCAGAAAAGATCCGTCTGGTAATTCCCGGCATGAGAGATATGTTCTGGATACAGGGAGTTGTGCAGATCGAAACACTCAATTCAATTAAAATGCAATTTCCACACACGCTTTATATTGCAGAAAACATTTTTAGCAAAACGAACCTACAAACCAAACTTGAACCATTCGTCGATGTTTCCGGTTATCGCTTTCCTCAACTCATCGAGGATGTTTTTCCACTGCTGCAAGAAGAGATTCTGGTAATGGGAAAAGACGGTGTTCAACATCTTCTTGATTATCAAAAATATCTGAAAAATGCTGTACTGGTAGCAAACGAGGGAACATTCAACCTGCAAAGCCCGGATATGCCGGCAGGAATGTGGATCAAGAACCTTGCTTATGTACAGCAATTTGACCGGGCAATTTTTTTCAAAAGCCATTTCAAAGATCTGAACCAGATAGCCAGGCTTCTTAATTGGCAAAATATTCCTGCGCAGATAACGATAATAACAGAAAATGAAACGCAGGAGATTAATTTTAATACCAGTTTTAACGATGAAAAATGGGAAGATGTAAAATGTATAAAATGGTAAAGCATTTTGCTTTTTTTATTTTTGCAATTTTACTACTGACAGGTTGTGGTAAAACTAGTTATCTTCTCACAGGGAATATTAATGAAGTATTATCTGTTTCTCAGGAAGGTATATTATCGGATATTCTGGAAGATGCTGAATATGCTTTATTGGTCGGCTCTGATGGTATAGCAGTTT
>CBDUTJ010000023.1:0-46291 GCA_965370415.1 uncultured bacterium | reverse complement strand
CATAACAATAACTTAACTACACATCGCGTCAAGTTAAGTTGTCATGAACCAAATTGTAATATTCTTTGTTAGTTACTTCAAATCGATTAATATAGAATGAGCTAATTTTAACCTGATGCTGTGGAGAAAAATCTGCATCCTTTGAAAAACCTTTTCCCATAACAAAGGTTCCTCCCGGAATTAATACCATTTTATTTTCTCTCATGCTCTTATTTACCTATTATCTCATCATTAAATTGGAGTTTTAAATTATTCATACTTCAATGCTTTCACCGGGTTGGAATTTGCTGATTTTATAGTTTGATAACCTACCGTAAACAATGCAATCACTAATGCCAGCAATCCTGAAATTATAAACAACCAGATATTCAATTCTGCTCTGTATGCGAACATCGCCAGGAATTTATTCATAGCATGATAAGCAATAGGCCAGGCAATAAAATTGCCTAAAAGAACCCATTTGCCAAAGCCTTTGGAAAGCAGTATAACAATGGTAGAAACCGAAGAACCCAAAACTTTGCGGATTCCAATTTCTTTGGTTCGCTGTTCAGTCATAAAGGAAGCCAACCCGAACAAACCAAGGCAGGAAATGAAAATCGCCAGAATGGCAAAATACTTAATGATAGAACCCATTTCGTAGAACTCATGATAAAGCTCATCGATATCTTCATCGAGGAAAGAATACTGAAACTGAAAGCTGGGAGCGAATTTATTAAATGTTTCTTCGATAAATCCAAGAGTTTCTGTAACATTATGCGGATTTATTTTAATAAATGCTTCTCTCCGCCACCAGTTCAGGGTGGTGATCATAATAGGTCCGATCTCATTTGTGAGTGTTTGAAAATGATAATCTTTTACAACTCCAATGATAATTCCTTTATCATCGTACATGGTAAAACGTTTTCCGATCGGATCTTCTAATTGCATCAGTTTAATAGCAGCTTCATTAACTATATATGGAATTTCATCACCTTTCACATATTTTTTTCTAAAATTTTCTCCAGCTACTAATTCTAATCCGAATACATCCAGGAATTCATATTCAACCAGGTAGAAATTGAAAAGAACTCTTTTATCATCAGCTTTGCCTTCCCATAATGCAGGATTTACATTACCTACATAAGCTGGTGAAGTGGAAGCATTTGTAACTCCCCGAATATTAGTGTTTTTCCCCAGTTCTTCTTTGAAAGCAGTGAATGATTCATTCAATTCTGCATTCATGGGAACATTTACAATATAATCTTTAGTATAACCCAGATCTTTATTCTGGATATATTTTAATTGATTATATACAGTTGCTGTACAAATGATCAGGGCAATGGAAATTGTGAACTGGAAAACTACTAATACTGTTCTGAACCTGTTCTTCGTTTTGGGTGCATTACCGCTTTTTAATACTTTATTCGGTTTGAACCCGGAAAGATAAAGAGCCGGATAACTACCGGATACAATCCCTACAAAAAGAGTGATCCCGATCAGGCTGAAAAGGAATGTAATATTGGAAGGTTCTACTGAAAGCTCTTTACCTGAAAGTTGATTGAAGGCAGGTAAAAACAATTCTACCAATACGAAAGCAATTATCAAAGAAATGAAAGCTAACAGGATCGACTCGCTTAAAAACTGTCCGATCAATTGCTTTTTATCAGCTCCCACAACTTTGCGTATGCCAACTTCTCTGGCTCTTTTGGATGAACGTGCTGTGGTAAGATTCATAAAATTGATACAGGCAATCAGCAGAACGATTATTCCAATAGCTGCAAAGATCAGGACAAAGATCAGGCTTTCGGGATGTCCCAGGGGATTATAAAGGTGAACTCTGGATAGAGGTTGCAAAAGAACTGTATTTTCATTATCGGGGTGATGTCTCACAATTGTATCAACGATCTTCTCTGAAAATGAAGCGATGTTTGTTTCTTCCTGTAATTGCACATAACCGGAGCTTTCCCAACTCCAACCGGTTATTCTCTCTTCACCCAGTATCTCGAATGGAATGATCATATTGAAATTGATTGATGAATTTTGGGGTGGATTGGCAGCTATTCCCGTTACGGTGAAATCTATGTTATCATTATATCGGATAACTTTTCCCATCGGATCTTCATCACCAAAATATTTATGAGCAGTGTCTTCGGTAAGGATTATGGAATGAATTTCTTTTAGAACAACTTCTTGATCGCCTTTCAATAATTCAAAAGAGAACATTTTAAAGAGAGATACTTCGGATAATAAAATGTTATCTTCATAAAATGTTTTATCATCCACTTGCATCATAGCTCCATTGAATGTTCTCAGGCGGACATGATCTACGATTTCCGGATAATCTTCCTGCATCACAGGTGCAATCATATAGGGAATGGTCGAACTGCCATAAGTTTCTCCATCGTTCCACACTCCCACTTGTATCACTCTGTATAAATTATTACCATTTGGATGGAAGTCGTCATAGCTCATTTCATCCTGAACCCACAGAAGTAGTAAAATGCAAACTGCCATTCCAATTGCCAAACCAAAGGTGTTTATCAGGGTCATGCTTTTGTGTCTGATAAAACCTCTGAATGCGATTTTCAAATAATTTTTAAACACAATATTCTCCTATTTCCTTTCATTCCATATTCATTATTTCGCATTTGTAATTCACAAAGCAGGAGCTTTATGCTACTCATATTTCAATGCTTCCGCAGGATTGGTGAGTGCTGCTCTTATTGCTCGAAAACTAACTGTGACCAGTGCAATAATAAGGGCAACTATGCCGGCACAAATAAAGTTGAAAAATGAAATATTCACTGAGTATGCGAAATTTTCCAACCACTTTTTCAAAGCCAGGTAAGCAAGTGGCCAGGCAATGATATTAGCCAGTATAACCCAGATTGAGAATTCTTTGGATAGAATAAGTACAATGCTGGAAACAGAAGCACCCATCACTTTGCGAATGCTTATTTCTTTTGTTCTTTGTTCTGCAGTGTAGGCAGCCAGACCAAATAATCCCAGACAAGCGATGAAAATACACATAATAGAAAAATAAGTGAATACCCTTCCTATCTTCTGTTCAGCGATATATTGTTCATTCAGGTCTTCATCTAAAAAGCTGTAATCGAATGGGAAAATGGGGCAGAACTCGTTCCATTTTCCTTTGATATAGTTTATTGTATTTTCGATGTTTTCCTGTCTGACCCGTAAGCTGATATTTCTGAGTGGTCTTTCTGAAAGAAGGAGCAGAATAGGATCGACCTTGTTGTGCAGGGAGTTGTAATGGAAGTCTTTCACCACCCCGATCACACGAGTATCTCTGGTGGAAGTACCATCCAGGTTAGCACCGAAACCTAATTTCTTGCCGATAGGGTCATCACTCCAGCCAAGAACATTTTCACAAGCTTCATTTATAATGATAGATTCTTCCAGATCGGTAGTTAATTCAGGATTGAAATTTCGACCTTTAATTATTTTCATATCCATTACATCGATATAATCGTTATCAACAAATACGAAGTTAATTCCTTTCTCTGCCATCGTGCCATCGAGTGTTTCGTATCTTTGAACAATTATTCCGTAACCTTGTCCCGGAATGCTGGAAGATGTTCCTGCTTTTAAAACTTGAGGATGTTTGAGTAGTTCATCTTGAAATGCATCAAGATTTTGAACACCGGTTGTATCGCGTACTGTAAGGACAATAACGTTTTCTTTATCAAATCCAAGGTCTTTATCTCGAAGGAAATTCAGTTGCTGTATCACAGTAAAAGTTCCCACTATCATGATGATCGAGATCGAGAATTGCAGAAGAACCAGAATTTTTCTTAGTGTTCCTTTGCTTTTTCCAAGTTTTCCTTTTAAAACCTCAACCGGAATAAATGATGAAAGATAAAAGGCAGGATAGCTTCCTGAAACAATTCCGACGATCAAAGCTATACCTACGATCCCCAGAAAGAGATTAAGGTTTTCTGCTATATTGAAAGAAAGGTGTCTGTCTGCTATCTCATTGAAAGCAGGAAGAAATAATTCTGTGGCAATGAATGCAAGAAGTAAAGCCAGAAAAGTTAAGATCAATGATTCCATCAGGAATTGACTGCGCAAATAACTTTTCTGAGCACCCACCACTTTGCGGATGCCAACTTCCGTTGCCCTGTTGGCAGATTGAGCTGTCGCCATATTCATATAATTGATGCAACCGATTAGCAATAGAAAAAGTGCAACAATACCGAATGTGTAAACATAAGCAATATTACCTGTCGGAAGATCGTAAGTTAAACGTGAAAATAGGTGAACATCAGCCAAAGGCTGCACCATAAGTTGGAATTTCGCGTTTATTTGTTCACCAACCGGTTTGATATACTTTTCATCAAATGCAGGATAACCATCCAGCACATTTTGGATATTTCCTTTTTCCGTGAGCATGATGTAGCTGTAGAAACCAATATTCCAGAAAGCACCACTTTCCAGGCTGTGATATCTTTCTTCACCAAAGAAATTTTCCAGAGAGATCATGGAACCTACAGCCTCAAAACGAAGGTGTGAATCATAGGGTACATCTTCTATTACACCTGTGATAGTGAATCCAAAACCGTCGCCTTCTCGCAGCACTTTTCCGATAGGATCTTCATCACCGAATATTCTACGGGCAAAGCTTTCCGTAAGTATCATTTCGTTGGGATCGTTCAGGGCTCCATCTGGCGTGCCAGCTATAAATCTGTGAGTAAAAACGGTGGTTAAGGTGGAATCGGCAAAATATACATTATCTTCAAATATCTTTTTATCGTCTATCTGGAACAGGTTATTGTCCATTGTCATAAAACGACAGTATTCTTCCACATCCTGAGGAAATTCTAATTTCAGTGCCGGACCCAGCGGGAATGCTGTAGCGGCAAAAAAATCATCTGATTCCTGGATAGTAAAATGAGATTCCAATCTATAGATCCTTTTATAATTGTCATGATGTTTATCGAACGAAAGTTCATTCTGAACGAATAACCCGATCAGAATGGTACAGGTAAGCCCTATAGCCAGTCCCAAAATATTGATAGTTGAATAAAACTTCTTTCGCAACAGGTTCCTGAGAGCAACCTTGATATAATTTTTAAACATATTATCTCCTAATTATTTTTAAGCCATAGAGTTACAGAATTTTATTCCTTGCTTCTACACCCTGGCTACCAGTAACGGTCGTAAATGTATCTCAACCATTGCGAAGGTCTCGCAGACTCAACCATTCGCAAGGTTCTATAGATGGAATTCTTTCTTGATATTTTCTGTAACAATATGACCATCGAATAATTGAATGGTTCTATGAGCATATTCGGCATGGGAAGGTGAGTGGGTAACCATTATAATAGTGGTACCTTCTTCATTAAGTTGTGTAAGCAGATCCATCACTTCTTCACCATTTGCAGAATCCAGGTTACCAGTAGGTTCGTCTGCCAGCATAAGTTTTGGTTTTGTGATAACAGCTCTGGCAACAGCTACACGTTGTTGCTGACCACCGGAAAGCTGTTGTGGAAAATGCTTGGCTCGGTGAGCTATCTTCATTCTGTCCAGAACTTCATTTACTCTCTTCTTTCTTTCAGCAGAAGACATTTTAATGTAAAGAAGAGGGAGTTCTACGTTTTCATAAACTGTCAATTCATCGATCAGGTTAAAGCTCTGGAAGATGAACCCGATATTGGATTTTCTAAGGTTTGTACGCATTCTTTCGGTGTATTTGGAAACTTCCTGAGTGTTGAAATGATATTCTCCACCGGTTGGATTATCCAAAAGACCAATTACATTAAGAAGCGTTGATTTACCACATCCTGAAGGTCCCATAACGGCTACAAATTCACCTTTGGCTACCTCCACATTTACATTGTTCAGTGCTACAGTTTCTACTTCATCTGTTCTGTAGATTTTGGTAAGATTGTTAGTTTTAATCATTTTTTCCTCCGTTTTTTATTTTAAAATCAGTTTTTCTGCTCTTCCAAAGTTATCATAACTGGATATAACAACTTTCTCTCCAGGATTCAATCCTTCCAGTACTTCGTAATATCTGGGGTTCATCCTACCCAATCTTATATTACGTTTCACAGCAAATATTTCGGAAGGATCAATTACAAATATGTATTGACCGCCAGTACTTTGATAAAATCCTCCACGCGGAACAAGAATTGCCATTTTAGATTCTCCAAGTTCCAATTTAACGCGGAATGTTTGACCGGTTCTAATTCTCTCCGGAACATCTTCTGTGAAGACAAGGTCAACTCCAAAGCGACCATTTCGAACCTCGGGATATATTTTTTTAATTAGTAATTTATATGTTTTTCCTGTGAAATCAAATTCACCAATAAGATTTGCATGAACGCGTGAAATGTAATGTTCATCTATTTCCAAGCGGATCTTGAATTGATCTAATACATGTATTTGCCCAAGTCTTTGTCCACTCGATTTCGCTTCACCTATTTCTGCGTTAACGCTAACGAGTAAACCACTTACTGGTGCTCTAACGCTTAAGTTATCCAGTTTCTTTCTTACAAATTCCAGATTGAGCTGCATTTGTTCAACTGAGTTTTCTAATTGGGCAACTTGTATTTCACGGAAAAGTGAATCTGCTTTCTGGTTTTCAATTACCAGTTCTCGTGTTTTAGCCAGATATTCATAGTATTCCTTTTCTTCTTCAAATTCTTTATCTGAGATAAATTTCTTGCTATAAAGATCCTGACTATTTTCATAATTGCGTTTCTGAACGTTTAACTGATAATCAAGTTCGAGTAATTGCCTGGTCAGACTTAATTTATTTTGTTCCATAGAAAGTCGGGTATTTCGTAAGTTGTTTATCTGTTCAGCTATATTTGCTTCACGATTCATTATTTCGAGATGAAGGTTTGTGTTGCTGAGACGCAGTATCACATCTCCTTTTTGTACCATTGTACCCTCTTCCGAAACAATCTCTTCCACACGACCACCCTCCATTGCATCCAGGAAAATAGTACTTATGGGTTCAACAGTTCCAGTTACTGTGATATAATCCTGGAAATGAGCTTCTTTTACTTCTTCAATGGAAATGCGTTCCTTTTGAACATTGAACTTTGAGCTATGGTCTCCAAATATTAAATTGTATAAAATTAGAAATGCAAAAATTCCACCAATAGATAGCCAGATTATCTTCTTTGTAGTCCACTTTTTCTTTTCAATCTTTCGATCCATACATACTCCTTTTTCTTTTCACAACTTACATTACTGCAAATAGCGTGCCAAACGGTAATTCGCTATAATATAAAGAATTAGCAAATCGCAAGTTTGGCTTGAGTGTTCGATTATGAACCAGAAAGTGTTCGGTAGCGGACAGTTTTTTATTGACGAAGAAATGATTTAAATAAATTTGTTAATTATAAATTTAAATAGTTGGAGTTCTTATGAATGAGAAGTACGGTAAGATATTGGCAGTTGATGATAATGAAGACATTCTTTTCAGTTTAAAATTATTATTAAAAAATCATGTAGAATTGATCCATGTTGAAAAAAATCCCGGTAGAATTTCTGAATTGATGCAAAAAGAAAATTACGATGTAATATTGCTTGATATGAATTTTACAAAAGATTCCATCAGCGGTCAGGAAGGTTTTAACTGGCTTGAGAAAATAATGGAGATGGATCCATCTGCTGTGGTGGTTTTCATAACCGCTTATGGTGATATTGAGAAGGCAGTAAAAGCTATCAAATTAGGGGCTGTGGATTTTGTGTTGAAACCCTGGCAGAATGAGAAACTTCTGGTAACATTGTCTTCTGCGTTAAAACTGCGCGGTTCGCTGAAAGAAGCAGATAATCTGCGTATGAAACAAAAAGAATTGAGTGCTACTATGGATCTGCCTTTCCATGATTTTATAGGAAATTCCCAGGAAATGCAGAAAGTGATTGGTATTATCAGGAAGGTTGCCTCCACCGATGCCAGCGTACTTATTCTGGGAGAGAATGGTACGGGAAAAGAATTAGTTGCCAGGGCATTGCATCGAAATTCACATAGAAATAGCGAAGTCTTTCTGAGTGTGGATCTGGGATCAATAAGCGAAACTCTTTTTGAGAGTGAGTTATTCGGACATTTGAAAGGTTCTTTTACTGATGCAAAAAAAGATAAACCGGGACGCTTTGAAGTGGCTTCCGGCGGGACTTTATTTTTAGATGAAATCGGAAATCTTTCATTATCACTTCAATCTAAATTATTAACTATAATTGAAAAAAGAGAAGTAACCCGTGTGGGATCTAACCGTCCCCGCCCGGTTGATGTAAGGCTTATTTGTGCCACCAACCTGCCCATTTACCAAATGGCAAAGAAAAATGAGTTCCGCCAGGATCTTCTATACAGGATAAACACAGTAGAAATTCACCTGCCAGCACTTCGAGATAGGATTGGGGATATTAAACTATTAGCAGAACATTTCTTAAAAATGAATATAGCAAAATATAGGAAAAATATAAAAGGAATATCATCTACTGCAATAAGAAAGATGGAACAATATAAATGGCCGGGTAATGTACGTGAATTACAGCATTCTGTGGAACGAGCGGTTATATTAAGCGAATCGAATATTCTGCAGCCGGTAGACTTTATGCTAACAAAACCAGGTGAGCTAAATGAGGAAAGTAGCTTTGAATCTTACAAAATTGAAGAAGTAGAAAAGGATGTGATCCAACGCGTTTTGCGCAAAAACAATGGTAATATAAGTGCAGCAGCCAAAGAGCTGGGTCTTACCAGAGCTTCCCTGTACAGAAGGTTAGGAAAATATGATTTATAGGAATTTTAAACTAAACTGCATCATAAGAATTATCCTGATATCTATAACAATGCTGCTTACTTTTATCACAGTATATACACTCGGTTTCAGTGTTACTCCGATCCTTCTTGGTGCGATAACTATATTTCAAATATCATCCATGTTACGGTATATTCAGAAAACAAACCGCTACCTTACAACTTTCCTGGAATCAATCCGTTATTCCGATTTTTCCCGCTCTTTCAAGATCGAAGGACTGGGAACTTCTTATGATGGACTGAAAGAAGCATTCAACAATGTGATCGAGGATTTCCAAAAGATCCGTTCGGAAAAAGAAGAGCATTATTTTTACCTGCAGAACGTCATTCAACATATTGGTATCAGTCTTATTGCATATCGCAAAGACGGAACAGTGGAGATGATCAATAACAGTGCAAAAAAAATGTTCCAGGTATCAAGATTGAAAAATATTGAAAATTTAAAAATTTTTAGTAGCGATTTAGTAAAAATACTCAAGAAAATGAAACCGGGTGAACGGATGCTGATACGCACTTCCGATGAAGATCAAATGCTTCAACTGGCAGTATATGCCACTGAATTCAAATTGCGGAATAGAAATATAAGACTGGTTTCCATTCAGAATATTCAAAGCGAATTGGAAGAGCAGGAAATGGCTGCCTGGCAGAAGCTGATAAGCGTTCTTACACATGAAATGATGAATTCCATTACACCTATTGCTTCCCTTTCTACCACAGTTACAAAATTACTGAAGAATATTGATACAACAGATAATATCCCGCAGGAAATTGACGATGAAACCGTGGAAGATATAAGAAAATCTATGATGACCATCAATAAGCGAAGTACCGGATTGATCCGTTTTGTGGAATCTTACCGTGATCTTACAAAAATACCCAAGCCAGAGTTTGAAATAGTACCTGTTAAAAACATTTTCGATAATGTTAAACTTCTTGTGGAAGAAGAACTGCATAAAAGTAACATCAATTGCAAAATATCTGTCATTCCTGAAACATTGGAAGTAACTGCCGATCAGCAGCAGATCGAGCAGGTACTTTTAAACTTGTTGAAGAATTCTCAACATGCATTGGAAGGAAAAGAAGATGGCAAAATAGAATTGAATGCATTCCTCGATAAAAGAGGAAAAGTTGCCATTCAGGTAGTAGATAATGGTCCCGGTATCCTGGAAGATGTGATCGATAAAATATTCATTCCTTTTTTTACAACCAAAGCAAAAGGTTCCGGGATTGGATTAAGCCTTTCACGTCAGATCATGCGATTTCACGGAGGTACTATTACTGCCAATTCCGAACTGAATGTAAAAACTGAATTCACCTTAAAATTTTAGTATTTATCTACTTCATAAAAAAATGTAACTTTTAACTTTGTTAACGTTTCATTTGTAGAGACTTAAAGGAATTAGAAATTGGATACTGAAAGAAACAGTATAATAAGAGCAAAAAAGGATTTGCAGGAATTCGATTATCTGTACCGGGAATACTATCCAATTATGAATAATTTTGTATTCCATAGAGTGAATGATGAAGCTGTGCGTCACGATTTTTTCTGCTTCTCTTCTTGCTTATTGTGGGCACGTTTGTTATGTGAAAAATCTTCAATCACGCTACTTACCTATAAAATATTGCAAATCAACTTCTTCAATATCATTTCTTGGAATCTTTAGTAACCAATTATGTAAATCTATCAAAGCTGATTGATAAGTTCCGTAAGCTGAAAAATAATAAACCGAAGAAAAATCAATTTTTTGTTTTGTTGCGATCACTTTAATCATTTCAAAATCTTCGTTTTTATTTGGTAGAAGATTTACAGGAAAATACACACCAATTTTTTTATCATTTGAATTTGGTAATTGAAATAATTCACCTGATTTAATGAAATTATCATTTCTATATTTGTTCGGAAAGAGAACATAAACTGAATCATTTGAACAAATATTAAGAATAGTTAGATAGCAATCTTTAGAAGATTTGACTGATAATTCCATTTCTTCACCATCTTTGAAATATTCACGATTTAGATTAGTTGTAATTTGAAAAGATGGGTCTTTTTCGCCTTTTTGTTTATCTACTTTTACTTTTATTGTAACTACTTTTATAAGTTGATTTTCTTTTGAGAGAATTTTATCCTCTAATATCTCTTTTTCAATTATAATTCCTTGTGAAGTTTGTTTTGTGATTGATGAAAAATTATCTATTATAATTTGATTATTGTTCTCAGCTTGAATATTAGACATTCTACCACTGATTTCAACTCCGCTGAAATATTCAATTGCTCTTTTACACGCTTTTTGGACTGCCATTTCTTTTGCCTTTTCAGGTGTAATATTCTCAATTATTATAGATTCAGTAACTTGGAACCAGTTATCTCCAAGATCAATCAACTCATTTATAGAATTGTCTTTAAAAATAGTTAAATCGTCTTCTTGCTTAATTGATTTAATTTGCTGATTTACAGAACAACCAAAAATGATAATAATTATTAAGATAAGTATAATATATTTCATGTTGAACTTCTTAATATTTTAAAAGGATTTTATCTTTATCATTTGTATGCAATTGAGGATTCTGCTCTCTTCCCATCTTCTTAGCCTGAGAAGATACATTCTCTTTTAAGTAGCTTTCCATTTCACCGTAAGTAATTTTATTATCATTGTTTAGATCAGCATTCTTGTTTAATCCTTTTAAAAAGAAATAGGTAAATAAACCATGCAATTTTTGAGAATATCCCGAACTCATTTCACTGTTAGAAGAAGCTGCGAAAACATTAAGGTTCTCTGGAATTGAACCTTGCTTAACTTCAATGCTGATCGGACGTGAATCTGCTAAAAGCATTTCATTTTCTCTTGAAATTCCAGAAAAACAAGCATCCAAAATTATTGTAGTAGATTTTGATTCGATTTTGCTTAAATTTTGATAAAGTTCATTTAGCGAATAGCCAGTGCTTGCATAATTTGGATCTATATCATTAGGAATTAAATAAGCACTTTTATCTTCGGTTGAAGCAACACCGTGACCAGCATAAAAAATATAAATCTCTGAATTTTTATCAGCATTTTTTGCAATCCAACCATTTTCAGAAAAAACTTTATCAAATTCACCTTTTGTAGCCCTTTCATTGTATCTGAAATAGATATTTTCTATTTTAAGACCAAAAGTTGAAATCAGATATTCTCGCATAATTTCAGCATCGTTATAAGCATTCGTAACTATTGGGGCATATTGATATTCTTCGATACCAAATACAACTGCAATGGCAAAAGGTTTGTTATTTATTGTATCAAAAGCAAAATCAATATCCGAAAATTCTTCTTCTTTAATTATTTCATCTCTGATAATTAATAATTCCTTGATTGTTTCATTATCATTTATATCTACAGCTTTAATCACGATTGGATTTTTTCCAATTTTTAGTTTAACTCTTTTCTGAAATTGACCATTATTTTTCAACGAAGCAATTCCATTATTTACATAAATCCTAAATACGCCTTCATTATCTGTAACTATACCCGTTAAAAGCAATTGCGAATCTATTGTTCTGTAAATATCTTCAAGTGTCATTGAAATTTCTGGAAATATTTTATCCGTTTTCTCAATATCTAAATCATCAGATGAGATAAGGGAATTGTTATATTTGGATTTACTAGTAAAAACCAGAGTTGTTTTACTTATGTTATCTGTATAATCCATATAGAGGATAAAAACTTCATCCTTATCAAAATATTTATTCAATATCTTTGTAAAAGAATTAACATCTTTACATGTTTCTGCATTGATTTGAATAATTGAATAACCTTTTTTTAAACCTGATAAATTTGCTGGAGACCCAGGAAGAACATTGTCAATAATGACACCCCTTCTTATAGTGCTATTACTTAAATATACTCCCATGAATGCTTTATCATATTTGTTTTCAAGAATAAATAAATCAAATTCTATCAAATCAATGGTAAAATTTTTATCATCAGCACCTACACCTTTCAAATAAACCTTGTCGTACTTTTTGGGAATGGAAATTGTTATTTCTTGATCATTTAAGTTACTATACAATTCCTCAGGTTTTTTTAAACCTATTTTATCAACAAAAACACCATCAATAAAATATTGATTTATTACTGACCAACCTGTTTTGAAATAGAATATTAGTTTATAATCATTTTCACTCACAATTACTTCTGATAAATAAAAGTTTACCTTCCAATATTCTCCTACGACACCTAAGTCTCTATTTAAAGAAATCGTTCTCGAATGTTGTGCAAATACAAAATTAATTGTGAATAAAGCTATGCCAATAATGAAAATTCTCTTCATTTGTTTCCTCCGTTATTCTATCGAATTATTCAAAACGTTCAGTTTCAGATATTTTCAGCTTTTCACCTATCCCTGTTAATATTGAAATATAACTATTTCCAACAATATCAGAATAATAAATACTTATTTGGTATTTACAAGCTCCAATATGTTTAGTACCTTTTGTAATTCCAGTTAATATTAAATTTTTCCCTTTATTTAATTTGAATGGAAAATTCTTCTGAACTTTTCTAAAATTTATATCATCACTAATGTAATTAATCTTATCGATCATTGCAGTTTCAGCATTATTTGATAACTGGATTTTTAAAGTACCTTCGGCACCATGTGTACCGGAAGATATTTTCTGGATATCAGGTTTCAATTGCCTTTTTTCTTTTTCTTTAAAATGTAAAACAATTTCATTTAGAGCATTAATCTGTTTTTGTTTATTTTTATCTTTTATGAATAGAAATATGAAAGCTCCAAATGTAGCTAATGATCCAAGTGCTGCTATGAGCTGCAAAATATTTTCGTTCATTTTCTCCATCCTAATTAGAATAAATTTATTCTAAATATTCATTAAATCTAAATCCACAAATCACTTTTCTATTTTTTCACATAATGCCCGGTGTGTGCCACGATCATCTTGCATATCTCTCAACCTATTGTGGTCACGCTTGTTATGTGCAACCTCAATTTTTTAAAAAAACAAAGGAAGTATTATGGGCTTAAAAAATGATGCCATAAAGAAAGATTGCTTTTATAAAAAATCATCAAGATTATTCGGAGCGAAAAAATATTTTCATGCCACAATCTGGACAGATATAATCACTCATTTCTTCAATAGCTTGAAGTATAGATTTCTTACGCTTACAATAACAGTTTGTACAAAGATAATGCGTTGGATCAGGGTTTGGGTGAAATTCATTGGGAACATACACTAACGTGCCTGTTACCCCCTTGATAAGCTTATACTGAGACTTTGTATCTTTCCACTGGTTGACTTGTTCCAGTTCTTTTTTAAGATCGTTATTAAGGCTCAACATTTTAAAATATCTCTCATTCAAATCCGTAAAAGTTGATTGTATGGAAAGAATTGTGTCTTGTAGTTCAATGGTTTTTTCTTTTATTGAAGCATCTTTGTTTGAGTTAGATATAAATTTAACAATTTCTATTGCTGTTTTTATTGAAGAAAACGCCATAGTTAATTCTGATGCGACCACGATTTACTCCTTTGTTTGTATCCCGAACATTGGAGTTCGAGAGGGTTATTATGTTTAATCGAGTAAGTTATTTTGATGAAAGCTTATCAATCTTTTTCTTTTCTTCAAGAGCTTTGCGTTTAAGGTATAGTGATAACCAACAATTATCTTTACTTTGCTTTCTAATAATTGATAAGATATTAAATATTACAAGCAAAAATATAACTAATAAAGGAATTGCGTCAGATGAAAATTCTGCCTCAAATTCAGTAATAAATTGATAAACTAAAAATATACAAAAGCATATATCAATAATAATTACCACTTTTTTCATCAAAACCTCCAAATTAAAATTTAGTTCTTTATAAATAAATATCAGAAATATAGGGGGAGGCGTGAACTACATCCTACAAGTAATCAGCCCGTAGTTGTAGCCAGCACCCCGGATACCTAAGTATTGCCGTTTTACCACTCATAAATATTGCCATCTCGTGAAGGTTTTTCGTGTTTTAAGGTGATTAGGCTTAAATCACAAACTAACTTTTCAAAGTTGGATAATTATGAACGCACGCTCTCCCACATTAGGCTTAAAAGTAACTTCGCTAGAAGTTTGCTCATTTTGCGCCTCCTTTGGAAGTGTACGACTTCCTTGTTTTGTGAGAGGGCTTTCGCCTCCCTTTATTTTCTTTTAAAGATCAATCAACCATTAGGTTGAATTAAAAATTGCACATAACAAATTAAGCAGTTCCTGTGATGCGCAGCCATCATAGAACTGCTGCTTGAACAAGCGTATCCACGTCCATCAAAAAGGTTCACATAACCAACTTATAGTTACACCATCAAATCCACCACAATAATTCAAATTATCCATACATAGTTCCATTTTCAAATTTTGACATTATCGAGAATGGGAGAAGTTTAATATATGTCAAAGAAAAAATTAAACGAAGCCGGATTTGACTCTTACCCCCGGATTTTTCGGGGGTTTTTTATTTCTATTCTCCTTCACTGAATTTCTCTACCTGGTAAATATATATTTCGGTATCGGGATCTTTATAGGCATCTCTGGGTAATCCGGCTTTACCACTGCACAGGCTTTCCATGAATTCGGTTCTGCTCCAACCAGTTTCTGTGGCAACCTGTGGAAGGTAAACTCCGCTGCGAAATCCTTTTCTTATCCAAACTCCATCGATTCCCATTCGTATCTTTTCATGATCATAAATGCGTTCCATGGGGGAGAGCACGGATATTTCGATCTCGATACCTTCCAGTTCTCTTTTGTTTTTCAGCGGAATAAAACGCGGGTCTTCAAAAGCTGCGGAAACAGCCATTTCTACCACAGCTTTATAAAGCGCCATCCTGGCTTGCATATGCCCGATGCAGCCCCGTAGATTCCCCTTTTTGTGCAATGTAACAAAAACCGCTCTCTCTAAAGCGAGATCAGGATTTTCGGGTATTTCCGGGAAAACGATACTTCCTTTTTCCAGGTAATTTTCAATGCTTTTTCTGGCCAATTCTAAAAGAAACTTTTTGTCTTTTTCTGTCATTTTATCTTCCTCTTTATTTTCTGGTATATTTGGAAAAACGATTGAACAATAACCCACAACCCTGTTCATATCACCGGATACATCACCGGAATTGGCATATTTAAGTAAAACAGCTTTATCATGCTGAAAATGCTGCATGATCTGCAGGAAAGGATAAAGGGCAAAATAACCGCATAATTCGCAATTACGCGAGAAAATTTCCTGTTTCAATTTATCCCACTTCTTTTCCAGAATAAGATCGATGGTATATTGATCCATTTTGCTGGCAGCTTTGTGATTATGAAAGTGCGACATATCGCTGCTATTTATATATAGTAATTTTTTATCAGTATCTTCTGTGATTGAAATAATGGTTTCTGCTAATTTATCCAGCAGGGAAAGGTCATTTGTGGAAGTAAGGATCAATACCACTTTGAAGTTTTCCAATTTGTATTGAAGAAATGGCAGTTGTGCTTCCAGGCTATGTTCGGGAGTGTGGATATCCGGTTCAAAAACAAACCTTTTATCTGCTTTTATCAACTTGCCGGAAATGTCTTTATCTATGGGAATCTTACCGAAGGGAGTCCGGCAGAAATCGCCATCATAAATGCTTACTACATCTTTACTATAATGATGACTGGGTCCTAATAGAATTACCGTATCGATCTTTTTCCCATTCAATAGCGAATAGCCATGAGCTGCTACTTTACCGGAATAGACAAATCCGGCGTGAGGAGAAATAAGACCGAAAGGATTGAGATTGTTATTTTCTTTCAGGTCGATATCTTCAAAAAGAGAATCCATCATTTCCTGCAGCTTAGCACGGTCTTTGGGATACCACTGTCCAGCCACCGCAGGTTGGCGCGTTTGCGAAGATAAACAGGAAAATAAAAGGAAAATTAACAAAATGTACATATACTTTTTCATAAGCACCTCACATTTTACAGAGACTAAAATAGAATTATCGTTTTTTTTATACAAGAAAAATAATCATATTTCTTAATAATATGTTGACATTCATATTAATAAAAAGCGAACTAAAACCATGAAAAAAGTGATACCAATATTATTAATTGTTTTATTGATAACCCTGCTTACAGGAATCAAGAAGCAACCGGAGTTATTACATAAAGCAATGTTCTATGAAAAGCTGAAAAATAATTATGTCCGCTGTGATCTTTGTCCCAATCTATGTGTTCTCAAGGAAAATGAAACCGGAACCTGTGGAGTACGGCAGAATATCGGGGGAGAGCTTTATACACTTGTTTACAATCAGCCGGTTGCAATTCATGTCGATCCCATCGAGAAAAAGCCATTGTATCATTTTTACCCAGGAACAAATATACTTTCCCTGGCTACAGTAGGTTGTAACCTGCGTTGTAATTTTTGTCAAAACTGGACTATCTCTCAATCACGACCAAATGAAACAACTGCGTATCAGGCAACGCCCGAGCAAATAATAGAAATGGCAAAAGAATACAATTGTCACAGCATTGCTTTCACCTACACCGAACCAACGGTTTTTTACGAATATATGCTGGATATTGCCAAACTGGCAAAAAAGGAAGGATTAAAAACCGTGTTGGTTACTTGTGGATATATTAATGAAAAACCATTGCGTGAACTGGCTGAATACATCGATGCAGCTAACATCGACCTGAAAGGCTTTTCAGAGGAATTCTATTCCACCTACACCACCGGTTTCCTGCAGCCTGTTTTGAATACATTACAAATTGCCAAAGAAGAAGGCATGTTTTTCGAGATCACAAATCTGGTTATTCCACAGGCAAATGATGACCCTGTATTGATAAGAGCGATGTGTAAGTGGATAAAAAAGAATATTGGTGATGAGCATCCACTCCATTTTTCCAGGTTTTTCCCAAATTATAAACTCACAAATAGACCACCCACGCCTGTTAAGACACTGGAGATGGCCTATAATATTGCCAGGGAAGAGGGAATGAAATACGTTTATATTGGTAACGTTGGTAATATTGGAGAAGATACATTCTGTCCGAATTGTGGAAAATTAATAATAGACCGCTCGGGATATTCTTTAGAAGAGATTAACATTAAAAATGGAAAATGTAAATTTTGCGGGGAAGAGATCTTTGGGGAGTTTTAGTAACTTACCCTGCTGTCCCTCTCTTTCGAAAGAGAGGGAACATAAGTAATGCAAGAAGAATAAATGAAAAAAATAAGATTACTTTTACTTTTACTGGGCTGTACCTCCATCATCGGGCAAACGGTACTTCTGCGTGAACTGCTCATCGAAGTGCGCGGGAACGAAATTGTATTTGCTATTTATCTTTCACTGTGGTTATTGCTCGTATCTATTGGAAGCCTGATCGCCAAAGATTTCCTGGGAAAACAATGGCTGAATAGGATCATTACAGCTATTTTCATCATGCTATGTTTCATTATTCCGGCACAATTTCTTTCCATAAACCATCTGGTAAAAGCTTTTGCCATCGTATCAGGCGAGATGATAAACATTCCCGGATTATTCCTTACGGCATTCATTGTACTGCTGCCGGGCAGCCTGCTTACCGGTTTTCTATTCCCGCTGTTGTGTAAACAATTACCTGCTGCAAAACAACCTGTTCACCTGGGCTATATCCTGGAATGTTCAGGGATTATCTGCGGTGGCATCCTGTTGGCTATAGGAATTCATTTCCTTCCGCATTTCAGCATCTTAATTGCTTTGAATATCATCATCCTATCTATTGTTTTTTATGTTTTCAAGAAAAAATATATTCTTATCTTTCTACTCCTGTTTTGTTTGTTCCTGCCAATTTCCGGAAAAATTTTCCGGGGGATATATGCAAAAAAATATACACCTCAGGAATTGCTTTTTACGGATGATTCCCGCTATGGAAGATTGGATATTACTTCCAGCAACCTGCAGAAAAACTATTATTGGAACGGTGAACTGTTTGCCAACTCACAGAACGACATCTATGCTCAGCAATTAGTGCATTTTGTCATGCTGCAGCATCCTGCTCCCCGAAAGATCCTGCTGGTGGGAGGCTTATTGAACGGTTTTATCGATGAGATAAAGCTCTATCCTGCTGTTTTGCAGATCGATTACCTGGAACTGGATAAGAATATTACCCTTCAGGCAGAAAGCGATTCAATGGTTAATTATATTTATAAAGATGCAATCGATTACCTGAACTCTACAGATGAAAATTATGACCTGGTTTTAATCGATGTACCAGATCCTTCTTCATTGAATTTGAACAGGTTTTATACAGAGGATTTCTTTGAACTGATAAAGAGCAGGATGTCGGCAGATTTGTCTGTTGCTGCAATAACCCTGAGCAGTGGAACCAATTTTATGACTCCAGAGATCGAAGAATTGAATGCGACAGTATATCATACATTCTCACGTTCTTTCCCCAATGTGATCATAGTTCCTTCTACAAAAAACATTTTTATTGGAAGCAGTAGCGATTTTATTTCCAATGATGTTGAAATTCTATCTTCCCGTATATTGGAAAAACGTACATGGTTCAATGAAACGGTGATCTTTGAAAAGTGTAATGAACTGAGAAAAAAACAGATGATCTCTGCAATTACAAAAAAAGTTCCTCAAATAAACGACCTCGGCAATCCTGCAGCTTACCTTGCCACTTTGCGCATGTGGACAAGAAAACTGGGAATACGAAGTGATAAATATATTGAATTCATAAAAACACATTTTATCCTATCATTTATATGTGTGTTTGTAATAATGATACTTACAAGCCTTTTGGCCAGTACTATCAGCAGGTCGCGTCTTTTCAGAACAGATTTTAACATATTTGCCGTGAGCCTGGTCAATTTCGTGATGCAGTTGATACTGATAAACTTGTTCCAGATGCACTTTGGTTTTGCTTTCTGGGCAGTGTTCATCTTTACCAGTGTGTTTATGCTGGGTCTTACTTCCGGATTCATTGTTGGAAAAGCGTTGAATGTACCACTTAAAATATTATTAATATTGAACGTCTTATTGATCGGATTACTGATCCTTGTATTTGATAGTAAACTGCTTGTGATTACATATTTCGGTTTTAATTTTCTTTTTGCCTTCATGGAAGGAGCAGTGCTTTCCATCCTGCTGAAAAGAAAATTCAATAAAGAAAAAATAACCAGCAGCAGTACTTTCTATTTCCTGGATTCCTTGGGTGCAACTACAGGCGGACTCTTGGTGGGAGTTATAATTATACCGGTTTTTGGTTTGAAATCGAGTCTGGTATTTCTCAGTTTTTTATTGGTAATTATTTTTATTTCCAGTTTTATTAGAGATCGTAATTCTGCTTAAATAGTTATATTTTTTAGTCTTTCCTTTCTTTGTAGAACCTGTTTTGCGTAATTAGGCGTCCAGTTACTGTATGCACTCAACGCTTTATGAATATTGCCGTTATAGGCTCTGATCTTCCAGGTTAGAACCCTGCAACCCAGAGCAGTGTTGTAATGCGCGTCATAGATCCTGGTTAGATCTACAGGATGTGCTTTCACATTGATCTGAAAATATCCCAGACAACCGGCTGGAGAAACAGCTTTCTGTACAAATTCACTTTCCTGGAAAGCAATGGAAACCAGCAGATCGAAATCGAGGTCGTATTCATATCCATTATCATATATTGCACCCGCCAGTTCATCCAGCTTGGTAATATCCATTTCAGGAAGAAGATGTTTTATCTTATTTTTTATCTTTTTTACTTCTCTTTTCCGTGAACTATCATCAACAGTTATTTTATATTCTGCTTTATGAGCAGATATTTTTCTGGTAGTACATCTTTGTAATACAGGCAGAATGTCCATAATATTCAAAGAAAGCATCAAGCTGATTCCTGTGAAAGCCTGCATAGCATTAAAGTGCCATTTCTTATTTTTCATATATTTTATTAATTCCTTATTTATAAAACTTAAAGAAGAACCGAAAAATTTTTTCTATGTAACCTTGTCAAGCTTTCTGCATTGAACTTGTGAGGTCTGAAGAAAAATAGAAAATTCAATTCCTCCCCCTATGGAATGAATTTCTAAAGAGAACCTCTTTTCGAATTCGGGAAGAGGTTCTTTTGTCTTTGCACTTCCTGTCTTTGCGAGGATTCTTACAAAGAAATTCTTTCGACGCAATCCGTCTAAGCCGGACAAGTCTCATTAATAATCAATCTTCACTCACCTGAGATTACCACAACCTGATAAATCAGGTCTCGCAAAAACAATCCTCTCCTACTCATCAACTTATTTAATTGACATCCTGAATATAAAAAAGGAAAAAAAATTAAACACAAAACCTCCTTTTTGTGTCTTAATAGGTGAGAGGATGGAAAGTGTAAAATGACGGATAGGGAATTAATACTGGAATATAGCAACGGGAATCTGGATGCATTCCACGAATTTTATGACAAGCACAAAGATTCACTATATACATTCCTGCGCAACAGGGGCAGAAAAAGTGCCGATGATCTTTTCCAGGAAACGTTTATTAAGTTCATCGATGCAGCTTCCAGGCGGGAAATAGAAAATCCAGGAGCTTATCTTTTCCGCATAGCCTTGAACCTGCTGAGAAATAGCAGTCGTCATGAAAAAACCATCTTGCTGAAGCCAGATTACGATATTCCGGACAAAGAAACAGAAGCTGAAGAAGAACCCCCGGTGAGCGAAGCAGAACTTAAGAATTCACTGGTAAAACTGGCAAAAGAAAAACCGGATTTCTATGATGTTCTTCACCTGCATATTTTCGAGAAGATGACTTTTGACCAGATAAGCAGTGTAAAAGAAAAAAGCCGTGATACCATCGCTTCCCGTTACAGGTATGCCATTCATCACCTGCGGAAAATACTTCAGCAAAATATGAAATTAGTACAAGAGGTGTGATATGTTTAAGAAACAGATATATGCAAAAGGATTATACAAAGCTCCCGAAGAGCTGGAAGTAAAGATATTATTGCAGGCAGCAGAAAAACTGAACTTGTCGGAAGAAGCAGACGATAGCTGGCTGAATTATGTCAACTGGATCCCCTTCCTGGGCTTTTTCATTTTAATAAGAGATCTGGTAAAAGGTAATAGACTCACTATAAGTCCTGCAATTGAAATTTAAAAAATGGAGAATAAAATGAAAAACGGATTTGCTAAAATGTTTAATAAGAAAGCTTCTGATCCGAGGAATAAACCCGATCAAATTATAGAAGCCATCTCATTGAAACCCGGACAGAATATTGCTGATATTGGATCAGGCGGCGGTTATTTTTCTCTGAGATTTGCAGAAATTGTTGGAGAAGAAGGAAAAGTATATTCTGTTGATACGAATTCAAATTTATTAAATTTTGTTAAGAATAGCGCAAAAGCAAAGGAATTGAATAATCTTATACCAACTACCGCATCTGATGATAGTTTGAATATTCCCGAAAAAAGTCTGGATTTTATTTTTATGCGTAATGTTACTCACCACCTTCAAAATAGAATAAAGTATTTTGAGGATCTAAAAAAATATCTGAAATCAGAAGGTAAGATCATTGTTATTGAGTACGGTCGCGGAAAACCTTTAAGTTTCCTGAGGATATTTAAACATTATGTTTTAAAAGAAATTATACAGCAAGAGATGAATGCAGCCGGGTATATTTTTATGAAAGAATTCAGTTTCTTACCGAATCAGCATTTTACGATCTATTCAAAACAATGAAGAAAATTATAAATAAATAAGGAGGATAAAATGGGAACAAAACACAAACGGTTAATTCCGCTGTTTATAATTGGTGGGATCGGTCTTGTATTTCTTTTTGGCTGGATAGTGCAGCTTTTATGGAATGCTACCATAAGCGAGATATTCGACGTGAGCACCATTACTTACTGGCAGGCATTTATGCTTATCATCTTGTGCAAGATACTATTCGGTTCGCACTATAACGTGAAACAACATTCAAGACCACGCTTTGTTGAGCATCATCTATTCAAAAAGGAAAAACAAGCGGAAGCGGAAGAAAAAGACGAAGAATAAAACGGGCGAAAGCCCGTTTTATTTTGGAGGGAATCCCTGCTAATCCCTTTTATCAAAAGGGATTATAAGATGCCGCAGAAAGCAGTTTCTTCTTGCTTTTCTACGTTTCCCTTTCGTTGAAAGGGAACTGTAAGGGATTCTGAAAGGATAAATTATGCCAAGCATATATAACACCGCTGCTTTAAAAGAACGACGAAAAGAATTAAGAAATAATCAGACACTGGCAGAGAAAACGCTCTGGCAGAAGATCCGCCGGAAACAATTGTATGGTATCCAGTTTTACAGGCAGTATGGTATTGGTTCTTATATCGCAGATTTCTATTCACCGGCATTGAAATTATGCATTGAGATCGACGGAGACCAGCATTACACAGAAACAGGCAAAGAATATGATGAGGAACGAGATAATTATATTGCATCTCTCAATATTAAAGTGATCCGCTTTAGAAACTGCGAAGTAATTGAACATACAGATAAAAGTATAAAAAAAATAAAGAAAGAGATCGAGTTGACATTAAAGTCTGGGATGTAGAGAATCCCTGCTAATCCCTTTTATCAAAAGGGATCATAAGATGCCGATAAGAGAAGTATCTTCTTGCTTTTCTACGTTTCCCTTTCGCTGAAAGGGAACTGCAAAGGATTCCAAAGAGATTTATCAACGTGTTGAGGACAACACCACCCTGCAATAATATCAAATATAAAATCATTGACTAAAAAAACATTGTTAGTGAATTTCCAATTTTAGGATAAATACATATTTACAGAAAACAGGAGGAAGAATGAAAAAGATAATAACTGCGATGTTAATAATACTGTTTTTTACCTGCTCATTATTATTGGGAAGTACCACAGGAAAGCTGGCAGGAACAGTTACAGATGAAAAAGGAGAACTCGTCTCAAAAGCAAAGATACTCATAGAAGGTACAAAATTTACAACTCAATCAAAAAAAGACGGTACTTATGTAATTAAAAACATTCCACCGGGTACATATAATGTCATTTGTAGAAGTGATGGTTTTAAAACTGTGAAAATAACAGACGTAATAATTGAGCCCAAGAAAACTACCATGTTGAACTTCAACCTTACCAGACTAGTTGAAAAAGTTGAAAAAATAGAGGTTATAGAAGCTCCTTCAATTTCTACCGAAAAAGAAGGTGAAGAAACATGGGGTGAAGGAAAAGAAACTATCGACGAACTCCTGGAATCATATGTTGAACCCAGGACTAAAACAGGTGCTGTCAAAACTTCTACAACAACGGAAGGTAAGAAAATCATAGGGGAAGATATTTCTCACCCGGTTGAAGAAATGGGTGTTTCCGATATAATAAAGGATAAGGAAAAATACGCGTATGAAAAACCACGTTCCAGGGTTAAGGCATCTTCATATTCCGGACTGAGAGCCGGGTTTGTGGATGATAATAAACAGTTTAATTATTTTTTGAATTTCTTAGCGAAATACAAAAACCGGGTAAAATCACTTCCTATACATATAACCGAAAGAATTATTCTGAATATAAAAGACGGACAGGGAAATTCTCTGCCAGATGCAAAACTGCAGATCTTTGCAGGAAAAGAAAAACTGGAAGATGGAGTATCCTATTCCGACGGACGCTATCTTTTCTTTCCTACGGAGTATGATAAAAAGATAGATGAATACAGGCTGGAAGTAGAATATTCCGGCATAACGGAAGAGACGGTGATCTACAGGCAGGGGAAACGTGAACTGGATATTTCAATGGCAAATATTCAAAAAGCTTTAGCGGATAATATTCCACTCGATATCCTGTTCGTGCTGGATACTACCGGAAGTATGGGAGAAGAAATCCTGCGGCTTCGCAACAGCATCGAGATAATTAACCTGAATATCTCCGAGATCTCTCCAACTCCCGATATTCGTTACGGAATGGTATTATACAGGGATATTAGAGATAAATATAATACCTTAGTGATCCCTTTGAATGATACTCTCTCTGTATTTCAGAAGATATTAAACAGGGTTGGATCCGGCGGTGGAGGAGATGGACCGGAAAACCTGCAAGCTGCCCTGGAAGATGCACTCACTAAAATTAACTGGCGTACAAACGGAGTGAAATTAGCCTTCATTATCACCGATGCTCCGCCTCACCTGGATTATGACCAGGAGTACACCTATGCAAGTGCTGTTCACGATGCCAAAAGAAAAGGTGTTAAGCTCTTCAGCATTGGTACCGGAGGTTTACCTCTGGATGGGGAATATGTACTTCGCCAGATCTCGCAATATACCTTTGCCAATTATGTCTTCCTTACTTATGGAGAAACAGGCGAAAGCGAGGGAGGGGCTCCCGGCAGCGTTAGTCACCACACCGGTGAAAATTTCCAGACGGATAAACTGGAAGCAATTATAATTCGCAAGGTGAAAGAAGAACTGCATAATTACCTGGGAAAACCCCTGTCCGGCGGAGATGAATACTTGCAGGCTACCAGGATAGATGATGAAGAGAATAAAGTGACCCTGGAAAAATTATTTGGCATGGCTATTACCCAACTAAGTGATTATTCTTCCATGAAAATACCGGATGATACACCTGCCGTTGTACTGCCTATAATGTGTTCCAAAGAAGAGCTAAAGCTAAATGCCGAATATTTTACTGCCAACCTGCTCTTTGCCTTCTCCCATGTTGAAATTTTTAAAGCGATCGAACGGGATGACCTGCAAAAGATAATAAAAGAACAGAAGCTGCAGCTTACGGGGCTTACCGATCTGGATAAAGCAGTGGAGGTTGGGAAAATAATGGGCGCAGATATGCTGATAGCCGGTGAACTGTTTGAGAAAGAAGATTGCTTTGAACTATATGTGAAACTCCTGAACGTAAAAACAGCGGAAGTGCTGTCTGTAACTAAAACCAAAATAGATAAATCTTTGGGATTATAGTTAATACAATTTTGAGGTATCAATTTATGACCTCAAGTTAGGGTGACCTTGAAATCTTGAGGTACCAATTTGGCACCTCAAATAAAAGGTGCCGGTTTGGTACCTTAAACATATCACAATTTGTGATATGTGGGAGGAATATGAAAAAAATTAAAGAAATTGTAATTGAAATTTTGTATTTTTTATTATGCATGTTTTTTGGTTCATTGTGGTTAGTCGCAGGAATTTATGGCATTTTCAGCCCACTATATGAAACAGAGACATACATGTATAACATGGTTATTAGCGTATTAGCTATAGTATTTGGTATATTTTTAATGAAATTCTGGATAAAACGAAACAAAAAAAGAAAAGAGAAAAATCAATAATGCTAAATTTAATGAAAAAGAAAGCAATCCAGGATGCTGTGAACGCCAGGATTGATGTTGTGATGAAAGCGATGAAGATTGTTTAGGGAGGAATGAATGAATCCTTTAATACCCCTGATAACAAACCTAGCGACAAGAAATAGAAACTATGTATTGTTTACAGGAGCAGGTCTTTCAAAAGATGCTGGCGTAAAGAGTGGTTGGGAAATTTTGATAGAAACTCTTAAACCTTTATATATGGACGAAAAATCATTAACTGAATTACCAGATAATTATCACAGCGATATTGAGAAATGGTATCTAAAGCATAAAAAACTAAATAAATTGGGATATTCAGAAATTTTAGAACTTATGCATAAAGGTGAGATAGAGAGACAAGAATATTTAAAAGAATTTTTTAAAGATGAAATCCCGGGAGATGCTCACAAACAAATTGCTACAATGGTTGCAAATGGTTTAATTCGAATAATATTTACAACCAACTTTGATGACCTAACTGAGAAGGCTTTAGATGATCTGAATTTGGATTATGATGTAATTTTTTCTGATGATGTATTGCAATCAACAAAGTCATGGGACAAAGTGAAAATCTGTAGAATTTATAAGCTTCATGGAGATTACAAAACAGGAAAAATCAGAAATACATTAAATGAACTTGAATCTCTTAATATACAAATTGCTAATGATTTTCAATATATTATTGATCGTCATGGGCTAATTGTTATTGGGTATGCTGGTAGAGATAAAGCTATTATGAATCATTTCATGAATAGAAAACCTTACGCTTATCCATTTTATTGGCAAATACGATCTCACCCAGAGAAAAAGAAGGAGTTCAATTTATACTTTAAGTTAAAAAAGAAATATGAAGATAAATATGATAAACCAATTATATACATAGAAAACAATAGCGCATCAAAATTCTTAAGTGAAATCAATAATGGAATCGATAAATTGGAAGTCACATTATTATCTAACCAATCTGAAAGTGATGAATTCCAGAAATTTATAATTAATAAGGATATTAAAAAAATTAGAGCATTATCATTAGATTTAATAAATAATTTTAAAGAAAAATACATCGCTTCTACAGAAAAAGCGGATCGAAGTTCAAACTATTTATTCAAATTTGAAGTTTTTAAAGATTTCATTGCTGATAACTCGAAAATCCTATCTTATTTGAATACACTACATATGTTTGATTTAGTTAAAGAAGCAGAAATATTTACAGATAAAATTCATTCAATAGTTCTTGATTTTTATCCTGATAGCTATTATTTCATTGGAAGATCAATTCTATATTATTTTTTAATGACTATAGGATCTATTTTTATGAAACATAATTATCACCTTATGTATTTAAATAAATTATACTCGTATAATTATAAAAATCATAGCCATAAAAAATCTAAAGTGATAACAGATATTTCATATATTGAAGATGGTTGGGGAACTATAGGAAAAGAAGAATTCAATATGAATTACATAAATCCAAAATTCTCAATAATTGATGAGTATTTATTGCCTGACTTTTTATCAAAAAAGGAATTTATTGAATTTGATACCTACATTACTATTGATTTGCTCCTTAAAGATAATAAAGAACACGCATGGGTAAGTGGTTCAGCAATGTTTCCTGGAGAATTCATGGATTGTTTCATTAAGAATCATGATGAACAACTTACAAAAGAAGAAGCAATTAATTTCGTGGAAAGAATAAATACGAAGTATCTTCAATTTGGACACAATGAGATTCAAGGATTAATATCTTTAATATATCATTTAAAAGAGAAGTTTAAACTATGAATAATTATTATTCTTCAAAACTATCATCATCAACTTTGCAGAAATGCTACGAAGTAGCTTCTACCAGAGTTAAACAATACCTGCAAGCTGAGATAGAGTTTGCATAAAAAGAATCCCTGCTAATCCCTTTTATCAAAAGGGATCATAGGATGCCGCAGAAAGAAATTTCTTCTTGCTTTTCTACGTTTCCCTTTCGTTGAAAGGGAATTGCAAGGGATTCCAAAAGAATTAAGATTGCCACGACCTGATAAATCAGGTCTCGCAAAGACAAAGAAGCCAACTTATTGGGTAATATTAAAATATCTTTGACAGAAAAGATCATTTCGATTGCCTAAGATTTGTACTTTAGAGAATTATGGTGGATAAAGAATAAAATTAAGATAAAAGGAAGTTTTGATGAAAAAGAGTAAAGTTGGCTATTTGATAATAGCAAGTGCGGTAATATGGGGAGCTGTTATGGTCGGTGCGGCAGTTATCCTGAAGGGGACACCGTATAAAGATCAAGTTAGTCGCATTATTTACGGTGGTACTATTTTTCATTTCTTGTTTATCTGGGCTCCTCTGGGAACGCTTTTTAAAGATAAAAAACAAGATAAGAAAATTGATAAAACAGACACTGAACAGGAGAAATCTTAAGAAGTATATTTTGTTACTTTCCCAAACCTTCTTTCGAATTTTCTGCTTGTTGGTTTGGGAAAGTTTCTTTCAATAATATCCTCAAGCACTTTGCGACTGTGGTGTATTTCCTCGACAAACTTTTCTACATCTCCCCCGTGAGACCTGAAAGAAGATGATGCAAAGTGTTAAATATTACAAGAACGTTTCCACTCGTTAAAGATAAAAAACAAAATAAGGAAATTGATAAAACTGGTGCTGGTAGGATTAATTAAAGGATTCGATCTTTCATCCTTCAGCCTGAATGCTTTTGGGACTACGGAGAACGGGCCGAACGAACCGTGTTTTATTTATAAAATTCATTTTTTTAATGGCGTGTTGAGGACTACTCATCCTACTCACCTGAGATTCTTACATCCCGATTGAGGATTCTTACATCTAAATTATTCACCTATAGTATAAAAAGTAAGCGATAATTCCTGCAATTAAGATCACACTTAATATAACCACTGTAAATGTTTTTATCCTTTTAAGCTCAGGAGGAAGTTCACTCCATTTGGGATAATCTTTCCACTTGCTCTTATTAAGTAATCCATATAATAAAAACAAAGCTCCTAATAACGAAAAAACATAATTTTTCATTATGATTCCCATTGGGATCCAGGTTATTCCAATAATGAAAAAGGATTTGTAGTTTGTGGGTGTTTTACGTTTCTTCTGCAAAATAAATGCCGTAATTAATAAAAGTAAAATTATAACAGCTATTGCTATCATTAAAACTGTATTTGTCATTCTTCCTCCACTTTTTTTAACAAATTCATAATATCAGGTTTGCATTGCAAACTACTCTGCGACAGAAACCAATCTGTGATTTATGTATCAAGAAAAAATTTCTTGCGTGCTTTAAATATATTCCTTTTAATTGTTTTGAAAATTTAAAAGGTAATTGAAGAATAATAAATTGGAGGATGTTATGAAAGAATTAAAGGTGGTTGTTGAGCAGGTAGTAGACCATTGCGGAGCCAAGTTGAAACCCGGAGATACCTTCTATGTTACCGGGAAGGGTAAACTTATGATACCTGATAATAAGGAAATCTGTATGTTCGCAATTCAGAGTCTGATTCCTTTCCTGATAAATAAGCAGCTCGATATCAAAGAAGATAAATATATTGTGGAAATGAACAGATTATGCTGTCCTGATCCAGGAGGTGTGATATTTAAAATAACTGGAAAATAATAATCCTCAAATATTCATATAGTTTGTTAATATTACTGATTCAATTGTTGCTTCATTTTAATTGAATTTATTTATCTACGGGATTCTCCTTTATTAGAAAGGATTTTTTAGAAAAAAACAATTTTAGCTACTCTACTTTATAATAATCTACTTGACAGTAAATTACTCATAATTTTATTTTGTACTCGAAAGTAGAATATAGGAAAAGAAAATATTTTAAAAACGCAGGATTCCTGAATTTATTTTGTCTATACTTAATAGATGAAAATAATTAATTGGAAAGGAGGTTTCAATGAATAAATCGGATCTGGTCGTACTCGGGTTTCTGAACAGAAAACCAATGTATGGTTATGAAATTATCCAGTTCACAAAAATGCACGCACTCGATGTGTGGGCTGGAATAAAAATGCCTTCTATGTATAAAGCTTTACAAAGATTAGAAACAAATAAATATATATCCGGCAAACAGGTTGTTGAAGGAAATAATCCACCACGTAAGGTATTCACAATAACAAAAAAAGGAATACAATATTTCCGGGAAATCATGAAGTATTTTCTTGGATCTAAAAGTGAACTTAATGTTGATTTCTGGATGGCAATATCTTTCATGGCAAAAGGAATAAATAAAGAATTGTTTCTTCAGCTTTTAGATCAGCGAATAGATAAAATAATTACTCATATTAAGCATCACAAAGAAGAATGCGATCTTCCTGAAGAAGAAAAGAAGAAAATTCCTTTTTACATTCAGATCTTAATGAATATGGGTGAAGAAATGCATAAAGCAGAGAAGCGAAATTTGATAAAATTGAAAAATGAAATTCTGAAACCTGAGAATGAATTCGTTTTCCTGAAAAAGGAGGAAATTTGAGAAAAATAATTTTCGCTGTAGTTATTATTGCATTTTGTTTTACTTTGAATGCTGAAATTCTGACCTTGAAAGATGCGAAAGAAATAGCACTCAAGAACAATCCCGACCTTCTGGCAGAAGAACACGCAAAGAAATCTGCTAAATATGATTTCTGGAATTCCACTCTCGGTTTGATCCCATCAGCAAGTTTGGATGGAACCTATACGGAGTATAAACCTGGATTCGGAATGGGAATCGGTCCCACTGCAGATGAATCACGTTCATATGGATACACCATCTCGCAACCTATTTTCAACGGTGGAAAGATATGGCTTGGTTCTCGCATTCAGAATGATGCCGCAAAGATGGCAGATGCAACTTACATTAATAAAAGGCTGGAAACTATAGCAGAGGTAGAATCCAAATATTTTTCTGTTCTGGAAAGCCGGGATTTGCTGGAAACCGCTCAAAAAGATTTGCAGTCTTCGGAAATACAACTGGAGATCGCAAAGGTAAGATATGAAACCGGAACTCTTTCCAAGGCAGATTATCTTCAATTGCAATCCCAGAAAGCTTCCAAAGAAGTCAGTATGATCCAGATTGAAAATCTATATTCAATAAGCAAACTGACTCTGGCAATTTTCCTGCAGATCTCTCCTGATTATGCAGTGGAAACCATTTCTTTAGATCTGTATGAAACTTATCTTAATAATATCCAATCTTTAAATCCTGTGCAGGTAAAAGAATTAATTTCGGAGGTGATAGATATCAGCAAAGAGAAAAATCCATCCTTGAAAATGGCAGAGCTTTCAAAAGCAATGAATAAAAAATCCGTGATAATGGCTGGTGGGAGCTTTCTTCCTTCACTGAATCTTTCCTATTCTAAAACCTGGGAGAAATATGACTATCAGGATGACTACGAAGATTCGGAGAGATTAATGCTCATTGCATCTGTGCCTATTTTTCCTATTGCTGATAATGCAGCAGGGTTCGCAAAAGCAAAACACGATTACAAAAAATCATATTATAACTATAGATCAGCAGAAGATGGGATCGAGCTTGGTTTGAAAAGTTCTGTGCTCAATCTTGTTGCTTCTGCAAGATCTGTTTATGCAACAAAAAAAGCTCTGGAATTTGCAGAGGAAACATATCTTCAGATGGAAGAAAGATTCAGGAGCAACATCATTACGACCAGTAACCTTCTGGATGCTGAAGTTATGTTAACTTCTTCCAGGAATCAATACACAAAGAGTATTTATGACTTCCTGAGAGCGAGATCATCACTCCTGCAATTAATGGGTGTGGAAGATGAACAAATATTAATGCAATATTTAAAATAAATATGGGAAAAAATGAAATTGCCACAAAAAAGCACAAAAAAATTAAACACCGAAAGTTGAGTCTTGCTCAGTGTGCTCAGTGGTTAAAAATAAAATCGTCCGCCTACGTTAAAACTACGGCGTGACAAGGAGGAAAAATGAAAAAGATAATACTAAGTTTAATAGCGATCATGTTGATCCTGATAGCATGCAGCAAAGGTGAACCTGCTGATGAAAAATCTACCGAGAAATCGAAGCAACAGCAAGACAAAGCATTTTCTGTGATGGTAGAAAAAGTAGCACCCAAAAACCTGGAAGAATATATTAATTTTACAGGGAAACTGGAAGGAATAACAGATATCACATTAGTTAGTCAGACCCATGGTGAAGTTGTGAAAATTTACAAAAAACTGGGAGACTGGGTAAAAAAAGGTGAGTCGATCGGTAGCATAGATAATGCTGGTCACAAAAACCAGCTGGATCAGGCAAAGGCTACTGTACTTGCTGCAGAGGCAACTTTTGAAGTTGCTGAAATGCAGATACAAGCTTCTGAAAAATTGTATAAGGATCAGAATATTTCCGAAGCTGAATATGTACAGGCAACCAGTTCCTATAAATCTGCCAAAGCAGGTTTTGATGGTGCAAAAGCCATTCTGGAAAACGCACAACTAAACTTTAATAACTCTCGATTCACAGCTCCGGTTTCAGGTTATATTGCCGATATGAGCCTTGAGGTTGGACAGACAATCTCTGCCGGTATGCAGGTTTGCACAATTGTAGATTCCCGCCAACTGGTAATCAAAACCGGGATCGGGGAAAGCGGCATTGTATATGTTAAGAAGGGGCAGCAAGTGGAAATATTTCATGATTCTCATCCTGAAACTTTTATAGGAACAATTACAGGAGTGGGTATTAAACCTGTTAATGGAGCAACTAATTATCCAGTGGAGATAATTATGGATAATCCTGATAGCAAACTTTATGCAGGTATGGTAATAGAAGGTCGCATCCAGAGCAGTATTCACGAGAATGTCATTTTTACTTCATTGAACAATATAGTTCAGGAATACGATCAGAAATATGTATTTATAATCGAAGCTAACATTGCAAGGCAACGTGAGGTTACTATTGGGAAAAAAGTGGGTGAGAACGTAATAATTACAAGTGGAATAGAAAATGGTGAATTACTTGTGATAGAAGGCATGGAAAACCTGGAAGAAGGTTCTTCTGTGGAAATAAGGAAAGGATTGTAAGTCATAAAAAAAACTCAAAAATGCATAAGAAATTGGAGGTAAGTCAATGAAAGAATTAATTAAAAAGAGAAACTTGTTTATGAGTACTACATTAATGTGTGCCCTCTTAACAGTAACTTTTTCATTTGATAGTATTGGTATTCATTGGTTCTGGTCAGATAATATACCGGTTGCAATTGTATTAGGAATCCTTGCTATAATTCTTGGAACATTCTGGTTTCGTGTACAGAGAAAAATGAAAGAATTTTTAAATCAGTAGAACTAATCGCATATTTGTAATAGCGCAATTCTCGACTCACATTCTCTTCTTTCATTGCGAGTCAAGTCTTGCTCTGTGGCTAAATAAAAAGGAGTAAATAAAATGTCTATAGCGAAGTTTTCAGTTAATAATTCTGTTTTGATAAATATGTTGATGATCGTCGTCTTCATTGTGGGAATCTATACTATGATAGAAATCCCAAAAGAAGAAATGCCGGCTGTAGATTTCGGCTCTTTCATTATAATAATTATGTATCCGGGGGTTTCTTCGGCAGAAATGGAACAGTTGGTTGTTCAGAAGATCGAAGAAGAAATAGCAGATATAGATAACATCGATTATATCGAATCTACAGCTACAGAGGGTAGGGCAACAATTTTTGTAGTATTCGAACCAAATGCAGATATCGATAAGGCAGAAAACGATCTCAGGTCAGAATTGGATAAGGTAAGAGATCTACCCGAGGATGCGAATGATCCTCTAATGATCCGGTTGAATATGCGTGAAGTGAATGAAATGTGTGCAGTTGTTATCGGCGGAGATTTTTCAGGAAATGCCATCAGAGAAATATCTGAAGATCTGAGAGATGGTTTTCTTGATATTGAATTTGTTTCCAAAGTTGATATTTACGGCACTCGCGAACGAGAAATATGGATAGAAGGTGATGCAAAAAAACTGGATGAATACGGGCTATCTCTAACCGATCTGCAAAATGTAATTAACATGCGAAATATGAATGTCCCTGGAGGAACTGTTAAATTTGGCAGAGCAGAATTCATTATTCGAACTGTAGGGGAATTTGAAGATACACAAGAGATCAATGATCTGGTTATCAGGATGGATGCGAACGGACGTGCTGTTAGGATTCAAGATGTGGCTACGGTAAAAGATACCCTGGAAGAACGCAGCATTATTTCCAAATTAGATGGAAATCCAAGTGTCACTTTATTTGTTTATAAAAAAGCTGATGGAAATATCATTAAAGTAATGAAAGATATTCGCAATTATATTGAAAATTTTAAGAATGATATTCCCGGATTGGAAGCTACTGTTAGAAATGATGGTTCCATAGATGTAAAAAATAGCATTAATACTCTTGGAACTAGTGCCTTTATTGGAATTATCCTGGTCTTCATTTCCCTGTTTATATTTTTGGGATGGAGAAATGCTCTATTCGCTGCATTTGGAATTCCATTCAGTTTCCTGCTTACTTTTATATTGATGCAGTATTTTGATGTGACAATGAACACTCTTACGTTATTCGGACTGGTTCTGGTTCTGGGAATGATAGTTGATGATGCTATTATAGTACTGGAAAACGTACACCGATATGTAGAGATGGGGATGTCTACAAAAGAAGCAGCTATCAAAGGAACACAGGAAATAATGTGGCCTGTTATTGCCGCGGTAAGCACCACCGCAGCAGCTTTTGTTCCCATGTTGATGATGCAGGGTATGATGGGAAAATTCATGCGGGTATTCCCGATAGTTGTTTCATTAGCCCTGTTAGCTTCATTATTTGAAAGCCTGGTTATTCTGCCGTCTCATATCGCAGATTTTTCAAAACCGGTTACTCAGAAAAATAAAAAACCACACAAAATACATGATGCCCTGGTTAGAAAATACAAGCGTGCCATCAAATTTGTGCTTCGTCATCGTTTTCTTTCGGTTCTTGCTGTAATTACAGCTTTGATCCTTTCTATAATGACCATTGTATTCAAGCTTGTCCCCTTTGAATTTTTCCCTGAGCAAACTCCCAAAACCATAATACTTCGTTTGCAAACACCTATTGGAACCAACCTGGATGTAACTAATGAAGTAGTTTCCAATATAGAAGAATATATTCGTACAATGAAAGAAAGAGAGGATATTGAAGCAGTTGTGACCACAGTGGGGATGATGGCCAGAAATCATCGCTGGGATACAAAGACAAACAATGCTCAGTTAAGAATAGACTTGAGCGATATCGATGATATGACATTCTCGCACGATCAGATAAAAAAATCTATCCGCTCATACTTGAAGGGACTTCCCGGATTATACACATATCAATTTGCAAAACCAAGCCAGGGACCTCCCACGGGTGATGATATTGAGATCAGAGTAAAAGGAGATAACCTGGAGCGTCTGGAATACATTGGGAATATCATTCAAGATGAACTGGCAAAGATCCCGGGCGTAGTGGATATCGAAGACAGCTTTATGCCAGGAAAGAAAGAAGTACAGATCCTTCCAAAACACGAAAAACTTGCCATTTATGGGCTTACGGTATCACAAATTGCCGGTTTAGTGCGTACTGCTTCTTATGGTTCCACAATTTCCCAATATAGAGGAAAAGGAACAAATGAATATGATATCGTACTTCGTTTGCAGGAAGATCAAATCGATGATCTGAATAACCTGGAAAATTTGAAAATACGTACTATGAAGGGTGATTTGATAGCATTAAAAGATCTGGCAGAATTTGAAATCATATCGGGATTATCTCAGATAAACCATCGCAATAAAAAGCGGATAATTACTGTTACAGGAAATATTTCATTTTACCAGGCAGGTAATAAAACGAAAAAGAGAAGCACAGATGAAGTAGTGCAGATACTTATGGGAAACAAAATTACAGGAGAAAAAGGAACTCTCTCCAATTTCCAGCAGCGTTTTCCCGGGTATCAACTTGAATTTGGCGGTGTTGCAGAGGAACAGAGAAAATCTTATAACTCGCTCTTCCTGGCATTTGGAGTTGCACTTCTATTGATATTCACCATCCTGGCTGCTCAGTTCAAATCGTATGTTCAACCCTTCATAGTGATGATGACCATCCCCTTCTCTTTGATCGGCGTTATCGTGGGATTGTTGGTTACCGGTTTACCGGCTTCTCTTAATTCCCTGGTGGCTGTTGTGGCACTTGCCGGTGTGGTTGTGAACGATTCATTGGTTCTGGTGGATTTTGTTAACAGGGAACGAGAACGGGGAGTCGACCGCTGGAATTCTCTTATCAATGCCGGTGCACTTCGTCTCAGGCCCATCATCCTCACATCGGTTACTACTATTTTCGGACTGATGCCAATGATGCTTTCCACTGCGGAAGCTGTTGCAGATTGGAAACCGATGGCAGTAAGTATAGCCTTCGGACTGGCTTTTGCTACCGTTTTAACCCTGTTCCTGATACCGGTTATCTATTCACTGATCGATTCCTTCTTCGGTAAGATCGGAATTACACGATTCAAGACTCACTTAAGTTATGAGGAATGTGTGGATTGTGAGGAATAGGATTTCACCGCGAAGATTTATACGCCTTTGGTGTACGCTAAGTACGCTAAAGAAGGTAACTACGGAGCGCACAGAGAAAAAAAGTTCAACTTCACTGTCATCCTGAGCGGAGTCGAAAGCCAAACTTCTTCTTGACAAAATTTACTAACCTAACGCAGGTTACCCTAATGGAGGTTAGCTTATGAAATTCTATGGAAGGCGTGTAGAGATCAATAAAATAAGAAGTTACTGGAATCAGGTAAAAACAGGAATTTCTAAAATATTGGTAATATCCGGTCGTAGAAGAATTGGGAAGACCAGATTAGCTCTGGAAGCAACTTCAGATTTTCCCCATCTCTATTTTTTTGTAACCAGAAAGAAAGTGACTGAATTGCTGCGGGATTGGTCGGTTCAGGTCAAAGAAGCATTGGGTGATGTATTTTTCGGTGAATTCCGGGATATAGAAGATTTTCTTAATTTCCTGTTCGACTATTCAAAACAGAATCCTCTCAGTGTAATCTTCGATGAATTTCAAAATTTTTCGTACACAAATCCCGAAGTTTATTCGATATTTCAAAAAGTATATGATCTAAAGAAAGATGATTCAGCGCTTCTCTTGATAATAAGTGGTTCTTCCCATTCCTTGATGGAGAGAATCTTCAAGGGAACAAAAGAACCTCTTTTCGGTAGAGCATCCGAAATAATTAATTTATCATATCTTTCTCTAACAGATCAGGCACAATTTCTTAAAGATCAGGGAATTACTTCGCAAAAAGAAAAGTTATTCTTTTTCGCAATATTCGATGGTGTGCCAAAGTATTGGGAAGAGATCGATTTCTACAAAGATAAATTATTTTCACACCGTATAAAAAAGCTCTTCCTGGAAAAAGACTGGATATGGGAAGAGGGAGAAAACATTTTGCGTGAAGAGTTTGGTAAGGACTATGTTTCCTATTTTTCGGTGCTTTCTGCCATAGCCAAAGGACGTAGGATCTTAAGCGAGATCGAGCAGTTTACCGGTATCAAAGAAGCAAGTGTCTATCTGAAAAAAATGGAAGATATTTACCGGCTTATCGAACGGAGAATTCCGGTTACCGAAAAAAGCAGGATCAGCTCACGGAAAGGACGGTATTATCTGCAGGATAACTTTTTTACCTTCTGGTTTGCTTTGGTGGAACCCAGGAGATACCTGAAAGAGATCGGGCAAAAAGAGCAGGCGATTCAAAGCCTTTTATCAAATCTTGAACAATTTAGCGGCAGAATGCTGGAAAAAATGGCAATCCGCACAATAATTGAAGAGAATCCCCTAAAAATCAACTTTACCAGAATAGGTAATTATTGGGATAGAAAAGGTAAGGTTGAAGTGGATGTGATAATTTTAAAAGATGACACAAAGGATGCCTACTTATTTGAAGTCAAACGAAATAAACAGAAATTAACTTCATCTGTGATGGAAAAACTGAGAACAAAAGCAGCGAATATCCCGGAGATTGCAGCATATAGGATACACACCGGATATGTTTATCCCGACAATGGTAATCTCGTATTCAACTTGGAGAAATGAATTACAGAATTCTCTCACCTTTGCTCTGTCTCACAGTATTTATTATATCTGGTTACTGATGTGACAATATAATCTCCCTGATATGTGTATAGCTACTAACGGAAGGGGGAAAGAACGAAACGAAATGAAGATTTAGAAATAAGATTACTTTGACAAAACTCTCATATAAGAATTCATATAAATAAAAAAAGTTAAGGAGTACAAATGACACAGCATAAAGATATTCAAGATCCAAAGAAATTTTCGGAAGCTCATTACAAATTCTTTAAAGCAAAACTATTTTCCAAAGAGACTTCTACTGAAGAACTGAAAGATATCTGCATGACACTCGGGCATTTGCCTACAAAAGAAGCACAGGATTTGCTGGATAAATTCAAAGAAAGTGAAAGAGCAAAAGAAGTTGAGTTTCTGGAATGCGCCATCGATGAAGGAAAATACTGGTATCTTTCACCTAACAATGAAAAAGAAGAACGAGATTTCCTTGCTCTGAAGATGTTACACAAGAAAGATGAAAAAATAGTTGAGTTGATGTGTAAACGAGATGAGCATGATTTTCAAATACGAACATTGAATATCGAACTGGAAGCATTAAAGAAACTGGCTAAAGAAAAAAGTAATAAGATAGAAGATATAAAATATAGAATCGTTGCATTGCAAGACCTGAAAAAAATAGAAACTACCTCACTAAAAGAAGTTGAAAAAGAGATTGAAATTCAGGAAATGATCCGAGAAACGATAAAACAGTCAATTACAACCGAACGCTACAAAGATATGAACCCGATGTATATGAGTGAAGTTTGTTTTGATGGAGAAGTAGAATAAAAACTAAACTTCCGAATCCAGCAGCTGCCGGATTCGGAAGTTTTCATTTTGAAAAAGGGTGATACCCCACCTTTCATTTTTTAAACTAACAATTATTAATTAAAAATAGTATTCATCCTTTATTATTCCTGGAATAATTATTGCGTCCAGAATAATAAGATTAATTTAAGAAATATATTTGGAGGAAATAAATGAAGAAAATTATATTCTCGGTATTTTTTATAGTTTTCGCAATTAGTATTTCATTCGCCTGGCGTAATGCAGAAATGGAAGTGAGGGTTTTTTATAACGATCAATCGGAACTTGCAAAATTAGCTGAACTGCATTTGAACGGTGATGTCTATCCCAATGGCGAAGCATTATTGTTTGTTATTCCATCCGAACTGGAAATGATAAAAGCCACCGGGCTCAGATATAAGATCGAACGAGAAGATCTGAATGAGTTTTCCAGGAATTTCTGGCAGTCGATGGACCCCACCAGGGAAGCTTATCATACATATGCACAAATTGTGGCTCTGGCAGACAGTTTGGCAACTACGTTTCCTGATATCTGTGAAAAGTATTTATTTGGTACTTCCGTGCAGGGCAGGGAACTGGGTGCTCTCAAGATAAGCGATAACGTTTCTCTGGATGAGAATGAAGCAGAAGTAATGTTCGACGGTGGAATTCATGGTGATGAAATAGGATGTTCAGAAAATTGCATTCGCTTTGCCCGTGATCTGTGCCGTGATTACAGTATCGACCCCGATATTACCTTTCTGGTGGATAACCGCGAGATCTGGATATATTATATGGTAAATCCTGATGGTCGTGTAATGGACACACGTAGAAATGCGAATAACGTCGACCTTAACCGTGATGCCGGTTATATGTGGGATGGCTGGGGCAGCAGCACAGGTGCCTTTTCTCAACCCGAATCAAAAGCATTGAGAGATGCAACTTATAGCAGGCAGTTCGTTGTGCATACAACCTATCATAGTGGAACAGAATATATTTCCTGTCCCTGGAGCTACCGTGCCGATCAATGTCCCGATTTTGGTCACATACTTCAGCTTGCAGGCATATATTCATCTACATCCGGTTATGCCAATATGCAATATGGACAGGGTTGCACAGGAATGTATCCCATAAATGGAAGTACAAAAGATACAAATTATGGTGCTGCCGGTGCGATCAGTTGGTCGATGGAAATATCTTATGCTAAACATCCACCTACATCACAAATTCAGATGTATTATCAATATAATGTTCCGGCAATGCTGGCTATGATAGAATATTCCGGATACGGATTAGAAGGAATTGTAACCGATGTTAACACTGGCGATCCGGTTACAGCAGCAGTTTTTGTTAACGATTATTTTCCAACTTATACAGACCCTGCAGTGGGTGATTACCACAAATATGTATTACCGGGAACTTACGATATTACGATCGTAGCAAATGGCTATGAAACTCAAACGATCACAGGTGTAACGGTTACTGCCAATAGTTCAACAGCCACGAACTTCCAACTTACACCGCAGGACGGTCAGTTTGCTTATAGAATTTGCAGCAGCCGGATCCCTGATAATAATACAGCAGATGAAGGTGACACACCCGGAGTTATTGGAGCTCCGGATGATAGAAATTATTCTATCGGTAGGAACGGCTGGGTAGTGGTTGATATGCAATATCCAATTGTTGAAGGACCAGGAAATGATATAAAAATATATGAAGGTGATACCTCAGCAGAAGGCTATACATGTTTTGTTGGAGAATTCATTGATGGACCCTGGTATTCATTGGGAACAGGTAGCGGAACTACAGAATTTGATATTTCTGTAACTGGTTTAGTAGAAGCTCAATTTGTGAAGATAGTAGATGATGGAGACGGTACTCAAACAGCCCCTGATGCCGGATTTGACCTGGATGCTGTGGAAGCTCTGGAACAAATTTCCGGTGTTTATATTGCCCTTATCGGTTATGAGATCGATGATTCTATCGGTAATGGCAATGGAATGATCGATCCTGGTGAAACTGTGAATATTTCTGTTTCTCTTAGAAATAATGGCGATGTAACTGCGAATGATCTTTCGGGAGTATTCAGTTCAACATCTCCTTATATTATATTTGATGTTGCCACTGTAGATTTCGGAAATCTGGAACCAAATCAGACCTCTACAGGTATTTTCACAGCAACTTTTGATAATTCCACACCTATCGGTGAAACAGTTCAGTTAGTGCTGGATGTTTCTGCAAACTCCGGAACTTATACAAACACATTCGATATAGCTGTGGTTGTAGGCCTTATAGTTGAAGATTTTGAAACCAATAATTTCGAGAGCTTTGAATGGCAGTTCGGTGGAAGTGCAAATTGGTTTACAACTACCGGAGCTTATGAAGGTAATTACTGTGCTCGATCCGGAAGTATAGGTCATAACCAGAGTTCTTCCCTGTATCTCACTGTCGATGTGCTATCTGCCGGTGAACTGAGCTTCTATAAAAAAGTTTCCTCTGAAAGCGGTTGGGATTTCTTACGCTTCTTTGTAGACAATAATGAAATGGGTTCCTGGAGCGGTACGGTTGGTTGGAGCCAGGAAACATATCAGATCACTGCGGGGGAGCATACTTTTAAATGGGAATATGATAAAGATCAAGCTGTTATAGGTGGCTCAGACTGTTGCTGGATAGATTATATCGTTTTCCCACCGCTATTAGGACCTTTAGCACCACCGCAGAATCTTGAAGCAATAGTTGTAAATTATAATGAGGTCGAACTTTCCTGGGATGCTCCAGCAACGGAAAATGTAATTAACAATAAGAAGAAAACATTGGAAGTAAAAATTGATGATCTAACTCGTGATCTAATCGGTTATAATATATATTTGGATGCGGTTTTGTTGGCAGAAATGGTTCAAGAAGTATTTTACCTTGCTTCACCATTTGATAGTGGAGATTATAACTTCTATGTAACCGCAGTTTACGATGAAGGAGAATCCGAGCCTTCCAATATTGTACCTGTAGCAATAACACTGCCTGTACCTCAGAATCCGCAAGCTGTAAGTCAGGGATTGGATATCCTTGTAACCTGGGATGAGCTTCCTAACAGAGCGTTTTCCCATTATAAAGTGTATCGTGATCTTATTATGATAGCAGATGATATTATGGTTACTTTCTACCTGGATCCTGATGTACCAAATGGAACTTATACTTATAATATCAGAGCGGTCTATAGTGGTGATTATCAGTCTGCTCTATCAGTAGATGCTGTCATCGAACACATACAGACAAATGCTGGTGGCTTACCTGTTCCAACAATTACAGAACTGAGAAGTATTTATCCCAACCCATTCAATCCTGAAACTACCATAAGTTACAGCTTGAAAGATGATTCAAAGGTTTCATTATTTATCTATAATATCAAAGGGCAGAAAGTACGCAGTCTGGTAAACGGACAAATACCAGCCGGCTATCATACAGTTACCTGGAATGGTAAAGATGAAAATGGCAGGAACGTTTCCAGTGGAATTTACTTATCCATCTTTGATGCCATTAGTAAAGAAAAAGATTACACAAGCGTAAAAAAAATAATTCTATTAAAATAATAAAGTAAAGAAAGGAGTTAATTGTGAAAAAAACAGGTTTTGTCTTGGGGTTATTGTTGTTACTGGTTATTTCTTTAAGTGCGTCTGAACAATGGGTTGGGTTTACCAGCTCTTCTGTTCAACTACCGGAAGTAATGGTAATTGAATCGGATCATTCAAAATTAGTGCTCGATATTTCGGTACCTGGTATGAAGGTAACCGAGGTCGAGGAAAATGGAGAAATTTATCATAAACTGGAATTAAATTACAACCAGAATACACACGATGTGGGAAAACCGGAATTGCCTATGATCAATGAGATCATTGGTATCCCTGATAATCAGAAAGTAAAAGTACGCATCCTGGAAGAAACATCTGTAACCCTTTCCGGTTATAATGTTTATCCGCTGCAAACTCCCTTGAAAGATAAGGAAATTTCGGAGGAATTTGAGATCGATCGTGATTTCTATAATTCTGAAAATTCATATCCGGAAGCAAATGTATTCCTGGCAAATCCCGGTATCTGGCGGGATGTCAAGATAGCAGGACTGCATTTTGTTCCTTTCCGTTACCATCCTGTTAGTCGCGAACTGGAAGTGATCACTTCTACCCGTATCGAAGTGGAATTTTACGGTAGGGATGATGAAAATATTCTTTATAAAGATAATTTACTGTCACCAGATTTCTATAATATGTACGATTCTGCTCTTCTAAACTTTGGTTCTCTGGGTTATACAATCGATAATACTCGCGAAGTAAACATCAAGTATTTGATCGTAACCAATACAAACGCTCTTGCTTCCATTCAGCCTTTTGTAGATTGGAAGAACCAGCAGGGATTTCCTGTAGAAGTAAGGATCCTGGAAACAGGTTTCGAAACTCCCCAGAATATTAAAGATTATATCGATCAGTTATACAATTCCGATGATCTGGAGTATGTACTTTTAGTTGGTGATGCCTATCCAAATGGGACAACAGGACCGGATAATGTACCCATGAATTATTGGACGGATACATATTCAGATACCTGGTACGTATGCCTGGATGGCAATAACGATTTTTATGCTGACCTGGCAATTGGCAGGATCACCTACGATACCATTGCGGAGTTAGATGGTCAGATACAGAAACTTATACATCATTACCAGACTCCTGATACTTCAACTAACTGGGGTGAGAATACCATTCTTGTAGCACATTCGGAACAATATCCCCAGAAATACACTCTGTGTAAAGAGCAGATCAGAACTTTTAATTATGCTCTGCAAACTCCCATATTTGAGCAATGCTATGGCGGTGCTGGAGCTACCAATCAGGATATAATAGACTGGGTTAACGGTACTTCCGGTGGTATATTCAATTACCGAGGTCATGGTAGTGAAACCGAATTCTGGCAATGGGGAGCTTCCGGCAGTTTTACAAATACCCATATTATGCAATTAACTAATACCAACAGGTATTTTGTGCTTTTTGATGTATGCTGTAGTAATATGGAAATTGTATCTTACAATGGAAACTGTTTGGCAGAGTCATTTATGAAATCCCCCGTAGCAGCAGTTGCTATCAATGCTGCCATCGAACCTTCTTACACAATTCCTAATCATGATTATGATAAAGAAATGTATAAAGCCATTTTCGATGAGGGCATCAATAATATAGGCTATATCACAAATTATGCAAATGTATTTGTGGTTAATTATCATGGAGCGATCGGTGCTTCAAATGTAAGAACATATTTGTGGCTGGGTGATAGTTCGATAGAACCGTGGACACTTCAGATAGAAGATTTATCAGTTACTCACGATGGTCAGTTATTCCTGGGAGTTTCCACTTTTGATGTTTCTGTAATGGGGAATGGTAGTCCTATTGAAAATGCCAGGGTATGTGTAAGCAACGATGATGGTAGTATTTATGCCTATGGATTTACCGATACCGGTGGTAATGTTCAAGTTCTGTTCGATACTCCTGTTCAAGACCCCGGTACTGCTCATGTAACGGTTACTTCTCACAATTTCCTGCCCTATCAGCAGGATATACCCGTTATCCCTCTTGCTGGTCCGTTTGTTATATTCGAAAGTTATGTTATCGATGATACAGCCACTGGTAACGGGAATGGATCGCTTGAGAATGGAGAGATCGTAGACCTCGATATGAGTTTGGAAAACATAGGTAATGCTCAGGGAACGAATGTTATAGTAACTATAACAACATCAGATCCTTATATAACAATAGTAGATGGTAATGAGAACTTCGGTAATATTGCAGCTGGTGCTATTGTTACTGTTGCCGGTGCATTTACAATTGAAGCTGCAGGAGATATACCAGATAGCCACATGGTCTATTTTGAATTGGAAGCAGTTGCAGAAGATACTTGGATCAGTTATTTCTCGATAGAAGCATATGCACCGATGTTCCCACCCCAAAACCTGACAGGTGAGATACAGAATTATAACGATATAGTTCTTACCTGGGATCAACCGGATGGTGCAGATAATACAAGAGACCTCACCGGATATAAAGTTTACAAGGGTGGTTTGGAGATAGCTGAGATCACCGATCCTGCGATCCTAACCTTTACAGATGCTGTCCTACCTGCCGGGGTTTATGAATATTACATTACTGCATTGTTCCACGTTGGAGAATCAGATCCTTCCAATATTGAAAGCGTAATCTTAGTCCTTCCTGTACCTCAAAATCCGGAAGCTGTAACTCAGGGATTGGATATCCTTGTAACCTGGGATGAACCAGCCACAAGAGATTTTTCCCATTATAAAGTATATCGCAATCTATCCATGATAGCAGATGATATTATGGTTACTTCCTACCTGGATCCTGATGTACCAAATGGAACTTATTCTTATAATGTCAGAGCGGTATATAGCGGAGGATATCAATCTGCTCTCTCTACAGATGCTGTAATCGAACATGTACAAGTAAATTCAAATGAGGTTCTTATTCCTGCGAATACCGAACTTATTGGCATTTACCCGAATCCATTCAACCCGGAAACTACTATAAGTTACAACTTAAATGAAGATTCAAGGGTTTCATTGTTTATCTATAATATCAAAGGGCAAAAAGTGCGAAGCCTGGTAAATGGACAAATACAAGCTGGCTATCACACAGTTACCTGGAATGGTAAAAATGAAAATGGTGAGAATGTTTCCAGCGGGATCTATTTTTCCATCTTTGATGCTGTAAATAAAGAAAAAGATTACACTAGCGTTAAAAAAGTAATTTTATTAAAATAGGAGTAAAGTTATGAAAAAAACGAGAATTGCGATTTTACCGATTCTTCTTGCAATTGCAACAATGGCTTTTGCTTCCCAAGCTATCACCTACGATGATGCCTGGAGCAAAGCCGGATTTAATCTTAACCAAAGAAGTGGTTCCGGTGTGGGAATCACATTTTCCATTAACGAGTTTAGCCTGGAAGACGTAAGGATAAACGGGGAAGATATGCAGAGTATCATACTCCCCAATACGTTCCTGCAAAACGAAGCAGGAGCACCCAATCTTCCCGGTAACGGAAGATATCTTGCACTTCCACAGGGAGCAATTGCTTCTTTGCGCATCGTATCTTCACGCACCGAAGCATTCCAAAATGTAGAAATGGCACCCGCTCCCCGTATTCCCTGGGATACAGATGAAGGTCCGCTGGATTACACCAAGGATCTAAGCATTTATTCTCAAGATGCATTCTATCC
>CBDUTJ010000022.1:0-47103 GCA_965370415.1 uncultured bacterium | reverse complement strand
AATCGTTGGAAATGAAAGATGAGAAGAATAGAATTATAACCATAAATATATTAGAGAATAAAGCTTATCAAGTTATTGAAATAGTTGACAATGGAATCGGAATAGCACAAAGGGATTTAGGGAGAATTTTTTCGTATGGTTTTTCAACGAAAAGAAGTGGCAAAGGTTTCGGGCTTCATACCAGTGCGCTGGCAATGAGCGAAATGAAAGGAAAACTCACTGCTGAAAGTAAAGGTGACGGGAAAGGTGCAAAATTTGTTGTGAGTATACCAATCGAAATAGGAAAGGAGTGATTTTGACCAAGACGATCAATCCGGATGAAAAAAGAATTCTAATAATCGATGATAATATACAGATCCATCAGGATTTCAAGAAAGTTCTACTTACCTCAAAGGACAAAGAAACTGATCTGGGAGAACTAGAAGAAGCACTATTGGGAAAAGAGGAAGAACATAAACTTGAAACATATAAGATAGATTGTGCATCTCAGGGGGAAGAAGGTTTGAAAATGGTAGAAGAATCTATCAAAAACAAAGAACCCTATGCTGTAGCTTTTATCGATGTTCGAATGCCTCCCGGTTGGGATGGGATAGAAACAATCTCCAGGATCTGGGATATTTATCCGGAGCTTCAAATAGTTATTTGCACTGCTTATTCAGATTATTCATGGCAAGAATTGTTTAATAAATTCGGGAATACCGACAAACTTCTAATCTTAAAAAAGCCTTTTGATAATGTTGAGGTTCGACAGCTTGTTTATACCCTTAGTAAAAAATGGGAACTGAATAAAATCGCAAATTTAAAGATGAATGAACTGGGAAAAAAAGTTGAAGAAAGAACCAGAGAATTACAGCATTCAGAAGAGAAATATAGAACAATGATAGAAAATTCCAATGATATGATCTGGATGTTAAATACAAAAGGTGAATTCACATACTTCAATAAAAGATCAGCGGAATTAACAGGTTATAAAATCGAAGAAGGAATTGGAAAAACGTTTATTCCAATTGTTTTAGAAGAAGACCTGAAAATGGTGCAAAAGGTTTTTAAAGATACATTAGCAGGAAATTCAAATCATTACGAAGTAAGAATTCACGACGTCACGGGAGAAAAAGATATAACTCTTTCCGTTAATACAACCCCTATTTTTAAAGACGGTAAAGTTACCGGGACCGTTAGTTTTGGAAGAGATATTACCAGGCAGAAAGCAATTGAGAATGAATTGAAAAGAACAAATAAAAAACTACAAGCATTAGCAAGAACCGACTTTTTGACGAAACTTCCAAACCGCCTTAGCATACTTGAAAAGATAGAATATGAAATAAATAGATTTGAAAGAAGCAGAGAGCCATTTATTATAATGATAGGTGATCTGGATAATTTCAAATCTATAAATGATGTATATGGGCATTCCATTGGGGATAATTTTTTAAGATTAGTCTCCAGGATAATGCCTTCCACCCTCAGGAAACAGGATACTGTTGCCCGTTGGGGTGGTGATGAATTTTTATTGTTATTGCCACAAACTAACATGGAAGGCGGGAAGGTTATAGCCATGAAACTTGAAAAAGAAATCGCTAAATCTTTCATCAATTTCCAAAAAAAGAAAATTTATGCCACTATTACCTTCGGACTTAGTATTTATGACAAAATAATGAATATTGATCAATGTATTAAAACAGCTGATATTGATCTATATAAAAAAAAGCATAAGATTATGGAGTGATTATGAACGAAATAAATAATCCGGATAAAAAAAGAATTCTAATAATCGATGATAACACGCAGATCCATCAGGATTTCAAAAAAATTCTGCTTACCTTAAAGGGCAAAGAAAGTGATCTGGGAAAACTGGAAGAAACTCTGTTGGGAAAAGAAGAAGAACATAAACTTGAAACATATACGATAGATTGTGCATCTCAGGGGAAAGAAGGCTTGAAAATGGTGGAAGAGTCTATCAAGAACAATGAACCCTATGCTGTAGCTTTTATCGATGTCCGAATGCCTCCCGGTCTTGATGGGATAGGAACAATTTCCAAAATCTGGAAAATATGTCCTGATCTGCAGATAGTTATTTGCACTGCTTATTCAGATTATTCATGGAAAGAACTGTTTAGTATATTTGGCAATACCGATAAACTTTTGATTCTAAAAAAACCTTTCGATAATATTGAAGTACGACAACTTACATATAACCTGTGCAAAAAATGGGAACTGAATAAAATTGCAAATTTAAAGATGAATGAACTGGAAAAGAAAGTTGAAGAAAGAACAAAAGAATTAAATGAAACAAAAGTTAGATTTCAGAATCTTTATAATTATGCACCGGATATGTATTTCTCTGTGAATCCGAAAGGAATAGTTCTTTCCGTGAATAAATATGGAGCAGAACATCTGGGATACAAACAAGATGAATTGGTTGGTAATTCCGTGTGGATCGTTGTTTACAAGGAAGACCTGAAGGAAACACAGAAACAGGTTTCGGAAATATTTAAAAAGAAATTAATAAAAAGCGAGCTGGAATTTCGCAAGATAAGAAAAGATGGCTCTATCCTCTGGGTACATGAGAGAACTTATCTGTTTCTAGATGATAAAGGAAATCCAAAAGAACTGCTTATTATGTGCAGAAATATCACAGAAAGAATAAAAGCCAAATATGAATTAGAGCAATCTGAAGAAAAATTCAGAACAATGATCGAGCATTCCAATGATATGATCTGGATGTTAAATATAAAAGGTGAATTCATATACTTCAATAAAAGATCAGCGGAATTAACAGGTTATAAAATTGAAGAGGGAATAGGAAAAACCTTCATTCCTATAATTTTTGAAGAAGATCTGGAAATGGTGGGAAAGGTTTTTAAAGATACATTAGCAGGCAATTCAAATCATTACGAAGTAAGGATTCATGATGCAATTAGAAAAAATATTTTAACTCTATCCGTTAATACAGCGCCAATTTATAAAGATGGAAAAGTTACCGGAACAGTCAGTTTTGGTCGTGACATCACAGAGCGAAAAAGCACAGAAGTAGCACTTCGTGAAAGTGAAGAAAGATATAAAAATATTTTTGAACATTCACCATTTGGAATTATCACATTTGATGATAAAGGTAATCCAATCAATGCAAACAAAGAAGTTCTTAATATTCTTGGTTCTCCATCAATTGAAGACACTCGCAAGATTAATGTTTTGAAATATCCACCTTTGCAAAAAATTGGATTTTCATCAAATTTCCTTAAGTGTCTTAAGACTGGCAAAATAATTAGTGCAGAAGTAAAATATGTATCAAAGTGGAAAAAGGAATCATTTATTCATTATACGATGACACCAATTCATATAAAAGAAGATCGTATTAGTGGGATTCTATCCATTTTTGAGGATGTAAGCGAACGATTTATTGCTGAAAAGGCATTACAGGAAAGTGAAAAAAGATTCAGGCAATTTTTTGCAAATTCACCAGAGTGTTGCTTTATTATCTCACTGGAAGGAACGATATTGGACATAAGTAAAAGTGCTCTGAAAGCCCTGGGTTACTTGAAGAAAGAAATCATTGGGAAACCACTCCTTACTACAATTTATGCACCTTCTTCACAAGAAAAAGCACAGAAATTATTTATGAAATGGAGTACAACCGGTGAACTCAAAAATGAAGAACTCAACATTATTACTAAGGATGGTAAAGAAAGGACAGTATTGCTAAGTGTTGATGCTATAAGGGATACAGAGGGAGAGATAATCCATTCAATTTTAGTGCAAAGAGATATCACCGAGCGTAAAAAAACAGAAAAAGCTCTTAAAGAAAGTGAGCAACTCTCTCGTGCAGTAGTTGAGAGCTCTCCAATCGGGATATCAATCAGAAATTGCAATGGCACACTTCTTCTGGCAAACGAGACTTGGCAGAAAACTTGGGAATTAACAAAAAAGCAGGTTGCCGAGTATTCTAAGCCAAAAGAGAAATTGATAATGGATGAAAAAGATACCTACCTTGGCGAACACATAAAGGAAGTAAAAAAAGTTTATGAAAATGGCAGTGAGTATTTTATTCCTGAAATAGAATTACATAAAGCAAAAAATAAAAAAACAAAATGGATTTCTCAACATTTTTATGCCATAAAAAATGAAAAAGGTAGTATAGACAGAGTTGTTATACTAACAGAAGATATTACCGAACGTAAGCAAGCAGAAAGGATTCAGTCAGTTTTATATAATATTGCCAATGTAGTGAATACAACTAAAGATATCCATGAACTATTCAAAGCAATTAGAGATCATCTCAGTGCAATTGTGAATACAGATAATTTTTATATCGCCCTCTGTGATAAAGATAAGGATACTTTTTCACTTCCTTATCATACAGATGAAAAAGACACATTTGATTCTTTTCCGGCAGGGAAAACACTTACTGCTTATGTAGTAAGAACAGGGGAACCACTTTTTGGTACGGAAGAGAAAAGGGAAAAATTAATTAAAGCTGGAAAAGTAAAAAGAGGAAAAATAGGTGCACACGCAAAAATCTGGGTTGGTGTTCCTCTGAAGTTAGGAAACGAAGTTCTTGGCGTAATTGCGGTTCAAAGTTATACGGATGCTTCACTCTACTCGGCTAAAGATTTAGAAATTTTAGAATTTGTTTCCGATGAAATTGCTCTGGCTATTGCACACAAACAAGCAGAAGAAAACCTGAAAAATAAAAATAAAGAACTTACAGCTTTCAATAAAATTGCTGTAGGAAGAGAAATGAGAATGATAGATTTGAAGAAAGAAATTAATGAACTTCTTAAGAGTCTGGCAAAAGAACCAAAGTATAAAATTGCAGAATAAAAAACTTGAGTTCAGAAAAGCAAAACAAAATTGTACTTGAGTCCGGAATTGTATTCTGAATTCTACCCATCTGCAATGTGTAAAGTTTAGTTTGCAAAAATAAAGGAAGAAAAATGAAGATACGAACTATGCTCGCTATTTTTTTACCGGTAATAATTGTAATTATGGCTATTTTAATTCTTATACTTGCCATATATGTTTCTAAGGATGTTATCCAAAATCAAGTTGGAAATCATTTACTTACAACCGCGCAATCCAGAGCACATAATATTGAAACACTTTTAAACGATTATAAAGAAACTGTTCAAATATTAGCAGTTGGAATTCCTTTCACAAACATATTGGACCACAACATTAATTATGCCAAAAGGATGAAGGAATGTAATCTAAGGATAGAAAGAACTACAGAGTGTAATCCTAAAATTTCCCGAATTAGAATTTTAAATAATAATGGCATAGTGCTTTCTTCCAGCAATGAAGATATTGGTTTTGATCAAAGTAAGGATGAGATATTCTTGAAAGGGAAAGAAGGTATTCATATCGGGGAAGTTCATTTTTCTGGCTTCACTCAAAATCTTGTTATCAGTATATCGGCACCAATATTTTTAAGAGGTAAATTATCAGGGGTTTTAATTATTAATTTTAATATAGAGAAAGATCTATTTATAATTTTAGCCGATAAGACAGGTCTGGGAAAAACTGGAGAGATATTTCTTGTGAATAGAGATGGTTATACGTTAACTCCTTCCACAAATTATAATAAGATAATTTTTGAAACCAATATTAATACTGAACAGGTAAAATTATGTTTCCGCGAACACATTGAAAATGGACTTCCTTCACAGATGAAAGAACAGGCAACTATTTATACAAACCATACAAGTAAAGAAGTTCTTGGAACTCACTATTATATAGCGGAGATGAAATGGTGCCTTATTGCAGAGGTTAATATAAAAGAAGCATATAAACCTGTAAATAAATTGGTTAAGCTATTAGTATACATTTTCTTAGTGCTTTTGTTTACCAGTATTATTATTGTCGCGATAGTAACATCAAATATTGTATCACCAATTATGAAGTTATATGCTGGAACTGAGGAGGTGATAAAAGGAAATCTGGATTACAAGGTTGGTACAAATAAAAATGATGAGATCGGTCTACTTTCACAAGCATTTGATAAAATGACCAAGAATTTGAAAATATCTAAGGATAAAATAGAAAAATATACTGGCGAGCTTAAGGACAAAGTAAAAAAGCGAACAACTGAACTCAATGAAAAAATCAAAGAAAGTGAGATTCAAAGATTAGCTACGGTTAACGTTGCGAATGATCTTGAAGAAATAAATGTTAAACTTTTAAAAGAAGTTGCTGAACGTAAACAAACGGAACAGGAGTTAAAAAAGCGATTGCATGAGATTGAAATTTTTTACAATGCTACTTTGGGACGAGAGGGTCGCATCATTGAACTAAAACATCAGGTGAATGAACTATTAGTACAGCTTGGGAAAAAGAAGAAATACAAAGTATAAGGAAGTGATTGTTGGTTTATTGGCATTTTACTCACCACTAATCACTCTTTACTTAAATATACATATGGAGATAAAATGAAAAGAAGAAATTTAATTGGTCTTATATTGATAGCTTTGATATTTATGTCTTCGATATCCGGCTGTAGTACTAAGAAAGAGAAGAATGGGAGACAAGAAATTGAAACCCTGAAAAATGCCAAAAAGAAAATATTATTTGTAAATTCTTACCATAAGGGTTTTAAATGGAGCGATGGGATAACAAATAGTCTAAGGGAAGGTTTATCTAATAAAAAAAATATTGAATTAAAAATTCATTATATGGATACAAAAAGAAATACCGAAGAGGAATTTAAAAAACAAGCAGCATTAAATACAAAAGGAATTATTGAAGAATGGAAGCCTGATTTGCTTATCACATCTGATGATAATGCTTTCAAATATTTAATTATGCCGTATTATAGGGAGGTAGATTTACCTGTTGTTTTTTGCGGTCTTAATTGGGATGCAACTGTTTATGAAGCACCATACAGTAATACTGCCGGAATGGTTGAAATCAGCTTAGTTATACCTCTTATCAATCATCTAAAAATATATACTAAAGGTGATAGAATAGGCATGATTGTAGACGATTGTTTATCTTCAAGAAAATGGATAGAAAATGTTAAAAAAATATTAGAGATATCATTTTCAAAAGAGTACTTTGTTAAAACACTTGAAGAATGGGAAAACGCAGTTATAAAACTTCAAGATGAAGTTGACATACTCCTTCTAGTAGGGAATGCTGCTATTAATGACTGGGACAATGAAGAAGCAAAAAGATTTATTCTTGAAAATATACAAAAGCCTACAGGTTCAACATACGATTGGATGGCGCCTTATGCCCTTATCACTATTGAAACAATAGCTGAGGAACAAGGAGAATATGCTGCTGAGACTGCACTGAAGATACTTAACGGCACTCTTCCATCGGATATTCTTCTTAAAGAAAACAAGAAGGGTAGATTGATTCTGAATCTGGAAATCGCTGAAAAATTAGATATAGTTTTTTTGCCGTCATTGCTAAAAAATGCAAAAATTATTGAATAATTCAAGGAAGGTTTAGGATGATCAATAAAAGAAAAATTGTGAAAAAAGGTAAGAGAAAGATAATTCCTGATTTTTTGATCTCATCAATTCGAAGAAAAATTTCTTCCAGTTTCACTATTCTCATTGTTCTTGTATTGTTTATGCTGCTTATAAGTTACTTCCAACTCAAAAATGTTAGAAGTTCCACTGAACAAATAATTCCCAATTGTTTGCAAATGAATCTCAACCAGGATATAGCTCTGCATATATCATCACTGGATTCTAATATTGAGCGGTTTTTCATAATCGGAGGTGTACAAATTCAAGAGGATATTTTTCATGATCTTGAGCATATTTCTAAAAATCTTGAATCTATGAAGAAACAAGACAATGAAAGAATGATAACAATTATAAAAGAACTTGAAAACATAGTTGTAGGTTTGAGAAAAGATATACTTAATACAATTGAAACTGAAATCACGAATCTATCTTCAAGGGAGATAAATGAAAAAATAATCTCCGTTTACTCAAAAATAAAGTATGCCAAGCAATTGCACCGAGAACTAACCACAAAAATCCTTACTCAATTGCATGATACAGTTAAAGAACAAGATAGCATTATGGATAATATGATTTATCAGTTTGTAATCCTAGGGATTCTTACTTTTTTATTTTCGATCTCAATCTCTTTATTATTGGCAAAAGTCATATCAAAACCAATAGCAGAATTAAGAGATGCTTCTAACAAGGTTGGTGAAGGTAAGTTAGACACACAAATACAAATTGAATCAAAAGATGAGATAGGTCAATTAGCCTTTTCTTTCAACCGGATGATAGAGAATATCCGGCAATCCGGAAAAGAATTACAAGAATCAGAAGAAAAATATCGTGCCCTTGTTGAAACAATGGAAGAGGGAATAGGAATTGTAGATGAGAATGAAAATTTTACATTTATCAATCAAGCAACTGCCAATATGTTTGGATATTCTAAAAAAGAACTGCTCGGAATGAACTTGAAGGAATTAACAACCCCAAAGAATTTCAAACGTGTTATTGAACAAACTTCAATTAGAAAAACCAAAAAGTCAGGCAAATATGAACTTACTATCTTAAGAAAAGATGGTGAGAAAAGGATTATTTCAATAACTGCTACTCCCAAATTTGTTAATTATGAGAAATATCAGGGAACTTTGGGAATAATCTGCGACATAACTGAGCAGAAACAGGCGGAAGAGGAATTAAAAAGTAAATCAGCACAAATTATTTTCGACAAGGAGAAAATTGAAGAACTATATAAAGACTCAGAAGAAAATAGAAAATCATTGCTCAGCGTTCTGGAAGATGTTGTAGAAAAGGAAAAAGATTTAAGGGAAAGCGAGGGGAAATATCGGCTATTGGCAGAAAATACTCTGGACTGTATCTGGAAAATGGATAAAAATTTGAAGTTTACATATATTAATCAATCTATTCTTCCATTGCTCGGTTTTACTCGGGAAGAATGGACAGGAAGCAAATTAGCTGAACATTGTTCAAAAAAAGAAATGCAGCATTTTATGGATATAGTAGAAGATGAATTAAGAAAAAAAGATACATACTCTGCAATGTTTGAAATGAATTTAATTCACAAGGATGGCAGAGAGATTCCACTCGAGATTCTCGGTAAAATATTACTTGATGAAAGTAATAAAGTAAGCGGATTTCAGGGTAACGCTCGTGACGTCACAGAACGTATACAGGCAGGTAGAATACAAAAAACATTATATGACATTTCCAATGCTCTGAATACAATTGAAAGTATACATGAACTCTTCGATAAGATAAGAAAATTTTTAAATAATATTATAGACACTACCAATTTCTATGTTGCACTTTACGATGAAAAAACTAAAATGATTTCCCTTTCTTATGTTGTAGATGAGAAGGACAAGATCTCTTCGTTCTCTGCTGGTAAAACACTTACTGATTATGTAATTAATACGGGGAAACCACTTCTTGCAACCGAGAAAGTTCTAAAAAAATTGATTCGTTCGGGAAAAGTAATAATAGCTGGAACGCCTCCCAAAACATGGTTGGGAGTTCCATTAAAGATCGAAAATAAAGTTACTGGTGTAGTGGCTGTACATAGCTACAAAGATGCAAATCTGTTTTCTAAAAAAGATATGGGAATACTGGAATTTGTATCGGATGAAATTGCTCGTGCTATCATACGCAAACAAGCAGAGGAGGAGCTTAAAGAATCTGAAGAAAGTTATCGCGGTCTTTTCAATAGTGCAACCGATGCGATTTATATTCAAGATAAAGATGGAGTTTTTGTAGATGTTAATGAAGGTGCTGTAAAAATGTATGGTTATCCACGAAAATTCTTTATAGGTAAAACTCCGGAGTTTCTATCCGCACCTGACAAAAATGATATGAAGAAAGTATTGAAAATGATTCAGAAAGCCTTTATGGGTAATCCTCAACGATTTGAATTTTATGGGCTGAGAAAAAATGGAGAAGTTTTTCCAAAAGATCTACAATTGAACAATGGTACATACTTTGGTGAAAAGGTGGTAATTGCCTTTTCTCGTGACATCACCAGACGCAAGCAGATTGAAAGAACACAACAGGCGTTGTATAATATTGCTAATGCTGTAAATACTACTAAAGACCTGCAGGAACTCTTTGATGCAATACGAAAGCAACTTACCTTAGTTATCGATACGACTAATTTTTTCGTTGCTTTCTATGATGAAAAAACAAAAGCACTTACACTTCCATACGATAAAGACGAAGAAGATGACTTTGATTCTTTCCCAACAGGGAAAACTATGACTGCTTATAATATTCAATATGGAAAACCATTACTTGCTACAGAAGAATTTATGAATCAGTTGAGCAAGGATGGTGAGATTGACAATATTGGAACAATGTGCAAGATCTGGTTGGGTGTACCTCTGAAGGTTGAAGATAAAACTATTGGTCTTGTTGTGGTTCAAAGTTATGATGATCCCAACCTCTATACTGAAAAAGATCTGGAGATACTATCTTTTGTTTCCGATGAGATCGCTCTGGCTATTGAACATAAGAAAGCGGAAGATCAAATAATAAACTCATTGAAAGAAAAGGAGATCCTACTTATGGAAGTTCATCATCGCGTTAAGAACAATATGCAGATCATCTCCAGTTTATTGAAATTACAAGCAGGATATGTAAAGGATAATAAGGCTCTGGAGCTATTTAAAAACAGCCAAAATAGAGTAAAATCAATGTCGCTTATTCATGAGAAGATCTACAGATCTAAAGATCTGGCGAGTGTCGATTTTGAGGATTATGTGAAGAGTTTATCTTATAATTTGTTCTCAACCTATGGTATTAATACTAATAAAGTACAACTTGAGTTGAAGGTCGCAAAACACTCAATTGATATGAATAAAGCGATTCCCTGCGGGTTGATCGTCAATGAATTGCTTTCCAATTCATTGAAACATGCTTTCCCAAAAGGAAAAACAGGAAAAATAGTTGTAGGGTTATCAATAAATCAAAATGATGAATTTGAACTTACTGTAGAAGATAATGGAATAGGGATGAAGAAGGAAATTGACCTAGAAAATTTAGACTCTCTGGGGCTTCAGTTAATTGATGCACTAACAAGTCAATTGAAGGGTAAAATCTCTTTTGAAAATAATAATGGAATGAAAGCTAAACTTGTATTTCCAAGTTAGGATAATTTAAATTATCGGTATCGATTTATTCCTACTCGAGAATTTTTTACAAAATTGAGGAAGATTTTTTGTTCCGTTGTTAATTCCTTCAATTGCTCTATTTTTTCTATTCCCTGTGAAATATTTAATCCTGATCTGTAAAATATTCTGTAAATATCTTTAATAGCCTGTAACTGACCTGGAGTAAATCCCTTTCTTTGTAGGCCAATAATGTTCAGTCCTTCGATTTTGTAAGGAAGACCAATACCTCTTGTATAAGGAGGTATATCTTTTTTTATTCCGCTGGCGCCACCCACAAACGCATAAACTCCAATTTGAACAAATTGAGCAATTGCAGTCAAACCGCCCACAATTACAAAATCGTGCAGATGGCAATGTCCTGCCAGGTTCACAGCATTGGCCATTATTACATTATTTCCTATCTGGCAATTATGCGCTACATGAGAATAAGCCATTAAAAGACAGTTGTTACCTATGATGGTATGTTCATCCATTGTAGCAGATATATTTACAGTACAAAATTCTCTGAATGTATTATTATTGCCTATTATCAATTGGTAGGGTTCGTCTTGGGCTTTCAGATCCTGTGAATCGGAACCTATCACAGCAGAATGGAAAAACTTGTTTCCCGCACCAATAGTAGTATTACCATCTAACACAACATTACTCAAAAGAATATTGTTACTGCCTAGTTTTACATTTGGCTTGATAATACAAAATGGTCCGATTTCACAATTTTCACCGATTACAGCTTCAGGAGAGATTATAGCAGTTGGATGTATCTTAGGCATCTTACCTCTATTTTTTCATCACCTTTGCCAGGAAATCTCCTTCGCAAACTTTATTATTTTCCACATAAGCATCACCGTGCATTTTTGCCAGTCCACGTTTCATGGAGATAACTTTCAATTCAAATCTTAATGTATCTCCTGGAACCACAGGTTTACGAAATTTCACATTATCTATAGCAGCAAAATAAGCCACGAATTCTTCCGGATCATCTAGGGCATTAAGGAGCATAATTCCACCTGTCTGAGCCATTGCTTCCAATATGAGAACACCTGGCATCACAGGATGCTCTGGAAAATGTCCTTGGAAAAAAGGTTCGTTGAAAGTTACGTTCTTAATACCCACAATGCTTTCACCAGCATCAAATTCTATTATTTTGTCGATTAGTAGGAAAGGATAGCGGTGGGGAAGTATCTTCTGGATGGCATTAATATCAAATACTACATCCTCCAGTTTCTTTTTCTGGTATATTTTCTGCAGTTCCTGCTTTTTGTGAAGTTTGCGTAGCTTTTTTACAAGTTCCACATTTGTCTTGTGACCGGAACGAGCAGCTAATATGTGCCCTTTTATAGGAACTCCCAGAAGTGCAATATCCCCTATAAGGTCAACTACTTTATGTCGCACGAATTCATTATAATATCGTAGCGGAACATGATTCAAAATGCCATCCGCACCTATTTTGATCTTGCCTTTGTAGCCAAATATTTTTTTCAGCCGCACAATCTCTTCTTCAGTTGTTTCAGGATCGGCTATCACCAGTGCATTATCAAGAGATCCACCTTTAATAAGACCTGCTTCTTTCAACATTATTATCTCGTGCAGGAAACAGAAAGTTCGAGCAGAAGCAAATTCTTTTTCAAAATAGCTGAGATCGGGCATCCATGTATATTGTGTTCCCAGTGCTTTCTGCTGGTAATCTACCATGAAAGTTACTTGCAAGCTGTCAGCAGGAGTGATGATAATATCTACATTATCTTCAGGTGAAGAATACGAAATAGGTTTATCAAATTCCAGATATTCACGTTCAGAATCTTGATCCTCAATTCCAGCTTTTTTCAGAAGTTTCAAAAAAACAATGGAACTGCCATCAGCAACTGGTACTTCCGGACCTGTAACTTCTATACGAATATTGTCGATATTCAATCCCTTGATAGCAGCAAGAACGTGTTCAATAGTAGCAACAGTAGCTTTTTTGTAGCTGATAGTTGTTCCACGGGAGATATCTATTACATGATCTATGTCAGCAGGAATTTCCGGATGACCTTCAATGTCGGTTCTGATAAATACGATTCCTTCATCTTTGCCAGCGGGCTTGAAAGTTATAGTGGAAACTTCTCCCGAGTGAAGACCCACACCCCTGAAACTTACTTCCTTTTTTATGGTCTTCTTGAATTCCTTCATTTCTTATCCCTTTCGTTTTTCATGATCTTTTTGTAGTATTTCACAACATTTGGAATTTGTTTTTCCGAAGCTAATATTCGCTTTTTCAGTCCGGCGTTAATAGCGGGTGTACCAAAATATTTAGCTTCTTTCGGAATAGAATTGCTCACACCGGATTGGGCGCCAACCATGGCACCATCATCGATCTTAAGATGACCTGCTACTCCCACCTGACCAGCCAGGAAAACTACGTTTCCAATCTCGGTACTGCCGGCAAGCCCCACCTGGGCACAAAGAATGGAATTCTTACCGATCTTGCAATTATGCCCAACTTGAACAAGGTTATCTATCTTTGTTCCTTTACCAATTATCGTGGAACCAATAGTAGCTCTATCTATACAAGAACATGCACCCACTTCCACATCATCCTCGATTATCACATTTCCCACTTGTGGGATTTTGTTCTGTATCCCTTCATGAAGAAGATAACCGAAGCCGTCTGCACCGATAACACAACCGGAATGGATGACCACATTATTCTTTAGAATACAGTCTTCATAAATTGTAGTATTAGGAAAGATATGGCAGTTTTCTCCTATCCGAACGTTTTTTCTGATAACCGAATTACTTTCTACGGTTGTGCTATTTCCAATTATTACATTATCCTCTATAACGCAATTAGGGCCAAGATCAACGTTACTACCCAAAGTAGCTTTCTTGCTGACCACAGCAGTGTCTGCGATCTTTTCCACCGGTTTTTCCTTACTTAGTTCCAGCCAGGTTTTTACCAACATCATAAAATTGATATAAGGTTTGTCTACAAGAATAAGATTAGTGTCAGGTTTTTGTTTTGCATCGAAGTCGGCAGGAACAAAAATTAATCCTGCTTTAGTTGCTTTAAAATCACCCAGGAATTTAGGGTTTTCGAAAAAGCAAACAGATTTCTCATTTGCTTCGACAAGCTCAGCTACATTAGTAAGAACGGTTTTTTTTACGAATACTGTTTCACATTTCAACCGGCTGGCTATCTGTTCAGGACCCAGAGTGACTTCGAATACTTTCATTTATTTTTGTAATTCGGTTTCTACTGTTTTATCCAGTTCATCCATGATCATATCTGTAATATCAAGACTGGGTTTTGCATAAAGAAGACCACCTGCAGCAGCATCGAAGATAACGGTATAATTATTTTCTACCGCTACTTTTTCGATAACAGTTTTAAGTTTATTCAGAATTGGTTCCAAAAGTTCATTCTGCTTCTGGAAGAATTTTCCATTCTCACCAAAAATTTCTTCGATCTTTGTTTTTCGTTGCTGATCGAGTTCCATGATCTTTTCTTCTGCTTCCTGTTTACCGGATTCAGTCAGGATCATTTTCTTGCTTTCATAGTCGGCAACCAGGGCATTGATCTCAGCTTCGATGTCAGTGATTTCCTGCTCCCATTTCTGCTTTTCATTCATCAGGATAGTTTGCGCTTCCTGGGTTTCAGAACTGGTCATCATAATTTTATCCGTGTCGATATATGCCATTTTATAAGTTTCCGCAAAAACAGCAACACTGAGAAGAGAAACCAGAACCATTACTAATAAAATCTTTTTCATTAATATTCCTCCAATTTTATTTTTTGATATAAACAAAAACCTTTTCTTCATTTTATAATTGGAAGTCAATATAAAAAATTTGTTAACTCTCTATCAAAATAACCCTTTTTTGTACTGTTTTAGGAAGAATGGGTTATTTTTAAATTGCATAATGAATCTTTATTACCTGATAATTTTGCATTAGTAATGTAAATGTAAGGAGTATATTATTGATAACATACCTGATAATAATATTTCAGTACTGATTATTGCTTTATTTAATGTTCACTCTAAAGGAAAATACATTTTGTTGACATTGGAGGATATGAAAAGATATTTGATTTGTAATTTATTTGATATCATTGGAGGTTAAATGAGATTCAAGGTGTTCGTATTTCTGCTTCTATCTTTTTCTTTGCTGAACGCAGGAGTACATGTTCTGGAAGAAACTTCCAACAGGATCGTGGTTAAAATTACATTAGATGACATGACGATTGAAGATGGTAGTAACTTTACTTATATTAATGTGTCAGATTGGACAAGAGAAGGTTTGCCGGGTGCTCCTGATCTGGCTTTTAAAATGCTGAATATTGCTATTCCTCCTCATGGACATATTAAAACTAAGGTTCTTTCGCAAAACGTACAAAGAAAAATGCTCAATAAACCTGTATCACCTGTCCCTACTATCCGAAAAAGTGGGAAAACTTATGACTATATCTTAGAGATCGATCAAGATATCTACTCCCGTAAAAGGGATGAAATGATCCAGGTGCTTGATGAAACACGGGCAGGTTTTTTTACTGTGATTCCTATCAAGTTTTCGCCTTTTAATTATAATGCAGTTACGTATGAATTAATTTATTTCGATGAACTGGTACTTCAGATTGATATTATGGGAGAGACATCATTTCATAACCAGCTTTCCGGTAAATTTGAAAATGTTTATCGAGATTTTATCTTAAATTATCAATCAGCCAAGTACTGGAAAACCAGAGCTTCCAGAAAGATCAATTCGATCCCATTCGAGAAATCCGATTTCTGGTACAAATTTGAACTTCCAGGTGAAGGGTTATATGGGCTCACTTTTGATGAATTATCTCAGCTACCATCATTTACTGATCCAGCTTCTGTGCGCATTCTTACAATGTACCGGGAAGTCGTAGCTAATGACCCACAACAATATTTTTTCAAACTTAAAGAAGTTCCTGTTTACATGGAAGATGGTAACGATGGCTCCTTTGATAAAGGTGACAGGATCTTCTTTTTCAGAGAAAACTATGAAGCTCCCGAACTAATTCAATATTCAGAGAAAAAGATATTCTGGCTTACAATTGGTGGTGAGTATGCTAATGAACCTTTACGATTAAAAGATATAAAAAACGTAAATACTGCTGAACGAGTGGAAAAATTTATCAGAAAAATACCGAAAATTCTTTCTCGTAATGATAGTATTGAGTGCATAATCATCTATCCTGAGGAGGGAATATTTGAAACTCAAGCACAAGAACTGGCAAACTTGCATTCTGATCTGGTTTGTGAACTGAAAAGCCAGGCGGACATCTTTGAATATGGACAAATAGGTGATTATGTAGCAATTAAGAGCTATTTGGATTCATTATATACATCAAACCAGGAGACGCTGGAATATGTAATTCTGATGGGTTCGGGCATTCGCAATTGGGATTCTAATAATGAAAAGTGTAAGATCGTAACCTATCCCATCGTTCCTTCAGATCCGGAAAGTGCTGTAAGTGATGATATGTTTGTGGATTTTAATAATAATGTATATCCCGATCTGGTTATCGGTAGAATTCCTGCCAAAAATAACGATGATATGGATCTTTACATCGAACACTTAACGGATTATATACTTAATCCAAATCCAGGATTCTGGCGTAATAAGATTCTATTAGTGGCAGATGATGAACACAAAAAGGGTAGTTTAGAAGGATTAAGCACAATTGCCGGGATGAACCATACAGCCAGGGCAGAAGATATAGGAGTGGTTTTAAATAAAGGTTTATTTATAGATAAGGTATACGGAATAGAATACAATTTCGATGAATATCAGAATAAACCCGATGCTCGAGATGCAATGCTGAATAAAATAAATGACGGGCGATTGATCTGGTATTTTATCGGTCACGGAAACGAAGACGTTCTTGGAGATGAAGATTATTTCAGGGGTTCCGTACATATAAGGCTTTTACAGAATGTAGAGCACCTACCTCTGTTTATTGCAGCTTCCTGCAGCGTGGGAAAATATGATGAGCCTACCTACGATTGTATCTCCGAGAAGTTATTATTTTATGACGATGGTGGTTCCATTGCTTCTCTTGCAGCAACTGCATCCTGCAATCCAACTTCAAATACTACTCTAATAAAACATTTTCTGGTAAAGGCAATAAATGGACGGGAAAATATAGGCAGATCACTTTTTTATGCTAAACACCAAATGACGTCTAATTACACTGGCAACAGTCGATTGTATAATATATTGGGTGATCCGATCTTGCTGGTAACACAACCTGAGATTTTGGGTTCTATCAATATCAGCGGTGATCCCGATAGTCTACGTTCCAGAGAACTTGCTCAAATAAACGGAAATTTCGGAGAACCCTCATTTATCAATGAAATCGGAGAATTCAGAGCGTATGAATCTGAATATGATCTTTTTTATACGAATACGTTGGTGATTAGCACACCAACTGGTCCAGACACTCTGGTATATTCTGTGGATTATACAATTAACGGCAACTCTTTCTTCAATGGTGAAATAGAAATCACAAATAGTATTTATGAAGCGCAATTCATCGTACCGGATGACGTTCATGCAGGAGATAAAGGCAGGCTCATAAGTTATGTATTTGAGGATTCTCAGAATAAAGATTATTTAAATTATTTTTACCCGCTTAAATTAAGTGGTATTCGAATTGATACTCTCAATACTATTTCGCCACAGGTAACGTTATGGCTCGATTCCAGGAAATTCAAGGATGGTGATTATGTATCCACCGATCCGCTGTTAATAGCGGAGATAGAAGATGAAAACGGAATTAATATCCTAGGATCTTCAGGACACAAGATATTGCTTATTCTGGATAATAGTTTCGAACCGATCGATGTTACATTGGGTTTTGTTTATAATGTGGGATCCTGTACTAAAGGAGAACTTTCCTGGCAACTATATAACCTGGAAGAAGGAAGCCATACTCTTCAGCTTATCGTATTTGATAATTTCAATAATCCTACTGTGGCAGAAACAACATTCAAAGCCAGAAGTTCAGGTAAAGTCGCCATCGAGCAAATGCTTCCCTATCCCAATCCAATGAAAAAAGATGGTTATTTTACTTTTGTAATAACTGAAGATTCTGATATTACGATTTCTATTTATACTATTACCGGCAGAAAGATTCGTACCTTGAAAAAGCCTTCCTGTGAAGCAGGATATAACCAGATTTACTGGAATGGCAGAGACGGTGACGGAGATGAAATTGCTAACAATACTTACTTCTATAAAATAAAAGCCAGACAACTCTCAAACTCTAAAGTTACTGATAAAATTGGGAAAGTTATTATTTTGAAGTAGAGTGTTGACAAGAAACCAGCTGACAATTTTTTTTGTTAGTCTTTAAAATTATTATGCATTTAGAATGTATATAATATATCGGGGGAAATATGAAAGATATTAGAAATATTGCTCTTGTCGGAGCCTCTGGTGCAGGAAAAACCAGCCTAACTGAGCAAATACTATTTAATTCAAAAACCACAAACAGAGTTGGAAAAATTGAAGAGGGTAACACAGTAATGGATTTCAGTGCGGAAGAGATTGAAAAGGGTATGTCCATGGTTATGGGTGTTGCCAATTATAATTGGCAAAAATGCAAGATAAACATAATAGATACACCTGGATATGCAGATTTTGCCAGCGAACAGATAGCTGCTTCTATTGCTGCAGATACACTTCTCTTTGTAGCTAACGCATCTGCCGGTTATGAAGTTGGTTTGGAACAGTCTATCGAATTACTTGAAAACAGCAATGTTGCAAAGTGCTTTATAATTAACAGGCTGGATAACGAAGGTGCAGATTTTAATAAAACACTGGATGCTATTAAAGAGAATTGCGATCTGAATCTTATACCAGTTTTCCTTCCAATTGGTAGTGAACACAGATTTGAAGGTGTTGTAGATATTATTAAAGGCAAGGCTTATATTGACGGTAAAGAAACTGATATACCTGCCAATTTGGCTAAAAGTTACGAAGAGAATAAAATGGTTCTGATGGAAGCTATTGCGGAAAGTGATGACGCTCTTCTGGAAAAATATTTCGAGGCTGGGGAATTAACCGATGATGAACTTGCATCAGGCATTAAGAATGCTATCTTAAAAGGATCTTTGGTTCCTGCATTTGCCTGCTCTGCTACACATAATATAGCAGTGAACGAGCTTATGAGCGCAATTGTTAATTATCTTCCTTCCCCTGTTGATATTAATGAAGTGGAAATTGAAGAAAATGGGGTTAAGAAGAATATTGCAATCTCAGAAAATGGTGAATTATTGGCATTTGTATTCAAATCATTCTCAGACCCAAACGTTGGTGATCTGGCTTATGTAAGAGTTTTTTCAGGATCACTTACCGCTGGAACAGATGTTTTGATCCCTGAAAAAGACAGTAAAGACAGAGTGGGTTCTATGTATTTCGTGATTGGAAAAAACCGTACCGATGCATCTCAGATCAAAGCTGGAGATATTGGTGCCCTGGTAAAAATGAAAGTTGCTCGCAGCTTTAATTCAATTGTGAAACCGGGTTCCAAACTCATGCTCTCTAAACCTGAACTTCCTTCTTCGGTTTTCTGGCAAACCATAAAAGCTGTAAACCAGCATGATGAGGACAAGATAGGAACAGCACTCGGTAAGCTTCTGGAAGAAGATCCTACGCTTCATCTTGAAATGAATACTGAAACAGCAGAAAATGTTCTCTCCGGTATTGGTGAACAGCAAGTAGGCTTACTGGCAAAAAAGCTGAAATCGCGTTATAAGATAGAAGCAGATATGAAAACGCCTAAGGTTCCCTACAAAGAAACACTTCGTGGTAATGCCGATGTTAATTATAAACACAAAAAGCAATCCGGTGGTCGCGGACAATATGCAGAAGTTTATTTTCGAGTTAAACCCAAACAACGTGGCGAAGGATTTGAATTCATCAACTCTGTTGTTGGTGCAACTATTCCCACTAAATTCATTCCGGCAATCGAAAAAGGTCTGAATGAGATATTGAAAAAAGGGATTATTTCAGGAAATCCCATTGTAGATATCAGTGTTGAAGTACATTATGGTAGTTTTCATGATGTGGATTCATCTGAGATGGCTTTTAAGATAGCTTCCTGGAATGCCCTTAAAAAAGCATTTGAAGTAGGAAATCCTATCTTACTCGAACCTATCCATGAAGTTCAGATCATCATACCAGAAGAATATATGGGTGATGTGATGGGTGATGTTTCCACTCGTCGTGGTAAGATACTGGGAATGGATAAAAAAGGGAAAAAACAGATACTGAATGCCCGAATGCCTTTGGCTGAACTATTCAATTATTTCCCCGCTCTGAAATCCTTAACACAGGGTCGTGGTAAATTCGTGCAAGAACCCTCTCACCTGGAGAAAGTCCCGGATGAAATTGCTGTTAAAGTGATAGCTGCAGCCAACAAAAAAAATGATTGATCCAGTTTTTCAATAATAATTACCCTGCGGATGATAACACCTTTTGAAGGTGGTTAGTTTTTATATGGAGGTCTTATGTCCGGTCATAGTAAATGGAGCTCTATTAAGCATAAGAAAGGTGCAGCCGACGCAAAACGTGGCAAGCTATTCACCAAGCTGGTAAAAGAAATAATTGTAGCAGCCCGTGAAGGTGGTGGAAACCAGGAAATGAATCCCAGGTTGCGTCTTGCCATTACTACTGCCAGAAATAATAATATGCCGGGTAGCAACATTGAAAAAGCTATTAAAAAAGGAACAGGCGAACTGGAAGGTGTGAATTATGGAAGCTATACATACGAAGGATATGGACACAACGGTGTGGCAATCATTGTAGAAACACTTACCGATAATAAACAAAGAACAGTATCGGATATCCGATACATTTTCTCAAAATTTGGTGGTAACCTGGCAGAAAGCGGAGCTGTTTCCTGGATGTTCGAACCAAAAGGCAGCATCGAAATTAGTAAAGAAGGTGTAGACGAAGATGAACTGATGATGGCTGCTCTCGATGCCGGAGCAGAAGATTTTTCGACCGAAAATGAAAATTACGAAATATTTACTGCTTATTCAGATCTGCATACCGTGCATAAAATCCTGGAAGAATACGGATATCAAATAGAAAAAGCTGAACAGACACGCATTCCCAAAAATACTGTTAATGCAGATAACGTGGCTGAGAAATTATTAAAACTTCTGGACCAATTGGAAGATAATGATGATGTTCAGAAAGTATATGCTAATTTTGAAATATCTGACGAAATAATTGAGAGGTTGTCGGCAGATTGATAATTATTGGAATTGATCCCGGTAGTCACGTTTGTGGCTATGGTATTTTGCAGTTAGAGAATAACAGAATAGTAGCTGCCGGTTGTGATGTTATCAAAATTAATTCCACTTTAGATCTGGCAGAGCGACTGGCTATAATCTATTCAGAAATCGATCAGATTATTGGCGAATACAAACCCGATATTGCTGCTGTTGAAACCATTTTTTACGGAAAAAATATAAAATCTGCTTTCACTCTGGGTCATGCCCGTGGTGCTATTTTGCTTGCTCTTGCTCAAAGGAAAATAAAAATCGTAGAGTATTCTCCCCGCGAGGTAAAAAAATCTGTGGTGGGTAATGGAAATGCATCTAAAGAGCAAGTGGAGTATATGGTTAAAAAGATACTTAAGATTGATATCAAGCCTGAAACTCAGGATGCTACGGATGCATTGGCAAATGCGTTATGTCTGTTTAATAAAATTAAACTCGGGATAAAATTATGATCTCTTATTTAAAAGGTGTATTATCCGGGAAAGAACCGGTAATAGCAATTATTGACTGCCAAGGTGTAGGTTATGAAGTAAACATTCCATTAAGTACTTTTGATAAATTACCGAAAATAGGCAACGAAGTTAAACTTCTGGTTCATTATTCTTTCAATGAAGTGGATGGGGTCAGGTTATTCGGTTTTATTACTTCAGAAGAAAAAGAACTTTTCAAGCGTCTTATCGCAATTTCCAAAATAGGACCCAAACTTGCTCTTTCTATTCTATCGGGATTATCTGTGGAAGACCTTATCCACGCTATCCAGATGGGAGATGTAAGCCTGATAGCTACTATCCCTGGTATTGGGAAAAAATCTGCTGAACGCTTGATAATTGAATTGAAAGACTGGGTAGGAAGTATCCAGCCAGATCAGTTGCTGAAAGCTGGCGGTTCAGGTCGTACCGATATGATAAAAGAAGCCGAATCTGCTTTGCTAACTTTAGGATATAAACAGTTTGAAATACGTAAAATATTCTCTGCACTTCTAAAGGAACAGGAATTTACTACTTCTGAAGAAATAGTGAAATCTTGCATCAAAGCGTTGTATAAAAAGAGAAGTTAATGGTAAACATCAGGCTTGAAGCCTACAAGATCATAGTAAAAGTTCTTTCCAAAAATCTCTTTTCCGATAAATTACTGCAACAGATGTCCAAAAGATTACAAGTAGCAAACGAAAGCGCAGACCTTCTTTACGCTTTAGTAAAAGGCATAATTAAAATGCAAACAAATCTGGAATATATTGCTTCATTATATACAGATCCGAAAAAATTTGCTGCCACAAATAAAAAAATCAAAATTATTATCTATATGGGATTGTATCAACTTTTATATTGTGACAACATTCCCGAACATGCAGCTGTGCACGAAACTGTAAGTCTGGCAAAAAAACTATATGGAGTCAAGATTGGTAATTTTGTGAATGCTGTATTACGAGCATACTTGCGTTCTCCACAGATACAATATCCTGGCAATATCAAAGAACGCCTTTCCCTGGAGTATTCATATCCTATAAAAATTATTGATAAATGGTTGGAATACTGGGGGGAAGAAAAAACCGAGATGCTGTGCATATATTACAATGATGTACCCAAACTACATATCAGAGTTAATCATATGGCCACCAGTAAATCGCACTTGATGCAATATTTCAACCGCAGAAATATAAAAACAATTTCCAGCGAAGCTTCCGAAAATATACTGATCTCTGATCAGCCACGGGAAATATTGAACGAAATCGCTTTTTCTGAGGGTTATTATTCCATACAGGATACATCTGCTGCTCTGGTTGTGGAGCTTCTAAATCCAGAACTTGATGAGAATATTCTGGACTTGTTTGCCGCTCCCGGTGGCAAAGCTACTTATATCTCCGAGCTTATGGCAAATACCGGAGAAGTAATTGCCGTTGATAAATTTCCTAATAAGATCAAAAAGCTGAAACAAGCTGTTGAACGATTGCAGATAAAAAATATGAGATTAAATGCGAAAGATGCCTTTCGTTTTGGACCTGTTGCAGCCGCATATGATAAAGTTCTTTTGGATGTACCTTGTTCAGGATGGGGAGTTTTTCAGAAAAAATCGGAATTGCGCTGGCAACTTAATCAGGATATGCCCAAGTTGCTAAGATTACAAAGTGATGCGCTCAAATTAGGCACCTCCTTCGTTAAACCCGGGGGATTTATGATCTACAGTACCTGTACATTAAATAAAGCAGAAAATGAATTACAGATTGAAAAATTCCTTGCTAAAAATAGAGATTTCAAACTTATTCCCGCCAGTGAATTTATTCAAAAAAAATATACAGAGGATGGCTATCTGAAAACATTGCCGTTTGAACATGATATGGATGGCGCTTTTGCTGCTAAATTGCAAAAAATTGGTTAGGAGTTATCAATGCAGAAATTAAAAGGTTTCTTTATTGCTGTTGGCATTTTGATGCTGGTGTTTATCGTAGCATTCTTTGCCACAGATATAATTATGAAGATCATCGTAGGACACAGAAATGAAGTGATAGTACCTGATTTACAGGGTATGAATTACGAGATCGCACGTAAAAAATGTAAGGAATTAAAACTTTATGTAACTCAAACAGAAATCATTTATCATGAAGAGATCGAGAAAGGAAAGATCATCTCTCAAACGCCTAATCCAGAAATTATGACAAAAAAATATCGTACTATAAATGTTATTGTAAGCGATGGACCGGAGCTAGTTCGCATACCATATCTTGATAATCTCAGGGTTGTAGAAGCCAAGTTGAAACTGGAAAATGCCGGGCTTACATTGGGAGAAAAGATCTTTCGATATTCGGAAGAAGTTACTAAGGGAAAAATTATCTATTCTCAGCCAATGGCTGATGAATTAATACCCAAAAAGAGTTCCATTAATGTAGTGATCAGCCTGGGAAAATATACATCATCTTCATCTTCCGATAATAAATGGAAAAACCTGCTGGACGATACTGACTGATAAGTTCCAGATCCGCTCCAGGACTCATTTTTATCGAAATATAAAATAGAGTTTTTTCTATTATTTTTTCCAAAAATAAAAAAAATATTTCCATCATTTTTTTATAATTTCACAGCTTCTTAAAAAACAGCTCCGTAACTTCTTATATAATAATAAGATACAAATTTGTTTCAAAGAAATGCATTTTCAATAAAAAAATCGCTAACTTTATGCAAATAAAATAGTTGACACATATTCCTGCCAGGCGAAAATAGACACATGTATGAATTGGAAAAATTAATAGAAAAAAATTGAAAAAAGAAAGAGGTTTAAATATGACAGATCTAAAATATACAGCGAAAAATATTAAAGTTCTCAAAGGTTTGGAAGCTGTAAGAAAACGACCGGCAATGTACATTGGCGGAACAACTGAGCGAGGACTACATCATCTTGTATATGAGGTCGTGGATAATAGTATAGACGAAGCTCTGGCAGGTCGTTGTGACCGTATTGTTGTTACATTAAATACTGATGGTACTTGCACGGTAGTCGATAACGGAAGCGGTATACCTGTCGATATGCATCCTGTAGAAAAAGTTTCTGCTCTTCAGGTTGTGATGACCATTTTACATGCGGGTGGAAAATTCGATGATAAATCCTACAAAGTATCCGGTGGCTTGCATGGAGTAGGTGTATCTGTTACCAACGCCTTGTCGAAATGGTGTGAAGTAGAAGTTTACCGTGGGGGTAATGTATATCGCCAACGTTATGAACGAGGGAAACCTGTAACCGAAGTGGACAAGGTTGGAAGAACTAGCAAAACAGGTACTAAAACCACGTTCCTTCCGGATCCTGAGATATTTGAAGTGATCGAGTTCAGCTTTGATTATCTTTCGGTAAGATTGAGAGAAATGGCATTTCTGAATAAGGGAATAAGAATTTTACTGGAAGACCAGAACACAGGGAAAAAGCATAACTTCCAATATGAAGGTGGAATTGTTTCTTTCGTTCAGTTTTTAAATGAAAATAAGAAAGCTCTCTTTTCCGAACCGATTTATATAAATGGGGAGAGGAATGGAACGGAATTTGAAGTTTCGATTCAATATAATGAAGGTTTTCAGGAATTGATCTACAGTTTTGCCAACAATATAAATACCATTGAAGGAGGAACACACCTTAGTGGTTTCAAATCTGCTCTAACTCGTGCTGTAAATACGTATATCAAAAATTTAAACGGCTTTAAGAATGAAAAGATTGTACCTGCCGGCAGCGATATCAGGGAAGGTATTACAGCAGTTATTAGTGTTAAACTCTCTGAACCACAATTTGAAGGACAGACCAAAACAAAACTGCAAAACAGCGAAATAGAAGGTATTGTGAATTCCATAGTTTACGAAAAATTGATGGAATATTTTGAAGAGCACCCTCAGGAAGCTAAGAATATTTCCCTGAAAGCCATTCTGGGAGCGCGGTCCCGTGAAGCTGCTCGTAAAGCTCGTGAACTTACACGAAGAAAATCTGTTCTGGAAAGCGGTAGTCTGCCGGGAAAACTGGCTGATTGTTCCATCCAGGATCCTTCCCAGACTGAAATATTCCTGGTTGAGGGAGATTCTGCCGGTGGTTCTGCAAAAATGGGTAGAGATAGAACTTTTCAAGCCATTCTCCCGCTGTGGGGAAAAATGCTGAATACCGAAAAAGCACGAATAGATAAAGTGTTGAACAATGATAAGATCCAGCCTATAATTCTGGCTCTCGGTGCTGGTATCGGTGATGAATTCGATATTTCAAAATTGCGCTACAATAAGGTCGTTATAATGTCTGATGCAGATGTTGACGGACAACATATTGCCACTCTTCTTCTCACGTTCTTTTTCCGTTATATGCGTCCGCTCGTGGAATATGGTCACATTTACATTGCCAAACCACCGTTATTCCTATTGCGAAAAGGGAAAAGCAAACGTTATGTTTACACTATAGAAGAGCGTAATGAAATAATGAAAGATTGGGGTTCAAAAGGGATTCACATCCAGAGATACAAAGGCTTGGGAGAAATGAATGCTGACCAATTGTGGGAAACAACTCTGAATCCTGAAAAACGAATTTTAACTTCTGTGAAAATAGATGATGCGATCGAAGCTGATAGAATGTTCACCATACTGATGGGTGATGAGGTCGAACCAAGAAGAGAATTCATTGAAAGTAATGCAAAGTATGTGGAAGTCAGTGTTTAAATAAGCATACCTGGTTATAATTAATTAAATTTAAGGGGAAAAAATGATACACGATAGATCAAGGATAGAATTAGTTGAAATTGAAGATGTGTTAAAAAAATCTTATCTGGAATACTCGATGAGTGTGATCGTATCCAGGGCATTACCGGATGCTCGGGATGGTCTTAAACCTTCTCAGAGAAGGATATTATTTGCGATGAACGAGCTTAATCTTGCTCCCGGAAAAGGTTTTAGAAAATGTGCGAAAATAGCTGGTGACACTTCCGGTAATTATCATCCTCATGGGGAACAGGTTATTTATCCCACTCTGGTAAGAATGGCTCAACCCTGGAGTCTGCGATATCAACTTGTTGACGGACAGGGTAACTTTGGTTCCCAGGATGGCGATCCACCAGCAGCGATGCGTTATACGGAAGCACGTCTTCAGAAAGCAGCAGTTGACCTGATGGATGACCTGGATAAGGAAACCGTTGATTATAAAACTAACTACGATGATACTAGAAAAGAACCTGTAGTATTTCCTTCTAAATTTCCGAATCTTATGGTTAACGGTTCGTCAGGGATCGCTGTGGGAATGGCTACAAACATGGCTCCACACAATATTACGGAAATATGTGATGGGATCATTGCTTATATCGAGAATCCTGAATTAGAACCGCTCGATCTGCTCGAATATATAAAAGGACCTGATTTCCCCACAGGCGGCTATATTATCGGTTCTCAGGGGATCAAAGATTATTTCCTTACCGGGCATGGAAGAATTATCATGAGAGGTAAAGCTGCGATCGAGACCAAAAATAACGGTGCGGAAATGATAGTGATAACAGAAATTCCTTATCAACTGAATAAAACATACCTGATAGATAAGATCGTAGAATTAGTGAAAGATAAACGCATCGAAGGTATCAGCGATATACGCGATGAATCCGGCAGGCAGGGAATGAGACTGGTGATTGCGATAAAAAGGAATGCAGAAGCCAGTTCTGTTCTGAATAAATTATATAAATTTTCTCAACTGCAGGGAAGTTTCAGTGTTAACAACCGTGCTTTGGTAAATGGAATTCCACAAGTTATCAATATAAAGGAAATGATACAGAATTATGTTGATTTCCGACATGAAGTTGTGGTTCGCAGAACACAGTTTGAACTTGATAATGCGGAGAAAAGGCTTCATATCCTGGAAGGATATCGTATTGCTCTCGATAATATCGACGATGTAATAAAAACCATCCGCTCTTCCAAAACCGTTCAAATTGCCAGTAGTGCTCTGCAGGAAAAATTCGGTCTTTCAGAGATACAAGCAAAAGCGATCCTGGAAATGAAGCTTCAAAGACTCACAGGACTGGAAAGAGAAAAGATCGAAAAAGAATATAATGATCTGCTCAAAACCATTGATAAACTGAAAAATATATTAGAAAAGCGTCTTCTACGTATGAATATAATTAAGAAGGAAGTTAACGAAATAAAGGAAAAATATAATGATCTTCGTCGTACAACTATCCTTGAAGGTTCTGCTGATATCGAAACCGAAGATATGATCGCTGACGAGGATATGGTGGTCACGATCTCTCATCATGGTTATATAAAGCGTCTTCCCATCGATACATACAGGAAGCAGGGAAGAGGTGGCAAAGGACTTTCCGGTTCCAATCTGAAGGAAGAAGATTTTGTGGAAAGTATCTTTGTTGCTTCTACTCATGCCTACATATTATTTTTCACAGATTTTGGAAAATGTCATTGGTTGAAAGTTTATCGCATCCCAAAAGTTGGAAGACTTGCCCGGGGCAAAGCTATTGTTAATCTTCTGCAACTGGAAAGAGAAGAAAAGATCGAAGCGTTTGTTACAGTTCGAGATTTCGAACAACCGCATTTTGTTACTATGGTAACGAAAAATGGTACGATCAAAAAATCTGCGTTAATTGCTTTTTCCCGACCAAGAGTAAATGGTATCATTGCCATTAGATTATTGGAGGGCGATCAATTGATAGATGCTCAGATCACGGAAGGGGATAACGATATTATTTTGGCAACCAGTGGTGGATATGCCAACAGGTTCAATGAGACAGATGCCAGATCTATGGGCAGAAATTCTCAAGGTGTGCGCGGCATCAAGTTAAGAGATAGTGATAAAGTTGTGGCTATGGTCGTTGTAAAACGAGGAGGAACTCTTCTTTCCATTAGTGAAAATGGTTATGGCAAACGCTCGGAAGTAGAAAATTACAAGGTCACCAAACGCGGATCAAAAGGTGTTATTACCCTTAAAACTACAGAAAGGAATGGTAAACTTATCTCTTTGCTTGAGGTTGTAGATAACGATGATTTGATGATAGTTACAAAAGAAGGTATGATAATAAGGCAGGCAGTTGATAAGATTTCCATTATAGGCAGGAATACACAGGGTGTAAAACTTATCGAACTTAACGAAAAAGATAAAGTTTATGATATTACAAGAATAGCAGCAGAGCCTGACGAAGAGGGTGAATTGTTTGAAACATTGCCCGAAACACCGGTAGAAGCTCCAGATTCCGATGAGGATACTGATACCAATAATGAGCATGCAAAAGAGCAAAAGGAAGCAGTAGTAGAAGAGACTGTTAAAGAAATTCCTGTGAAAGAAGAACCTGTTACAGCAGTTTCAGACTCCGATGAGGATACTGACACTAATAATGAGCCTGTAGAAGAGCAAGAGGAAACAGCAACAGAAGATACTGTTGAAGAAATTCCTGTAAAAGAAAAACCTGTTACTGAAGCTCCTGTAAAAGAAGAATCTGCTGAAGAAGAACCGGAAATTAAAAGCGGTGAAGAAATTCAATTGGATTTAGAACTTGACGAATAAAAAGTAATATTTTAAGAACAAACGTGAAGCAGAGACGATTTTAAAATCGTCTCTGCTCATAACTGAGCAAAGGATTTATTATGACACTAAAAAAATGGCTGATGGTAATTTTGTTGTGTCTGATAATGGTTATCATTTCATCTTGCACTATCAAGTATATCCCGGTAAAATCTGAAAATGTGATAATTACTGACGATTATGCCGTGATCAAAACCAAAGGTTGGACATTTGCCGCTGAGAATAAGTATTGGATCAAAGAACCACAAAATCTTACTGACTATTTTACTACCTTCTACATTCAAGTTAAGAACAGGCAGAATAATGATTTTGAAATTCAAGCTTCAGATATCAGTTTACTGGATGAAGATGGTAACCAGTTCGATGTTGTAAGCCTGGATTATATTGAGAAGTTATTGCTGCCGAAACAACTTGAATACCTGGTGATTGCAAATATAGAAAGTGAAAAACTTACTGATACTCAGCAGCTTTTTGAAGATCAGCGCAGGATATTGGAAGAATGGCGGGAAGCAAAAAAGAACCTGATAACCTACTCACTGAGTTTTGGTAAGATCATTCCCGGCGCTAAAAAATCAGGGTTTATCTTTTTTCCCAAACTGGTTTCCGATAACAAATCCTGTCAGCTTGTTTATCGCAATAATACGATCCAGTTTGTACGGGGTGATAAAAAGGATAAATAGCTGATAAGGATTTTGTCATTCCCGTGACTTTGTCATTCCTGCGATCTTGTCATTCCCGCGAAAGCGTGAATCCATGATGAGATGAATGAGATTCCCAATCAAGTTGGGAATGACAATAATGTTTTTTTTCTTGTCATTCCCGCAAAAGCGGGAATCCATGAAAAAGGAAAGAATGAATAAATCATATTATGTTTACATTCTTACAAACAAAAAGAACGGCACACTATATATTGGAGTTACTAATGATCTGGAAAGAAGGATGCATGAACACAAGAATAAATTAATTAAGGGTTTTACCAAGAAATATAATCTTATAAAATTAGTTTATTATGAAGAAACTGATGATATTGTTGCAGCGATAGAATATGAAAAAAGAATAAAAAAATGGTATAGAAAATGGAAAATTGAACTGATCGAAAAGGATAATCCAGAATGGAAGGATTTAGCAGAAGATTGGTTCGAGTAGTTCCATGATCAGGTCGAGGATAACAGTGCATTAAATCAGGAATGACAGTAGTGTCTTTTTTCTTGTCATCCCATGACTCTGTCATTCCCTCGGCTCTGTCATTCCCGTGAAAGCTTGTCCTTGAGAAATCGGGGACGGGAATCCATGATAGTATTAAACGAGATCCCCGATCAGGTCGAGGATGACAGTGTATCGAGTTGGGAATGACAACAGTGTTTTTTCTACAAAACCAAACCATTGACAAAATAACATAATTATTAAATGTCTCATTTTTAGTAAATTAAAGAGGTAAATAAATATGCTGGATTTTATTGGAAATAACAAAAGAACACATTTTGCAGGAAAACTAAATAAAAAGAATGTAAACGAAAAAGTAACCCTCATGGGCTGGGTACATCGTCGCCGCGACCTGGGTGGGCTCATCTTCATCGATCTTCGTGATGTGACCGGAATTATGCAGATCGTGTTTAAACCGGAAATGGCAGAAGTACATCAAAAAGCGGGTCGATTACGTAATGAATACGTTATTGCAATTAAGGGAAAAGTTGCAGCTCGCAAGCAGGGAAATGTCAATCCGAACATTCCAACCGGTGAGATAGAGATCGAAGTGGAAGACTTACTCCTACTTAACGATTCTGAGCCATTACCTGTACAGATCAATGAAAACATATTAGCCGAAGAAGATTTACGGTTGAAATACCGCTATCTGGACCTGAGAAGAGAAAAACTAAAAGATATCATTCTGCTTCGTCATGAGATAATTTTTGCAATGCGTGAATTTCTTACGAAAAAGAACTTCTTTGAAATTGAGACACCGATACTGATGAAAAGTACTCCCGAAGGTGCTCGCGATTACCTGGTTCCCAGCCGTATCCATAAGGGAAAATTCTTTGCCTTGCCCCAATCTCCGCAGATATACAAACAGTTGCTCATGATTGGTGGTTTCGATCGCTATTTTCAGATTGCACGTTGTTTCCGCGATGAGGACCTGCGCGCAGACAGGCAGCCGGAATTTACTCAACTCGACCTGGAAATGAGTTTTGTATCCCAGGATGAGATATTTCACATGATCGAAGAAATGTTCATATACATTTTCCGGAAAACAATGAACATTGAACTTAAGACACCTTTTCCCAGACTTTCTTATAATGAAGCTATGGAAAGATTTGGCATAGATAAACCTGATATGCGCTTTGGAATGGAACTCACCAGTATTTCTGATATCCTGAAAAATACTGAATTCAAGGTTTTCTCCGGTACCCTGGAATCTGGCGGAAGTGTACGCTGTATTGTTGCACCTGGTTGTTCGGGATATTCACGTAAACAGATAGACAAACTTACTGAAATTGCAAAACATCTAGGTGGAAAAGGACTGGCTTTCTGTAAAGTGGAAGAGAGCAGTTTAACAGCAGGAATTTCCAAGTTCCTTTCAGAAGAAGAAAGCAGAAATGTCCTGGAAAAAACTAAAGCAAAATCCGGTGATTTGATCCTCTTTGCAGCAGATTCAGATAAAATGGTTTTTAAAATCCTGGCAGAGATCAGGAATCATTTTGGTAGAGAATTGAAGCTGTATGATAAGAACGAGTTCAATTTTGTGTGGATAACTGACTTCCCTCTGTTTGAATACAATGAAGAAGAACAGATATGGGAAACAGCACATCACATGTTCACCTTACCCAAAGAAGAGCATTTGAAGTATTTCGATAACGAAGAGGATTATGATAAGATAATCGGGCAATTGTATGATCTGGTTTGTAATGGTTTAGAGCTTTCTTCCGGTAGCATCCGTTGCCATAGGCTGGATGTTCAGAAGAAGATCTTCGATGTGCTGGGATTCAGCGAAGAGGAACTGGAAGAAAAATTTGGTTTCTTTCTGAATGCCCTGCGCTATGGTACTCCTCCTCATGGTGGCATCGCACCAGGGATAGATAGAATTGTGATGATCATGGCAAAAGCAGAATCTATCCGTGACGTTATCGCCTTTCCCAAAACCCTGCAAGCTGCTGACCTGATGAGCCAATCACCTTCGGAAGTAGCTAAAGAACAATTGGATGAATTAGGGATTGCTATAACCACGAAGGCTCAAAGGCACGAAGAAAAAGATGAAATTTAAACCAATATCAGAAGAAATTGAAGTAGTTGCGAAAAAAGTTATCGACGCTGCATATGTAGTACATAAAGAACTTGGTACTGGTTTGCTTGAAAAAGTATACGAAATCTGCTTTTGTTATGAATTATCAAAACGGGGTTTAAAATTTAAGAGACAGGTTAACATTCCTATTGTTTACGATGGGAAAATATTAGATGAATCATTCAGGATAGATGTATTAATTGAAGATAAGATAATTTGTGAAATAAAAGCCGTAATTGAAATGAATCCCGTTTATGAAGCACAAATTTTAACATATATAAAGCTAACAAATAAACGACTTGGATTTTTAATTAATTTCAATGTTCCATTGATAAAAGATGGGATTAAAAGAATAATATTATAAAACTCTTAGAATGTTATAAAAGTAAACCTTAGAATCTTGGTGTCTTCGTGGTGAAAAATAAAAATAAACTTAGTGTCTTGGTGTCTTTGTGGTGAAAAAAAAAATTGCTGCAATAACCTTCGGTTGCAAAGTCAATCAATATGAAACTTACTGCATTCTGGATGATTTCATCAAAGCTGGTTATCGCATCGTTAATTTCGATCAACCTGCCGATGTTTATCTTATAAATACTTGTACCGTTACAAATCGCACCGATTACAAAAGCCGTAATGCAATTCGCAAAGCTCTTGCACAAAAAGAAAAAAACATAAAAGTTAAAGTGATCGTAACAGGTTGTTATTCCCAGCGAAATTATGAAGAGATACAGAAACTGGGAAAAATCGACCTGATCGTAGACAATAATTCAAAAAGCAAATTTTTGAACTACATCAATCAACTTGATGCATTGAATTTCAAAGATATTCTTAAAATGACAGAATTCGAGGAGCTTTCAACAACTTCTATGATAGATAGGACCCGCGCTTACATCAAGGTTCAGGATGGATGTGATTATTATTGTGCCTATTGTGCCGTGCCTTATGCTCGTGGTCATTCGCGCAGCAGGAAAAAAGAGAATGTGCTGAAACAGATTCAAAAACTTACAGAAGAAGGCTATAAAGAATTTGTTCTGGGCGGGATCAACCTGGGATTGTATGGATATGAGCAAAATGATAATTATTTTCTTTCCCATCTTCTTATTGATATTGAGAAAATTGAAGGTGTAAAACTTATTCGGCTCAGTTCTATTGAACCCCAACTTTTCAGTGATGATCTTCTAACCTTTTTCCGAAAAAGTAAAAAGATATGTCCTCATTTTCATATTCCGCTTCAGGTTGGCTGCGATGAGATGCTTTCCCACATGGGAAGAAGATATACAATAAGTGATTTCAACAGTACAATTCAAAGTATAAGATCCATATTTCCGGATGTCGCTATCGGCATCGATGTGATAGCAGGTCTGCCGGGAGAAACTGAAGAACTTTTTCAAAATACTCATAAATATCTTGTATCATTGGATTTTACATATCTACATGTTTTTCCATTTTCACGCCGACCAGGTACAAGAGCAGAAAAAATGAGTGGTCAGGTACATGGCAGCGATATCAAAAGAAGAACAAAGCTACTCACCAAGTTATCTGCTAAGAAAACACAGGAATATGTTAATTTTATTGTTAAAAATAATATCAGGTTAAAAGGCGTAATAGAAAATAAATCGAATGGATTTTGGACTGCTTTGTCCGATCATTATGTTCGTGTTTTTTTGAAAAGCAAAATGGAACTGAAAAAAATATATTTACACTTTATACTACTACAAAAAAGATTCGACGGGGTAGAGGTAAAAACAGGTGATTGAAATAAAAGGTCTTACCATAAGTTTCGATGGCAAAACCGTTCTTGAAAATATAGATCTGAATATTCTCAAGAATGAAATTACTACCATTGTGGGTCAGAGCGGTTGCGGTAAGAGCGTTTTGATGAAGACGATGGAAGGTTTAATTAATCCCGAAACTGGTACCGTATTAGTTGATGGAAAAAATATTTTTTCTCTTTCCCGTAGAGAGTTAAATTCCACTAGACGTAAGCTGGCAATGCTTTTCCAGGGTGCTGCTCTTTTAGATTCACTTAATGTTTACCAGAATATTGCACTTCCTTTAATGGAACACAGCAAGCTTTCCGAAGATAAAATACTGGAACTGGTTACAGATAAATTGAAGCTACTCGGATTGATAGATGTCCTGGATAAGATGCCGTCGGAACTAAGCGGAGGAATGAAAAAAAGAGTTGCCCTTGCGCGTGCTATCATCATGCAGCCGGAATATATAATTTACGACGAACCCACTACTGGGCTGGATCCCATTATTGCAGCTGAAATCATTGAATTAATACTAAAACTTCATAATAATTTTGCTGTTACTTCCATTATTATTACTCACGATTTGAATTGCATTCGTAAGATTAAGGGCAGGATTGCTATGATCCATGATAAAAAAATTGTTTTTGACGGAACATATAACGATTTTATTAATGATAACGGAGTTTATATTAAGAAATTTATAAATATAAATTAGGGGATATATATGAAATTCCATCAAAATAAAAAAAATATTGAATTCCGGGTCGGATTCTTTTCGATTATTGCGATTTTAATTTTAGCCATAAGTTATTCCTGGTTTACCGGTGTTTTGGAAAACCGAAAATACACTACTGTAAAGGTGCATTTTGAAAATGCCGGGAACCTGGAGATCGGCAGCGATGTTACAATGAATGGAGTTAAAAAGGGAAGAGTAAAAGATCTACAGGTTAGCAGTGATGGTGTGGTTGTACATCTTCTGGTTGAACTGGATTTTACTATGCAGGAAGGTACTGAATTCTACATTTTGGAATCTAACCTGATGGGTGATGTTTTAGTCGAGATTATTCCCGGGAAAGGTGAGGGAACTTTAAACCTGGAAGAAATTCAAATTGGAGAAAAAAGTTACGGACTTACAAAATTAGTGGCAGAGTTAAGCGAAGTTGTAAACGGTCTGGAATCGATGATGAATGGGATCTATGATAATGACGGATTCCTGCAGAATTTACGCGCTATTGTAGACACATCTCTGGTGATCGTAAGTAAAATAAGTTCGAGTTACAACAGGAATTCAGCTGAGATAGAAAAGATAATAGCAAATAGTTCTGCTATCTCAGAAAATCTGGCAAGATTGATAAGCGAAAATGAAGAAAACATCACCGAAACGATCACGCAGACTGCCGATGTTATGAAGGGAATAAAAACAACTCTTACGGAAATGGAAAAAGCTTCTAGTAATATTCAGGTTATAACCGAAAAAATACTTCAGGAAGATAACACTCTGAATAAACTGATCACAGAAAAAGAGTTGTATGAAAATCTACTGCAGGCAACAGCCAATCTGGATTCGCTTCTTAAAGATATTAAGAAAAATCCCAAAAAGTATTTTAAGATAAAAGTATTTTAGCATACAAGGATAATTAATGAAAAAAAATATACTGGTTCTGCTTATATTGGTCGTTGCTCTGGATCTTTTCTCATATAGTTTTGGAAAAAATAAGATCCAGCAGCCCGGTACAAAATGGTCGAAGATCGAAACTCTTCATTTTGATATTTATTTCCTGAGAGGTGATGATCAATTTGGAAAAACCGCTGCTCTTATTGCTGAGGAAGCTTATTATCACATAAAAAAAGATCTGAAAACTCCTGTAAAAAATCGCATACCGGTTATTTTCTATAAATCCCACCAGGAATTTGAAACAACCAATATTATCTTTCCATTGTTGAACGAAGCAGTGGGAGGTTTTACCGAATCGGCACGAAACAGAATTGCCGTTCCTTTTGATGGCAGTTACAAAAAAATGGAAGAGATATTTGTACACGAACTTACCCACGCCTATGTGAACGAACTGAATCGCAATCGGAATCGATTTTTGAATTTAAGCGGTTTGCCGTTCTGGTTCAACGAAGGTCTTCCTGAATTTGAAGCTATTGGCGGGGAAGATGTTTATAATAATATGTTCGTGATCGACCTTCTTTTTAACAGCACAATTGGTGATTTAAACATGATAGGCGGTTATTATGCTTATCGGCTGGGTGAATCTTTCCTGGTATTCATCGAAGAGGAATATGGACGGGAAAAAGTAATAGATCTCTTTTATGCAGTGAGATACAATAATAATCTGGATGTAGCTTTCAAAAAGGTTTTTGGTAAAGAATGCCTGGAAGTTCAATTAATATGGAAGAATTATTTGAAAAGGAAATATTACCCCGATTTTGCCAGGTTCGAAATCCCTTACGAAGTTTTTGAAAGAAAGACCGACCATACCAAAGATGGTTCATATTTGAATTTTGCTCCCAGATTTTCTCCATCCGGTGAGGAATTTTTATATTTCTCCAACAAAAATATAAGAACCGATATCTGGAAGGGTAATAGCTTGGGCTTGCGTAAGAACGAGAAAATACTAAATGGTGAAACCACCGGTAAATTTCAGGAATTTCATTTTCAAAGAAATAATTTCAGTTGGTTCCCAGATGGGGAAAGATTTGCTTTTGTTTCAAAAACATCCACCGGTGATAAATTATATATCATGAACCTGGAAACGGGAAAACTGGTTTATGAATTTTCTTTTCCGGGTTTCGATGCTCTTTATGAAATAGATGTTTCAAAAGATGGCAAAAAGATTGTGTTTGCCGGTCAGAAAGACATTAAATGTGATATTTTCATATTTGATATTTCCTCAGAGGAAATTGAACAGATAACCGATGATTTTTATTATGACAGCCAGCCCAGATGGGCACCCGATGATAGCAAGATTGTTTTTACATCTGAACGTTGTGAAAATAGCAACACTGCCAGAAACCAGGTTTTTAGTAAACTAACCAGTGATATTTTCATGTTTGATGTTAAACAACAAAATTTCTACCAGATTACCAGTGATAAAGAGAATAATAAGTTCCCGATATGGTCGCAGGATGGTTCTAAAATAATTTTTATTACGGAAAGAGAAATTACTACGAATTTTGAGATCATAGATTTGGAATCGGGAACTCGTGCCAATGTTACCAATGTACACGGAGGTGTTTTCACAGGTGATCTCAGCATTAATGACGACGAACTGATCTTCTCTGGTTTCTATAATGGTGGGTGGGATATTTATATGAAATCCAATCCGCTGGATGATCTTGAATATTTTGATTATCAACTTCCACGGGAATATGAATTTATCAATGACTTTTATAGCAGGTTTAAAATTGAACGTTATGCAGTTTTTGGGAAAACAGAAAGAAAATTTAAAAAAGAATTACCTGAATATCCCGATCAGGTTACAAAGATCGACTTGTGGGATTTTGCTAAAGTTGATAGTACACGACAGGCATATAACCAGCAATTGGATGAAAGACCAACGGATATTAATGAGCCTGCAATTAAGCCTTATAAAACGAGATTTGCGCTTGATTATCTCTGGGGCGGTGTGGCATACACTCCTTCGGGGGGTACTTATGCTCAGTTGCAGTTTGGTCTTTCCGACCTGATGGGTAACCATTCGATTGGCATAAACCTGGGAATTACCGGCGATCTGGACGCTTCGGATATTGTACTTAATTACCTTTACCTGGCTAATCGCATCGATTATGGTGTCGGTGGATTTTACTTGAATGATGAGTGGGTGTATCAGATTATTTATTCCAGCGGTGCACCGAGTGATTATTTTAGAGAACGAATTCGCGAATTTGGAATTTATACAATCATGCGCTATCCATTTGATAAATTCTGGCGAGTAGATTTTGAAAATCTCTTCTATAAAAGCATTATAAAACGTGACTGGTGGGATGGAAATAACTGGATTGAAGAATACCTTGATCCGGATTTCATGGAAGAATTTGATCTGGAAGAAGAGGAAAGTGAATTTGTGGTAGCACCCCAAATCACTTTTGTGCATGATAATGCTATCTATGGAAGTGTGGGACCGGTTTCCGGTTGGAGAGGAGCGCTGCTATTCAATAGAAGTTTTTCTTCAACTAATAGTTATTCAATAATTTATTCGGATCTACGTAATTATATCTTTTTCCAGAAACGGTATTCTTTTGCCACACGCTTATTGGGTGGGGCAATTATCGGTGATACAAATCAACGGTTTGAATTGGATTATTTCAATGGTGTTCGTGGTTTTGATAAACAAATAGAGGGAACCAGGAAATTTCTCACCAGTTTTGAATTGAGATATCCTTTTATAGATAATTTGAAATTAACCTTTCCACTGCCGCTCTATTTCCAGCAAATAAGAGGAAGCATTTTTGTGGATATGGGAAGCGTGTGGGAGGAAGATGAAAAGTTAAGATTTTATGAAAATGACAGACTGAAAGACTTGAAGCTGGGCTTTGGTTTCGGTCCCAGATTGAATATGGGCTATTTTGTTTTGAAGTTCGATATCGCCTGGCATACAGATCTGTACGATTTCAGTAAACCATCTTACTATATCAGTTTGGCTCCGGATTTTTAGGGTAAAGCGAGCTGCCAACTTTCTGGAACCTTACAAATGATTTGCTCCCCTTTGTAAGGGGAGATTAAGAGGGGTTTTCTTAATTTCCGCAATGGCGGAAATTGTAAATACTTGGGAACGAGAAGATTTATCAAACATGTTAATTTATCTTTTGGTATTTACACATTATTTCTTTTTCTTTATAAAGTTTAAAATAAGCCATTCTTTTTTTATGAAAATAATGTAAAACCCCAAATAAATTAAAGTAAGTATTATTATTGAATCCCAAAACTTAATGGCAAAAAAAGCATAAATATATATCCAGGCGATATGAATTAATCTATATAAAAATTCAAATTTAGGACTTCTGATTCTGACAACTTCATATTTAACACCATTATCAGATACATTTACTTTTATATAATGATAAAAATGATGTTGAGGGTCAGAACCATGTAATTCAGCACCCGCTCCACCTGTAATTATGTATGGAGTTTTTTCCCAAATACCATTGTAATATCCATGAATATGTGAACAAAAAAGCATAGTTATATTATTCATATCAAAAAGATTATTTAACTTCTTTGAAAATGCAGTATCTTTCAAACAATGGTCTATTATGTGTTTGCTTTTCTGTGGATCATATAAGGGTACATGCATAAAAATAAAGCGATATTTATAATTTTGACTTATTTGCAACTCATTTTTTAGCCAGTTCATTTGCCATGCGTCAAGATTTGTTTCGTTAGCATTATCCAAAATAATGAAATAGCTGTTGCCAATTGCAAAAGAATAGTAAAATGTTCCAAATAATTCATAATAATTTGCCCTACCCAGGTCTGTTATTTCGTGATTGCCAATCGCAGTTAATAATGGCTTATTAAGGTTTTTTATTTGATTTATAAAGAATCTGAATTTTTCTTTTTCCCCATCATAAACCAAATCCCCGAGAGCGATAGCAAACATTGCTTTTTCATCGTTAACTTTTTTTATTAAATTTTCAAATGTTATTACTGAATTTTTATTGTCACCAAATACTATAAATTCAAATTCATTTTTTGTTTTGTCTATCTTTTGCAGTTGTTGATAATTCCACTTATCAATTTTGGGAAAAGATAATATGGAATGAATTTTAATAAAACATGCTATTACTAATAGAATTAATACCCCACCAGATAAAAATTTATTAAATATGTTTTTTTTCATTTTTGAAAAAAGCTTATTTTCTAATTTTTTAGTAATCATTTTTCCTCTATTTTTCTAAATAAGATGAAAAGAAATTATGTGTTTATCCATGTCAAACTATTTGCTGGTTCAATTATGTTAATTGAACCGAAACGTTTGGTTCAGGTTACAAACCAGAACCATCAGCATCATTCTCAGAAAGACAGATATATTCTTCTTGCTTTTCTACGTTTCCTCTTTGTTAAAGAGGAACTGCAAGGAGTTCTACACCAACTTCTCAATCGTTTCTCTACATAATTTCTGCGACTTTTGCAGGGAATCGCTTTCTACGTAAATTCTAATAATGGGTTCAGTACCACTTTTACGGAGATGGATCCAGAATTTATCTCCCAGAATTTTTATTCCATCTGTCTTATCAAGTTTGTAATCGGTGAATATTATCGGAAATTTATTCATTATTTCATCAAGTTTATCTGGTTCAACTTTTATTTTATCTTTGGCAAAAAAGTAATGGGGGATTCCTGTAGCTAATTGGGAAATGGTTTTATTGCTTTCAGCCATATAACCCAGGATCAACGCCATGCCTGCAGGAGCATCACGTGTGTAGTGTACTTCCGGGCAAATGATACCACCGTTACCTTCACCACCTATAGGGCTGTTTATTTCCTTCATTTTTTTACCAACGTTGATTTCACCTACTTTAGTTCGATGCACTTTAACTCCAAACTCTTTTGCAATATCTTCCGAAGCCATCGAAGATGAAAGATTAGTAACAATATCTCCTTTCATTTTGGAAAGTATGAATTTCTCTGCTAAAAGAAGCGAAAGTTCTTCTCCGATGCATTTTCCATTTTCATCAACAATTGCCAGTCTGTCCACATCGGGGTCGGTGGCAAAGCCGATATCGGCTTTATGGGCTGCTACAGCTTCTTCTAATTGCTTCAGGTTTTTATTTAAAGGCTCGGGAGTATGAGCGAAAATACCAGTCGGTTCGCTGTTCAGTTCGATGACTTCGCAGCCCAGATCTCTCAACAATTGTGGAGAAATCATGCCACCGGCACCATTTACGGAATCGATTACAACTTTGAAATTTTTCGTTTTAATTTTCTCAATATCAAGATAAGGAATATTCAGTATCTTTTTGATGTGATGGTTTGTAGATTCTGTATCCTGTGTAAGTTTGCCTATTTTATCACTGCCTGCAAGTTCGATTGGTTCTTTGATGGAGTCTATAAACTTTTGAGCTTCCTGTGGGAAAAGGAACATACCATTTTCACCAACGAATTTCATGGCATTCCATTCTGCCGGGTTATGTGATGCAGTGATGGAAATTCCACCTATTGCATCAGATTCCTCTACAGCCAGAAGAACAGTTGGAGTAGAAACAATTCCTAAGTAAACTACATCGCAACCGACGCTCATTAAACCAGCAGAAACAGCACGAAACATTTCCGGACCACTGGTTCGTGAATCTCTTCCCACAATAATTTTTCCACGATCACAAAAAATCCCGAAATGTGATGCGAATTTTACTGCTATCTCTGGAGTGAGGGATTCACCGAATATTCCCCGTACACCCGAAACGCTTATCATTAGTTTATTCATATTTTTATACTCCTGTTTACTATAACTCACCCTGCTGTCCCTCCCTTGGATTCAATAGAGGGAACATAAGAAAGGCAGGAAGAATTTAACTTACCACAACCCTCTCTTCATTACAAAAGAGGGGGGAAAAGATTTTCTACCGCTTAGTTCCTTCTCTTTTTCTTAAAGAGAAGGTCAGGATGAGTTAGCAAAATCTGGAAATCTTTTTCAACCTCACTCTGTCTGACTGATAGGGGAGTTCTCTTACTCTCATCCGCGCTCATCTGCGGCTAAATTCTTACTTCCACAAATTTTGTCTTCACAACATATTTATCTTTTTTCACCACAGCCAACTTTTCAATTATCTCTTTATATTTGTCAAGCTGCTCCTCTTCATAGTGTGCACCGGTTTTGTAATCTATTACCAAAATCTCTTTGTTCTTCGAATTCACCATCATCCGGTCGATACGGAATTCCCTTCCCTTTGCATTGAATATGGAATATTCATTAAAGACCTTGTCCCAATTTTCTTTACTGAAAAGTTCGATATTTTCTCTGATGAAGTCGTTCGTTTTTTCAAGAATTGCCTGAATTTTATCACGATGCATCAAACTTCCATATTTTGCAATTGTTCTGTAAAAAGCGACTTCCCTGTTTTGATCATTTGCATAATCGATATTAGATAAATAAAAATGAACAATATTCCCGGTAAGAACGCTTTGATTCACTAAAAATTCTTTTTTTATTTGATGAATATTTTCCTGTTCTTTCTCGGAAAAGTTATCCCAATTGAAAAGTTCAAGGTATTTGCCAATAAATGGTATAGAAGCAGATATTGGAATGTCTTCTTCGGAAATATCTCTGGTTATTTTTCCATACTCAATTATTTGATGAACATCGGAAAGAGATTTTATATCATCTGAAAACTCATTGAAAACAGTTTTTGTAATTTGCTTTAGAACAGAACTTTCAACCTTGATTTCCCCGATAAATTTCTCAAGGTCACCTTGCTTTTTGTAATGCAGATAGATGAAAAGATTATTTTTGGCCCTGGTTAAAGCCACATAAATATTATTAAGTTCTTCACCAGCATCTCTTTTCTCAACTATCTCAACTAGTTCTTTTTTATCGGATTTCTTAAGAATTTTATCGAAATTATAAGTTAATACAAAATCCTGGAGATCGTAAAAGTTATCTTCAAAATTGTAATATAATTTCAAACCGGGATAATTCCCACCGAGAGTGGAAGTTACATCAAAAAGTGTGAAAACCGTTTCGAACTGCAATCCTTTGGATTTATGAATTGTGAGCAGTTTAATTGCGTCGGAATAGGTTTGTCCGAGCTGCGAATATTCGTCCTTTTCTGCAAGTGCACGGCAATACGATAAGAATCCGGGAAGATCGATAGTATGCTCATGATTGGTGTTTTCAAACTCGATTGCAATTCCCAGAAATCTATGAATATTTTTTAATTCTATTTCAGAAGAAAATAGTTTTACAAAATTGAATTCTTCCAAAATCGTTTTGACGATATTTACAATTGAATTCCTTTTAATTCTGATCTTTTGAAGAATATTCAAATAATGCTCATCTGAAGTTTGTTGGAAGAATTCATCAAGATTCGCTGCATTTTTATATGCGTTTAGGATTTGTTTTAATTTTTTAGGATGCATCAACACAATATCCGAACGCAAGAATTTAATCAATTCGATTGGGTCTTCATAAACGATGAATTTCAAAATATGAAGGATCGGCTTTATTGCTCGATGATCGAACAGCGAGCCGGAAGATTCCAATGTGTAGCTGATACCTGCTTCATCCAGTACGCATGCCATTTCTTCAAGTTCTTTATTTTTCCTCATCAGGATGGCAGTATCGTGGAGCGTGATCTTTCCTTCATTTATCAGCGGTAAAAGCGTTTCGTTTACAAATTCATGATAGATGTGAACCTGATCCAGCTTTTCTTCCTGAATTCCCTCTATCTTTTCACGATTCCTGAAATGTATTTGAACAAAGCCATCTTGCTTTTTGAAACTGTCGATATTCGTATAATTCCAATCATCAATAAAGTTAAGAAATTCAGAACCGAACAACCTGTTAATCCAGCTCATCAGGATCGGTTTGCTGCGGTACGAAGTAGTCAACGAATCCGTTTGCATATCAAAGTTTAGAAGTTCATTGAAACCAGCAAGCAATCTGCGTTCCCCGCCACGCCAACCGTAGATCGCTTGTTTTTCATCTCCCACAACTATCAATCCGCCATAAGATTTTTGCCCTTCACCGCTCAGGGTTTCACTAATTAGGGGTTGGAATATTTTCCACTGAAGAATGCTGGTATCCTGGAATTCATCGATAAGAATAAAGCGGACATTATATGAAAGCTGTTCATAAAAAATGTTTAAAATGTTGTTATTATCAATGATAGAAAGATCTTTATAGTACAAATATCGGAAAGTATAGTAGCTGATATCGGAATGAGTAAATATCTTATCTCTGAATTTTATTTTATCATAAATCTTCAGGATTTCTACAGCCAAAGAAATAATATTAAACTGTTCATTTAATGCTTTTTCATAAAACAAAAAGTTAGCTAATTTATGTTGTGTTTTCTGAAAGATTGGCTTCAATTCCGGATTTCTGATCCTGTTTCCCATCCATAAATTCTTGTCATTTAGAAGAAGTGCATAGTTCTCTTCAATGAAAGCAGTTTCAGTCAACCAGTTGTAAAACTGATCATACAGGTCATTCGCTTCGAGCGAATTAAAATCGATTTGACCTTCTAATAGTTCATAATAATTTTTCTGGATCAGTTTATCCCAAGTTATTTTTTCATTCTTTTTCCCCAGATAAATTTTGATCTCATTTGTCAGAAATTGCAGGAATTCACTTAAACTCTTTTTGTAAAACACTAGACTATCTTCTTTTTTCTTTTCAATATCGGTTTCGGAAAATTTCGATAGATCGATAAATTCAAACAGCCAGCGATAATTGATAACATCTTTTATGAAATTATTGAACTGTTCCAGGTTTCTACGCTTTGCTTCCAGGAAAATATCTTCATAAAACTTTAGATTATTATCTTTCAGGATGTGTTGGTAGATTTCGGGGAGATATTCATCATTGATGTTATTATCGATCCTGTAATCCACGATGTTTCGGAAGGGAGCGATGATCCCGCTGAAAACTGCATTGATGAACGAATCTATCGTGCTGATATTCACTTCCGATTTATTGGTGAGCATCTTCTGATAGGTGGTTTTCAGAAATTCAATATCTTCTGCATCGAATTTTAATTCAGGATTGATTGTTTTCAAACCTTTTATTATTTCCTGCATTTCTTCGGTATTATGAACGATGTTATGCAGATGTTCGAAAATCCGTTCCCTGATCTCCGCAGTTGCTTTCTTGGTGAAAGTGATAACCAGGATCTCTTTGAAATCCACTCTTTGCGAAAGCAGCAGGTTAATGAATTCCAAGGAAAGACGGTAAGTTTTACCTGTGCCGGCACTGGCTCGAATGATCGTTGGTATCATTTCATCAGCTCCAGTTTCATTTTCAGGTCCCGGCGTGTGATCTCGATATCTTCATAATCGTCTTTCGATCCTGCCAATGAAAAACCATTCTTCAAAATGCTTTGAACGACCTCTGTTATTACTTCTTTCAGATCGATCCTTTTAGTTAAATTCGATAGGTTTTTCTCTTCGATAAAGAACAGATAGGAGTTAAGTTTATTTTCAAATTCCGGTGATTCGATGAGATAATTTATAAATTCGTAGAATTGTAATTGCACATTATATTTTTTGATTTTTTTGTCATTACTACTTCCGGTTTTGTAATCGAAAATATACAATTCATCATCGGCAGTGTGAATGCGAAGGTCTGATCTACCGCTCAGGTAAATTTCGATCTCATTTAGATCAAAGAATTTCTTTTGCGTTACTTTTCCGGTTTCAGGAAATACAGAGATACTTTTATCTGTGAATTGCAGATCATTGTGAAGTCGGTAGAAAAAATTTGCAATTCCTTCTTTCAGTATCGGAATGAAGATATTCCTGAAATAATTATCAGAGTAATTATGTGGCGAAAGGTATTTAAGCTTTTTATTGTATTTCAGGAAATATTCAACAGCCTGCTCAACATAGTTTTTCGTATTATTCATAAAATTATGATGGATCGTATTACCTTGATAAACCTCTATCAAACGATTCCAGATAAGAGCGAAGATATTGTGTGATATCGTACCGATTAATTTGCTGCTGAAATCATTCAAAACCTGCGGATTACGTGCTTTGATACCTGCAATATATTCAATGTAATACTCAAACGGATTTTTTTTCAATTTATCCCATTTATAAAAGCTGAGAGCTATTTTTTTATCCGGGAAATCGCTTTGCTCGTGTGGAATTGTAAAGAAATCAGATGAGAAATTATCAACATCGGAAAGCGGATAATTATTTTTATTAAGCAGGGAAGAAAATGCCAGTTCATACAGGTTGTTCTTCTCAGCGGATTTATCGGTTTCTTCCACCAGGTTGTATAATTTTAATTCTTCGATGAATGAGCTGACCTCGATATTTTCTTCCAGATGACTGCGCGTGAAAACAACAGCATTTTCGCAGCAGGCTAATAACCGATAGAAATAGTATTTATCACGCAGCTTGATATCTTCATATGTTTTCAATCCCAATTTGCTTCTTTGATTTTCGGAAAGCAGAAATTGAGCATGTTTGGCAGCCGGCAGAATTCCTTCAATGACATTAAGAATAAAAACATTTTCAAAATTTAGATTTCTAGTATCTTGAAGAGACGTGATCTGAATCCGGTTTTCTGCAACCTCGTCCAACTCATACCTGGTCTGTTTTGATTTCATATAATCCAGGAAAAGCTGCAGAATATTGGTTGTGATACTGCCAGAGAAAATTGATTTCCAGTCGGGAATAATACCGATTTCTTCAATCGATGCAAAATCAGCCAGAAGCTCATAAAATACTTTTATAATATCGGTTTTTCTGCTTTCTCCTGCAACCAGTTTCTCAATATCGATTTCAGTATTTATGAATTCGATCAATGTTTTGATGCTTTTAATATTTTGTGTTTTTTGCAAGAATTTAAAAAGCAGCTCAAATTCGCTTTTAAATTCATTTTCATTTTGGAAAAAATAATCAAGATCGAGATATTGGTAATCGTTTTCAAT